>JBGSQW010000063.1:0-5616 GCA_041737885.1 Pyrinomonadaceae bacterium | reverse complement strand
GGCGAGAAGCGGGATCGGAGTTAGTCTCCTTTACGCGGTCAAATAGCCGCATGAAAAAATTCAGCTTCAAGCCTCTCTACTCCAACGTATTTCAACATCAGAGTACATCGCCACCGTTTAATTCATCATGCCATCTCCTTTCATCATCGTATCTTGCTTCATCATTGTTTCTTGTTTCACCATTGAATCCTGTTGAGCCAGGATGGATGTAGTACCAACTGCTGTGCAGACCAATAAGGCGAATATTTTACTCATCATAATTATGTTTCCTCGTATGTTCTGAATTATTCTAGACGTACACGAAAAGCGGCGAGCCATTTCACAACAGGCCGTTTTCATAGCAATCAAATGCGTGCCAGGCGAAGCTTTATTCCACTTGTCCTAAATAGAAAATGAACAAAAAGACAATTAAAGATCTAGAAATAGCAGGGAAACGGGTTTTCATCCGCGTTGACTTCAACGTTCCGATCAAAAACGGTGTCATCGGCGACGACACTCGCATAACAGGAGCATTGCCAACGATTCGATATGCAGTTGAAAAAGGTGCGAGAGTTATTCTCGCATCGCACCTTGGACGCCCGCTCAAAGACAAGAAAAAGGCTGAGGAGAAAGGGCAGCCATACGATGGTGCAAAATATTCGCTAAAACCAATTTACGATTATCTGTCAAAAATTGACGGACTGAACGTAGATTTTGCTGACGATTGTGTCGGAGACGAAGTTAGTGAAAGAGTCGCCGCGATGAAGGATGGTGATATTCTCCTGCTCGAGAATCTACGGCTTCATGCCGAAGAAGAAAAGAACGACGCAGGATTTGCGGAACAACTTGCAGCAAATGCTGATGTTTACGTAAACGACGCATTCGGTACCGCACACCGGGCCCATGCTTCCACCGAAGGCATCACCCATTTTGTGGATGATTGTGTAGCGGGTTTGCTAATGGAAAAGGAACTGAATTTTCTCGGCAAAGCTTTGCACGATCCCGAACGGCCGTTTGTCGCGATCCTTGGCGGAGCAAAGGTCTCCGACAAGATCCCGGTCATAGAATCGCTCATCGAACGAAAAGTAAACAAATTACTAATCGGCGGTGCGATGGCGTACACATTCTTTAAGGCTCAGGGCTTTACAATTGGTAAATCGCTGGTCGAGGACGACATGATGCCAAAGGCTCTTGAGATCGAGCAGATGGCAAAGGATGCGGGTGTCGAACTCATATTGCCGACAGATCATCAGGTTGTCGATTCATACGATCCGTTAAACTCTACGAAGACGATTCCCATCGCCTTCACCAACGCGGGCCTCGTCGGCCTCGATATAGGTATCGAGACTATCGCGATCTTTGAAAACGCTTTAGAGGGTGCGAAAACGATTGTCTGGAACGGCCCTATGGGAATGTTTGAAGAAAAACCATTCGATGTTGGAACTGTCGCGATTGCACAGGCAGTAGCCAAAGCGACGGAGACAGGGGCAACGTCTATAGTTGGCGGCGGCGATTCGGTTTCAGCAGTAAATCAAGCTGGGCTCGATGATAAGATCAGCCACATTTCGACCGGCGGCGGAGCCACGCTTGAGTTTCTTGCGGGTGACGAATTGCCCGGTGTCGCGGCTCTGGATGACAAATAGAACAAAAATTGTATGGCAGACAGAGCAATAAGAACGATCGCGATTGAGGTCAAGAACGCGGTTCTGATCATCATCGGCATATGTTGCGCTGCATTCGGTCTTAAAGGTTTTTTGCTCTCAAGCAGGTTCATTGACGGCGGTGTCACTGGTATTTCAATGCTTCTTTCCGAGGTATTGGGATTGCCACTCTCGATTCTGCTGTTGTTGATCAACCTGCCCTTCATTGCGATCGGTTATCGACAGATCGGGAAACTATTTGCCGCCAAAAGCGCAGTGGCGATAACAGGACTTTCACTTTGTCTTTTCTTCGTAAGTTTTCCGGACGTCACGCCTGACAAGTTGTTGACCGCAATTTTTGGCGGCCTGTTCATAGGTGCGGGAATTGGTCTCGCGATCCGAGGCGGTGCAGTTTTGGATGGAACGGAGATCGCAGCATTGCTGGTAAGCCGCAAAAGCCACTTGCTTCGGGTCGGTGATGTCATCTTGATCCTCAACGTCTTTATCTTCATAGCGGCCGCATTTTTTCTTGGTGTTGAATCCGCAATGTACTCGATCCTCACATACGTAGCGGCGTCGAAAACCATCGAGTTCTTACTCCATGGCGTTGAGGAGTATACCGCCATCACAATTGTTTCACCCAAAAGCGAGGCGATCAAGCAGGCCATCATGAGCAATCTCAATCGCGGGGTAACGGTCTATCGCGGGCACGGCGGGATGGGAAGTACTGGCGTTCAGGACCAGGACCGAGATATTCTCTATTGCGTTATCACCCGGCTCGAGATCGGTAGCGTGAAATCAGTTGTGATTAGCATCGATGATCAGGCATTTATTACCACGCACACTCTGTCCGACGTCCAAGGCGGCCTGCTCAAACGTCCGTCGCTGCATTAAACCGAGTTGACCGGGCAACTAGACGACGCAACCCCACGCTTATGCTTAAAAGCGAGATCGTCGCTTCTGCCAAAAACGGAACGAAAGCCGCGTGACGGAGCATTAAGCAAACTCGAAGCCTCCGATCGAATGAGGCAGCGTAATTCTGTCGATATGCAATCGCGATTTTGGCAAAATCCTCACGCTGTTCGATGATAACCCGCGATAGGATTTTTGCACTTTCGAGTGCCAACAAAATACCGCTGCCGGTGAACGGGTCGATAAATGCGGCCGAATCACCAACTGCGAGCAACCCGTTTGCCAGGACCAATTCGCCCCGACCAAACCGCTCTATCGGAACGGCTAGCCACGGCTTAGCGATCTCAGCATTTTTCATTGATTCCGCGGCTCGCGTGTTTGAAAAGACGACTTCACGCATCACCCGTTCGGCGTCGCTATTCAAACGTTTTGTATCGCTTGCCGAAGCGATAAAACAAAGATTATAAAGATCGTTCTCAACGCGATTGCAACCGCCATATCCTCCTCGATAGGCGTAAATCTCGCACGCTCCGCTAGTTACATTTGCCCCCAGCAAATGTGTCTTGAAGGCCACAAACTGCGCAGGCTTTCTTGCGACAGTTTTGTTTTCGAGTTTTCTTGCCACTGCTCGAGAGCGGCCTGTCGCATCGACAACTAAGGAAGAATGGATCTCTAATTCGGGATCATGTTTACTTCGCAGTTTTACCCCGCTGATCTTATTGGCATCGCTGATCAATCCGGTTACCGTCGTTTCATCTAAGACATCGACACCGGCAACGCGAGCCCGCTGCATCAGGGCCTCGTCCATAACTGCTCGGCTGACTCCCAGAGCGGTTGAATGCGAACTACCAAACCACTCACTTTTTATCGACACACCTTTTCCGTTTCGAGCAAAAAAGATAGTTTCCGCAAGGGCGGTTCCGTCGATGAGATCAAGCTCAGGCATTACGTCGAGATCCTTGAAATGAACAAGGCATTCGGGTGAAATGAATTCGCCACAGAGTTTTTCACGCGGAAATTTCTTCTGCTCAACCAGCACAACCCGCATGCCGGCCATCGCGAGACGTATCGCAAGCGAAGAGCCCGCCGGGCCGGCTCCGACAATCGCTACATCGAATTTTTTATCAGAAATTCCCATTGTTAGCGGCCTGACAACACTAACCGATACGCGGCCGACCGTTTGACCGCAACATCATGCAATCCCGCGGACTCAGCGAGGTCTTCCATCTCAGCGGCCTTAAACGCCCTGAGAATCGACAACGAGCCATCCTGAAGGGAAAAAGGCTGCAAAAAAAGTCTCCCGACCGATCTGTAAAAGTAATAAGGCATCGGACTACGGTGCAAATCGATGACCAAGATGCGGCGGCTGGCTACGCGTTTCATTTCGGACAGCAGTTTTATTGCGTTTTCATCAGTCAGATGATGCAAAAAGAGCGAGCAAATCACGAATTCGAAAGCACTATCCGCAAACGGGAGTCGCATCGCATCGCATTGAACTGCGGGAAGTTGGCGATCTTTCATTGCTTTTGCTGCAACGTGATTGAGTTCCGCTCCGACGACAAATGGTTGTTGTTTTAGACGCCAACGCCGAGCTGAACTGAGCAGTTGGCCCGAGCCCGCACCAACGTCTAGAATGCTGGCCGACCTTCCTAGTTTCTCTACTTCGGGAAAAAGGGAATTCCGCAAAGCTCGACTTTCGCCGAAAAATGCCTGAATATACCGCATCTCCAGTTGCCACTTCGCGTACTCCTCGGGCGAGTAGTCGCCGGTATCGAGGCGTTCAAGTTGGTAGCTGCGTTGTTTGAATTGGTCGAACATCTTAGTCCGAATATTTTTGAAGCACCAGGGCACTATTCTTCGATCCAAACCCGATGCAATTGCACAGTGCGACATTAACCTCCGCTTTTCTCGCCGAATTGGGTACGTAATCAAGATCGCAGTCCGGGTCAGGTTCGTCGAGATTGATCGTTGGCGGAATGATGCCCGTAGACATTGCACACAGCGCCGCTCCGATCCCGGCGGCTCCACTAGCTCCTTGTGGATGGCCGAGTTGCGATTTGGTTGCTGACATCGGTGTTTCGTAAGCATGATCGCCGAGCGAGATCTTGACGGCGGTGGTCTCGATCTTGTCGTTCAGGACAGTTGAGGTTCCGTGGAGATTCACGTAATCGACCTCGCCAGGCTCTATTCCAGCGTCATCGAGAGCCATCGACATTGCCCTAGCTGGCTCAATACCGGAATCGTCGAGCCGCACGCGATGATAGGCGTCGCAAGTCGCTCCATAGCCCGATACTTCGGCATAGATCTTAGCTCCGCGTTCGAGGGCGGAATCTAGCGATTCGAGAACGAAAAGATATGAACCTTCTGAGACGACAATGCCCGAACGTCCCTTAGCAAACGGCCGCGATGCCCGGTGAGGTTCATTGTTCCAGTCTTTTGTCAGCACCGTCATCAAATTGAAGCCGGCTAGAATTCCCGGGGCAAGCGGAGCATCAACGCCACCTGCGATCATCACATCCTGCCGACCTAGAGCAATATGCTGTGCCGCGTAAAATATCGCATCCGTCGAACTCGTACATCCCGTTGAAACCACATGCGACAGCCCGCGTAGCCCAAACGCCATGGATATTTCGGATGATAAACCGCCGTGTGTGGAGGCTGGAATTATGTACACACTTGCGTGTGTTTTCGGGCCGATGTACCAGTATTCGTAATGTTTCTCAGCAAATGCGAGCCCGCCGCCGCCTGTTCCAATCTCGACGCCGATCGTTCGGCGTTTTTCGATGGGCATATCCGTTGTGTCGATCCCTGCATCTGCCATCGCTTCGCGTGCGGCAGCGAGGGCGAGTGGCACTGTGCGCGGTACATGTTTGCGATCCTTGGTTCCAACAACCGCTTCCCAATCAAAATCCCGAACCTCGCCGGCTATCTTCACCGCCGAATCCGTCACATCAAAACTCTCGATGTTGCGAACACCGCTCACACCAGTCTTCAGCGAATGCCAAAACGCCTCGCGACCGATCCCAATTGGCGTCACGCACCCTATTCCTGTAATGACCACTCGACGCGGACGTGTAAAGTTTCT
>JBGSQW010000062.1:0-11818 GCA_041737885.1 Pyrinomonadaceae bacterium | reverse complement strand
GCGAGAAGCGGGATCGGAGTTAGTCTCCTTTACGCGGTCAAATAGCCGCATGAAAAAATTCAGCTTCAAGCCTCTCTACTCCAACGTATTTCAACATCAGAGTACATCGCCACCGTTTAATTCATCATGCCATCTCCTTTTGTATTTTTCCGGCTGCGGCAACCCCCTCAAAGACGGAACCAATACGGTACCCGAACAGGAGCCCTTGCCACCTGCTGGAACGGCGCCTTTGCCCGAGGCAACGGTCACTGCAGCCGGGCGTCCACCGGACGGCATTTACATTATCTTCGACGCATCCGGTTCGATGTGGGGCCGACTGCCTGATCGTTCGACCAAGCTGACTGTCGCGAAGAAGGTTTTGAACGAATTTGTTGGTGGAGATTTCGCGGGCTATGATCTCGCTCTCCGAGTCTATGGACACCGGCACAAGGATGACTGCGAGGATTCAGAGCTTGTTGTGCCGTTCGGCCCGCCGGATCAGGTGACAAAACCCATGAGCGATTTCATGGCGAAAACGAACGCACTCGGCAGAACGCCAATCACCTATAGCCTGCAAAAAGCTCTCACCGACTTCGGCGACCGCTCCGGAGAGATCATTCTGATCACGGACGGCATCGAATCGTGCGACGCCGACCCGTGCGCTCTGATCAAACAATGGCGTGAGACAAACGTGAAGGTCAAGGTCCACGTCGTGGGATTTGGGCTCGACGAAAAGTCGAAGGACGCACTTAAATGTCTATCCGAAGCGGCTGGAACTGATTACTTCGATGCCCAAACAGCAAAGGACCTCTCAGACGCTCTCAAGAAGATACGCGAAAAGGCAGCGGAACGCGGCGTGGTACTGAAAGGTTTTGACCCGTCCGGAAAAGAAGTGTTGACCCACGCGATCCTATCCCGGAATGGCGTTGAGAAATACCGTATTTCCAGCAACGGCCGATTCATGGTCGAACCAGGCGAGTACCAGTTATCGGCAGGTGTTCAGACCGTCAATGGCAGTATCTACCGCCCGATTACGAAGACGATAAGCGTGTCAGCAACCGACGGAACCCTGATACGAGCCGACGTCCCAATGCCGCCGCGGGTAAAGGCTGCGTTCAGAGACACTCAGGCCGAGGCAAGACGCGGATCCCTTGTCAGCGTTTGGCAAGGCGGCCTGCAAGTCGGAACGTTTCGGCCTATCGACGAGGTTTTCATTGACGAGGGAGCGTTTGTATTCAAAGCAAATCCTGAGAACACCGGCAAAGTGGAAGTTACCGAGACCTTTGCAGCGGGCGACCGGAAAGAGGTTCGTTTTGAACTCGCACGGGCAGTCAGGGTTTTTATTTCAGGCAAAGGTGCGGACAGCGAGATCGTGTTTCGAAAAAATGCCGAACTGTGGCAAAACGGAGCCAAAAAATACACTGTTCACATAGCCAACGGCGAGCTCGTCCAGCCCGGTACCTACACGGTCGTCATCCCCGACGACCTGATGCCTTATCAACAAGAGAACGTATCAATCGCGAACCGCGACGGGCAGCGTATCGAGATCGCGATCCCGGTCGGTTTCGTGACCTTTGTGTACAGCAAACCCGACGGCACACCCGACCGCGCCATCGACCGCGTATTCCTAAGCCGCGACGGCGGAAACCAGCGGATATTCAAACGCTCCTTCGAGGAGATACCTCTGCTTCCCGGAAGCTACACGGTCACCGGCTGGACCCAACGCGGTTACGCCAGCATCCTGGGCTTTAAAGTGGCAACCGGTGAACGAAAGCAGATCGTCCTAAGAAAATGATGCGTCAGATCCCGCTAAACACGCTCTTCGAATACAGCTCCCAAAGACGGGAGATCTTGATCCGAAATTCGACGAGTGCTCGGCTGACGTGGAAATGTCGGGCGATCTCGTTGATGGTTTTGCCGTTTTCGACCATGCGTTTTAGGGCGGTGTAGGGAACGAGGGCGGCGACGCCGGTGGAGTAGGCTTCTTCTTCGATGGCGTGGTTGTAGTCGCGGGCGATGATCTCGCCTTTTTCGTTGCGGGTCTCGACGGCGAGGCGGCTGGGTTTGTGGCCGAGGAAAACGTGGCTGACCTCTTCCATCAGCGTGGCGTGATGACGGTTTTTGCCGTGGGTCGGGTTTAGGATTATAAGCTTTTGGCCGTCAGGCAGCGTGTGGGAAGCGGCTCCGCCGGACCAGGCGTTCTTGCCATCGCCGGTGAGATGGGCGACCGTTTCCGGGCTGAGTGCGGCGATATGCTCGAATGGAACGACGAGCAGATTTGCGTAACGTGCAAGTTCAAACGGATCGAGCGGCTCGTCATCACGTTTTAGGCCCGCGAATTCTCGCAGGCCTAAAGCTCTGATCTCGTGATGTCTTCCTTTTTGAGTTGGAGGAAGTTCGTCCATCTACCAAGTCTTTTTCTTGTATTCGGAGTCTACGTCTTCGCCCGAAAGAGCGACGCGGTAGTTTTTCGATTGCTTTTGTTTCGTGATCAGTAGATCATCTTTTGTTTTGAGCAGATCGGCCCGGTTATATACCGAAAGCTCGAAATTATAACCGTGCGTGATCGCATCCTTTGGACAAGCCTCGACACAGAATCCGCAAAAGATGCAGCGGCCGTAGTCGATGTTATAAACCTTAGCGTAACGCTCATCGCGGCCGACACGTTCTGCATACGGTCGGGCGTCATCCTGAGCCTCGATGTATATACAGTCTGAGGGACAGGCGGCCGCACAGAGGTAACATGCAACGCATTTTTCCTTGCCCATCTCGTCAACGTGCAAGAGATGCTGTCCGCGATATCGCGGTTGAACGGTGATCGGCACTTCCGGATACTGCACCGTCCATTTCTGCCGCGGTATCTCCGAAATGGTACGTTTCATACCTTTCAGTACCGCCATTGTTGACTGTAGTACGTCTGAAACTAAAGACATAAATAATTAATCGAACTAGAAACTACCCATCACGCCGAACATGATCTGCAGGATAATAACAATTATACCCAATACCAGTCCGCCGATACCGGT
This sequence comes from Pyrinomonadaceae bacterium, assembly GCA_041737885.1. Lineage (GTDB taxonomy): Bacteria > Acidobacteriota > Blastocatellia > Pyrinomonadales > Pyrinomonadaceae > OLB17. Next base: position 8,813 of record JBGSQW010000062.1, on the reverse strand, counting down.
GATCAATCCCCAGGTCGCCAGCGATGCTCCGCCGTATTCGGCTGGGTTCTCGTTAGCCTTATTGCGTGCCATGACGCCGGTAACTATCGCGGCGATGCTCGGAATCAAACCGCCGCAGCAGATCGTAATGCCAAGAATTCCGAGCACGAGCGAGACGATCGCAAGTGTCTTATTCTGGCCCTCAACACCCGCAACTGGCGGTTGAAACGGCGTGTTCGAACCGATCTCCTGATTCTGCCAGCTCGCATCCGGAGCCGGCGGAGGCGTCCATTCCGCGACCGGAGCTGATGGCTGGTCAAACGGCGACTGGAACGAAGGCTGGATCATCGTCGCAGCCTCATCAAATTTTTGCGGTTCCGGCTCGAAAACAGGCGGAGCAGCGACCGGTTCGTATGATGGTGCCGGTGCAGGCTCTTCGTAAGCAGGAACGTAGGGAGCAGGCTCTTCAAATGTCGGAGCCGCTGGCTCTTCCGCCACGACATCGGACGAAAAAGGCGATGGCGGCGGTGCCGAAAATGGCGAAGCCGGCTCTGGAGCGATAAAGCTAGGCGGTTCGGGCTGCGAAACCTCTTCGATCCGCGGTATCTCGATGATATCGGGAACTGCCTCTTCTTTGCTCAACGCCGCTTGCATTTCTGACTCTGACACGTACATCGTCTTGAGCGGATCATTCGAAGGCAGATCCAGAACATCTTCCGGTTCCGCGATCGGGATCGACCCGACGGTGTAGTGTATCTCCGGATCGGCGGCCTTTTCCGGAGCCGATTCGACGACAGGTTCCGCCGGTGTTTCGACCGGCACAGCCCTTCCGACTATGGTCGCATACGGATCAAAGGCCGGTGCATCATCGACGAGAGGCGTTCCGTCAACCTGACAAAACCGCATCGAGTCTTCAAATGTACTGTCGCAAGCGGGGCACTTTTTCATAGTTTCTCATCCTTGAAAGTAATGGAGTTACGAAGTTACGAGAGTTGCGAAGTTCTGATGCAAATTACTGTGATCGGATAAACCGGATCTCGGACAGTGCAGCTTAGCAACTTTCCAAACTCCGACACTTCGCAACTTCCCAACTATCTCGTAACTTTCTGAAACCTTTATACTTTAACGGCTAAACTAATTCAAGTTTGCTGAAGAAATACGCGATCTCGATCGCCGCATTCTCTTCCGAATCCGACCCGTGAACTGCGTTCTCACCGATCGACGAAGCGAAGTCTTTTCTCAAAGTTCCTTCAGCCGCCTCAGCCGGATTTGTCGCCCCCATCAGCTCACGCCACGCGGGAACTGCATTGTCCTTCTCAAGCGCCAAAACAACGCAAGGCCCTGACGACATGAATTCCGTCAGCTCGCCAAAAAACGGACGTTCCGAGTGAACTGCATAAAACCCCTCAGCCTGCTTCAGCGACTGATGGATCAGCTTCATCCCCCGAACCTTAAAACCAGCCGCCAAAATGCGGTCAACGATCTTGCCATGATTACCCGCACGCACCGCGTCCGGTTTGATAATTCCAAATGTTAAATTGCTCATTATTAGTTTATTCTCACTATTATTATTCTATGTCGAGATCAAAATTTCAGATTCATCCACGACGTTCAGGCTTTATAAACTCGTCCCAGTCAAATCCCAAATCCTTTACGATGCTTCGCAACGTTCCGCTTTTTAGGTCTTTTGATCCCCAATCCGGAACCGAAACCGGGACAATCAGGGCCTGCCTAGGGTTAATCCACTTACGATGCGAACCGCCGCCCTTTCGAGGTCTCTCTTCGCATCCTAGCGATGACAACTTCTTGGCGAGCTCGCGATATTTCATGCCGCCTGGAGATGGATCACTGTATCCGCTACAAAGGGAGCGTTAGGCCTCATCGGTTGCAATACTTCAGGAACCGGCTGCCCAAGTTCTTCATAAAGCTCAAGCAACGCCTCGATCGCGTCGGTGACATTGGCCGTGATCTCCTCGACGGTATCAGCCTCAGTGACTAATCCAGGAAGCAAAGGACACGTGATAGTCCAGCCACCTTCGGGTTGTGGATCGAGAACTAAGGGCAATTTGTAGTAGTTTTCGACGCTCATATCAGTTTGGTCTCGCTAATCGTATAAATATTCAATTAGGCTTTGGTGAGACGGTTTGACTGAAACCATACCTTTTCCAGTCAGCTTGATGATAAATACATGTTCTTTGGCTGACGAATTCAGGGGCAAATCTACTAGCTTTTCAAATGTATCGTAGTCTGGATGGCTCACAATTAGTCGGGTTCCATGATGAGAACCGCACATTCCATGATGCAGTTTGAAAGCCATCTCAGCCTCAGAAAAAATCAACTCTTCTTTCTTATACAAAATCGATTCATTGTCGTCGCGGTCAAGGAGATCGATTTTCGCACCCTTGATCACATCGCCACTAGCATTAACGATCTGAAATTTTGCGAAGATATAACCACAGGCTTGGGGTGACCCTGAACCCGCAAAAGCTAAGACCAGTAGCGAAACCAAAATCGATTTTTTCATACTTTTGCGACAGAAAAAACTAAGCCGAAGCTCGGGAGCCGAGTACATCAACAATAGCCGCCCCAATGTCCGCCGGCGACTGAACCACGCGAATTCCTGCAGCTTCCAACGCAGCCATTTTCTCCGCAGCAGTTCCCTTGCCGCCTGAGATGATCGCGCCGGCGTGGCCCATGCGGCGGCCTGGAGGGGCGGTTTGGCCGGCGATGAAGGCGACGATCGGTTTAGTAACGTGATCCTTTGCGTATGCAGCAGCGTCTTCCTCAGCCGTTCCACCGATCTCACCGATCATGACGATCGCGTCGGTTTCGTCGTCTTCCTGGAACATTCGGAGGGCGTCGGTGTGGTTCGTGCCGATGATAGGGTCGCCGCCGATGCCGATGGCGGTCGACTGGCCGAGGCCGAGAGCGGTGAGCTGGCCAACCGCCTCATACGTCAACGTTCCCGAACGCGAAACCACGCCGATCCTGCCTTCCTTATGAATATGCCCCGGCATAATGCCGATCTTGCACTTACCTGGGCTTATGATCCCCGGACAGTTCGGCCCGATCACGCGGGTGTTGCGGCTCGCGAGGTATTCCCGCACCTTGACCATATCAGCGACCGGTATTCCCTCGGTAATACAAACGACGAGCGGGATTCCCGCATCTGCGGCTTCCATGATCGCGTCCGCAGCAAACGGCGGCGGCACGTAAATGACCGACGCGTTCGCACCCGTTTCCTTCACAGCATCGGCAACGGTATTAAATACCGCTACGCCTTCGTGCGTGCTGCCGCCCTTGCCGGGCGTAACGCCGCCGACGACATTGGTGCCGTAATCACGCATCTGCTGCATGTGAAACGTGCCTTCTTTACCCGTAATTCCCTGAACGATCAGGCGTGTATTTTTATCGACTAAAACTGCCAAAGTTTGGGCCCTCTCAACTAAGTATTTATGAAAAACAAAGTCAGAGTATAGCACGCGAAAGAGCAATATGCAGAAGCCCGCACGAAGTAAGGGCTCCCGCCCAGAGTGCAAAACTTCAGCGGCAACCAGTACTCCCAACGTCAAATTCCTCGTCGGAGCCCTTACTTCGTGCGGGCTTCTGCAAACTTCCCCGCGGTAGCATCACTCCGAGCGGCTACCGCATTCGGTTCTCGGCTTAAAATCCGGCTCCGGCCCGATCTTAGGATAGGTTCTGGTCAACGGTCATAGATAGAGAGTTGCTCTTCGGTTTATCGATCAACGATCGATCCACAAATTAACATTTTCCCGAACAAAGCGTCTTGTGATTACGTTACAGAAGATGTCCGTTCAAAAGGTCTTAAATTATTTCGATTATTTTGCCGCTAATGTCGGCTCATTTTAACGTTTGCCAATGAGACAGCTTTACTCATTTTATTTCGACGCATTCTGGATCGCCGTTAAGTCGATCCTCGAACACAAACTTCGTGCATTTCTTACGCTCATCGGCATCATCATCGGGGTTGCGGCGGTTGTCGTCGTGGGTGCATCGATCAGCGGGCTCAATTCGTACGTGACTGAAAAGATCTCAAAGGTTCTCGGCGTCAACCATTTTATGATGGCCCGAATGGCGTTCTCGGGGCAGATGGATGAGGAAGAGTTTGAGCGGCGAAACCGCATGAACAAAAAGCTCACGATGGACGAGTACGAATACATCAAGGCAAATTGTGCCAATTGCTCGGAAGTTGGGGCTCAGATGCAGTCCGGTACCGACCTGAAAGAGGCGGGAGTTGAGATGCCTTCCGTACGCATCATCGGCGTTACCGCCAATATGATCGAGATCGAGGAAAAAGAGATCGAAAGCGGCCGGTTTATCTCGGACGGCGACGTCGAGCGAACCGCTAAAACCGCCGTCATCGGTTACGACGTCAAAGATAAATTCTTTCCTAACAGCGACCCGATCGGCCAGATCATTCGCATTAAAGGCGTGCCGATGCAGATCGTCGGGCTGGAGGAACGCCGCGGATCAATGTTTGGCAACTCGATGGATCGCCAGATCTATATACCGCTCACTCAGTTTCAAATGATGTTCAACCGTTCCGACGGCATCCAGGTCCACGGGAAATCGTCAGGGCCCGAGAATTTTGAAATGGCGATCGAAGATGCGAGAACCGTCCTGAGAAACAAACGCCAGCTCATAGGCAGCGACGAAGACACCTTTGGCGTTGTAAATACTAAGGATCTCGGCAGTCAGATCGATCAGTTCACGGCCGCCATTGCAGGTGTCGTCGTCCCGATCACGCTCATCACGCTGATCGTCGGCGGCATCGTCGTAATGAACATCATGCTCGTCTCCGTGACCGAGCGAACCTTCGAGGTGGGCTTGAGAAAAGCTCTGGGAGCAACCCAAAAGCAGATACTGCTCCAGTTTCTGATCGAGTCCGCCCTGCTCTGCATCGTCGGCGGCATTATCGGGCTGCTGCTAGCAACACTCGTGACGACGATCATTACTCTGACGGCTGGCATTACGATGACCATTACCGTCACATATATTATTTTATCGGTTGGGGTTTCAAGCGTTATCGGCGTGATCGCCGGTCTATATCCGGCATGGAAAGCAGCACGGCTCGATCCTATTGTTGCGTTGACAAAGAACTAACGCCACGAATTAACGTCTATGAGAGTAGTAACATCATTGCCGGCTGAGGTCCTGAAAATGGCCATCGACAGCATAAAGGCCAACAAGTTTCGCAGCTTTCTAACCATCCTAGGGATCGTGGTCGGCGTAACGACCGCCATCGTCGTAGCGTCGATCCTGACCGGCATGCGACAGAGCATCGTCGCGATCGTCGAAGATTACGGCACCAACAACATCTATGCGTTTCACCTCACGACCGGCTTCGGCGGCGGTGACCGGGATGAAAGGAATCGCAAACCGCTGACTGTAGATGACGCGGAAGCCATCCTCGCCCAGACAAGTGCTGTCGAGGATATCGCTCTTGTGGCCCCCGGCATCGGGAATTTTGGAGCGGCGAGCTTTGACGACAACATAACCTACGAAGACCGCAATTACCGCCGTGCCCAAACCGACGGCGTGTCGCCGAACTACGAACGGATATCGAACCTCACTCTGCTCGAAGGCAGATTCATCTCAGAGGTGGACAACATGCAGCGGCGAAATGTGATCGTCATCGGTGTCAACTGCGCCGAAGCACTGTTCCCCAACGAACCTACGGGCAACGTCGGTAAAGTCGTAAAGATGAACGGATCGACCTGGGAGATAATCGGCGTTATAGCAAAACGTAAAACTGCCCTCTTCGGCGAGAATGAGGAAGACAGCAAGGTTTTCCTGCCGTATAGAACCGCCCGGAAGGTAGCTCCGCAGCGTGAATATCTGCTGCAGATCATTCAGGCAAGGCCAGGCCGTCTGAATGAAGCATTGGAGGATTCCGAGTCGATTCTACGTCAGCGTCGCGAAGTAAAGTTTGGCGAGAAGAACGATTTTGACATCAAGACCGCAGGTGAATTTATCAAAGAATTCGACTCGATCACCGCGATGGTAGGCTTGATCGCGATCGCTATCTCAAGCCTCGGGCTGCTGGTCGGCGGCATCGGCGTGATGAACATCATGCTCGTTTCCGTAACCGAACGGACCAAGGAAATTGGCATCAGAAAGGCGATAGGAGCGACAAAAGGAGCGATCGTGCTTCAATTTTTGCTGGAGGCGATGATGCTCACATTCATGGGCGGCATCATAGGCGTGACCATAGCTCTCGGGATCAGCAACCTGATCCTGCTGCTCGTTCCCAGTCTTCCGGCGCAGGTCCCGCTGTGGGCGGTGATCTCGGGCCTTACAGTATCAGTCGGGGTTGGACTGGTCTTTGGCGTGCTGCCAGCCAGAAAGGCCTCGAAACTGGACCCGATCGAATGTTTAAGATACGAATAAAAAAAGCCGCGATCTGAATTCGCGGCTCTGATGATATTTGACAACCTAGTTTTCCGGCTCGTCATCCTTTAGAAATGTATCGTCTATGTCCTTCTCAAGTTTGGTTCGGATCTTTTCGACCATAACGTCGGATTTTTGAAGATTGACGCTGATCGTGCTGCGGGTCATTTGAATATCCGACATAAGCGCCTGCAGATTTCGACGTTCGGCATCGAGGCTCTTTCTCCTCGCCTCACGAACCTCTTCCGGTTTCATCGAACCGTTAAGGAAAAGAGCCCGTTCGATCACCTCAGGGCGAATGTCGATCTCTATCTGCTCAAGTCGGCCTTTGAGCGAATTCTCCTTTTCGATCATCTCGAAAAGCTGTTTTCGCAAAGCCTCGCTTCGCTGTTCGGCACGGGTCAGGATATCGAGATTTAACAGCAGGCTTCTGCTCTTCTCATCCTTATCGACCTTAGTCCCAGCCTCAAGCTTTTTGATGCGGTCGTTTAATTGTTTGATCAGATCTGACTCGCTTTGAGTCGGCTTTTCATCAACCTTTTCCGGCATCTTTTGCTCAGAAACGGGCAGCTCAACATAGTCTGCCGCACGGCTGATGATCTCCGCCGATGTTAACACCGGCGGCGTAGCAAGAGGCTTTGGCTTAGCCTTCGAAGCCTGTGCATGGGCCGCAATAGCGGCCGTTCCCAAAATGAGAGAAACGCAAAAAACCCTGTTAAAGATGAAGATCCGCATTTTATTTTTCCTTAGCTTTTTTGTCCGGGATAAAGTCGCCCCGAACCAGCTCGACAGCGTTCTTAGCAAGCCCAACAAAGGGGATCGCGTCGATACCGGAATTGATTAAACCACCGACAACCCCTTTTCTCTTAATATCCGTTCCGACGAGAAACAATACAACCGCAGTTCCGCCGAACGGAAGCGTTTTGGCAAAACGTTTTGCCACCTGCCATCCACCGGCATGAACCAATTTTCGCCCGATCGACTTATTTTTCTGTGCCATCTCTACTTCCATTATACTTGCTTTAATACGATGACAACAGCATACTTTTCTTTGCACGCTAAAGTCCTCAGTAAGTTTCAAATCCACAAATAAATGTCGCTCAAGATAGACAAACTTTCGTTCAGATACGGCAATACTTGGGTCCTGCGCGACCTGGATCTCGACATCAAACCCGGCATGATTTTCGGCATCTGCGGCTCGACCGCCTCGGGCAAATCAACGCTCCTAAACTTGCTCGCGGGCAAGCTGAAACCGTCGAGCGGCAGCGTGAACCTATCAAGCGAGAACGTAACAACAAATGGACCTGAAAGCCCAAAAGTAAAGGTCATATGTCTCGGGATGGACAAGGGACTTCTTGGCTCTTTTCGCTCCAGCCGAGTCTCGACAGGTGAAGAGCAGATCTCATTGATCAAAAGCGGACTCTCGGGCGATCACAACATCTTGATTCTCGACGATCCATTTGGCTCAGTAGATCGCCAGCATGTGTTTGAGTTGCTTCGGGAGATCAGGATCTGGGCAAGAACCGCTTCGAGATACGTGATATTCGCGTCTAGTAATTTCGAAACGCTGGCACTTGCGGCCGATCAAATGGCTATCCTCGAAAAAGGATCGATCACACAATCCGGAACGCCACTCGATGTCTATGACAATCCCGCCACCTCCGGGGCCGCGATCTTAACCGGCATGACCAATTTGATCGCCGCACGCCGGCTTTCTTCGACAAACGCAGAGATTCCTGAGTTCCAAACCTTGAAGGGTTCGCACCGGCTTCGAATCCGGTCCACTAAGAAAGAACGCCTCGGCCCGATCAATAAGGACAGAATGCTGTCAATAAGGCCTGAGCAGATCACCATGTCTATGGGAGCCTCATTCCCTGAAGATAATCTGCTGCGAGCGGTCGTGACGGACATAACGTTTACAGGCTTTTCTAGCCTGATCGGATTCGACGCCTCGGGGCTCAGGCTTGAAATGCGGGTTTCGAGAGTTGTCGGCTTGAATGTTGGTGACGAATGTATGCTTGGGCTACCGCCAGATCGCCTCTTGGTTCTTTAGTAACTTATACGATATCTCTCCTTTTTTAATTGGTTTGAGAGCAAGAAAAAAAGCGACCCGAAGGCCGCTTTTTTTCGTATTTACCAAGAATGACCTAGGTTATTCTTGTCCAGTGAAGTCAACATCCGCGAGGGTGTCAAAGACTTGAACCACGCGAGGGTTGAATCTGTAACGGTTTGAATCGACTCCCATTACGAAGGTCGATCCGACCTCGACATCATAGAAACGGTAGTAGCCAAATGAACCCGTAGTAGCGGTTCTTCGGACTCCGTTCGAGTCGGTGATCGTGACTGTGGCGTTTCTCAAGCCGCGGCCGTCTGGGGTCAGGATGCGGCCTGAGATCTCGACTCCGGCTGCCGTTGACGGCAGC
>JBGSQW010000031.1:0-20482 GCA_041737885.1 Pyrinomonadaceae bacterium | reverse complement strand
CGTCCTGACCGACGCCGCAGGAGGCCGAAGAACAGCCGTCACAGGCTCCTTCGGAACCTACGAATTCACCGGCCTGGAAACCGGCCGCTCGTACCTCATCACCGTCCAAAGCCGCCGCTACCGCTTCGCCAACCGAACGGTAGAAATGACCGACAACCTCTCAGACGTCGTTCTTGTCGGCCTCGAATAGAAACGGGAGCGATCCCATAGGACCAAAGGCGGACACTACCAACGTGTCCGCCTTTTTTCATTTGTTCAACTCAATGTGTCGCAGCAACATGAGCAAGCCCCGACGCCACCGAGCTTTGGTAGCCGGGCCGCAGGACCTTTTCGGGGCCGAACATATCCTCGACCATCTTTTGCACGACCGGGATCTGTGCCGTGCCGCCGGTGAGCAGGACGTGGCCGATGTCGGCTGGCGTGACCGAAGCCGCTCGCAGGGTTTCGATGATCGAGTTTTGAATATCGTCAAAGACAGGCCGACCGCCGTTCTCAAATTCCCGACGGCTGATCGCTTCGTCGAGGCCGAGCTTGGAAAAGGCGATCTCGGTTCTGTCGGCATCGGAGAGTTCAAATTTCGCACGTTCGATGGCTTTGTAGAGCTCGTAACCGAGGTTTTCGTTGACGAGGACCTGCAGGCGGGCGATGGCTTCGGGCTCGCTCGAAGAGACGAGGATCTGGGCGATCGACTGCAGGTCGTTCGGGTTGCGGATGCGGCTGATGAGGTGCCAGCGGGCGAGTTTGCTGATGATGTGGGCAGGAAACGGCAGAACCTTGCCGAGCGAAGTGAACGTCGAGCCCGCACCGAATTTCCCGGCCAGCTTATTCTTCAGAATGGTCGCCGACAGCTCGTCGCCGGCGATGTTGACGCCGTTTACGGCCTTGATATCGCCTACGCGGTCAGTTTTTAAGCGGTTTTGCGGTGAGACTTCGACGATGCAGATGTCGCTCGTACCGCCGCCGAGATCGACGACGCAGACGAGTTCGCGTTCGGTTATCGAGGCCTCGTACGAGATGGCGGCGGCGACCGGTTCGAGGCAAAAGATGATCTCCCTGAAACCCGATTCCGTCGCCGCTTCACGCAGACGGGCGATGGCGTTCTCAGAAAAATCGACCGGCCTTCCCAGCACTACGCGTTCGAATTCCCTGTCAAATTCCTGCTCCGCATAGCCTTTCAGCTTGCGAATGAAGTATGAAACGAGGTTCGCGGCGGTCATTCGGCCGTGGCCGGTGACGGTCGTGTGATCGAATTTAGCGTCCTGCAGCAGTGATTTGATGCTGAACATCAGGCGGCCACCGGTGCGGCCTTCGTCGAGGTCGTCAAAATGCTGATCGATGCCTTCGTTGCCGACAAAGTAGGCTTTGCCGCGTGGCGGAAAATAGAGCACGGTCGGATTTGAGCCCTTGCCGTCAGGAAACGGCGCAAAGCTCACTTCGCCGTCCTCGACAAGAGCCGCCAGCGAATTTGAGGTGCCAAAATCTATCCCGATCGTTTTCATACAAAACTTAGAAGTATACAGCGCCGAAAATTTTAAGCAATCTGTGTCATTTTGAGCATTCTGATACAAAGTGAGAAAAGCTGCATATATTATCGCCACTCAAAACAGGTAGAGTTTTGATCGCGGAGATACCTAATATGCCAACGAACGACTCTACAATTGAACAAAAACAAGCAGCCTGCCTAAAACTCTACCTAAAATACAACGGCCGTCAGCACGACCAGATCGAACGCGAAATGCGGGAGCTCGGCTGGTCGTTCTCACGCCGGACGCTTCATAACCGCAGCGACCGCCGCCGCAGCGAGCGAGGCTGGATCGAGAGATTCGGCTGGCGCGGCATTCTCGTTCAAAAATGGCTCGAGGCCGAATCGGCGGAAGCCCTGGCGGTATCGACCGGCAGCACGGATCTCGTGATCAAGTGCAGCACAGCTCCAAGTGAATCGTTACCGACGGAAAAGGCGTGTGATAAAGAACCACCTAGCCCGCAGCCCAAAGCCCTTCCGGAATACGCCGACGATCCTGAGCCGACGGTCAAAAAGCTCACTGCTGCTCAGCAAGCGGCATCGTTTATCGCCTGGCTCAAGCGCGTTTCGCCGAATATGGAATGGAATGCGAGACACCATCGCATAATCGCCGATCACCTCGCCAGGATCACGACCGGCGAGACCAAACGGCTGATCATCAACATTCCGCCTCGCCACGGAAAGAGCGAGATGGTCACGGTTCGCTACGCTGCGTGGCGGCTGAAACAGGACCCGTCGATCAACGTCGTCATCACGAGTTATGGCCAGAAGCTGGCCAGCAATTTCTCGCGAAAGGTCAAGGGCGTTCTGTCCGATGACTGGGCGATCATGCAGCGGGAAAAGAATGCTGCGGCGGGAGCGAATGCCGAACATACATGCCTGTCGGCGAGCGACCGAATGGCGACAAACGGAGCCTGCGGAACCAAGAGCCATCAAAGCTCGCCGAGCGGCGAACGGAAGACGCCGGCATCGCCAGGGAACCAAAAGACGAACGCTGTGCCGTGTCCGGGCTGTGAGAATTGTGCTGACGAAAACCCATTTCCGTTCGTCTCCACGCGGCTCAAGAATACCGAGGCTGAGTGGGAAACGACCAGGGGCGGCGGCCTGCGTGCGGTCGGGGTTGGCGGCGGCATCACGGGGTTTGGGGCCGATCTGATGATCATCGACGACCCGATAAAAGGCCGTGCCGATGCCGAATCGAAACATCAGCGCGACGCCGTTTGGAACTGGTTCAACGACGACATCTACACGCGACTCGAACCCGATGGAGCCATGATCCTCATCCAAACCCGCTGGCACGAAGACGACCTCGCCGGCCGCCTCATTAAGCGTGCCGAAGAGGAAAACGGCGAAAAATGGGAAGTGATCGACCTACCGGCTATTGCGGAATATGGGGAGGGTTTGGGAGACGGGGAGACGGGAGATGGGGAGACGGGAGATGGGGAGACAGGGAGTGGGGGAGATGGGGAGTCGGGGAGTGATGATGGGTGTGTCGAAGGAACCGGCAAGGTTTTCAAGAAAAAGGTTTATGGGTTTCCGCGGCTTTATTCGCACGTGAACGACTACGTACTCACAAGTTCTCCTCCTTACGAAGGAGGGGTGGCAGCCGCTTCGGCTGACGGGGTGGTTCTCTCAGGCGGGGATGAGACGCGTTCAGTTTCTGCTGATCGCCGTCACAACGGAGGAACCGTTGTTGCAGGCGAGGGCGCCTGCGGTCCGGCCGCTCCCCATCTCCTCCACTCCCTGACTCCCTCACTTCCCGGGCGGTTGCCGGGTGAGGCTCTTTGGCCGGGGCGGTATCCGGTGGTGCAGCTTGAGCGGACGCGGGAGCAGATCGGGACCTATTCGTTTTCGGCGTTGTATCAGCAGCAGCCGGTTCCGGCTGAGGGCGGTGTATTTAAGCGGGCGTGGTTCGAACGCGTGATCGCGGCGGCACCGCAGGGATTGCGTTGGATACGCGGTTACGACCTGGCGGCGACGGCGAATCCGGATTCCAATTACACTGCCAGCTACCGCGTAGCTTTTGATAAGGACGACAATATGTATATCGACGGTGGTTTTCGCCGCCGGATCGAGTATCCAGAGCAGCGGCGTTACATCCTGAGCCGCCTGCGGGCCGAGCGTGATACCGAACACTATGTCGAGGGGACGCACAATGGCCACGCCATCGTTCAGGACATTCAAAAGGCGAGGCCCGCCCGGCGGCTGCGTGCCGTTCCGGTCAGGGAACCAAAAGGTGCGCGGGCGCTTCGCTGGATGAGCTACGCCGAAGAGGGCAGGCTCATTCTGGTACGCAGTGCGTGGAATCAGGAATTTATCGAGGAGGCATGCTCGTTTCCCTTAGGAACACACGACGACCAGGTCGATGCCGTCTCGCTCGCTGTCTTTTGCAAGGGGCGGGCGGGCAGTAAATTACAGGTATTTTGACAACTAAATTGACTACTCGGAAGTGGATCAGATTGAAACCAGGGCTGCAGAGCGGCCGGAGAAAATAGCCAGATGCGAGGCTTCTGGTAAATGGCCAAAACGATGTCGCCGCGTTGGAGACGCGGCAAGATGAGTCTGGTGCGGCTTCACCGCACGAACCGGAGCCGATCATCGAACCAGAAGCTCCGCATCTGGCTATTATCTATCGCCGCTTCACGGCGGAAGAGTTCAAACTGACCCATTATCGAGGGACTCTCGTATTATCAAAAAACTTCTGGCTTTCCCGGATTCCTTTGTGGCATACTATCGTCACAGGGGGTGATAATATGAAAATAAATCAAACAAAGGTGGTTTTAGTCTAAACGGATCGTCTGGTTTCAATGGATGATCCGGAATACAGAGGCGGCACACTTTTGCGAGTGTGCCGCCTTTAATTTTGTCTTGAATTATGTTGATCTCAGATTTCAATTTTGATCTGCCGCCCGAGCTGATAGCTCAGGAGCCGCTCGCCGTCAGGCAGGCTTCGCGGATGCTGGCGGTCGACCGTTCGGCCAATGGGTTTGCTGACAGCAGTTTTACCGATCTGCCGCAATTCTTGCGGCCTGGCGATCTGGTGGTGATGAATAACACCAAGGTTTTCCCCGCGCGGCTTTTCGGACAGAGCGAGACGGGTGCGAATATCGAGATATTCCTCGTTCGCGAGACAGCCGACGGCTCGTGGGAAACGCTCGCCCGCCCGGCACGACGTCTGCATCCGGGCAAACGGATCCATTTTGGCGAACGGCTCACTGCTGAGGTCGTCAGCAAGGCGGACGACGGCAAGGTGTTCGTCAGATTTGAGGCGGCGGGCGACTTTTACGAGATCATCGACGAGATCGGCAAAACGCCGCTGCCGCCGTATATAAAACGTGGTGCATCCGATATCGACACCGACCGCGAACGCTATCAAACGGTCTTTGCCAAAAATCGCGGTGCGATCGCCGCCCCGACCGCCGGGCTGCATTTCACGCCCGATATCCTCGATGCGATCCGTGGACGCGGAGCCGCAACGGCTGAGATCACGCTGCATGTCGGTTACGGGACGTTTGAACCGGTGCGGGTCGATGATCTGTCCGAGCATTCGGTATCGGGCGAGAATTATCAGATAGATGCCGAAACGGCTGAGATCCTGACAAAAACAAAAGCGGACGGCGGCCGAATAGTCGCTATCGGTACGACGACCACGCGGGCCCTTGAGAGTACGCTCGCGAAATTTGGCGAGTTTGTCGCGGGTTCACACATCGCCGATCTGACGATCACGCCGGGATACACATTTAAAGCGGTCGATGCTCTGCTTACAAATTTTCATTTGCCGCAGAGCTCGCTGCTCGTGCTTACTTCAACTTTCGGCGGACACGAACTTATAATGAACGCATACAGACATGCAGTGGCGGAGCGATACCGGTTTTATAGTTATGGCGATTGTATGTTCATCGCTTGATCTTAAGATCTGAAATAATGGCTTTTCTCGATACCATCAAGAATTTCTTCGTGCCGTCTCTGGCGGCCGAACCCGAGCGCATCGTTGCGGCTCCGCCGATGGAATATCGCATCAAGCCGCTGACGATCGATCAGTTATCGCAGGTTCTCAAGGTAAATCTGCGGTGTTTCAAGAACGGCGATAACTATACGAAGTACACGTTCGATTTTCTGCTCAACGAACCGCGAACGCTCAGCTATCGAACGGTCACGCCCGCAGACGAGCTCGTCGGCTTTGTTTTTGTCATGGTCAAGGAGCAAAATTCGGCTCACCTGACGACCATCGGCGTCGCTCCCGAACATCGCCGCCGCGGCATTGCACAGGGTCTGCTCGCACATGTGGAGAAAGCTTTGGTCGAGCGCGGTGTCGGTACGATCATGCTAGAGGTTCGCGTCGGCAATACGTCGGCTCAGCAGCTTTACAAAGATCTCGGATACACGATCGTTCAAAGGGTCAACAAATATTATTCCGATGGCGAAGATTGTTTTTTGATGATGAGATCGCTTTATAAATTTTAGGATTACGATTTTGAGTTTACACATCCCCAAAATTTACCCGATCACGGACATGCGCATCTCGGGAATATCGCATCTCGAGCAGGTACGGCGGATGTTCGACGGCGGTGCGAGATTTATCCAGATCCGTGACAAGCACTCGACACCGCGAGAGTTTCACGCCTGTGTCGCCGAGATCATCGCTAGCTTTCGCGGAACCGAAGCAACGATAATTATCAACGATCGTGTAGATATCGCTCTCGCTTTAAAGGCGGACGGCGTTCATCTCGGTCAGGACGATCTGCCGCCCGAACAGGCACGCAAGCTGCTCGGGCCGGATGCGATCATCGGATTTTCGACCCATTCGGTCGAGCAGGCCGTCGCGGCGGCCACGCTGCCGGTCGATTACATCGCGATCGGGCCGGTGTTCCCGACCAGTACGAAAGAGAACCCGGATGCGGTCGTCGGGCTCGATGGCGTTCGGGCTGTCAGAAACGCCATCGGCGACATCCCGCTGGTCGCTATCGGCGGCATCACAGCGGAAAATTTGGCTTCGGTAATCGATGCGGGTGCGAATTCTGCCGCGATCGTTTCCGATATTATCGCCGACGCGGACCAGATAGGTCAGCGGGTAAGCAGAATGCTCGGCGCAGATCTTTGACAATCAACATTGTTGTGCAAAGTTAAAAATTAACTTGCATTTCGGATAAGTGATAGCTGATAATGTTTGTGTCGGTCGTGTAATGCGTGACGTCCGACGCGGCTTCCCAAACGAGTCCCGCCTTTGTCAGTCCACCTATTCGGAGTAATTCCTAACATGAGCTTGCTTGATATAGCACCCATCATTGAGCAGATGCTGCTCGTATCGGAGAACGTCAGCGATCTTAACTTTTCGTGCGGCCAAAAACCGCAGGTCGAGATCAACGGTGTCCTCTATCCGGCCTCGCCTATCGGGCTTGGACGGCTGTCAGCCTTTCAAACCGAGATGATAGCGATGTCTCTCGTTCGAGATAATCCGGATGCCGCAGCTCAGCTCGTCAAATACAGGACGGCCGATCTCAGCTATGCTCTGCCGGGGAAATGCCGTTTTCGTGTGAATATCTTTCAGCAGCGTAATTCGTTCTCGATCGTAATGCGAGTAATTCCGCACGAGATACCGAGTTTTGAGGCGCTCAGATTGCCGCAGCAGCTCGCCGAGATCGCCGATATCCGAAACGGCGTTGTCCTGCTCACCGGCCCGACCGGCTCAGGAAAAAGCTCGACGCTGGCAGCCATCATTGATCGCATTAATGAAACCAAGGCTTATCACATCGTCACCATCGAAGACCCGATCGAATTTCTGCACACGCATAAGAAATCAACGATCAATCAACGTGAGGTCGGAGCAGATACCAAGGATTTTGCCTCTGCTCTCAGAGCCGCCCTTCGACAGGCTCCAAAGGTCATCCTAGTCGGTGAGATGCGAGATCTGGAAACCGCCGAGATCGCTCTCGAAGCCGCCGAAACAGGCCACCTGGTCCTATCAACGCTTCACACGATCGATGCCTCGAAAACTATTGATCGTATCGTCGGTCTGTATCCGAAAAATGAGGAACGCATCATCAGAACACGTCTGGCTCAGACATTCAGGTACATCGTTTCCCAACGTCTGATCCCAACCGCCGATGGTCGCGGCCGAATAGCCGCCGTCGAGATCCTCAAATCGAACCCGCGAACCCGCGAGTACATTGAGAAAGGTGAAACCGAGGGCAAGTCGCTGCTGGATGCGATCCGCGATGGTGAGATAGACGGAATGCAGGATTTTGATACGGTCATCAGAAAACTGATCGAAACCAAACAGGTCTCTATGGAAGACGGACTGTCGTTCGCCACCAACCAGAACAACCTTTTGCTCCATCTCAAAGGCCTCTCATCTACCGAAGATTACGCCAACAAGGCTCAGTCAGGCCGGCCGACGCCTTCACCGATGATGCCGCCGCCGAAGGTCGATAACCCGGATTCCGTCCTGAACATGATCGAATAATTAGTCGGGAGTCTGGGAGTCGTGTAATACCTCCCAAGACTCCCGACTCCAGACACTCCAGACTCCAGACTTAAGAAGCCATGATAATACGCTGCGATAATTGCTCAGTCTCTCTACAGCTCGACGAATCGAAGATCCCGAGCGGGAACTTCTCCGTTCGATGTCCGCGATGCCAGAATCTGCTAAGGGTTCAGAAAGATGCATCGGGCAAGGGGCTATCCACGGTCGATCAGCTGGCCGCCAATCAACCCGCTGCCGCCGCCACTGAAGGCGCACAGGATTTTGCGGCGAAGGAAAACGATTTCCAGATCAACAACGCTCTCAGATCGCTGATGGGAGCCTTGCAATCGGATAAAAATACGGTCGAAGACGAGTCGATGACCGAAAAGCCAAGACGCATCCTGCTCTGCCTCGGCCAGCGAGCCGACGAGACGGCAAAGCTGCTGGCGAAATCGGGCTACAAGGTTTACGTAGCCCAGACACCGGCTCAGGCAAATGAAAGATTACGCGAAGGCAAAACCGAGATATTGGTATTCTCGCCGGATTTCGCCGCAGACATGGGCGGTGCAGCCGTCATTCAGCAGAAGGCAAATGCGATGTATTCGTCAGAACGCCGCCGCTTGTTCCTGATATCTCTCGAGGAGACCGGAACAACGATGAACGCCCACGATGCGTTCCTGCGAAATCTGAATTTGATAGTGAATTCAAAGGATCTGGCCCAGTTGCCGCTGATCCTGAATCGGGCGATCGGAGATTACAACGATCTCTACAACTATTTTAACCGGGCCTCAAGCCTGCAGCCGATCTAGTTACTAGATCGCGAGTTCGCAAACCAAGACCTCGATCTGCTGGCGTGCACCCGAAGGGCCGCTGCCGCCGATCGAGGTTTTTATCGCGAGGTCGGTGTTCGCGATCCGCTGGATGGCTTTCGCAAGCTTATGCCGGTCAGCCCGGCGTGCGGCAGCCAGAAAATCATCCTGGCCCTTGCCGAAAAGCTTGACCGCCGAGGCGATCTCCTGGCGCGGAGCCGATCGTTCCATCATTTCCTTGGCGATCAGCAGCCGGCGGAAATTATAGGAAATAAGCCCAAGCAGGGCGAGCGGCTCAGCACCGTCATCGAGAACCTTTTTCAAGGCGGATAAAGCCTGTCGGCTGCGGCCGGCGACAAGATGATCGGTCAGGTCAAAATTGCTGAGTTCGCGGGTATTCGGCACGAGAGCATCGATCAGCTCGGTGGTGATCATCTTATTAGGCAGAGCCGCCGCGGCGAGTTTGTTTATCTCGTTAGAAAGCCGCCTGACGTCGGAGCCGACCCGGGATAGCAGATAGCGCAGGGCATTTTCATCGATCTCGGCCTCAGCATCCGTGATAGCTTTTCGAGCCCACTCAGCGAACTGCTTATCATCGAGCCGGGCAAATTCGACCGCAGTCGTTTTTTCACGAAGGAATTTGCCCATCTTTCGCACGCCGTTCAGCTCATCGGCAACGAATATAAGCACGGTGCTCGGCGAGGGATTTGAAAAACAGGCGGACAGAGACGGTTCGTGATCCTCAGTGATCGTATCGCGAAATCCGGTAGCCGATATACGCACCTGATCGACACGAACGACTCGTCGTGATGCCATCATCGGAAGCTGCTCAGCAGCACCGAGAGCTCGCTGAAGATTATCTTCGCCGTCGAGGCTGAAGACGGTCTCGTTGAAATCGCGGAAATCTCCGGCAGCGAATGAGAGATCAGTGATCGTCTTTACGGCCAGATCACGAAGATACGTTTCCGGCCCGAACAAGACGTAAACCGGAGCGATGTCACGCCGCTTGAGTCGTTCGCGAAGATCTTCTCTAGATAAAACCATATGGAGATCTATTTTTTATCTTCCTTTACGCCCATGCCGTTAACAAATGCTGAAACGGCGGCCTCGGAAAATGCCCTGGCCATTCGCTCGACCGCCGGATCTTCCTCGTTAAAGAATGATCGCGGATCTGAGGAAAATTCAAATGAATCGCGGAAGGTGAAATTCTGGTTATCGTAGAGGATTTTATTCTGTCGCAGATCGCGAATAGTAACAGCCGTGACGATGGTGACCTCATAAACACGGGCACGTCCGCTGCTGTCAAGCAGTACGCCGGAAAAGCTAAAGTCTCGGATCGTACCTTCGAGTACCGCATCCGCACCAGTTCGCGAAGCTTGAACTTTCAAGCCATTTCCTCGCCGGATGATCTCGCGACTGACCGCCTCGGTAAACCGGGATTCGACCCGATAACGAAGGCCCTTAGCCTCGAACTGAAAAGCAGGAACGGCGACAATTTTGATATTTCCCGGCAAGCCGGAATTCGTGACAGGCTTGTAGCATTCGGTAAATCCGGAGAGTAAGGTAACGGCACTGAAAAGTAATATGATTCTAAGGAAATTCATCTCCACAACTCCGGCGACTAGATTTCTGATCGGATGGCATGAGCGACCCTAACGGCCTTGACCGTTTCCGCGACATCGTGAACCCGCAGGATCGAGGCTCCTTTTAGCACAGCTATCGTGGCCGCCGCGATACTTCCGCCGAGCCGCTGGTCGGGGTCAACGCCTTCCAGCAATCGGCCGATAAACGATTTCCGTGATGCTCCGACAAGCATTGGAAAACCTTGAAATTCACTCACGATACTATCAAGTTTCGCGATCAACGCTAAATTCTGCTCGAATGTCTTGCCAAAACCTAGCCCGATATCCAGAGCGATATGATCGATCTGAACGCCGGCAGACAAAGCAAGGTCGATAGCACACTGAAACCCTGATCTCACATCCGCGAAGATATCGGCAACAGGCTCTTGGTTATGCATCGAGCCAAATTCGCCTCGCGAGTGCATCAGCACGAGACCGGAACCCGATTCAGCTGCGACTTGAGCTATCTTCTCATCAAATCGTAGGCCGGAAATATCGTTGATGATCTCTGCTCCAGCTTCGATAGCCTCAATAGCAACAGATGCTTTCGTGGTGTCGATCGAGATCGGTGTGTCGAAGCGAGTCGAGATAGCCATGATCACTGGGATCGTTCGGGATATTTCTTCATCTGCTGATACCGGCAAACTGCCGGGCCTTGTGGATTCACCACCGACATCAATGATATCGACGCCTTCATCGATCAACTTAGCAGCCTGATCAACCGCTCGGTCGATGGTGTGAAACTTTCCACCATCCGAAAAGCTATCCGGCGTGACATTGAGTATGCCCATGACGACTGGGCTATCTAGCATCAACTCGCGTTTCGATGTTTTCCAGATCAGGCCCATAAAAAAGAGCTAATAGCTGTTTAGCTTACAGCTATTAGCTACTTAATTTCCATCGTAAACCGTCTTAAGCAGTTGCCGGATTATTTCCCGTGATAGGCGGCATAAGCGGCTTCTTGAACGGGTTGTTCGACGTCTCTTCCTGTTCCGGCGTGCCATCATCGTCCGTTGTAGGTGACGGCGAATTGTCGTTATCAAGCGGCAACCCGGCAACTACGCGGCGGATCTGAACACCATCGAGTGTTTCAAATTCGAGCAATGCCTCAGCAAGGCGGATCATCGCATCACGGTTATCCTTGATGAGATTCTCAGCCAGAGCGTATTGCTCGTTGATGATCTTCTGAACTTCCGCGTCGATCTTGATCGCCGTATCCTCGGAATAATCTCGATGCTGCGATATCTCACGGCCCAGGAATATCTGCTCTTCCTTTTTACCGTAAGCCAACGGCCCGAGACTGCTCATGCCGTATTCGCAAACCATCGAACGCGCGATCTCGGTGGCTTTTTCGATGTCGTTCGAAGCTCCGGTCGTAATGCTGCCGATGAAAACATCCTCAGCAATACGTCCGCCCATTGCCATCGCAATGTTACCGAGCAAATATTCCTTAGTAGCGCTTACGCGATCTTTTTCCGGCAAATACATCGTTAAGCCGAGAGCCATTCCGCGCGGAATGATCGTGACCTTATGCACCGGATCTACTCCAGGAACCTTAAGGCCGACGAGCGTATGACCGGCTTCGTGGTAGGCAGTGATGCGTTTTTCCTCGTCGGAAATGACCATGCTTTTACGCTCGGCACCCATCATGACCTTGTCTTTGGCGATCTCGAAGTCGTTCATTGAAACGACTTTCTTGTTGTAACGAGCTGCGTTCAACGCGGCTTCGTTAACAATGTTTGCAAGATCTGCACCGGTGAATCCCGGTGTTCCTCGGGCAATTACATTGACATCGACCTTTTCATCGAGCGGGATCTTGCGGGTGTGAACCTTTAGGATACCCTCGCGGCCACGAACGTCAGGACGTCCGACGACAACACGGCGGTCGAAACGGCCCGGACGAAGAAGTGCCGGATCGAGAACGTCAGGTCGGTTTGTCGAAGCTACGAGTATGACGCCGTCATTCGACTCGAAACCGTCCATTTCGACGAGAAGCTGATTCAGCGTCTGCTCGCGTTCGTCATGTCCGCCGCCCAAACCGGCACCGCGATGACGGCCGACAGCGTCGATCTCATCGATAAAGATGATGCAAGGAGCATTTTTCTTACCCTGTTCGAACAGATCGCGAACACGTGAAGCGCCTACGCCGACAAACATTTCGACGAAATCGGAACCTGAGATCGAGAAGAAAGGAACGTTAGCTTCACCCGCAACTGCCTTAGCAAGCAATGTCTTACCCGTCCCCGGAGGGCCCACCATCAAAACACCCTTTGGTATTTTGCCGCCGAGCTTCTGGAACTTTTGCGGATCTTTTAGAAATTCGATGATCTCCTGAAGCTCTTCTTTGGCCTCATCCACCCCGGCAACGTCCTTAAAAGTCACACGTTTTTGCTGGTTGTTGAGCAGTTTTGCTTTCGATTTACCAAAGCTAAGTGCCTTGTTCCCACCCGCCTGCATCTGACGCAGCGTGAAGGCCAAAAAGCCCATGAGCAGGATAAATGGCAGCAGCGTTAGCAGAACCTGCCAGCCCAAGCCGCTTGATGGCGGCTCGGTGGTATAGGCCGTATCTGGGCTTTCCTTTAGAGCGGCGAAGATCTCAGTGCGAGTCGCATCGCTGAGATCCAATTTGGTGGCGAATTTTTGATCAGTCTTGTTGACTAGCTCAAGAGAATCCTGCCGTATCGTTACCTGCTTTATATCCTTGTTTCGGATCTGGGTTAAAGCGGCATCGAGAGACAGCTCCTTTGGCGGAGTCGTCTGTTTTGTCTGTAGATACCAGACAAAAACGAGAGCGCTCGAGATGATCATCAACCACAATAGAACTTGTTTTGCCTTAGAACTCAATTTATAGCCTCCGGTTTGGCTCTTAGCAGAGCCTCACAATGGTGTTTGGATGAAGTTTTCAGTAGCTGCGTTGTGCCAAATGCCATACTTCCTATCCCAAACGCCAACCTTTGATTTTAGATGTCCCGACCCTTTTTTTCAACCTTATTTTCCTTATAAACAAGCCGTCCGCCGGATTTCACTACTTGTCCGCCCGGTAATTCGACGGTTCGGCCACTCTTCACACTCAATACCAAACGAGCGATCGCCTCAATATGTTTCAGTTCCAACTGCCGCGTACTTCCACGTTGCTGCCTTAACCAATCGCGTATCATCGTCTGCATATCGCCCTCAACCAGCAGCTTAAGGTCTGCGATAACGAGTTCGTCGCTGATCTCAGATCGGTTTCCAGTCTCGGTTGATCGAGACAAGATCTGCATAAGATCTGCCGTATTTGAAAGGGTTTCGATGATCTTTGGATTAAAATCCTCGAGCAGCGGCAACAGTATCTTTCTAATTCGAACGCGCTTGAAAGCCGTGTCCTCGTTCATCGTATCGTAGCGGTATTCAAGGCCGAGATCATGGCAATAGCCTTCCGTATCCGACCGTTTCGCCCACGTCAGCAGTGGACGAATGAGCAGAGCAGCGGTTTCGCTTCCAAGTTTCCTGACAGCCGTCATTCCGCTCAACCCCTCCGGCCCGCTTCCGCGGATCAGGTTTAAGAGAAAGGTCTCGGCCTGGTCGTTTATCGTGTGCCCGGTCAGAACACAGTGAGCCTTCAAATTTTCAGCGGTGGTTTTGAGAAATTCGTAGCGGGCCAGTCGGGCATTTTGCTCAAGATTGCCTTCTCTACTAACTTTGCCGTGGCCGACGGCAAGCTCGATCTTTCGTTCTATCGCCAGTTTGCGGACAAATTCCTCGTCCGCATCGCTCTCACCATCGCGGATGCCGTGATTGAAATGAGCCGCAACGAGCCGAACCGTGAGCTTCTCCCGCTGGCGGAGCTCGTACATTGCGAGCAGCAAACTCAGCGAATCCGCACCGCCCGAAACCGCGACCACCACTGTCTCATCGCCAAACGGCAAACCGAGCCGCCGCCATTCCGTGATCAGATTTCGCGTAAAACGGTGCATTCAAGTCATTCCGCCCTGTACGCGGCCCTGTTTTGAATGAACATCGTCAGCCGCGAAGTGCACACCAGTTTCCCCCTATCGTTTGTGATCTCGATCTTCCAAACACTCATCGAACGGCCGGAATGAACCGGCGAGGCTTCCACCGTCAAAACGCCTTTGCTGACCGCCCGCAGATGATTCGCATTGATCTCCACGCCGACCGGAGTCACCTTCGTCAGGTCGGCACCAGCAACAACACCGATCGAAGCGGCCGTTTCACAAAGATAAAGCGAAACACCGCCATTCATAATGCCAACGTACTGATGAACCTTCGGCGTGACCTCCATCGTCAGCACGACCCGCTCGGCCGACGCCTCGACGATCTTAACGCCGAGGAACTGCATGAGTTCGTTCTCGGCAACGCTTTTTAATAGACCCGATCTTTCCATCTATTTATCTTTATCGAGAAATGTACGAGCGACGGTTAGGGCTTCTGCCACACGTGAAGGCGATGTTCCGCCGATCGCATTCTTAGCCCCAAGTGTCGATCCTAAACTCAACGCGTCTGCAACATCTTCACCAATCTCGGGCGAAAATTCTTTCAGCTGTTCGACGCTCAGCTCATGAAGCTCTTTTCCTTCGCTGATCGCATAAAGAACGGCACGGCCGACGGTTTCATGCCCGGTGCGGAACGGCACGCCTTTTTTGACCAGATAATCGGCAAGTTCGGTAGCGTTTAGGTAGCCTTTTGTCGCCGCCTCGCGAGTTCGCTGCTCATTCAAAGTCGCGTTGTCCAGCACGATCGCAGCTGCCCGCAGCGAAATGCTGACTGTGTCGACCGTGTCGAAAACTGCCTCTTTGTCGTCCTGCATATCCTTGTTATAAGCGAGCGGCAGGCCTTTCATCATCGCGAGTAAGCCCATATGGTGACCGAAAACACGGCCGGATTTGCCGCGTAACAGCTCCAGTGCATCCGGATTTTTCTTCTGCGGCATCAGGCTCGAACCCGATGAGACCGCATCGCTAAGCGTTATAAATCCGAATTCGTTCGAGCAGTAAATGATCAGATCCTCAGCCAGCCGCGATAGATGAACCATTATCAGCGAACACGCCGCAGTAAACTCGATCGCAAAATCGCGATCAGAGACCGCGTCGAGGCTGTTTGCCGAAACGCCTTCGAAACCTAGCTCAGAAGCAACCGATTCGCGGTCGATCGGGAAACTTGTTCCCGCAAGTGCTGCCGAGCCGAGCGGCATGATATTGAGGCGTTTGCGTGCATCAGCGAGGCGTTCGCTGTCGCGCTTCAGCATTTCGAAATACGCCAGACACCAGTGTGCCCACATCACCGGTTGTGCCCGCTGTAGATGCGTGTAGCCGGGCAAAACAGCGTCGCGATGGCGTGCAGCAAGTGATAAGAGCGATGACTGTGCAAGCCGAATGAACGAAGATATCGCATCTAATTCATCCCGCAGCCACAAGCGAAATGCGGTCGCGACCTGATCGTTACGGCTACGGCCGGTGTGAAGCTTTCGTCCTGTATCGCCTATCAATGCGATAAGTTTGCCCTCGATGAATGAGTGAACGTCTTCAGCATTAGAATCAAAATAGTCCGTTTCCGATCTGGCATGCTCCAAAACCGTTGCCAATCCTCGCGTGATCGCAAGTTGCTCATCGCTCGTTATCACGCCAGCTTTTCCGAGCCCGTTCGCATGAGCGATGCAGCCGCGAACGTCAGCCGCGAACAGCCGTTTGTCGAACCGAAACGAATCATTGAATTCGGCAAACGTTTCATCCGGTTTTTCTGTGAACCGCCCGCCCCAAAGTTGGCCTGATTTTTCTACCATTTTTTCATACTGCCGACACTTTGCGTTCTTAGCGTCTTTGCGTGAGAATTTATTTTCACGTAAAGAAGCGAGGTTCGCAAAGTGATAGCTGCTACGTGCCTTGCAACTAACAAATAAATGACCAAAAAGATCAATAAAATCATCCTCGCCTACTCCGGCGGACTCGATACATCGGCCATGCTTTTATGGCTCAAGGAAACTTACAATTGCGAAGTCGTCTGCTACTGTGCCGACGTCGGTCAAGGCGAAGAGCTGACCGGGCTCGAAGAAAAAGCCAAAGCAACGGGAGCTTCTAAACTCTACGTCGAGGATCTCCGCGAAGAGTTTGTCAAAGACTTTGTTTGGATGGCCGTCAAGGCAAATGCTTTGTACGAGGGCGTTTACCTGCTCGGCACATCGCTCGCACGGCCTGTGATCGCCAAACGCCAGATCGAGATCGCGCAAATGGAAGGTGCCGATGCCGTTGCTCACGGAGCGACCGGCAAGGGCAACGATCAGGTGCGGTTTGAGCTGACGTATTACTCGCTACAGCCGGACATCAAGGTCGTGGCTCCGTGGCGGCATTGGGAATTCAAGGGCCGTGCAGATCTCATCGCGTACTGCGCAAAACACGGCATTCCCGTCACGGCGACAGCCGATAAACCATATTCCATGGACCGCAATCTGATGCACATCTCCTACGAAGGCGGCATTCTCGAAGACCCGTGGGCAGCTCCGCCCGAGAACATCTTTCTGCTCACAAAATCGCCGGAAAACGCCTCCAACACCGCTCAGGAACTGACTATTTCATTCGAAAAAGGTGAGCCAGTGGCTATCGACGGCGAAAAATACGGAGCGGTCGATATGCTGACCAAGCTCAACTACCTCGGCGGCGAACACGGCATCGGCCGCGTCGATCTGGTCGAGAACCGCTTCGTCGGCATGAAATCACGCGGCGTTTACGAGACTCCCGGCGTCACGATCCTGCAAGCCGCTCACCGTGCTCTCGAATCCATCACGATGGATCGCGAGGTCGGCCGATTGCGTGATTCGTTCGGGACAAAATTCGCCGAGTCCATCTACTACGGCTTCTGGTTCGCCCCCGAGTTCGAGATCCTAAAATCGATGGTCAACCAAACCCAGGAAACGGTGAACGGCGATGTCCGCGTAAAACTCTACAAAGGCAACGTCACGATACTCGGCCGCAAATCCCCAAATTCCCTCTACCGCGAACGCGTCGTCACATTCGAGGATGATGCCGGAGCATACGATCAGATCGATGCTGAGGGCTTTATCAAGCTGCAAGCTTTGAGATTGAGGCTGCGCAATATGGAATAAGCCTTAGAATGTTCGATTTTCAAAGATCATGGAAAAACCCGAGTTTTTGGCTCGGGTTTTTTGTTGCTTGCAGTGGCAGTTCGATCCGAGAGATCAAAACGCTATCCCAAAAACCCTCTAAACTTCTCCTTCGACGCCGTGTAGTTCGGGAAGACCTTTGTCAGATCCTTTGTTCCCATATGTTTACTCGCGGCTTCGGCGAATACGTCGCGGAAATCGGTGGTTACTGATAGGTCGCGGCCTTCGTTTAGCTGGTCGGGTTTGAGGCCTTTCCAGTCGGTGTAGACCTTGCCGCCCTTGACGCTGTTGCCGAGGATGAGCATCGAGTTGCCGTGACCGTGGTCGGTTCCGCGGGAGCCGTTTTCCTTGGCGGTGCGGCCGAATTCGGACATTGTGATGACGACGACATCATCCATACGTTTGCCGAGATCGGTGCCGAATGCGGCGATCGCTCCGGAAAAATCACGCAGCAGATTAGCTAGCTGTCCGGCGGCAGGATTGTTGCCGAGGCCTTGATTAGTGTGTGTGTCCCAGCCGCCCATTTCGGCAAATGCGACCTCGAGACCGACGCCGGCTTTGATCAGTTGGGCGATCTGCATCAGCGATCGGCCGAGAGGCGTGGTTGGGTAAACTGCTCCGTTCTCCGGTTTGTATTGGGACGGATTGGCGGTTTTGAGATAGTTGACCGCTTCGAACGTTTCTTTACCGGTTTCACCGAGACTATCTTTGGCGTTCGTTTCGTACAGCCCTTCAAATCCGCCTTTCATGTTGTTCGAATAGACGCCTGCCTTGATAGAAAAATCCGCCAGGTTGGTCATCGCGACTGACGGCGATTTTCCGTAGAGCGAACGCGGCAGCTGCTGCGTCATCGAGACCGCCCGAAACGGCGAATCGTCCTTCTTTGTCGTCGAACCGAGAACGCGGTTGAGCCAGCCGTCTTTGGTTCCCTTGATCCCGGGTGTGCCGGATTCCATATAGTCCTGCGCGTCAAAATGGGAACGCGTATTGTCATGCGAACCCGCAGCGGTGATGACGGCGAGATTTTTATTCTTCCAGAAGGATTCGAGCGGTTTCATGCTCGGGTGCAGGCCAAAGAATCCGTCGAGATCGACCGCACCATTTGCCTTCTTCGGACTCGGGATCGCGATAGTAGGACGCAGGCCATAGTACGCGTCTTCGCCGTAGGGCACGACCATGTTCAGCCCGTCAACGGCTCCGCGTTGGAAGATCGTGACCAGCACCTTTTTTTTGCCATAGGTCTGTCTTAGCGACGCTGCATTAGCAAACTGATGCAAAAATTCCGGCGCCGCTGCCATAAATCCAAAGCTCGCCAGCCCGATACCGCCTGTCTTCAAAAAAAATCGTCTATCCATAATTGCTCACCCCGTGTAAATATTTCGTCAGCCACGATGTTAGACGCTGGCAAATCCGAAATGGTCAGTTTATTTCTCAAATGCAGAAGCCCGCGCGTGAGCAAGGGCGAAACATGCAACTTGAGTAGTACGCCCTTGCTTACGCGCGGGCTTCTGCACCAGTATAAAGAAATGCGAGAAGAACTTGTAGATCTCATCATCGAACGCCTCGGCCGCAACCCCGATACCATCAAAGCAGAATTTGCGGCCCACAACGGCGTAAGCGGCCATTTTTGTGCGATCGACGATCTGCTGCCGGACGAGATCGCACGCCGTATCTCGGCCGCCTTTCCCGCGACTAGTGAAATGCGTCTGATGGATACATTTCGCGAGAAAAAGCATACTTCAAAGAGCCTCGACAAATTTGACCCTATCATCTCGGACATCACCTTCGCCTTTCAGGATAAACGCGTGATCGAGTGCGTCGCTGAGCTGACAGGCATTAAGGATGCGGTCGGCGATCCGCATCTTTACGCCGGCGGACTGAGTGCGATGTCGCGAGGACATTTCCTCAATCCGCATATCGATAATTCCCACGACGGCGAACAGAAGAATTACCGTGTTCTCAATCTGCTCTACTACGTAACGCCCGAGTGGTTCCCTGAGAATGGCGGCAACCTCGAACTATGGGATGCGGATGTGACGAAACCGATCGAGGTCCACAGCCTCTTTAACCGCCTCGTGCTGATGTCAACCAACGACAAGTCGTGGCACTCCGTCAACGAGGTGAAAGTAGATGGTATTCGTCGCTGCGTCTCGAATTACTATTTCTCACCGCATTCGCCCAACGGCTACGAGACAACCCACGTCACCTACTTCATGGCCCGCCCCGAACAAAAAATGCGCCGCATCGTAACCAAACTCGACAGCGAACTCAGAACCAAATTGAGAAAGATCAAAAAAGACGGCTTTGCAAAAAAGGATGTTTTTGAAGGGTAGTTTCGGATCTTGGTTCCCTGGCCAAGGTGGCGGGATGTTTGGAAGCGGGATAGTTTTTTGGTTCCCTAGACCATCGGACCGAATGTTTATAGAAACAGATTTGTTTTTGGTTCCCTAGCCCAATAGGGACGTTGTTTTTAGCTCCGTAGGAGCGGCCTGTTTGTAGAAACGGGACATTTTTTATGGTTCCCTAGCCCCGTTAGGGGCGTCATATTTATAGAATCCGGAATTACTATTGTGGTTCCCTAGCCCCATCGGGGCGACCTTTTAGTCGGGCGGTTTGGGTCCCTCCTACGGAGCTTTGGTCTTTTCGGTCGCTCGGTTTCTACAGACAGGACGCTCCTAGCGGAGCTGGGAATCGTCGTCACGGAGCGGACGTTGGTTCCCTGGGTTTTCAAAGATCTGGGTTTCGGATTTTCGTTCTTAGCTCCAGAGGAGCAGCCTGTTTGTAGAATTGGGAATTATTATTTTGGTTCCCTAGCCCCGTTTGGGGCGTCATATTTATAGATGCGGGATTTATAGTTTGGTTCCCTAGCCCCATCGGGGCGGCATTGTTTGGCGGATATTTGGGGGTTTGATTCCAACCAATCTATGTCGCTCCTACGGAGCTTTGATCCGC
>JBGSQW010000010.1:0-66862 GCA_041737885.1 Pyrinomonadaceae bacterium | reverse complement strand
GCGACAGCCGGTGGTAGGAAAGTGGAGGAGAAGAGGAGGTGAGGAGAAAGGGAGATAATATCGCGGGATGTTTTTCGGAGCTGCCGGCAAGATCCTCCTCTCCTCTTCACCTCATCTCCTCTTCTCAATCGATCTTCCCATTAAAATTCGCTAACGCCGTGACGATGTCATCGGCGAGCGAGGTGCGGTTTCGGGTGGGGCCGCCTACGTTATTTACGATGATCGAGACGACTAGTTGTTCACCCGCAGCGGTCGTCATGTAGCCCGAGAGAGCCGAGACCTGATCGATGGTCCCGGTCTTCCCGCGAAAATTAGCCTCGGCCGCCGTTCCTTTCAAACGGTTCGCGAGCGTGCCGTCAACCCCGGCAATAGTCAGGCTCTCACGCCAAGCCTGTGCATTTTTACTCTGCTTCGCCATGTAGGTATAAAGTGATACCACAGCCGAAGGCGTGATCAGATCATGACGGGAAAGACCCGAACCATCGTATTGAATTATGCCGTCATCAGCCGCACCGATCTCTTTAAGAAAGGCGTTGACCGCCGCCCGGCCGAGGTCGGAGCTGTTTTCACGTACGGGCAGCGGTCTGTCGGGAAAGCCCGGGATATGTTCAAGTGCTCGTTTCATCTCAACGGACTTTTCACCAAGTGTCCATAGGATCGTCTCCGTGTACATGTTCTGGCTCGGTTTCATGGTCTTGGCGGCGATCAGTGAAAAAGGGGGAGACTCTAGTGCGGTCAGTAATTCCTGTCCCATTTCCCGTTGGTGTGCCACATATTCTGGGCCGGTTCTTACTGCGGCCATTGGATAGTAGTCTTGATTGCGAACTGTCGTGGTTTGACCGCTGATAACAATGCCACGCTTGGCGAGACGTTCTTTGACAATTGAGAGAAACAGGTCGGCGGGATGGGTGATGGTGATCGAACCCGCGTAACCTCTGTCGCCAACGGGAATAGCACCTCCCACAAAGATCGCGTTTTGGTCCATCTTTTTGTGAACGGTCAGATCACGTTTGACGCTTGCTCCGTATGTTTTGCAAGCGTTCTCGATCTTAAAAATCGTATTCGGCGGAGAGATCCTAACGATACACGGACCGCCCACCGAACCGGGAGTTATAGAGATATCGACTGCATTATCATTGATCGGCAAGGCAGATACCTCGGCTCCGTAATATGGCTGGAGATCATCCCATTCCCAGCCGCCCGGAACGGCGAAGCCACGAAAAAAGCCCTCGTCACCGACCAAGTCGCCTTGCACACGCTTGATTCCCGTGGCAACGATCTTATCAACGAGACGATCGATGCCTTTGTAATAGGTTTCCGGGTCATCTGGATTAGTTCCAAAAAATGCGGTCGAGATAGAAATATCACCGCCGCCAACTATCCGAAGATCACCTTTTAAAACACCTGCTTCATCCGGCCTCGGCCCGTATACACGCGTTATGAATTTGAAATCCGGCCCGAGTTTTTCTAAAGCTGCGGCCACCGTAAAATTCTTCATATTCGACGCCGGCATGAAGTATTTTTCGGAGTCCTGTTCAAAGATGATCTTGCCTGAGTTAAGCGAAACGATCTTCACCCCGACACGGCCACGGCGGACGATCGGATCGAACAAACGCTGACGGATCTTCGCCTGAAGCTCATCGATGGTTTGAACCGGTTTGGCGTTAGGTGTAGGCGAGACGTCAGGAGTAGGGCTGGGCGAACCTTCTGGAGCGGTCCGCGGCCGCATTTGCGGGGTTGGGGTTGGAGCGATCTCATTGAGATAGACCGCACCTGCTGAAACGCCGCTAAACTCTGAGGTGAAAAGAATTGAGCCGACCACCGTGGCAGAGAGAGCAAGGATCCTGAACATTTTCATGAGGAGATTTTACAGCAATTAGCCGAATGCATAAACCTTTCACAGCCCTGAGGGTTCGGATTTTCGGCACAGACAATGGTAAAGTGAGAAATTGTTCGCAAATAAATAACAAGGTAATTGGGTAAAGATGCGTTTGATCAAAACATTTGTGATCGGTTCTTTCGTGGTGTTCGGGCTGGCAATGGCTCTGTTCAATTCGGGTATGCCGTCGGTTACGGGTAGTGCCTTCGGCGAGGCCATCGCTGCTCCGACCAACGTTCGGGCATCCGACGGCGACTATGCTAACAAGGTTGGCGTCTATTGGGATACGATGCGTGGGGCTAATCTCTATCGTATATTCAGGAACACGACCAATAACTCTGCCACCGCGACCGATGTAGGCACGACACCGGCCAACTACTTTTTCGATACGACGGTGACTGGGTTGCAGCCATTCTTCTATTGGGTAAGGGCGGAAAATGGTGCGACTTTGAGCTCGATGAGCTCACCCGATCAGGGCGTGAGAGGCGATGGGTTCATTGATGATTCGATGCAGTTTCAGCCGCTCAATCCGCCGGTCGCACCGGTCGGAAATGAGGTTACCGCCGCCAAAGCGTATCTAGGTAAAACGCTGTTCTGGGACGAACAGCTTTCATCGACACGCACGGTTGCCTGCGGAACTTGTCACCGGCCAGCGGCGGGCGGTTCGGATCCAAGAACTGCGGCAAATCCTCAAGGATCGCGAAATCCGGGCTTTGATCAGATGTTTGGCACGGCGGATGACGTATTCGGCTCGCCCGGCGTTCCGCAGAATCAGGCTAACGGAACGTACGTTTTTGATCCGGTTTATGGATTTGATCTACAGGTCACAGGCCGCCGCTCACCATCGTATTTGAATGCTGGTTACGCCAGAAACGGATTGTTTTGGGATGGCCGTGCGAGCGATGCGTTTCGCGATCAGTTGACCAACAACGTGCTGCTTCCATCACGAGCCGCTCTCGAAAGTCAGAGTGCGGGACCACCGCTTTCGTCTGCTGAGATGGCACATAACGGCAGAAGCTGGAGCGACGTAGCAGCCCGTGTTCAGGTTTCAAAGCCGCTGGCACTTGCTACGGATCTACCGTCAGGCCTTACGGCGTGGATCGGGAATCGCAGCTATCCTGAGCTATTCCAGGAGGCTTTTGGT
The DNA here is from genome assembly GCA_041737885.1 of Pyrinomonadaceae bacterium. GTDB lineage: Bacteria > Acidobacteriota > Blastocatellia > Pyrinomonadales > Pyrinomonadaceae > OLB17. Next base: position 63,839 of record JBGSQW010000010.1, on the reverse strand, counting down.
TCGACCGAGGTAACGCCAGCCAAGATCGCAATGGCGATAGGTACTCATGAACGAACGCTTTTTTCCGATCAGACTCCTTTTGACAAGTCGAATGCTTCGATCGAGCAGATGACCCAATCGGAGCAAAATGGCCTCTCGATCTTTATCGGTGCCAACTGCAATGTTTGCCACAGCGGACCGCTATTGACCAACAATCAATATCACAACATCGGAGTCAGGCCGATCAATGAGGATCGGGGCCGTTCTGCGGTGACCGGGAACAGCGACGACGATGCTCGTTTCAAAACGCCAAATCTGCGTAACGTCGAGCTGCACGCCCCGTATATGCACAACGGGCGTTTTGCAACCTTGGAAGAGGTCGTTGATTTCTACGATCGCGGCGGCGACTTCCAGGAAGCTCCAAACTTTGAGAACGGCATCATTCGTGTTTTGAACCTTTCCCCGCAGGAGAAAGCAGACCTTGTTGCCTTTATGAAAAGGCCTATGACCGACGTTAGGGTGAAGAATGAACTGCCCCCATTCGACCGGCCTAAGTTGTTCACGGAATCTGCAAGGGTTCCCCTGATCACGGGAACCGGCAGGGCTGGATCTGGAGCGATAACGCCGCAGATAACGGCTTTGTCGCCACCGCTTGTGGGCAATCCAAATTTTACCGTATCGGTTTCGCGTGCTTTAGGGAATTCGCCGGCAGTTTTGGTCATAAGTGATACAGATCCTGGCGTCGGAACATCCATCCCGGCCACCGGTACTCTCTTCCGAGGCACTGCAAATACGCAAAATACCGGCTCGGGAAATGGATGGGCATCGATAACCGTTCCGATACCCAATTCGGCAAGTGTTTCAGGGCAGACGTTTTATGCTCGCTGGTATATCACGGATCAGGCGGCGGCAAATGGTTTTTCGGTAACACAAGCCGCTCAGTTTACGGTATTTGGTGATGCAGTTGTGGTGCCGACCTATGCAGTCTCAGGACGTGTCACGACGCCGTCAGGACAGGGGTTGAGAAGTGCTGTAGTGGTGCTGACCGATGCGGCGGGCGTTCGGCGAACGGCGACGACGAGTTCGTTTGGCGTGTATCAGTTCAACAATATTCCTGCCGGTTTTAATTACACGATGGGCGTGGTGTCAAAACGGTACCGGTTCTCGCCGCGGATATATAACGTGGGCGGAAACTTATCGAATGTCGATTTTACCGGACTAGAATAAAAGGGCCGTTTTAGAACCAGCCCTTAAGAGTTATTTGCATTTTGAATATCCGCAATCGCGGCACGAGTCACAACCGGAAGCATGTTCCAACTGGCCGCTGCATTCGGGGCAGACACCGATCATGCTCGACATTGAGGTTTCGACCGCCTGTGTTTTACCTATGGCTCGCTCGGATTCCGGAAGTCCTTGAAGTCGGCGTTCGATGAGCGAAAGGCATTCGGCAACGGCCTGTTCGGGCGATGTGAGCAGGCGTTCATTGAACCAAACGGCATGCGTTGAGGTTACCTTATTTAAGCTATGAGCAACCTCTTTGGCATCGAAACCGCCACGCAGCATTTTTGATGCGAGCAGGCCAACGCCGGGACTAATAGGCCCGGCAACGAAAACCTCGCGGATCTTGCTGCCGTCGTGGTTAACCGTAACGTAAAGGTTTTGATGTTCGAACGGGATCTGCCATGTCGAACCCTGAAGTTCGCGAGGACGCTCGACTCTTTGGGAGGAAAGTGAGGAGATGGGCGAGTGAGACGGTGAGATCTCCGTCGCGGAGACTGTCTCATTTTCTCCTCCACTCACTTTCTCACTTTCCTTCGTCATCTGGTTAAGTACCTGCCCTTCCCGGCTGCCATCGCGATAGTAGCTGACGGCTTTGCAGCCTGACGTTCGGGCAAGTTTGTACAGTTCATCGACGGATTCCAGGGTGTCATCCTTTGCTCCGTTACAGGTCTTTGAAATTGCATTGTCGACGTGCTTCTGAGCCGCAGCGAGAACCTTAACGTGTTCAAGCGATTTGATCGACATTGCGGAAATGAAATGAGAAGGCAGTTCGCCTTCGTGCTCGACCACATATTCGGCGGCTGATTTTATCGATTCTTCGTTGGTTTGATCGACAGTTATGCCGAGTGCTTCGGCGGCGGGAGTATGAACATACGTTCGAGTGCCAAGCGTGTCCTGACGAACGTACGCCCATGAGAAATTCGGCTCAATACCGGAAGATGTCTCGGCGACGAGCGAAATAGTCCCGGTCGGGGCAATTGTCGTGACCTCGTAGTTTCGCGGTGTTAGCGGTATGTCACGAGGAATGCCCAGCTCGTCATAGATGAATCGCGAGTAGGCTTCCTTATTGGCTTCGAATTCGGGAAAAACGCCTTTTTCCTGGCCGAGATTTAGCGATGCGAGCCAGGATTCACGACGGACGAATCCCATGACCTTTTCAATCAGGTCGATCGATTCGTCACTGCCATAGGTCACGCCCATTTTTAAGCAGAGATCGGCAAAACCCATGATACCTAGTCCGACAGGACGTGTTCTGGCTACAACATCACGGATCTCGGCTAGAGGGAAATAGCCTGCATCGACGACATTGTCGAGAAACTGCGTCGAAAGCTGGGTAACATTCGACAAGCGTTCCCAGTCGACCGCACCTTCGCCCTGAGCGGTTTTTTTGAAGAATTTTGCTACGTCGATCGAGCCGAGGTTACAGGAATTGTTGAAATGAAGCTGCTGTTCGCCGCACGGATTGCACGCATATATGGGGCCCATCGATTTCATCAAATGATTATGGCGATTCACCTCATCGATGAAAATTATTCCTGGCTCAGCATATTTATGAGCAGAGGCGATGATACGGTTCCAGATATCGGGAGCAAAGACCATTCCGGCTAGCGGCGGCGGTTCAATGATACAGTCGCTAAGATCGGCGGCCTCGAACGCCAGTTTATCGGCAAAGGTCGCAGAAGAACCATCGGCACGGCGATATACCACGTAGTCCTGCCCTGTCGCTGCATCGTAGATAGGCTGGGTCCAGGGCTCGTCTTTGAACTCCGTCTGAAACCAAACGCCTTTTTCAACCGCTTCCATAAAATGGTCGGTTACTGTTACTGAAATATTGAAATTGGTAAGGCTGGTCTGATCGTTTTTCGCGTGAATAAAACGGAGTATGTCAGGATGAGTGACACGCAAAATGCCCATATTGGCACCACGCCTCACGCCGCCTTGCTTTACGACCTCAGTCGTCTGATTGACGATGTTCATAAAGCTGACGGGGCCAGAAGCTACGCCGCGTGTAGAATTGACCATCGAACCCGCCGGGCGTAGGAACTCATAGGTCATTCCAGTGCCTCCGCCGGTTTGGTGAATGATTGCAACGTGCTGAGCATGTTCCATAATTCCATCGATGGAATCTGGAACGTTGAGAACAAAGCATGCGGCGAGCTGGCCTTTTGGTTTGCCGGCGTTGACGAGACAAGGAGTGTTTGGAATAAATTCCCGAGCTAGCATGACCGCAGTCATCTCATTGTAAAAAAGCTTTTGCTTGAATGGTTCAATCTCAGCCTTGGCAACATGGCCGACAACGCGGCGAACGATATCATTCCAGGTTTCAAGAGCTTCTCCATTTTCATCCTTGAGGGCGTATCGTTTACTGACAACCTTTTGAGCGTTTAGGCCGAGGGGAACGAATTCACGAGCGGGAGCCACGCCGGCACTGGATCCAACCCCGTTCTTGTCGAGAAATGTGCTAATGGCTGACTCAAAAACTGTGCTCATATGTGGCCGTTGCTCCTGGATTTTCTAAAAGACAAAGATGTCTGATTAACGCTATTTTAACATTTGTTCGAAGCGTTTTGAAATAAATTAGAAGTTGGATCGTGTGTTTAGAGCTTGCTAACGATAATCGAGAAAACATCAGCAAATGAGAGCAGTTTAAGTAAGAATGGATTACGTTGTCAACACTTTTTTATCCAAGATGTAGTGGCTTTTAACTATTTCGGCAACAACTTGTTGATTAGGAGCTTTTTTTCGATAGTTGACTAATTCAGCTTCGGTTTCGAAACTATAATGTATGGATAGATTGATTCACGGGATCGCGGCAGACGCCACGGTTCGATTGATAGCGGCAGTGACCACCGATACCGTTGCTGAGGCGATTCGCCGACATCAGACATCCCCGACGGCGTCAGCAGCCCTGGGGCGAATGCTAACCGGAACAGCTCTGATGGGAGCGAGCCTCAAAGATTTTGACCGCCTGACGGTTCGGATCGACGCGGATGGCCCGATCGGGGGCATTGTTGCGGAGGCTAACAATACCGGCGGGGTCAGAGGTTACGTGCGAAATCCGGAGGCGGAACTTCCGCCGCGAGCGGACGGGAAATTCGACGTCAGCGGGATCGTTGGGAAGGGAATGTTTCACGTAATCCGGGAGTCCGGCTTTGAACTAGGACTGCATCGCAATCCCTATATTGGGTCTGTACCGATAACCTCGGGTGAGATCGCCGAGGATTTTGCATTCTACCTCGCCAAATCCGAGCAGATCCCCTCGGCCGTGGTGCTGGGAGTTCTGCTTCAGAAAACAGAGCCATTCGTGACAGCTTCGGGCGGTGTAATGATCCAGATGATGCCGGGCGTAAACGATCATATTGTCACAATGATCGAAGACACTGTACGGCACGCACCGCATTTAACATCGGTTATCAAGGACGGAGCAACGCCTGAGGATCTGTTAAAGATCGTATTGGGCGTGATAGATTTTGAGGTTCTTGGGGATAATCCACTGGCTTTTGAATGTACCTGCTCGCCTGAAAAGGCGGTTTCGATGATCGGTGCGTTAGGCAAGGCTGAGGTTGCCGCGATGCTGGAGGAAGATAAAGGAGCGGTCATGACGTGCGGTTTTTGCAACGAGACCTACAAACTCAGCGAAGCTGATCTGCGAATGATGTTGTCTGACGCTGATCGTTGATAACTATTTTCCAACAAAAACAGGCTGTGTCCATGCGATCTTTCCGTTAGATTCGAGAATTTTCGCTCGCACATAGCCCTCATTTCCGGTGATGTTGTATGTCGCAGGGTTCGAGATGGACTGTTGGAGTAACCGGCCGCCTTTGCCGATAAACTGAACTGTATATTTGCTGTTTGCTTGCTCTTTGATATTGACGGTCAGCTGTTTGGAATCAGCCTGTAAGTCGGACAACTCGACGCCGGTTGAAGCGTAGAAATTGCCAGTTCTCAATGCGTCGAGTATTGCAGATCGCGAAAGTTCAGCGGTACGGACGTATATCCAGCCTTGTCCAGGTGTCGGGGCAGTGGGGTCACCGATACGCTTGAAAAAATGTGAATCATCATCGGCAACGCCATAGACGACCTTGCCGCTTGAAAGCACGCTGTCCCAGATGGCTTCCGCTCCAGGACGGCCGCCGCCGCCGAGGTTGTTTACTAACGGATGGCCATTATAGATCTCAAGAAGGGAATAGTTTTGCAGCTTGATCAACTGTTCCGCATCTAACGCCCAACCGAAATTTGGGTGGTTCACCTGAGCGACGCCACCGGCATTTTGAATGTCATCGATATTCTTTTGTAGAGTTTCGATAGCACCGGGTAATCGATTAGGCATCACAACTTTATCTATGCCAAGGGCATTTGTATGTAGCGGTTTTTTATCGAAGGAATCTGTTACTTCCTGAGCCGGTAGGACGAGGAATGATTCGGTTTTGCCAAATAGGTCGTTGAGCGGACCAACGTTTGTTACATACTCGTGATCGGTTATGAAAAGAAAGTTATAGCCCCGTTGTCGATACCATTTGACTACGTCATCGGGCGTAGAGTCACCATCACTATTAAGAGTATGCGTGTGAGTGTTGCCCTTGTACCATTTGAGTTTTTGCTGGGCGATGGTGCTTGTAGCCAGGATAGTTGAGAGGGTCGCGAAGAATAGTATTACTCGAAAAAATACCATAGTAGTATTTGCCTGCTGTTCAGATCGTTCGGTAGTCACCCTGGAAGTATATTAGGGGCGATCCAACGGCGACCTTGGATCTTTCGACTTCACCCACAAAAATCGAATGATCGCCGCCGTCAAAATTGTCCTTAATTCGGCATTCTAATGAAGCCATTGTGTCCTCGAGTACTGGAATCCCATCGATCCCTAAAACGTAATCGATGCCTGTAAACTTATCGGACAATGGCGTTGCGAAATGCTCAGAGATATTCGATTGCGAATCTTTGAGAATGTTGACCGCAAAAACTTTGGATTCGCCAAAGGCAAAATGGCTTGCGGTCTTTTTTTCAATGCAGATCAAAACCAATGGCGGTGTAAGAGAGACAGAGCAAAATGCCGAGACAGTCAATCCGTGAAGGCCACCTGCTGAATCAACGGTCGTAACAACATTTACACCGCTCGCAAAACAAGAAAGCGCACGTCGAAATTCGTTTTCTGAAACAGCCATGATAGTTCAGCAATCTACCTTATCGGTGCCTAAATCGCAAAAACAAGCACTTTGATTATAGGCTTCTAATAAAAGATAATTTTAGCCAAATGGCGATACTAGAAAAATTCCTCGCCCAGGTCGTCAAAGATGTCGATATGAGGCTCGATGAGCTGATACCGGCGTCAGGTGTCGAGCCCAAGTTGCTGCACGAGGCGATCCGCTGGAGTGTTTTCGCGGGTGGGAAAAGAATTCGACCTGTGGTTATGTGCGCCGTGGGAAATATATTCGGCGTGCCTTCCGAACAACTTATCGCAACCGCATCGGCCGTCGAAATGATCCACACCTATTCGCTGATCCACGACGACCTTCCGGCGATGGATGATGATGATCTGCGTCGCGGCAGACCCACCTGTCATATTCAATTTGGCGAGGCAACCGCAATTCTGGCGGGAGATGTCCTTCAAACCCTCGCGTTCAAAACGATAGCAGAAGACGATTCGTTATCTGCCGACATTCGCATTGCTCTCGTTGCATTGATTGCTGATGCTTCCGGAACACCGTATGGAATGGTTTCGGGTCAGCAGCTTGATCTTGAGGGGGAAGGGGCCGTTCTCTCGATCAAACAAATTGCTGAGATCCACAGACAGAAGACGGGAGCTTTAATAAACGCATCGGCTTTGGCCGGAGCGATGATCGGCAGGGCCCGTCCTGATGAGGTGGAGGCAATCAGCCAATACGCGACCAACCTGGGCCTGCTTTTTCAGATAACGGACGACATTATTGATGTCACCCAAAACACTGAGACTCTCGGTAAAACTGCCGGGAAAGATTTAGCATCGGCAAAATCTACTTACCCGGCGCATTTAGGCTTGGATCGGACCATTGAAATGGCCGACACGACTCGCATCGCGGCGAACGCAGCTCTTGATCGATTAGAAAAGGACACAGACCTATTGCGACAGATCGCTGACTATATCTGTCAGCGAACTAAATGATCTCGTAGCTTGTAGCTTCGAATTAGCGGAAATTTGCGGGAATTAGTGATTTCCTAGTTGTTGGTTCTATGGATAGAAGCAAGGACAACGATCAGACGAATATCCTCAAGGCCGCCGCGATTTCCGTAGCGATAGCGTTCCTTTACGCTACGGTTTTGGCTAAGCTTGGGCGGGACTGGTGGACGGACGAGAACTATTCTCACGGCCTTCTGGTGCCGTTCGTTATCGGGATGATCGTTTGGCGTGAATGGGATCTTTTCCGATCGATAGAAAAAAAGCCCGCAATCATTCTTGGCGGACTAGCTATCGTTATGTCGTTGGGGATGCTGGTTGCCGGAACTCTGGGGGCCGAACTGTTTACGACCCGCGTGTCTTTCGCTCTGATGCTGACCGGGATAGTGCTCTACTTGTTTGGGGTCAAGGTTTTGAATTTGCTCCTTGTCCCGCTGGCTCTTTTGCTTCTCGCAATTCCGATCCCTCAATTGATCTTCAACCGCATCGCATTTCCACTCCAGATATGGGCTTCGCAGATGGCTGTTTGGGGCATACGGTTGTTCGACGTTCCAACGCTCAGGAAAGGGAATGTGATCGACATCCTGCCCCAAGGCTCGACCCAAACCATCTCGCTGGAAGTTGTCGAGGCGTGTAGCGGGATTCGGTCATTGATGACACTCGTTACGCTTGCGTTGATTCTGGGCTACTTTACGCGACGGTATGAGCGGGGCGGATTTGCCAATATGGCATTTCCCGACCTTCTAAGGGTAGTTTCTTTAATGACACTTGCCGTGCCGATAGCTGTTTTAACGAACGCTGCTCGTGTGACCGTGACAGGCATCCTGACCTACCACTATGGTAAACAAGCTACCGAAGGTACATGGCATGACATGTCTGGCTGGCTTGTCTACATCGTGGCTTTAGCTTTACTGATCGGTGCGAACATGCTGCTCAAAAAAGTATTCCGTGCGAGAACGCTCAACGATTCCAACCTCGAATCGGCCATTCCACGAAGCTATAGAAACGCACCTGTCCTACCCGTGATCGTTGCCATCGTTTTGGGCGGCATAGCGGTCAATTGGTTTGCCAACCGCAGCGAAGCGGCCGTAGAAAGAAAGCCTCTATCAGATCTTTCACAGAAGCTAGGAGATTGGCGGCAGCGGGGTAACGAGATAAAGTTCAGCGAACAAACAGAAAGCGTACTTAAAACCAGCGACTACACAATGCGTGAGTACACCCTTGCGGACGGCAGGGTTGCAAACATTTACGTTGGCTACTATGCCTCGCAGCGGAGCGGAGCCACCTACCATAGCCCGCAGAACTGCTTGCCCGGAGCTGGCTGGGTAATGAAAGATCCACAAAATGTAGATATATCCATGGCAGATGGAACGACGTTTACGGCCAATCGCTATATCATCCAAAATGGTATTTATAACGAGGTGATGATCTATTGGTACCAGGGTCGCGGACGTGTACAAGCCAGCGAATACACGGACAAGATAAACACAATATTTGACAGTGTGACCCGTAGCCGAAGCGATGGAGCCATCGTTCGTGTAATGACAAGCGTTGGCAATGATGAAGCGGCTGGTCTCAAGGCCGCCGCCGATCTTTCTGCTCGTCTTGCCGAGGAACTAACTCCCTTTGTCCCTGAATAAACTCCCTTCCAAAAAAAACACAACTTTTTCTGAAATCCGACATTGATTGGCAGTATTTCTCTAATGCCGGTAAGACTATAAGTTTTATCGTCTAGAGGTTATTTACGAATTAAATACTAGGCTGGTCAGAATTCAATTTCCTAAACCGCCAAACGCCCGATAGCCGCTCCGCTGAGATTCAATGCCCCGAAACTCAGTTGATGCGATCGACGCGACAATTTAACGATTTATGTTATATCGAGAGTGCCAGGTTCTTCGTAGACGTTTCGCCTACCCTTTATTCATCCTTTGCCTAAGCGTTTTTATCGCTTCGTGCGGACACTCGACCGCAACCTTTCTGGCAAAAGGCGAAGAATATCTCCAAAAACGAAAATTTCATGACGCCCTGATGCAGTTCCGGTCTGCCGCTGAGTCTGACAGCAGTTCGGCCAAAGCCCACTGGGGACTTGCACGCGCGTACGAAAAACTCGGTAAGTTCAATGACACGCTCGAAGAGCTTCGCAAAACGGTTGAGTTGGATGATAAGAATCTGGAAGCGAAAGCTAAGCTTGGAAACTACTTCCTACTTGTTCAGCCGCCGATGATCTCGGAAACTGAGAAGATCCGTGATGAGATACTTGCCTCCGACCAATCGTTCATTGAGGGTCACATCCTTACCGCTTCGATACTAGCTGCTCAGGGTAAACCAGACAGCGATGTCGTAAATGCCGTCAACAAAGCGATCTCTCTCGACCCCAAAAGGATCGAATCCTACATCAGCCTCCAGCGTCTATACATGACACGCGAAAAGAGTGCTGAGGCTGAGGAAGCTATCAAAAAAGGTATCGCCGAGTGTCCGGAGGCTGTTGCCGGATACATAGAATATGGCCGGTTCTTGATGTATTCGAATCGTGATACTGAGGCCGAAGCTCAGTTTAATAAGGCGATCGCAGTCGATCAGGCCAGTATCGAAGCCCGGGAATCGATCGCTGAATTCTATGTGACGAGCCGTCAGATGGAAAAAGCTGAACGAGCTTACGTCGAACTGGTGCAGTTACAGGAGAATAGCCCCGAAAGCCGCCTGGTCCTTGCCGAATTTTATTCAAAGGCCAGTCGCGATGACGAGGCACTTGACACTCTAAACCAGATATTGGTAGATGCTCCGGAATATGTTCTTGCCAGATATCGTCTGGGCGAGATGTATCTCGAACGTAGGGAAGCGGCTAAGGTTGGCGAGCAGCTCGAGGCTCTTTTCAAGATAAATGACGACGACCTCGAGGCTTTAATGCTCAGGGCCAGGCTGCGGATACAGGAAAATAAGTCCGACGAGGCAATCAAAGATCTTGAAGAAGTTCTCAAGAAGCAGCCTAGCGGCCAGGAGCCCTTATTCCTGATGGCGCAGGCACGACTTGCGGCTGGGCAGATCGATCAGGCAAATGCATTTCTCGCTGACCTCGAACGGTATCACCCAACATTCCTAAAAGCCGGTCTGATCCGTATTCAAGCGGCTTTCAATTCAGGCGATGCTCAAGCGGCACTAAGGCTCTCAAACGAGATGATCCAAAAGGCCGGATCAGCGGTGCCGAACGCAGACATGAACCCTCAGATGATCCAGGATCTTCGTGTACGTGCAATATCTTCGCGAGGTTTGGCGAATCTTGAACTAGGTAAATTGACCGAAGCGAAGACGGATCTGCAGGAGATCGTAAAACTCTCGCCGCGGTCAACCTCAGCACTCGTCAATCTGGCAAGGGTGTTTATCGCCGAGCGAAACGATCAGGCAGCGTATGTCACTTACGAAAGTGCCCTCGCGATCGATCCTCAAAACTTTGATGCGGTAAGCGGAATGGTCAATATCGCCATCCGAACAAACCAGACCAAAAACGCACACGAAAAGCTGGATCGCATGATCGCCTCAAATGCCGGGCGTGGCGAGGTCCTGGCTGCGTTGCACTACCTCAAATCAACTGTGTTCGCGGCTGAATCCAACAAAACTGAAACGGAACGGCAACTCGCCATCTCCATCGAAATGGACGCTGCCTACCTGCCTTCCTATTCAGCCTATGCCAGTTTTCTGGTTGGGCAAGGCCGTACCGCCGAGGCGATAGAGCAATACAACCGCATCCTCGAAGCGAAACCGGCTGCTCAGGCATTTACGATGGTTGGCATTCTCGAGGATTCGCGGGGCAATACGAACGAGGCCGAAAAAGCCTACCGCCGGGCATTAGAGATCGCACCGGAAACGCCTATTGCTGCGAACAACCTGGCATGGCTGATAGCCGATAAGCAGGGAAATCTTGACGAAGCTCTTCAACTCGCAAGACTTGCAGTCAGCAAAGGGCAGTCAACGGCTGGATTCTACGACACGCTGGGTTGGGTCTATCTACAGAAAGGCCTGCCGTCACCTGCGGTCGAGCAGTTTAAGAAGGCTGTTGCGATCGGGGAGTCAGCTAAACAAAAGACGGGCGGGAACCCGGCAGCTGGCTATAGAGTGAGACTCGGAATGGCTTTCGCCAAAGCCGGTGACAAAGCATCGGCCAGACGCGAGGTAGAGACTTCGCTTAGAAGCATCGCAGAACTGTCTCAGAGGGAAGTTCGGGATGCTAAAAGTGTGCTTGCAAATCTTTGATCCTGGAGCACAGACGAGGGGAAAATGTTTTTTTTATTCGAGATAGGACGCATCGCAACGCTTGAGACCCTCGCGGTTTCTATACCGGAATCCGTAGGTCTCTTGATATTTGGGGTAGGTCTGATCGTCGCCGCAGTATTGCTGCGATCACTATTGGCTAAAGCGGACAAGCAGAAGAGAAACGAAAAGGCGACCAAGGAAGCTTAGTTGCGATAGGTAAAGAAAATGGCTGAATTTAGACAAAGAAAACCCGGCGAACTGCTGGGCATGGTCAAGAGACAAAAATGGTTGATCATTCTTCCGATGATCACTCTGACAGCGGCTATTGGCTACGTGGTTTACAAACTGCCTAGTGTCTATGAGTCGACATCGCTGTTGACGGTAAAACCGCCAACGATCTCGCAGAATCTGGTCGCTCCGGTTTCGCGCGAGGACTTGTCACAGAGGCTTTCGACCATTAATCAGGAAGTTCTGAGCCGCTCATCGCTCGAACCGATGATCCTCAAATACGATCTCTATAAGTCAGAACGTGCGGCCGAAATGCCGATGGAATTGATCGTAGAGAAGATGTACAAGGCGATAACTGTCGATCTCGCCGAAACCGGTAACGAAAAGGTTGCTGCTTTTAAGATCAGCTACCGAGATCGTGATCCTCAGTCAGCTAGAAACGTCACGGCAGAACTTGCGAGCAAGTATGTAAATGCTCAGGTTCAGAACGCGGTCGAGGTGGCCGAGTCAACAAATGAGCTGTTTGAACGGCAGTTGAATGACAAGAAAACTACCCTGGACAATCTCGAGAAGCAGCGTCTGGATATCATGATGCAAAACGTCTCAACTTTGCCTGAGTCCGAACAGGGACTCGTAGCCCAACTTGAGGGGCTGCGGCAGCGTGACGATACCATCACCAAAGAAAAGCAGTCTCTTTACAACGAGAAAGGCCGTTTGAGTGATGGCATCGCCTCAAATAATCGCCAAATGCGGCTGATCGAGGATTTTGGCGAACGCGAGACTCAGGACACTGCACGCCAGGCATCTCAGATCGAAGATACGCCGGCGTACGCTCAGCTAATTCAAAAACGGGCGGATCTAAAAGGGCAGTTGGATAACCTGCTCAAGGTTTATAAACCAAAGCATCCCGCCGTTGTAGCTAAGAATAGTGAGATCGAGCGTCTCAATGACGAATTAGACGCATTGCGCAAGAACACGGATAAACGAGTCGCTGTTGCTACTCAATCAAGCAGTCGTAAAGCAGAACTTCAGAAAAAGAATCTCGAGCTTGAAAATCAAAGACTCCAGGCTCAGATCGGCCAGATCGAGCAGCAGCTTTCCACAAAAGATCTTGAGCGTCAGCAGAACACAATGCAGATAACCGCGCTCGAAGCACGCATAAATGCGGTGCCGCAGGTAAAGGTTGCTCTGGAGAGCGTTACCGCTCAGCTGCAGTCTGCAAAGATGGCATACGACGAGATGATGAAGAAAAAGAACGATGCGGGCGTTACGCTCGATGTCGAGCAGGGCCAGCAGGGCGAAACTATCCGGGTTCAGGATCCCGCAAATGTTCCGCAGTCACCTGTAGCACCAAAGAGATTTCTTCTGACGCTTCTTGGAACCGGAGCCGGGTTCGCACTGGGGCTGATGCTAGCAGCATTCTTCGAGATCCCAAGATTGTTCAGGATCCAAAACATCGACGATGCCAAGCACTACACAGGATTGCCGGTTCTAGCATCCGTACCGCCGCTACTTTCTCCTGCCGAGAAAGCCTGGATCAATCGTGCTGCGTGGTTAAAGTTGGCAGCCGGCACTGCGGTGGCGATCGGGATAATTCCGCTGATCATTCTGATCCTTCAGCTGACGCGATTATTCGACAAATTTGTTTCTTAAGGCCTATTGGCAAGCTTTCTGGTTAACTGACTCTTATTTGAGGTTGGAAAAAAGACTATGTATAAAGAATTTTTCGGTTTAGACGACACGCCATTCACATTAACGCCGGATCCACGTTTTATCGTGTTCACGCCGAGCTATAACGAGGTTCTTGCAAGCCTCTACTATGGCCTTGAGAATGCGAAAGGTTTGATCGTGCTCACCGGTGAAGTCGGTACTGGTAAAACTACTGCTCTCCGATGGATCTTAAGACGCCTGGATTCCAGTGTGCTTGCGGCATACGTATTCAATCCTCGTTTGTCGATCGACGAATTCTATCACCACGTCACACAGATGCTTGGCATCAAGGATTGGACGAACAAATCCGAACTCCTGAACACGATGAGCCGGGTCCTGGAGGAACGTCATCGCCGCGGGCTCCGCACGGTAATAATCATCGACGAAGCGCATGAGCTTTCGGATTATGTACTAGAGGAGATCCGTTTGTTGCTTAATTTTGAGTCAGACAATGCAAAGCACCTTCAGATCGTGTTGACGGGCCAACCCGAACTTCGCGACAAGCTCAACCAGCAAAATCTGCGGCAGCTCAAGCAGCGTGTGGCCTTGCGATGTGCCATGCACGCCTTCCCGAACGTCGAGGAAGTCGATCGATACATCACTGAAAGGCTAATGATCGCTGGTTCAGAACAGCCAAATGTCTTTACGCCCGGAGCCGTCGATTTCATCTTCCAATGCTCAGAAGGTATTCCGCGTCAGATCAACAATCTGTGCGACAACGCAATGCTGGCCGCATATTCCGCCGGCGAACAGGTCATCGGTCGCCAGATCGTAGAAGCAGTTGCGGAGAACTTGGATATGCTGCCGCGAAAAGACAATTTGATCGCGGCCGAAAGATCGTTTGATGCCCCTAACGGTAGAGTTCTTCGGTCTGAGGCAAAAGATGAACTTTGGATGGGAGCCGCCAGGACCGAGACGGTCAAGCCGCGAATGTTCAAGCACGAGCCGACTCAGGAGGTCACTCCATCAAACAGCTATTCGAACGGCGATGGCCTAGTCTTCGAGGATCTCGATGACGATGTCACCCTCGAACTAGGCACTCTAAACGGTTCATTTAACAAGTTTAACTAGGGCCAATCGGCCTCTGAAATCGGAGCGATCCAAGATGAGCATCCTCAAAGCATTACAAAAGAAGCATACCGAAACCCACGGGGAAGCAAACACTTCCTCTAACGAGAACATCGTGCCATTTAACCGGAGCGTCCGGCGGACAAATTTGCCGCCTGATCTTCTCGGTGATGGTGTGGTTATCGGTATCCCCAGTTCGGCGTTCATAGGGCAGCCGGATCTAGCGAACGGGACGGCACTCCCTGTTCGTATGGAATCGGAGATCTCTGCCGGGGCAAAATTGAACGCCGAATCCTTAACGCGCGTCGGTGCTCGACAGCTACCTGACTTTGTCAGTTGGACTGTCGACACCGAACGCGTTGAGCCAAGACTTGTTGCGATCACGCAGCCGAATTCGAACTATTGCGAAGAGTATCGAAGCCTCCGAACTCACGTTTTGCATAAGAGTCAGCGACAGAAATTACAGTCGATCGTGATCGCGAGTTCAAACCCGAGCGAAGGGAAATCAGTCACCGCGCTAAATCTTTCCTGGCTATTGGCCCAAACAGACGGCGTACGGTGTCTGATCATTGACAGCGATCTTCGCATGCCGAGCCTCGGGGATTACCTGGGAATTGAGACAGACCACGGGCTTTCACATGTACTAACCGGAGATGCAACACTTGCTGAGTCGATCGTTCGACTTGAACCATCCGGGCTCCACATTCTCACCGGAGGCGATGCGAGAAATGACGTAGCTGAGATGATCTCGGGCCCTAAATTTAGGGAGATACTCAGTGAGGCTCGCGAAATGTTCGACTACATCATCATCGATGCCCCGCCTCTGGGAATTTTTACTGACGCTACAGTCTTGATCAATCATGCTGACGGAGCAATGTTGGTTGTTCGGGCAAATAGAACCAAGTGCAGCGTCATCGAAAGACTTCTCGAGCCTATCCCGCGCGATCGTCTGCTGGGCGTAGTCCTGAATCAAAGTGAAGATGTACTGGCAGAGTCTCACTATAACTACGGCTACTACAATTACAAACGACTAGGAGAATCTGTTCCTTCGTAAACTAGAAAATGGGAGCTGCACGTTTCAATTCAAGGCTTTTCTGGCTACTGCTAGCCGACGCAGCGATCATATATTGCGGCGTCGTGTTGGCGATGTACCTGCGCCTTGGGTTGAGTGGCTCTGAGAATGAACTAGACAACAAAAATGGATGGCTCAAGGTTGCTCTCGCTTCCGGCGTTTGTCTGTTGATCCTGTATTTTTACGATCTCTACGATTACGTGGTGATGACCAATCGTCGTGAGCTGCTGCTAAGACTTGTGCAGGCTCTCGGCATCGCTTGGGCATTGCTTGCCTTACTATTTTATTTCGTTCCAGATCTTCTGATCGGTCGAGGTGTTTCCGTTATCTCGGTGCCGCTGGTGCTCGTGATGCTCTTGGGATGGCGAATAGCCATTCACGCCCTAACGGGACATCCCGGTATCGGAGAAAAGATCCTCGTGGTCGGAACCGGTAAGACGGCTCTCGACACGGCCGAAGCTGTCTGGGAGCGGCGAGATGCCGGGTATAGGATCGTGGGATTTCTATCCGAGAACGGAGCGAAACCAAAAGAAAAGCTCGGCAGATCGGAGATCCTCGGCAAAGCCCACGAGGTAGAGCATTTCATTCGAAGCGAGAAGATCGATCGAGTTGTTATCGCCGTCAGGGAACGGCGCGGAGCTTTCCCAACGGAAGCCCTGTTAAAAATGAGCCTCGCCGGCGACGTTTCTATAGAGGAATGCACCTCATTCTTCGAACGTATCACGGGTAAGGTCCATGTGGACATGCTTCGCCCCTCATGGCTCATCTTTGCTGGTAAAAGGCGTGATTCTCAGCTAAAGCTCGTCTTCCGCGAAACCATCCATCGCCTAATGGCTCTGATCGGGATCATCGTTTCGTTTCCCATCGCCTTGTTAACGGCAATTCTCATTAAACTAGACTCAAAAGGGCCTATTTTTTATAAGCAAGAGAGAGTCGGAATGGGCGGACGGCCATTCAATGTGGTTAAGTTTCGATCGATGAAGACCGACGCTGAAGCAGATGGTAAGCCGATCTGGGCTGCCTCGAATGATGAACGTACTACTCGTGTGGGAAAGGTCATCCGGAAATTGCGTATCGATGAAATCCCACAGTTTTGGAATATTCTGAAAGGCGAAATGAGTTTCGTCGGGCCTCGGCCTGAGCGTCCGCACTTTGTTAAGCAGCTCGCTATCGAGATCCCGTATTTCGAGCATAGGCATCTGGTTGCTCCGGGGCTGACGGGTTGGGCCCAGATCAAATATCCATATGGTGCATCTGTGAGCGATGCCATCCAAAAGCTTCAGTACGATCTTTACTACATTAAGAACCAGAGCCTGACGCTCGATTTTGTAATTATTTTTGATACGGTCAAGACAGTGCTTTTTGGAAAGGGACGATAGGAAACGATTAAATCTGGATTCGACCTTTGAATCGGTGTTTTTGTAAGCGGGAAGGGGATTTTGATATGAAAGTGATGTTATTTCTAAAGAACATTTCGATGATCTTGGCAACCGTTGTAGTTATGACGGCAGGCATTCTGGCGCAAGGTGACGTTGCTAAAGGAAAAGACACGAAAAACGATAAAGCACCGAAGGTCTTAGCAGCGGTTCCGCTTCCGGCTCCGAGTTCGGAGAACGATAAAGCTGTGGACGAAGTAGTTAAGGATGACGAGGATATCCTTCCGTACTACCGCAACTACCTCAGAGAATATCGTTTAGGGCCGAGTGACATGATCACGGTCGAGGTTTTCGGACAGTGCCCCGATTACTGTGTTTCAAACCGAACGATCCCGCCAAACGCAAGAATATCGTACCCATTGATCCGCGACGGGATATTGGTCGCCGGGAAAACCGTTGAACAGGTTGCTGCTGAGATCACGCAAAAATTGGATGAATTCATTATCGACCCAAAAGTAACCGTAACGCTCGACAAGGCTATGTCAACGCGATACAGCGTCATGGGCAATGTGGCGGCTCCGGGCGTTCGTGTCATGGATCGCAAGGTAAGCGTTTACGAGGCGATCATCGAGTCGGGCGGAGTCACGAAGAACGGTAATAAGGACAAAGTCTATGTTGTCAGTTATGCCAAAGACGGCCGGCTGGAGCGAAAGCAAGTAAGCCTCTCTCAAATGGAAAGCGGCAAGGCTGATATGGTCTTCCTGAACCCCGGCGATCAGGTTTTTGTGGCCGGCAAGGGCTTCACTATCGAGAAATTCTTCGACGTTTTAGGTAAAGCGAGTGCTGCCAGATTACTTTTTGGGAGCCCCTTTTAATCGAGATCGGAGAGCCGTATGAGGATCAAACAAATAATTCTGGTCTGCTGTTTGATGCTGGTGAGCTTCCAAATTGGCAGAGCGGAATGGGTAAAAAGAAATACTAACAGCTTTGCCTGGTTCAAGGATATTTTCTTCCTGAATGAGAGCAGCGGTTGGATCACGGGTACTGATGGCGTTCTCCTCTCTACTAATAATGGCGGGACGACCTGGGTCCAGTCAAAAAAGTTCACCAACGACGCCATACTACAGGTACATTTTTCCGATGAGCTTAATGGTTGGCTGCTCTGTCAAAGAGATGTCTTTAATCGAGGTCAAAACGCATCTTCCTATCTTCGCCGTACAGTAGACGGCGGTAAAACCTGGGAAAAGATCGAATTTCAAGATGGCGGACGCGAGCGTGTAACGCGGCTTCTGTTCAATCCGAATGGCAATGCCATGGCGTTTGGCGAAGGCGGCGTTTTTTACAAGCTGCAGGAAGACAAGATCTCCTGGCGAAAGAACCAGACGGCGATGCATTACCTAATGCTCGACGGCGGGTACGCGAGCGAAAAGGTCGGGGCGATCGTGGGCAGCGGTGGAACTGTAATGTTTACCGAGGATTCCGGCTTTACCTGGGAAAAGGCGACATTGCTTGGCGAGACGGATACTAAGTTGAATTCGATCTACTTTGCAGGTGAGAAAGGTGCTTGGGTAGTCGGTACCAAGGGGCGGATATTTCGCTCAAATGGCGGCGGCAGACTTTGGAGGCAGCAAGCATCCGGAGTTACGGCAAACCTGACCGATGTTTACTTTTCGAGTCCAACAAGCGGCTGGGCTGTCGGTGAAAATGGCGTCATAATCAGAACGCGTGACGGAGGGGCAAATTGGAATGATGTTCCCTCGAAAACAACCCACCGGCTCGAAAAGATCCTTTTCAACGGATCTCGGGGATGGGTGATCGGTTACGGCGGCACTGTCCTGACATTTGATGGAGATCCGGCTACTCAGAATTCCGGGTCAAAACCTATCTTAATGAAACGCGGATAATTGTTACTGATCGGCTTGACAGAGAGAAGGTAGCTTTCGTAGGATAGAGGTTCGCTCAATTCTTGGATTGAGCGACGTTTTTTTGAAAATTAGACGGGCACACGTACAAAAAAATCTTTGTTGACATCAGTTTCGGGCATGTACGTCAATTGGTAGACAGCCTCCCTTACAAGGAGGAAGTTGGGGGTTCGAGTCCCTCCGTGCCCACCACTCTTGCGGAGTCGTAGTTCAGTTGGTTAGAACGCCAGCCTGTCACGTTGGAGGTCGCGGGTTCGAGTCCCGTCGGCTCCGCCACTTAATACAAAAGACCGAACATTTCATGTTCGGTCTTTTTTGTTTTGTTCCTTCATATTGAATCCATTAGCTCCCGCCTGTCGAACTGCAAAATACAACATCTGCTTTCCGGTCAAAGTTTCTAGAACTGAGGTCGGAAAACTGCGTTGCAAATCCTTTGAAAGAACAAGCTTGGAGACTGAAATGAATAAAACACTATTGACTATCACATTGGCTGGATCGGTCGCGGCAATATCAGCCTGCGGCGGTGCGGCTACGAACACCGCAAATACAAATACTGCGGCTAACAATTCCGCTATGAAACCGGCAAACACCATGGCACCGGCGAACACCGCAACGGCACCGGCAGAAACCGGGCCAATGGTCGGTGGAGCTCCGATGCTCAAGTCGAAGGACATCATCGACAACGCGGTAAACTCAAAAGATCACACGACGCTAGTTGCTGCGGTCAAAGCTGCTGAACTAGTAGACACGCTTAAGGGGGCAGGGCCATTCACCGTGTTTGCTCCAACCAATGCAGCCTTTGACAAGGTTCCAAAGGCAACACTCGACACGCTGCTGAAGCCTGAAAGCAAGAAAGCACTAACAGGAATCCTGACCTACCACGTTGTAGCCGGAAAGCAGGACGCAGCATCGATCGTTAAAGCCATTGAAGACGGCAAAGGCAAGGCTACGTTCAAGACAGTCGCCGGCGGAACCCTCACGGCAAGCCTCGAGGGCAAAGATGTGATCCTGACCGACGAGAAGGGCGGCAAATCAAAGGTAACGATCGCTGACGTAATGCAGTCAAACGGCGTGATCCACGTTGTTGATAGCGTACTGATGCCAAAATAGTACTCAGCTAGCTGGGTGCGAAAAAGAGAAAAGACGTGCGAACTCTCCTGTCCGCACGTCTTTTCTTTTTCTGCTTTGCTTCGTTATCCCTTACGCAGTTCTGTCAGCACCTGTTTGGCTACGGCTTTCAGCGTATCAAAGACTCCTGTTCCATTTGTAGCAACCGCCTCAAAAACTGGTTCGCCCTTGCGGGACAATTCGTGCGACAGCTCATCGAGAGGCGTTACGTTTGGCAGGTCACGTTTGTTTAGCTGCAATACGTAGGGAATGTTGTTGAGATCGTAGCCCTGGGTCGAGAGGTTTTCTTCGAGGTTGTAGAGCGACTCGATGTTGGCATCCATGCGCTCTTCCTGACTGTCGGCGACGAAGACTACGCCGTCCACGCCCTTCAGGATCAGTTTTCGCGAGGCATCGTAATAAACCTGGCCCGGAACTGTGTACAAGTGAAAGCGTGTCTTAAATCCGCGAACCGTGCCAAGTTCAAGCGGCATAAAATCAAAGAACAGCGTTCGGTCCGTCTCGGTTGCGAGGCTGATGAGCTTGCCTTTCGCCTGCGGAGCGGTCGAATCGTAGATGTACTGGAGATTCGTCGTCTTGCCGCATAAACCCGGGCCGTAATAAACGATCTTGCAGTTAATTTCGCGTGATGCGTAGTTAATAAATGTCATGATCTTTGATCTTTGACCTTTGATCTTTGAGCCGTTCGATCTTGCCGCTTTCGGTAAAAGATCAAAGGTCAAAGAGCGAAGATCAGCTAAACAAACTATCTATATCCTCGTCAGTGATCTCTGAGAAAAATGAATTTTGATTGACCCGAAAATTCGTAGAGTCTGCGGTTGCTTCGTCTAAAATGCTTGCTACTTCAAAACTGCCTCGCTTCGTTCGGATCTTCACCAGGCTAAGTGTCGATCGCTCGTCAAAAACGACAACCAGCAAAGCCCGGCCGATGATGGAGATAAATATCGATTCACGCTCGCCCTCGTGGAAAACGCTCGGAAACGTATCTTCGCCGATCAGTTTTGCCATCGAGCTGGTAGCTGCAACATTTCCCGCAGCCAGGCTGGCGAAGCTTGTCGTATCCATATCGCCGATCTCGCCATGAAAAGCGATAGGCTGACCATCTCGGTCGATCAAGAACACTACGCGAGCAGCACATTCGACCTTGAGCCGTTCTAAAACGGTTTTCAGTCTGTGAAACTGATGTTCTTGCAAAATAAAAGGCGTATCTGCCATTTTAGGTATTTACGCGGCCGAATGGGGGCCGACGATGATTAGTGGTTTTCTACTGTAGATTATATTGGCAAAACGGCCGACAGGTCCCGGACAAGCCGCAAAACAAAGTGTAACACAACTTTTGAAAGGGTAACAAGAAGTTTTTCTAATGAGTAGTAGGCCAGCCGAAAATTATCATATGCGATGCTCGCTCAGCCCTTTCCTGCGAACTCACCAGGACAAAGGTTAAATAATCGGTAATAAACTCGCTAAGGAACAAATTATAATGCAAAAACGTATTATCGATGCAACGTTTTTCTGTCTTCATCGGTCTAAGGTCATTGGCGAAAAGTGATATTTTGGATGGCGGAAAATCCGATGTGACGATTGTGGCGCAACGGGCGAAAAAGTTTTTTGAAAATTTACGAAATTAAGGCATTTTGTCGCCGTAAACCAAGCTGTATCAATGGTTTCCATGTCCCACGACATACGTGGGACAAGCGTGGGACAAGAATTTAACCCGTAAATCGGTGCTAAGAGCAATGTTGACAACGTTTACAGCCATTTTGCGTGTAATACAGTCTCGGGCGTGTAACCGCTTGATTTTAATACTATTTAGGTGGACTTATGCGGTTTCCGTGATCGATGCTAAAATCTGCTGAAAAAGTTAAGCAAAGATATGACTATCAGAAACGACTCGGTTGCGGTGATCACTGGAGCAGCCTCAGGAATCGGCCAGGCTCTGGCGGTGGCGTTTGCCAGAGAGGGCGTTGCAGGGGTTGCGGTCGCGGACGTGGATCAAGTTGGTCTTGAGGCGACACGCATCACCGTAGAAAAACTTGGCATCTCTGTTTCGACACACGTAATAGATGTGTCAGATCGCGATCAGGTCGCCAGATTAGCCGACGAAGTGGTCGCAAAGCATGGGAAGGTTACCCACTTGGTTAACAATGCGGGCGTGGGACTGATCGGTACTTTTGATCAACTCTCACTCGAAGATTACGAGTGGCTGATGGGAATCAATTTCTGGGGAGTCATCTACGGCTGTAAGACATTTTTGCCATTGCTCAAAAAGGAAGGATCGGCGCATATCATCAATGTCTCAAGTGTCTTTGGCTTGATCGGACCAGAGGAACAGACGGCCTATTGTTCTGCAAAATTTGCGGTTCGCGGATTTACTGAAAGCTTGCGGCATGAACTAGCAGGCTCAAACGTGGCGGTTTCGAGTGTTCATCCTGGCGGTATCTTGACTAACATCGTTCGCAATTCCCGCGTCGGAAGCGGAACCCCGGAGGAATGGAAACAGCAAGGAACTAAACTATTTGACCGAATAGCTAAAACTACATCAGAAACTGCCGCTCAGGTGATTATCGATGGCATCAAATCCAATGATCCGCGAATTCTCATCGGCAGAGATGCCAAGGCCATCAGCCTTGTCTCGCGGCTTTTCCCGAAACGATACCTGAGTGTTTTAGAGTGGTTGAATGGCCACAAAATGAGCCTGAGGAAGAAAAGCTAGTTTTTAGGAAGCGTCATGGTCTTGCCTTCGCTGTCCATTTCCAGATGTCTCGTTGTGTTGTCGGTAACGCTTGGCGGAACGAGATCTCCGGTTTTATATCTCGATTCCGGGGCTACCCAATTTGTTTGCTGAGGCGGCAGGGCATTGTTTGAGGGCGCTGGAAAGGAACTTTGTTGCTCGGTTGGAACGTAGAGTGTCTGGCCTTTTTCCAGCTTTCTGAGTTGAATGTACTGTGCGACACCGGAACCCATCATCGTGAACGCCGGTATTAGCATCCAGAACCACCAGACTCGCCCACCGGCCATATTTGTGACGCCCAGAACGATGGAGATGACTAAGAATGCTATGCCCGTAGCAAATTTTGTGATAGCACCTTCCCAACTAAGAGGCTTGCCCTTTTTGTCAATGAGGTGCCGGGTTGATGGAGGGGCGGACAACGCGTTTGAGACGTTTCCCAGATCAGTACC
Source organism: Pyrinomonadaceae bacterium (assembly GCA_041737885.1). Classification (GTDB taxonomy): domain Bacteria; phylum Acidobacteriota; class Blastocatellia; order Pyrinomonadales; family Pyrinomonadaceae; genus OLB17. The sequence goes on along the minus strand of JBGSQW010000010.1, from coordinate 40,496 downwards.
GCAACCTCTGCAAAATTTTCCAGTTTCTGGATTTTGTGCACCACATTTAGGGCAAAACATAGTCTTATTTGTCCTTTGCTCGTTGTCGCTTGGCCTCGAAAAGTACTACGCCCGCAGCGACCGAAACGTTCAGAGAATCTATTTTTCCATACATTGGAATTTTTACCAAAACGTCGCAGTTTTCTGCAACCAGACGATGCAGTCCGCCGCCTTCACCGCCCAGAACAAGAGCGCTTGGGCGGGTCCAGTCCCAGTCCGTGTAGGTCATCTCAGTGTCCATACTCGTGCCGACTACCCATATGTCTTTTTCCTTCAACTTCTCTATGAGGCGGTTGAGATTGGCGGCTTTGGCGACCTTGATATACTCGATCGCTCCGGCGGAGGATTTCGCAACAGTGTCGTTCAACCCGACCGCACGGCGTTCGGGTATGATCACCCCGTCAACTCCGGCACCTTCAGCCGTACGAAGGATAGCACCAAGATTCCTGGGATCTTCTACACCGTCGAGTACAACGATCAACGGAACGTCGGCGGTATTATCGAGAATCTCATCAGTCGAAACGTAGTCGGCCGACGCTACGAAGGCGATCACTCCCTGATGATTAACTCCCGATTCGAGGTGTTTGGCAAACGTCTCTCGCGGAACACGATTCCATGCGATCGACCGCTCGCGGCAGAGATCGATGATCTCTGAAAGTCGATGTTCTTTAGCTCCGTCAGCGATAACGACTTTGTCGATACGACGATTCTCGGCACGAAGAGCTTCGAGTACGGGAAGGAGCCCGTAGATCAGCGAAGCATTAGTTTTAAGAGGCGGCGAAGCCGCAGATGCCCGATCGCGTTGATGTCGCTCCGGCGGCCGTTTTCCTCGGTCATTGTCTCTAAGATCTCGTGCTTTTGGTTTCATAATAGATGTCTTTGAAGCCGCGAATATCTATTGAATTGTTCCAGATTGCTTGTGGTTGAAACACTCCCAAACTCACGCTTCCCAAATCCCGTCTGGATCATTCCCTTAGTCTCGTTTCGAACCTCGATCGGCCAAACGATAGCCAGAGAATCTCTGATTCTAAGAAAACTATCGTCGAACCTAGCATTTGGAAGGCTCGCTTTCAGCATGTCGATCAACCGGCCCCAATTCTCACGGGCTAGCAAGCTTTTTTGATCGCCTAAACACGAAAAGTCGAAGCCCATCGGGAATACCCTAAATCCGACATCTGCATTCGCGGGGTAGATATCTAAAATGGGGTCGTCCGCTGCTATCATTGACTGATCTAGTAGTTTAGATTCACCGCGAATCTGTCTCTTTTCAACGGTGTCGATCTTGGTCTTGCTGATCACACCTTCGACTATCAAAGCGATATCGTCGGCCGCAAATTGTGTGATCTCAGAGGTATTAAAATCCCTAACGCCAAATTGCCCAGGAAGAAACTCTAATCCACTTACTCGAATGTTCGATATGTTCAAAGCTAGCACATCATCGCTGACCGGATAACTTTGAAGACCCAACCGCCCGAGCTTTTCGATCACAAGCAGTGCTTCTCTTTCGCTTTCAACTCGGGCGATCGGAATGTCGTGACCGGTTTCAACTGCTTTGATCAGATCTTCACGACCGAGGGACAAAACGGCAGCAGCTTTATCCATATCCGGAGTGGCGGAAATGTCGCGAAAGACTACGTTTACGCCGCGTTCCCACGACTCAAGCTTTCTGAGATCTGGACGAATCGACGTGGCTAAATCATTCGGACTCTCCATATCCCTGCCGCAATAGAGACATTTGAGTCGATTAGGCGGGTTGCTTCTGGAGCATGAACTGCAGTTGAGCATGGATACACGGGCGAAAGCTATATTCTCGGTCTGGAACGATGGATCGTAGCCGGTAAGAGAAGCTTTTTCTGGGTCGTTGTTGTTGGACATAAAACGCGAGCCGGAAAATCCGATTCTAGCATTTCGCGGATGAAATTGCTTGACCGTTTAAGTCTCAGAGGGCAAACTAGGAGGTAAGCTTTTTTCCGATGAAGCAAGTGATCACAGCCAGCGGTATCGGCTATTTGTCGAGATAGACATTATTTTTTCAAACTATTTTTAAGCCTAAGATGCCCTTGATATTTATTTGACCCGCGTATTTCGCATTAGATAATTGTTGATTTCCGCCAATCTGGATCGCCCGCCTGTTCGGAGAATCGCTTCAAAATTCTCGTGGTTTGAGGTACATCAAAATGCAGTTCGATACGACTACAAGCTCGTCCTGGCAGTTTGGGCATCGTGGCCGCGTAGCCGTTTTCATTGACGGTAACAATCTGTTTCACGCGGCACGATTTCATAATATAGACATCGATTACAATAAGTTGCTCCGTGTCCTGCTCGGCGATGGCAGGCTCTTGCGTGCTTTTTTCTATACCGGCGTAGATGTTGGAGCGGAACGCCAGCAGGGATTTCTGCTATGGATGCGTCGAAACGGATTCCGAGTCGTACAGAAAGAGCTAAAGACATTTTATGACGGTACAAGAAAGGCAAATCTTGACGTAGAGATTGCAGTTGACATGCTGAGTTTGGCGGGTCGGTACGATACGGCAGTTTTGGTGTCTGGTGACGAGGACTTCGTCTATGCTATAAACGCGGTCGCCTATAAAGGATGTCGTGTTGAGGTAGCTGGGTTTAGATCAAATACGGCTCCTCGGCTGATAGACGTAGGCGATTTTTTTATCGACCTTGGCGACATTGCACACTTGATACGTAAGGATGCCGGGCAAATGGGAGACTACGATGTTCCTTCCTTCGTGCCGCCTGGAGAATCTTCCGAAGCCCCTAACAGCTCAAGAGATGATTTTAAGCGGACCCTAAGCCGAGTACCATTTGATAATGATCTTTCGGAATCAGACTAATTTGATGGATTGGAGTGGTCGATGAAACTTTTCACGGTAAGCGAAGCGGAGCAATTGCTTCCTTCGATAATCCCGAGGCTAGAGGAAATAAAAGAATTGTATTCGGTCATCGACACCCTCCGATCCGAGGCTAGGTCCGCAGCTGAATCCGCCAGTTTCGGCGGTGGAATGACCGGCGGGACCCACTATATAAATACGCTCTACAAAATCGGGAAATTAACAACAGAGGTTCACGATCTCGGAATTGAAATTAAAGATCCGTCAACGGGTTTGATTGACTTTCCAAGTATACGAGACGATCGAATGATTCTGCTCTGCTGGAAGCTTGGGGAAAAGGCCGAGATAGAATGGTGGCATGAACACGATGCTGGTTTTGCAGGTCGCCAAAAGCTGTAGTTTTTCCACAGCTTTTTCACAGTAAATAGCCGTCTCTACTAAAATCTTAAGGAATTTTAAGCATTTGTGCGCTTTAATGTTGACGACTTAAAGTGATTCTTGATATTGTGATGTAGTTGTCCAGATACACAGTTCGAATTACCCTGATCGAAACACAAAGCCTATGAACTGCCCGGTATGCGATCGTAGTTTAGCGCCGACACTCTCAATTTGCCCTAGCTGTGGAGCAATGATGTTCGATTCTGTCCGCGAGGAATTACAGACCAAAATAACATCAGGGCGGTTGACCGCTCAACCGGAACCAGCCAAGGATAAGTCCACTATAATTGTGAACAAGGTTTCCACTCCCCAGTCACGGCCCGTCATTCATCAAAATACGCATCTAGCTTTTACTAAAGCGGCGACGGCGGTGGCGGGTTCTGTGGCTGCCACTCCGCAATCCGCAAAGATCGTTGTAACTGCTGATCTCGTTACTCCAAAAACGAGTCCTACCTTAGTAGGCTTCCAGAGTAAAAACCCAACGTTGCCAGATTGGCGAATCCAGCTACAAAATGCGGTTCAGCAGCGCAGAGGAACCTCAACTGGACTCGCTACGACTGCTGCAAAGACCGAGAAACCTTTTATTGGACAGCTATCTGTGGCTCCGCCAAGAGCCGAAGTTGTAAAGTCGAAAGAAATTGTGGGAAGTGAGCCTTCGGTATCTGATCCACGTGTCGCGAATGCTCTCCGCCGCATCAATGAGTCACGGAAGACATTTTTAGAGCCAGAGAAGAAGAAGAGCTTCCCACCTTCACCAAATAACGCAGGATCTAAATCCTACAAATTCGATGTCTTTCAGTCGAATGCGGTGGGAACCCGTGCCCCAGAAGAAGGGGCACCTCGCAACAAGCCCCGTTTGATTAGCTCGGTTCCTGTAGTATTGAAACGCGACACTAATAAGCTTCCGCCAATCGCGATAGATTCGGAAATGGCGGAGATTGATGTCGATGACTTCGGAGTTGTAAGCGATGCTGGAAGACCTTTGCCAGTTGAATTTAGCGAGATAAAGCGAATTCGTATCAAGGCCGAGGAGCTTGAGATGGGCAACGTCTCGGGGGACGGGCACGAAACGGAGGACATAGAAGACGTCGCCCTCTTTTCGATGCGTTTTGGGGCGGGATTGTTCGACCTGATAATAATCGGCTTCGCAACTCTTCTATTGCTTTCTCCGATTGCGTTTACTCAAAGCGAATGGCTAACCGCCGCCGGTCTATTCACTTTTGCAGGTGTTTGTTCCATCGCGATGTTTCTTTACATGACCCTATGTCTTGGTTTCTATGGAAAGACGATGGGCATGCGGCTCTTTTCGTTAGAACTTGTGGATGCGGTTGAGAACGAGTATCCCACTCTGCACCAGGCTGCCGTTAGTTCCTCGGTCTACTTATTATCTCTTATTTTTGGCGGTGCGGGATTTTTGACCATTTTCTTTAATGAAGAAAAAAGAGCCGCTCATGACCTGCTCTCGGGCACGATCTTAGTTAGGGAGTTTTAGTTCTCTTGTCAATGAATTACTTTTTTGACGAGCCCGAGGTTTCTTCCTTGGGCTTCTTTTTTGGCGACTGAAGATACGAATTGAATCAAGAGGAAATAGAAAAAATAGCTGCTGAGATAAACGACTCCTTTCATGGAAGAAGGGGCGGGCGGGTTTTTCCGCTTTCGACCAACGCATTCGCCATAGATTTCGATCCGCATTCCGGGGCCTACCTCTTCGTTGAATATTCAAAAAAGTCGGTCTCTGCCTTTCTTATAGTTCGTAAATTGAAGGAACTTGAAAGATCTGTTACCCAGCCAACCGAATTTGTTGGACAAATAAAAGAGCACTTTCAAGGAGGGAGACTCGAAGCAACCAAGTTCTGTGAAGGGGCGATAGTCCTGATATTCCAGTTTAATGGGAAACCGTCAACGCAGATGTGGCTACAAATCGGTGGTGATAGGCCCAATGTCCTGATCCTAGACGAAAATAGTCATTTGATCTCCGCCGCTTTGCAAGGCCTAGTCGAGGTGCAACCAAAACTCACCTCGAAATCACTTTATGACGCGGGAAAAGCAGGCGATCGGCCAGTCGAAACTGAGCATTACCAGACTTTGTCGAAGAAGCTTGATCTTAAGAGGACTGAGTTGATAAACGCTCACCGATTCGAAGCACTAGCTGCTCTTGCCCGCAAGAAATTAGCTAAGGAAACCAGAAAGAAGGAACGACTGATAATTAATCTTGAAACTGACCTAAAAGGTCATGGAGACCCTGCTGAATGGAAGGCCTTAGGAGAGCTAATCCTGGCTAATATTTCGGAGCTGACAAGGGAGGGCGACACGATAACTGTAACCGATTATTTTGATCCGGAATTGTCTAAAAAAAGCATTTCAGCACCTTCGAATCTTTCGCCGATCGAGGTGGCCGAAAAATACTTTCGAAAGTATACCAAGGCTAGGAATGCCGTCCGTGAAATAACGCTTCGGAAAGAAGTTGTTGGCGAGGAACTAGCAAAGCTAGAAGAGAAGACGAAAACCATCGAGGACGCAATAGTCAATCGGTTTGAGGCAAGTCTTATCTCTTTTTTGGAAGTTAAGGTGCCGAATCCAAAAAAAGCCTCGAAAAGCGAGTCTATAGGCTTTAAGGGGGCAAGAAGATTTATTTCAAAGGACGGTTTCGAGATATTGGTAGGGAAAAAGGCACCTGACAATGATTACCTAACCTTTCGGATAGCAAAGTCACTCGATACTTGGTTACATGCCTCCGACTATCCCGGATCCCATGTCGTTATAAGGAATCCTAGTCGAAAAGAAATTCCAAGTGATACCCTTGTAGGTGCCGCTCAACTTGCCGCATTCTATAGTGACGCTCGAAAAAGTCCAAAAGTTACGGTGAAGTACACACAGAGGAAATTCGTACACAAGCCTCGAAAATCCGCACCCGGTTTAGTCAGTCTCTCGAATTTCAAGACGCTACTGGTTCAGCCATGCGTTCCATCAACCGTTGAACACATGTTGGATTAGGACTCATTCATAGTCTTGTCGAGGGTCGTCTTCATCGATTCAATAACACGGGGACCTCCGCCGACAAAGACACCTCGCAGATGCCCCTCTCGATCTACAAGAAGGGTCTGGGGAACAACTTGTTGTTTCGATATCTGATAAAACTGAATTGTGGCGGCATTCGAACTGCGGGCAAGGGTGTAGTTCAGCTTCATTTTCTCAGCAAAAGTTTTTATTTGCTCGATCGTCTCGGGGCCGCCACTACCGTCACCGATGTTCAGGCCAATAACCTCAAGCCCCTGCGAAGCGTACTTGTTTTGCATTTCAACAAGATGCGGCATTTCTTCTCGACACGGGCCACACCATGTTCCCCAGATGTTGAGCATCAATACTTTTCCCTTCTTCTCGGATATCTTGAATTTTGAACCATCAAGTAGTTCAAATTCAGATTCCGCCAGCCCTGACGCCAGCGGTGGAAAATCCTTAGATTTAGATCCGCTTTTAGCTTGAGTGGTGTTTGTCATCGGCTTTCCGCTATTCGCATTTCCATCCGAAGACGCGGAGCATCCTGTCATCAGAGAGAAGAGAAGAGAGAGCAACAGAAAAACAGAAAAGCTATTAAGGATTTCTTTCATAAGGTTGGCCACAAGAACAGTATCTAACAACTTCTAACGTAATGATACAAAATGACGAAAATATTCGCACGCTCAAAAAGATTTCATGAGTTCTCGATTTAAAAAGAGAAGTGCGGCTTGGTTTCGGGAAACTCAAGCCGCAAATTACGGATAGGCATTACTGTAGGCCTCGCGGAGCTGTAGGCAAAAGGCGGATTTTTAATTGGCAGGGCAATTTGCCGTATGAACAACTCCTCCGCGTAAGTCAGTTCGCCGGCACGGGAACTTTTTCTGTTTGGATCCGAATACCGATTCGTCTGGCCTCTCGCTCGATGGCCTGAGGATCCGTTTTCAACATGTGAATTTCTTCTTGCAGAGCTAAGTTCTCATCCATTAGATTTTGAACTTGGCTGGCAAGGTGCTCGTTTTGATCACTCTCAGAGCGTACATCCGAAAATGCACGGAAATTGATCGAAATACATATCATTACAAAGATCGAAGCTACAATAAGAAACGAAACCCATCTCGGGGCTGTTCTGCGGTCAGCCTTGTCACTGATTCGACGATCTGCCTTCGAGCTAGAGCGTCTTGATGACGATCTAGTGCTGCTGGCATCAGCCCAATAGATATTTTCGGCCTTGTTCAAGTAAGTTCTCCAGATCTTCTTTAGTCTCGCTCTCCGCGTAAATTCTTACCATCGGCTCGGTTCCGGACGGTCGCATTAGCATCCATGCATTGGATTCGAATAAGAACTTAACTCCATCGATACGGTTTATACTCTTAATTTTTCGTCCACCTACATCCGAGGGCGACTGTTCCAGCTTGTACTTAAGCTTATCGGCAACTTCGGGTGTTAACTTTACCCCGATTCTTCCAGATTCTATTCTTCCAACCCGCTTGTAGATATCATTGAGCTGTTCCGTCAGGCTTACTTTTCTAGCGGCGACCGCCTCAATTGCTAAAAGACAAGCCAAAAGTCCGTCCTTTTCCGGGTAGTGTCCTCGAATAGAAAGTCCTGCTGATTCTTCGCCCCCGAGATAGATCTCATCTTTATTGATGAGTTCTCCAATGAACTTAAATCCAACCGGCGTCTCGTGTATCGGAATGCCCTTTTCTTCGGCTACACGGTCAATTAGGTGAGACGTCGCAACACTTCGAGCCACTCCACTATTCCAACCCCGACTTTCCGACAAGTAATCGGCCAAGATCGCGATCAACTGGTTTGGAGTGATGAAAACACCATTTGAATCCACTATTCCAAAGCGATCTCCATCGCCATCAGTTGCGATCCCGAGTGTTAGCTTTTTGCTGGTTACCGCACGTTTAAGGTCGTCCAAATGTTCTTCACCAGGTTCCGGAGATTGCCCTCCGAAGGTAACGTCTCGCCAGTCATTGAGCGTTTCAACCTGCAACCCGGCATCCCTGAGGCATTTGTCTAAATACCCTCGCCCAGTGCCCCAAAGGGCATCATAGGCATACTGTCCGCCCGCATTAGTGATCAGGTCAAACTTGATCTTCGACCGCAGATCGCTTAAGTAACCAGCCTTCGGATCGTATGGCGTTATGCTTCCACCAGTCGAACCTTTCGGCAATACACCATCAATGATATTGCCTTCGATCTCTTTTGTAACTTCCGGAAGAGCTGGGGCTCCGTCGGAGGTTGAGAACTTGATGCCTTGGTATTCCGGTGGATTGTGAGAAGCCGTAAAATTGATCCCGCCAGCGGCTTCCTCATGCCGAATTGCGTATGATATCGTCGGCGTTGGCGTGGGGCCCTGGCACAACATCACCTGAAACCCAAACCCAGCGGCTATATCACTGGCGAATGAAGAGAATTTTTCGCCCATGAACCTTGAGTCATGCCCTACAATGAGGGTTTTACTCGTGCTTGGGCCGATTTTTGTCAAATAGCTACAGATCGAATTGGTTACAAGCTCGACATTTTTAAAGGTGAAGTCGTCGGCTATGATCGCTCTCCACCCGGATGTTCCAAAACGTATGGACATAACTTGTTTTTTAGTCCGACATCCAGCAATTTTGTTCCGCTTTTAACCCAGATCCCCTAAAGTGAAAGAAATTTACCACAGCCTCAGTCCCAAGTAAAGCGAATGCTAAAGTGCTGCAAGGGCAGTGAATGGAACAAGATACGAGCTATTTCCTCAGCAATCAGGTAAGTAATGTGCTTAAAGATGAACAAATGGTGAACAATAACTTAAGCCATTGTTTGCTATTTCTAAGCTTCTGATTAAGCAGGCTCATGCGTGTTAAAATGACGCAGATTCGCTACGTCTCAGTTGCGTGTGTCGATTTGACGCACCTCTTTTGTGGCTACTGTAATGGCAGCGAAGAGGATACCGCTGATACAGTTGTAAAACACTCAATATTTTGGGGGCTGTATTTGAGCCACTCGCATGGCACGACCATTGCAATAGCTATTCGCATTGTACCGTGCAGTTTTTTATTCAGCCTCTAAACTATTGGTTTAAGAACAGATCAAATCGGTACTTCCTGAAAATTATTATGAGAGCTATTAAGCATTTTGAGAAAGGGTTGACGTTTGTTGCTAAGGGAGCCTTTGCGGCTGTGCGATCGGTTAACCAATTTAAGCCAAACCCATCGTTTACGCCGAAGTGGTCGGACAAGCCGCTTTTGAAATCATGGCAGAAATCTAAGCCTACGCTTGGTTTCCCGCGTATGACGGATTCGTTGTGCCCTAACTGTGTTATCGAGGCACGTGAATCGATCCTGTCGGGTGACAATGATGTTTCGATGTTGATCAATGAGAAGGTCGGTGAGATCAAGGCTCAGATCATCGAGCGTGACAATCAGGTCTGGATGATCAAGGATTGTCCGACCCACGGCCATTTCGAGGACATGATGGCGATCGACGCTAAGTTTCTCCAGCATATTGAATCGCTCTTCCCGGGCCGCGATATTGAATCGCATAATGACGAAAAGCTTCATAACCATGGCACCTCGTCGGTCAAATACGGCCGCGGAGCCGTGCTGACAGTCGATCTGACGAACCGCTGCAACATGATGTGCGACCCGTGCTTCATGGATGCTAACCAGGTTGGATTCGTCCACGAGCTTTCGATGGAAGACGTTCAGGAGATCCTCGACAACGCCATTCAGATCAAACCGCGTCGACAGATGTCGGTGCAGTACTCGGGCGGTGAGCCGACGTTGTCGCCTTACTTCCTGGATGCAGTTCGCTATGCTCGTAAGGTTGGTTACAACTCTGTTCAGGCCGCGACCAACGGTATCGAGTTCGCCAAATCAAAAGAATTCTGCCGCGAAGCCGCTGAAGCCGGTCTTCGTTTCGTATATCTCCAGTTCGACGGTATCGGCAACGATGCTAACTCGCACCGCCAGATCGGTAACCTGTTCGACGTTAAACTCCGTGCTATCAACAACCTGCACGAAGCCGGCGTCGACATCATCCTCGTCACGACGCTCGTAAATGGCGTTAATAATGACCAGGTCGGTACGATCATCCGCTTCGCTCTCGAGAATCCAAAGAAAATTTCGTTCATCGCGTTCCAGCCCGTGTCGTTCACCGGCCGCGACGAGCTGATCACTGAGAATCGCCGCCTGCAGCAGCGTTACACGCTGGCTCACCTCGCACACGACGTGCAGGATCAGGTCGGGATCACCGAGCCGACACGCGATTGGTTCCCGCTTTCGCTGATGGGAGCTTTCGCTGACTTTGCTGACGTAGTCCACGGTCCTGAGAATGACTGGGGCCAGGTTTCATGCGGCTGCCACCCGAATTGCGGCGTCGGCACGGCCGTCATGGTCAACAAAGAGACAAAAGAAATGGCACCGGTTCCGCAGTTCCTGAACATTCAGGGCCTCGTCACCGACATGCAGCACATCACCGATACGAACCGCGGCAAGTGGTTCTCAAACATCATGATGGGCATCGCACTGCTCAAGAATTACAACCCGTACGGTGCACCGAAGAGCCTCACGCTCGGCGGCATCCTCAAGAAGTTCGACAAATCTTTCGGCCTCTCAGGCAAAGATTACGGCAAGGTCGGCCCCGACCGCACCGCCGAGGACATCGAGAAACGCCGTCAGGACCCTTGGAACTTCCTGTTTATCGCCGGAATGTGGTTCCAGGACCTCTTCAACTACGATTTCCGCCGCACCGAGATGTGCATCATCCCCTACGGCACCCAGGAAGGCGAGATCAGCTTCTGTGCATATAACACCGGAATTGGTTGGAGAAACATCATCGAGCACATGCACCAAAATGCTACGGTCGCTCAGTGGTACAAAGACCAGGGCCGTCACGAGGTTTTTGCTCGTGGCAAGAACGTCGAACTCGGCGACAAGAGCCACAACCTCATCCTCAACGAAGTCGATCTGGCCCGTCCTAACAAACCAGAAATGGAAGGACCAAAGACTGCAGCCGAGGAAATGCAGATGATGCGTAAACTCTACAACGAAATGGTCATGGAAAAAGCCGGCATCAAAGGCGAAGCCCTGATCCAGATCGGCGGCATCAAACGCGAGAAAAAGTCGAAAGACAAAGAAATGGCAGTTGCTGAGTAGTCAGTAGCCAGTAGTCATAAGAAAAGCCCGTGAGCGATCGCGGGCTTTTTCTTGTTCTCAAGACATTATCTGATCTTGAATTTTGGTTTCACATCCTTTATATTATGGCTAGGCTGGCTAAGCTAGATTGGAGGTGCATTAGATGAAACAGGTATCGATCTTCGAGGGTAAGAATAAATTTAGCGAACTCGTCGCAAACGCGGCGAAGGGCGAACCGCAGTTGATCACCAAAAATGGCACTGCTACAGCCGTTGTTATCTCGTTTACCGAATACAAGCGGCTGACGGCAAAAAAGGAATCGCTCGGAGAATTCCTAAGGAACAGTCCGCTGCGGGGCATCGGTGAGGAACTCGACCTTACCCGGGATAAGGACATGGGGCGTCCAACAATAGACTTTAATAGCAGCGAATTTACCGGGGAAGCGGACAAGTGAACTACTTACTCGACACTTGCGTTCTATCCGAATACAAGAAGCCGGTACCGTCCGGGGAAGTCCTCGCGTGGCTTGATCAGCAAGCGGATGAATCGCTCTATATCAGCGTGCTGACGATAGGTGAGATGGACAAGGGCATCTTTAAAATGTCGCCGTCAAAGCGTAAAACAAACCTCGCCGCATTCGTCGAAACGCTGATCGCAAGGTTTGATCGCAGAATCTTAGATCTGGATACGGCTGCTCTTCGCCGTTGGGGCATAATGATCGCCGAACTCGAATCCAAAGGCCGCCCGATGCCGGTCATCGATTCGCTAATGGCCGCCACAGCCCTCGCCCGCGACCTGACTCTCGTCACCCGAAATACTCCCGATTTTGCCCACACAGGCGTCAAGATCTTCGATCCTTGGGATCAGAAGAAATGAAGCTCATCCCGTACCAAATGCAAAAAAGCCCGTGAGTGATCGCGGGCTTTTTGCTATTGTAGGAGGATGATCGGCGAATCTCACAAGATATGTATCGTTTGCGGAAAGAGTTTTCCGATGAGCGAGTTCGAATACGGCAATCGTGTCAACAATTCTTACTGTCGATTGTGTGCAAAAGCATACAGTGCGGCTTATGCCAAGGGCGGTAAAGTTGGAGCCCAAATATTCCTCGAGAAAGAACGAGCTAAATGGCAGGCGATAAAATGATTCGCGGCCCGCTTATCTTGGGAATTGGAAATCAGCAGCTGGTATTGAGTAGTTAGAAAGCCTCGTCGAGCGATCGGCGGCTTTTCTTATGCTCTTGTCGCCACCAGCGACGAATATTAAAGCCTGGGGTGCAACCCTAGGCATCGAATCCATTGATCGCCTGTCGCCAACGGTGACAAACGATCTCAGCATAAATTGTGCGTCCCGTTCCGGCACAAAAGACGTGCCAGCGTTGCGGTAGGCCCGCAACCGCAGGGACGGATCATCTGAACTGGCCTAACCTAGGGTTCTGCCGTGCCTGCACCCTAGGCTTTAATGTCCGTCGTCTGGCTGCCCTCCAGAATATTCTGTTTCCCCGACCGCGCCGCCTGCACCATCTGGTCATGCGTCCGCGACCGAATATTTATATACCTATCGCAAAAGAAAACCGTCGCATCATAAACGATCCGCGATTTCTGAACCCGCCATGCGGCAAAAATAGTAATGGCTGGAGTTAAACTCCGTACCTAGGCTTCCGAAATCCCCAACTCCACCAGTCCGTCGAATAGATTGTCAATTGGGTCGGCGGAGTCGTCGTCTTCTTCATCAACGTCGTATTCAAAATTATCGATTTCGAATGAGTCGCTTTCAAAAGCCTCCTGATTCTCTTCGACAACTTCTTGCCAATAATCGCTGTCAAAGGAATAGACTTTCACCGGTATGGAGCAAAGCGAAAAGGTTGGTAACAGAATGTTTTCAAGTGCCTTTCGGGTTTCCATTATATCGCCGTATTCCTGTTTGATTTCGTCTATATCAAGAAAGCTATCCTTTCTTTCTTGGATGTTGTCTTCAAAAGACGTTTCCGAAACTCTGTTTAGAGCTTCGACTAGGAGTTGACGAGTGAATGGAGCCTCCGAAAATGTTTGAAAATCACTCCCGTATTTCTTGAAGAGGCTCGGCAATCGTTTGAGAACCTTTCTGTTACTAGTTCTTGAAAGCTGATACTCCACTAAAGTTTCAAAGCTGGCCGCAATCATCTTAAAGGATACCTGTAAAGAATATTTTCTATCTCCAACGAAATGAGCACTCTCGTAATAAACGCGATCAAATCGTCCGTCGTTACCTAACTCAGAAAGGTAGTGTGCCATGGCACTGTCAACATCGACGTCGCCGCAATACCGCATAAGCATCTTTAGGGACGTAGACGCGGAATCCCCTAGTTCTCCAGATACGATCCTATCTCGAATTCCAAGTTGTAGTTCATGGTCAACGACCAATTCCGAGTACTCCTCGTTGAATCGCTCAAGCTGCTGCCGATGAATTACTGCTTCAACTAGGGCTTTTCGCTCTCCCGCTGATTGACGAAGACGGCTGAGCAGAAAGTCTGCAAGTGATGGATCGGACAGCGAGAAATAGCGCCCTTTTTCGTTCTCGGTAAAAAGGTCTGAGTCATACAACTCTGCATGCACGAAACCTCCGAGCAAAACAGCGATACACTCATTAAACTGATCAGCTGTGGTGGTGTGATTGTTTACCTGTTTTTCATACGTTAGGCGTGCTTGGAAAGCCTCGATTAGTTTCCTTTCAGGCACGCTGCTGTCGAAAGAAAATAGAGTAAATAGAAGACATCGTTCAAAATAACCTATTTGATTTTCAAATGAATGTCTCCATATTTCTGCGGGTTCGTCTAAATGGCTGAGTACAAATGTCGCATAGTCTCGTGCGGATAAGTTTGCAATTCGTCTTGGTTCACTAATGAAATCGACAATCCGGGGTGAATAGTTTTGATGATTGATGATTTGCTTATAGAATGTATTGTTGACGACCCCTTTGCGATGAGCACTCGACACATTTCGAAAATAGAGATGGTTGTAAAGAATCGCGGCTTTTTCGTAATCATCATAGTCTTCGACCTTAAGCTCGAAAGGTTTATCTCCAAGCATCGATCTGCGAAACTTATCTAGCTTTTGTAGTGCATGGCCTACGATAACGGTTCGGCTTGTAAGCACTAGCCACTTGTTGGGCGAAGTGCGTACACGGTCTACAAACCTAACGATTTCACTCTCTTGCCGGTTCGGAGACACCAGCTCCAAATAGTTGGAACCGAGAAAATCGTCGAAGTAGAAGACCTGAGGGGTATTATCTATTGCGAAAACTGATTCCGCCTCACGAATGGTTTCGACACAATGAACTGCATTACCCTGTCGAGCTTTTTCAAGCAATATAACTTCCGCTAGTGTAGTCTTTCCAACACCGGGTTGCCCTAGGATCAATAACACCTTTTCCGAATCTAGGATACTAATCGCTTCGCCTAGCCGACTGGTCACGACATAAAAGTTTATGCGTTCTTCCATTCGTTCGAGTAGGTGACGAGAGCGCCCCTCGACAGCCCGGTCGAGCATATTTTGAAGAACGTTCGTGCCAGAAAACCAAAGCTTGAAATGCTTCTTTTCAATCGTCGCATGCTTGCTAAGAAGGTCGTTAAGATCGTCCTGACTAAAGATATCGTTGGCGGTAGCCAGATAAGGTGAAAGGATTTTAACCAAATCATCCTTCTCCTGCGGTGATAACTGTAGCGATGTTGTGATGATGTAGCGATCAGGTTTGAGCTTCTCTATTTTGGCGAGTTCCTTATGGGATAACACCCATTTGAGCTGAGCGAATCCGGACCCTCTATAATGTTTTGCCTGAACTACGAGATGATTTGGATTATCCTTTGTGGAAAAACGTAAATCTATTCCTTTGTCCTTTCCCGGCTTAAATCGTTGTAATCCTAGGGCAAATTCTGCATTGAGCAAATCGAGCGACAGCTCCTCGAAATCCTTATCATTTATTGTGTGGAAGTCGTAGTTGCCCATGCAGTTGAGAATTTTAACGCTCGCCGGAGATATTGTAGGCTCTGCTCAAGGTATTTTCAATACTGGCAAATAGTAACAAGGCTAACAATGGGGATGAAAGTGTACCGTTTGCCCTTTGCTATAGATTTATCTTTCTATCGACTTGTGTTATAACTTTCGTTATAATCAGAATATGGTGAATAAGTTGAAGATCACGACCGTGGGAAATTCGGTGGGGGTTGTTTTGCCTCGGGAGATATTGGAGCGGCTTCGGGTTGGGAAGGGGGATTCGTTGTTTGTGACGGAGACCCCGGATGGTGTGGAGCTGCGGGCGTTTGACGATGAGTTTGCGGAGCAGATGGCGATTGCCGAGCGTGTGATGCGTGAGGATCGCGATGTGTTGAGGAAGCTGGCCGAATGAAATGGCTTCGCGTCGACGCGGTACTCGCGATGCACAGACGCCAGATCGCCGAACACGGCGGCGAAGACGGCGTGCGCGATCTCGGATCACTCGAATCCGCTTTGGCACTGGCACAGAACATTGCGGCCTATGAGCCGGAAGCGGACATCGCTCGGCTTGCCGCCGCATACGGATTTGGGATCGCAAAAAATCATCCCTTTATCGACGGCAATAAACGCACCGCACTTGTCGCCGTGCGGACTTTTCTCATTCTCATCGGATATACCATCACCGCAACTCCCGCAGACAAATACACCACCATTCTCCAACTAGCCGAAGGCACGCTTTCTGAAGAGGAGCTGATAGATTGGCTCCGCGGACGGGTCGACGCGATCTAACATCAGGATTTGCGAATCTGCAAGGTGTCGATCCTATGGAGCTATATTCATTTGGTGTGGCTCAATTCTACAAACATTCCGCTCCTCTGGAGCTAAGAGCAAGAAGGCGGTGGCGATGAGAGGCCGGTGATTAAGTTTCGAGAAATCGCGTGTGTCATTCTTGCAACGTAATATCACTTGCAGGTATAATCTTAGTCATGCCTCGATATAAATACATTACGCCGTTTTACTGTTGGTATCGTTTTAATCCTGCTTACAATTTTTCGAGTTACTCGATCGAGGAGTGTGCGGCGAGTGCTTTGGGGGAGAGTTTGGAGGCTTTGATACTCGTGAATGCGGAGTGTGTGGTGGATGGGCGGCCGCATACGGCGAATGTTTATATTCACGCATGGCAGGCGGAATCGCGTTCGGCGGACGAGATCATCGAACTCATCGATCAGGAGATCGACGCCCAGGTCGCTCATCGCACCCGGTTCGGGTTTAACCGGCGTGCGGCGTGAGAGGGAGAGAGAATATTGAATATCGAATATTGAATATCGAATAGGAAATAGGAAATAGGGAATAGGGAGGAGATAGGAGAGAGACGAGGTGTTTATTCTCCGTTTAGGTAGCGGTTGAAGGAGCCGTTTAGGATGCCGTCGACGAGGAAGGCTTTGCTGCTGCGGTGGTGGAGCTTTTTTAGTTCGCGTTCGTGGGCGAGTTTGGCTTCGTGGGCTTCGGCGGCGTAGTTGCGGGTGTGGTCGGATTCGTTGGAAAAACCTAGATATGTAAATGATGAATTTCGAATATCGAATATCGAATTAGGAGAAGAATGGGTTTGATACGTAAGGACCTCGGTAGAGGTTGGGGCGAGGTTTTGGGGGACTTGGTTGCGGGTGGTTAGGAGTTTGGTGTAGCGGAATTCGAGGCCGTAGGTGCTGGGGGCGAGGATAAATGTGCTGTCGGCGAGGGACGCGAGTCGGAGTTCGTCGGCGTATCCTGTGAGCGGGTTGTATAGAGATGTGGTTTTTGATCGGGCGGACAGGAGTGTCCGCGCTCCGGTTTGGGCGGTGGCGAGGATCGAGATGTTGTTCATTTGGGCGTAGAGCTTTAGGGTTTTGAGGACGCTGGTTATCGTGGCGGTAGACGTTTGGCCGCGTAGCAGGTAGGTTATGCTGTCGATCAGCACGACGTTAGCCCGGCTGGTGTAGATGGCTTCGGCGATCGAGTGCTGGAGGTATGCGTGAATGCTGCCTTTAAAGCACTTCGGGATATTACCGAATTCGCCAAACGACGCACGCTTGAAATGAAACCGCGTTCGGCACAGCTTGGCCGGGATCGGGGAGGGAAATGTGTAACGCTCGGTGAACTGATCGGTGGTGTGTTCGAGGTCGATCAGCAAAACTGTGGGCTTGGAGCTTTCGTCTTCGGGTGACGTGTTGAGTAGTTGGCGTGGCCCAGTCGCAACGGCTCCCGGTTCTGACAGGACAGTGAGCGAGTCTCTGCCGGTCGCAATGTCTTCGGCTAGTTGGACGGCGAAGTGGCTTTTGCCAATGCCTTTGGGGCCGAACATTACGCAGACGTCGCCTTCGCGCCAGAGTGGGCCGTATAGTTCGGCACGTGGCTTTTGTTCGCTCGGGCGGATTATCCACTGCGACGCCGGGCGAACTTCCAGCATAGTCTGGCCGGGCTGCGGTCGCGATTCGTATTCGCGGCGAGCCTTTTCGCGTAGCTTTTTATAGGGATCCGGCGGCTCCCATCCGGCTGCCGATTTGTATCTGTCTTCGTCCATATGTTGGGAGAATTGTAACGAAGATTGCAGGGGTAGTCAAATGTTGCATGGATGAAATATTGCAGAGATCAAAAAAGCCCATGAGCGATCACGGGCTTTTCTGTTTTTACGCGGGTTATTGTTTGAAATACACATCCGGCGGTGTGCCGGGGATGGGTTCGGGGAATGGTGGAACGGGGTCGTCGGTTGGGACGGGTTCGGTGTCAGGGTCTAGTGGTGGATCGATGACTGGGTAGGGATTCTCGGTGTCGGGCGGTGTGCCGGGAATGCCTTCGGGCTCGGTCGGGTTTGGTGTATCGGGCACTTCGGGTTTTGAAACGGGGTCTTTTGGGGTGGTGTTGGTATCGTTTGCGTTCATATTTATCTCCTTGGTTTTGAGCCTACACGCATGAGCCTTGGCTGTGTGTATTCCGCCGAACATACGCCTTTGTTATGGCCGGTTAAAGTAAAGGTGTAGATAAAACGTAAGGAGAATTTTTATGGCACTACCAAATAAAGACGAAGTCGAAGGCAAATGGGAACAGGCAAAAGGCTGGGTCAAAGACAAGACCGGCGAGGCTACTGGTAACGAACGGCTCGAAGCCGAGGGCGAAGTTCAAAACGCCGAGGGCCACACACAAGAAAGTTGGGGCAAGGTAAAAGGCGGTGTCAGCGATGCCGTAGACGCGGCTGGCGAAGCGATAAGCGACGTTGGGAAGAAACTGAACAGATAGAACGATAAAGCCCGCATGCAACGCGGGCTTTTTTATTGAGCAAAGGGTCTATTTAATCAGTACGTGATCGATTTCGACGGCGGTTCGTCTGGTGCGTGCCGCCCATGTAGGCGATGACCGCTACGATCAGGTGGGCGGCGAACCAGATGTTTTCGTAGCCCATGTTCTGGTAGATATAGATCAGGATAAGTATTCGCGGGAAGAATACGCCGAGCAGGATGTCTGCCCATTGCGGAACCGCGTTCACCGGGAACAGGTTGGGGAACATGAACAGATAGACCAGCATCACGACACGCGGTGCGAAGAGCGAGAATAGCAAGAAATAAAAGTCCATCTATTGGTGAGGATATGCTTCGTCACGCGAGGTGTCAAGATTTCTTAGGCACCTCACGCACGTTTAGCTGCTGGATAAGCGGCGGATTTTCGGGGCTGAGGGTGAAATAGACCTCGATATTGGCGTTCTCGCATTCGATGATGAAGCGGCCTCGGAGCTGGTTTTCGGGGATCAGTTCTTTGACGGAGATGACCTTTCCGGCTTTTGCCCAGAGGGCGGCGTATTCGGCTTTGAGCAGGTCGATCGGGTTGTCGGGGAAGAAGTTCTCGGCGAAGATACCGCTCTTTTCGCCCGTTTCCCATGACGGAATCACCTTTAGCAGCTCAGCTTTTCGCTGGGCGAGGATGCTTGAGACGGGAAGCTGGCGGGGTTTTAGACCGGCTTCTTTGATCATCAGGTCTAGGACTTGCAGATTGATGCCGCCGAGGCTGGCGTACGTGACGTTGCCGAAAGCCACGACACCGATGCCGTATTCGGGAATGATCCGCCAATGGCTGCCGAACCCGGGCAGACCGCCGCCGTGGCCGAGGATGACTCGGGCTTCACAATCCCGAACCCATCCGAGGCCGTAGCCGTAGGCTCCAGCCGTTGCACAGATGCGGCCTCCGGGATAGGTGAAACTAGGATTCAGGCCGTTAAAACGCCACGGATGCTGCATTTCTCGGACTGATGAACGCTTGACAGGGCCTGTCTCAGCGGCGTTCGAAGGCGGCCAGGCTGAGAGGTGAAACGCCATGTATTTGCTGAATTCGTCGATCGACGAGATCATGCTTCCCATCGCTCCCCACGAACCGTCAGCCGTGTCTTGCAGCAAAGTTTCCTCATTCCATTTTTCGCGTTCCCATCGGTAGCCGTGAGCGAGTTTGTCGGGGGCGATGTTGCCGTATTCCCATTCGGACGTGTTCATGCCGAGCGGTTTCCAGATGTTCTCGCGGATGTATTGCTGATACGGATTGCCCGAGGCCTTGGTGACGATGCGGCCGAGCAGAGCGAAACCGAGATTGGCGTATTCGTACGTAATGCCCGGTGGATTTGAGAAAGAGATCTGTTTTTCGAGCAGCTCGGAAAGCTCCTTATTTGTGTCCGCAAGCTGGCGGTCGCCCCACGGGTTGTCTTCGGGAAATCCGGCACCGTGCGTCAGCAGATCACGGATCGTGACGTGGGTTGAATCAGCGGTCGGGTATTTCTGCTTCTTCATCTCCGGCACGTAGAGATAAACGGGATCGTCGAGCTTTAGCTTGCCGTCATCACGCAGTTTCAGGATCGCCATCGCCGTGAAGCTCTTGCTCATCGACGCGATGCGAAAGAGGGAAGCGGTCGTAACCGGAGTTTTCTTTTCAATATCCGTATAGCCATCAGTGCCGGTAAAAACCAGTTGTCCATCGACCACAATACCGAAAGCGAGGCCGGGGAAATGATTCTTTTTGGCATGATCTTTGAAGATCTTCTCGATCGCCGGGAAGGTCTTCCTGATCTTCTCAAGGCGTGCGGGATCGGTGAATTCAGCAGGTTTGAAGGCTTTGTCGTACGACGCCACCGGCTGTTGCCCAATGACGAATGCTGAAACCGTTAAGAGAAGTAGGATCGTTGAAAAGACTCTCATTTTGTAATCGCTCCGAAAACTGTGAATTAACTATCGAACCCGCTTCTGGCCCGGACGATACCGAACGATCGATTGTGCATCGACATCGGCGGCGGTGAAGGCGACCTTTTTCATCTCGCCTTTTGCAAACATTTCCGCCTGATCGGCGTGATACGGTGACGACGGCAAACGGCTCTGACCGTAGGCAAGCACCGAATACGCACGCGGCGTGTCGGTGAATTCGACGGCGAAGACCCACGCATCACCGCTGCTGGCAGCGAGCTTGCCGTCAGAGTCGCGAGTGAAACTGAGAATGCGGAAACAGCCGAGATCGTTACCGCATCCGCCGACGGGTACGTCAACCTTGCCACGCCTGACGCGGTGAACTTCGCCCCAGCTTACATCACCGCTGCCGTAACGCCGCTTCGTTTCTCCGACTGCCCAGACGAACGATTCGACTGCTCGGGGCTTGTCGCCGATACCCTTTGGCGTATTCAGCGGGTCGGTGATGTCCCAAGGTTTGGCGAAACGCTTCTCGTCCGGCAAGAGTTCTCGTACGGGCGGACGAATGCCGGAGTAATGCGTCCACCATATCTCAAACAAGGTCGAACCGCGACTCTCAGGCGAGGTCGTGTTGTCCCATTTCTTGAGAAGCTCGACGGCGGCCAAGGTGTCCGCATCCGGGTTTGAGGCTTCGACTGCGGCGACAAGGTAGGGTTTCACACGGTCAGCGAGCAGGGCACGATAGTTGTTTTTTAGCCGAACGACATCTTCCAGGCTGTATTTATCGTCGTTATCGATCAGCTGGATCGCCAATTGGCTGCGAAGCGACAATCGAGGCTCTTCGAAATTCGGATAGGCGTTTTTGGTGTTTACAGGGCCCCGAACATTGGTGTAATGCGGTGAACTGTTCTCGTTATGAACATAACCGCCTGGCGGGTTGAGGAATTGGGGCAGCGATTCGAATGGGACATAGCTCGTCCAGACGTCGGAGGTTCGCCGGGCTTCGATCGCAGTAAATTCATCTACCGGAGCGTGAGGAAGCTTGGGAAGTGAGGCGTTCCAGATCAGGAAGATGTTTCCGGCACGATCGGCGTAGGTGAAATTCGAAGTCAGCCGAGCCCGCATCTTCATCGCATCCTTCCACTCGGCTAGGGTTTTTGCCCTCATCATCTTGAGAAACTGTTCACCCGCACGAAACTCTCCATCGCCAGCGTACTTGAACACGTAGATCTTTCCCTTTGAACGATAGATGACAGGGCCGAGCGGCGTTGACCAGTATTCTCGGGTTTCCGACGAAACGCCATCACCATTCTTGAATTGGGCGGTGACGAGCTCACGTTTTAGCGGAACAGATCGTCCGTCAAACAGATAATGGTCAACGGCCTTTGGATCTACATCTAGCGAGTATATCTGGTCGAGATCCTGAGAGTTGTTAGTAGTTGAAAAACCAAGATCGCGGCTGAAGCCGCTGATGACCGCAAACGGCCCGCCTATACGGAAATCGCCATAGAAATCAATGACTCCGGGAACGGTCATGTGAGCTTCGTAGTAACCGGCATTCCATTGGAGATGCGGGTTGCGAAGCAGAATGGCACGGCCTGATCTGGTTCGGCTCGGGGCAAAAGCCCAGGCATTCGAGCCATCGTCAGGGCCTAGCGTTTCGCCTTCGTCGTTGTTGTCCGGTGCAGGCGTACGAGCAGGCACTGCCGTTGGGTCGAGCCGGGCGATGAAGTCGTGGACTTTGCGAGCATTCGGCATGACGATCTCAAGGGAAGAGACATCGTAGCCGGTAAAATTGGTCGGCATTCCGGCAGGGAATTCCTCGGGATGAAGTTCTATGTAACGATTGATCCCCGCAGCAAATCCCTCGTAAACGTCTCGGGTTTGCTTCATCAGCGAAGGGTATTTGAGCAAATGCTTCTCTCGGTAACGCCGCATCGCCAGGTCTGATTCGAGGCGTTCGTAGCCCAAAATCAGGGATGCTCTGCCGCTGGCTCCAAGCAGGTTCATTGCCGTTTGAGGGCCGTAATCCTCGCATTGCAGCCAGGCAAGTGCGTACCCGGCGGCGGTGAGGTTGGAAGCCCTGATATGCGGAACGCCATTGGCTGTACGGATGATCTCAACCTGACGCGATAGGTCGGAGCGAGTTGCCTGAGCAACGGTTGATCCGACAAACAGCATTGTCACTAGCAATACCGCAATCGCCACAGGGCGAGCAGTGATCCGAACGAACATGTGCACGATCGAGTTCATAATATTGATTCCTGATACCTTCAACCTTTCATATTTTATAGCACATCGTTTACAGCCAACGTACGTTAGCGAGAAACCAAATGTAACCAAAATTATGAATTTAAAATGGAAATCGTCTACGGATCGCACCGCTCACAACATGTCGCTAGATACTGAAATATCGCAAAAATGGACTCATAGCTGATTTTGAAACCCTTGGAACGGAACGTGCGTAACCGTATGTTCCAGAACACCTTGTGTTCCGTAGTACCTTGCTTTAACGCTTTCTAAGGAGGAAACATGAATTTAGCAGTTAGATCTATTACTCTCACCACACTTTACATAATAGTCTTAATGACCGGAGCGATTTTCGCACAGTCCGGTTCGACGACCATCCGCGGGGCCATCACTGATGCTCAAGGGGCAGTGATCGGTGGAGCGACCGTCAAACTTATCAACGAAGCCAAAGGCTTCGAACGTGTTGCCACCACTGGCAGCAATGGAACCTACTCATTTACCAGTGTTCCACCCGACGCTTACAAGATCGAGATCGAAGCAAACGGCTTCAAAAAGGTCATCGTGTCGAACGTGGTCGGCCTTGTGGATAAGGCAACCGAGGCCAATGCAACCCTCGATATCGGGAACATTAGCGAGGTAGTCAATGTGTCGGGCGGCGACCTTGCGTCGATCATAAACAACACCGACGGTTCGATCGGTAACAATTTTGTTGCAAAACAGATCCAGGAACTTCCGTTGGAGGGCCGTAACGTAGCGAACCTGCTCAGCCTGCAGCCAGGCGTGACACAGGGTGGTGAGGTTACAGGCAGCCGCAGCGATCAGTCCAATTTTACGCTCGATGGTGTTGACGTAAACGACCAGCAGAACGGAACCGCGTTCACACCGGTTCTGCGTGTTACGCCTGACTCGGTCGAAGAGTTTCGCCTCACAACGTCGAATGCCGACTCGACCAAAGGACGTTCTTCAGGAGCTCAGATCACACTTTCGACCAAGAGCGGCACCAATGATTTTCGTGGTGCTCTTTATGAATATCACCGAAACACGGTGACGACCGCAAATGATTTCTTCAGTAACCTGAACGGTGTAGAACGCCCGAAGCTGATCAGAAACCTGTTCGGCGGACGTCTCGGCGGTCCGATCGTTAAGGATCGCTTCTTCTTTTTCTATAACTACGAAGGCCTCAGAGAATCGAGAGAGACTCCGGTGACCAACATCGTTCCGCTTCCTAGTCTGGGTCAGGGGATCGTGAGGTTCCCATCGGCCAATGGAACGATCAGCCAGCTGACCGCTCTCCAGATCAACGCTCTGACATCGAACGGTACGGCGAATGGTGCTGCGGTTGTCGATGTCAATCCGGCCGCACTGGCTGTATTGGCGGCGGCAGCGAATCGCTATCCTGCCAATGATTCGACCGTCGGTGACGGGCTCAATACCTCGGGTTTTCGTTTCAATGCAAAGATCCCGTCAGAGACCAATACTCACACCATGAATCTGACGTGGAAAGTGACCCGGAACGAAGCTCATACGGTACAATTCCGTGGAATTTTCCAAAACGATTTCTTTGACGCTGCACAGGCTTTTCCTGACACTGCCGGAACCCGTAGGCTGAACAAGCCGTACGGTACAGTTGCCAGCCATGCATGGGTCATCACCAATTCGCTCGTCAACAATTTCCGCTGGGGTTACACGAAACAGCAGTTCGAAGATACGGGCGATACAAATGGAGACAACATCTCGTTCAGAGGCGTTTATGCACCTTTCAACTTCGCATACCCGTTCACGCGACAGACGAGAACGCACAACTTTGTCGATGATGTCTCGTGGACGAAAGGTAATCACAGCATTCAGTTTGGCGGTAACATACGTATCATTCGTAATTTCCGCAGTGACGAGACATCGATCCATGATGTTGCAGTCGTAAACCGTTCGTTCTTTGCTTCGTCGGGTGCAGTACTCACTAATCCGATCACTGCAACGGCAAACCCGTTGACGCCGGGACAAAATTACACCATCGCCTCGTCGAACATCACTTCAACGAGAGATGCGGTGGCAGCAGTTTTGGGTCGCTATTCGCAGTATTCATTCAACTCGAACTTTAGTATCAATGGCAGTCCGCTCGCTGCAGGCGTTCCGGTCGAGAGAAATTTCGCGACCGAGGAATACGATGTTTACGCACAGGACACATGGCGAATTCGTCCGAGCCTCACGCTGACCTTTGGTATGCGTTACGGCTTGAGCCGTCCGGTTTATGAGACCAATGGTTATCAGGCTAAGCCGAGCATCGGTTTACAAGAATATCTGCAACGCCGTATCGAGGCGGCAAACAACGGTCGAAACTATGGGGTTATCGCTTCTGAAGGCCTCACCATCGAACTTGCTGGCCCGGCGAACGGGAAGGGTAACGTATATCCGTGGGATACCAACAACTTCCAGCCAAATGTCTCTGCTGCATGGTCGCCAAACTTCAAAGGCTTCCTCGGAAAGATATTCGGTGAGAATGGAGCATCGGTCTTCCGCGGTGGTTTCCGCATTACGAACGACTACTTTGGCCAGGCTTTAGCAGTCAATTTTGATGCGAATAACACGCTTGGATTCGCTTCGAGCCTTGATATCGCAGCCAATACCTACAACGTGACGTCGAATCCAGGTCCACTTTTCACTGGCTTTGGCCAGACGATCCGTACGCTGCCTTTGCCTCCGGGCGGTTCTTTGCCAACCGGGATCACATTTCCGCAAAGCCAACCGCTCGACGATCAGCGTCGTATCGAAGGCTCGTTGGATACAAACCTTGTTTCACCGATCAACTATCAGTGGAACGTGACCTACGGCCGCGAACTGAAAAAAGGCATCTATGTCGAGGCTTCCTACATCGGTCGTCTCGCCCGTAACCTGCTCGCTTCGCGTGATGTAATGGCTCCAAACAATGTCAGAGATCCTGTCTCAGGCCAGACGTGGTACGAAGCAGCTCAGATCCTGGATGGATATCGCAGAAGCAATACGCCGATCAGCCAGATCCCGAACCAGCCATTTTTCGAAAATATGTATGGGGCGGGAACGCTTGATGCACTGCTTTTCGGAGCGGGACTGAGCAATACTCGTGCTGCCTACGGGTTTATGGCCCAAACGGCCACGACACCCGGTTGTGCCGGAGCTCCGCTGTTTGGCTGTTATGATATTGGCAATGACTGGACATTTCTTCAGGATGTCCTCGATTCCAACACCAATCGCCAGCTCTTCTACAATCGTCAGTATGGTGCTCTTTCCGCTTACGGAACGATCGCCAGTTCCGATTACCATGGGGCAACGCTTAGCGTTAGACAGCGATTCAAAGGTCTGACCTGGGATGCGAACTACACCTTCTCGAAATCGCTCGACGATGCGTCGGGTGTGCAGACGAGCGGTGTGTTTGGAGCAGCATTTATTCACAACGCCCTTCGGCAGCGTGATAACTTCTCGGTATCAGATTTTGACGTGAGGCATATCTTTAACATGAACAGCGTTTTCGAATTGCCTATCGGACGCGGTAAGACGTTTTTCAACGGAATGGGACCTGTTACCAATGCCCTATTTGGCGGATGGCAGGTCAGCTCGATCTTCCGTTTCAACACCGGATTACCGATCACTGATGGTTTTGTCGATATCGCAGGCTGGCCGACCAATTGGAACGTCAGAAGCTATGTCACACGCGTAAGGGACGTCCAAACTTCACCGACCAAAAACGGTGCTAATGGATCACCAAATCTCTTCAGCGACGTCACGGCCGCTTACCAGAGCTTTAGAAACGCGGCTCCGGGCGAAACGGGTGATCGTAACGTGCTTCGGTATCCAGGTTACATCGTTCTTGACATGGGACTCGCGAAATCATTCTCGATGCCGTGGAGAGAGGGACACAAACTTCAGATCCGCGTTGATGCTTTCAATGTGACAAACACTCAGCGGTTCACCACTGCGGATACGATCTTCGGACTCGATCCATACAGCGGTACGCCGTCGTCAACCTTTGGCAACTTTAGCCAGATCCAGGGTTCGCCACGTGTTCTTCAGTTTGCGGTTCGATACGATTTCTAGGCACATCTTTCTAAGATGTCTTCTTCACAGGCTGTCCGCAAGGGCAGCCTTTTTTTAATTCGTGAACTGCTCAGTGTGCGGCAAACGCGTCTTCGCCTGTGGTTTGGATCAGATGCCGCGTGTCATTGAGAGTGAGGACACGCAAATTGCGAGGGCCGCGGAATTCGAAGCGGTTGATGCCGCAGTTTGAGGTGATGAGCCACGGGGTGGTTTTTGTTCCGCGATGGATCGCTCCCATTAGGTGGAGCGTGAGATAGCAAATTGCCCCGGTGTGGGAAAAGATGGCGATGCGTTGGCGGTTGTGGTTGCGGAGAATGCTTCGGAGTTCACCGGTGATGCGTCGCAACAGGTGGCGATAACTTTCTCCCTCGGTAATGATGTGGTTGACGTTGCGGTTGATAAGAGCGTAATAGTCGTCCGGATACTGCTGTTTTGATTCATCAAAAGTCAGGCCTTGCAATACGCCGACGTGGCGTTCACGGAAAGCAGGAGACTGATGAATCGGAAGATCGAGCAGTTTCGCCAGTGGCTCGGCCGTCTGTACAGCCCGGATCAGGTCGCTCGAATAGATCGCCTCGATCCCTTCTCTCGCCAACATCTGTGCCGTCTTCTCAGCCTGCTCACGCCCCAGATCCGACAGCGGCGTGGGCCCATGCCCGCCAAAACGCCCCTCGGCATTTCCAGCCGATTGACCATGACGAACTAGATATAGGCGGGTAGGTGGAGGCATTTGTGTTTTCTGTATTGTAACCACATAGGAGCATAGAACACATAGTTTCTGGTAGAAATCTATGTTACCTATATTTTTTATGTGGTAAAACTCTTACGCTCCGACCGCCTCAGCCTTTAATTTCTCGGTTTGGTAGTGCGTTCTGAGCGTTTCGACGAATTCGTCAATTTGGCCTTCCATTACGAGTTCTAACTGGTGAACGGTCAAATGGATGCGGTGATCGGTGACGCGATTCTCTTTGAAGTTGTAGGTGCGGATCTTTTCGCTCCGGTCACCGCTGCCGACCATGGATTTACGTTCGGCAGATAACTCGTCATGCTGACGCTGCTCTTCTAATTCCTGCAGGCGGGCTCGAAGGATTCGCATCGCTTTTTCTTTATTCTTGATCTGGGATTTTTCATCCTGCATCGAGACAACGACATTCGTCGGCAAGTGCGTCAGACGCACCGCAGAGTAGGTAGTGTTTACCGACTGTCCACCAGGACCGGACGAGCAGAAATAATCGACACGAAGGTCATTCGGATCGACCTTAACGTCGACTTCCTCAGCCTCAGGCAAAACTGCTACTGTGATCGCCGATGTATGAATGCGGCCCTGAGTTTCTGTCTGTGGCACACGCTGAACGCGATGAACACCTGACTCAAAACGCATTTTCGAATAGACATTATCGCCCTCGATGACGGCAGTCGCATCCTTGATGCCGCCGACTCCAGTATCGCTCATCTCGAGAATATCTATTTTCCAGCCTTGGCGTTCCGCGTAGCGGGTGTACATTCTCAGGACTTCAGCGGCAAATAAGGTAGCTTCGTCGCCGCCAGTACCGGCTCGGATCTCGAGAATTACGTTCTTCTCGTCGTTTGGATCTTTCGGGAGCAAGAGGGTTTTGAGCTGCTCTTCGGCGGCAGGTAGCTTGTCCTCGATCTCGGCGATCTCGAGGTTTGCCATTTCACGCATATCATCGTCGTCAGCGAGAGCGAGAAGGTCTTTTGCACCCTGAAGATCCTCGGTCATTTTGCGGACTTCGCGATATTTTTCGACGATCTCACCGAGACTGCGGTGCTGTTTCATCAGCTTCGCATAGACCGACATGTCCGACATGAACTCCGGCTGCGAGATCTGTTCAGTCAGTTCTTCGTAGGATTTTTCGATTTGAGCAAGTTTTTCGAACATATGGATTCACCACACAGGAACATAGATCACATAGAAAAAACATAACACTTCGACCGTTCCTATGTGGCCTCTGTTTCTATGTGGTTAAAAAAAATTAGGCAGTTTGCGGCTCTAATTTCAGCGATTCATCGAGAGCCTTGATCGCGACTTCGAGCTGTTCGTCGTCTGGTTCCTGGGTCGTAATGTTTTGGAGCCAGATGCCGGGTTTAGTCATTAGTTTGAACACAGCACTCGATTCTTTTTTAGCTGCGTAACGAATTACCTCGTAGGCAAGCCCCGCGACGAGCGGCATGAGGGCAATTCGGACAACTAGGTTCATCCACATCGCTTCGAAATTGATAACCGAGAAGAGCACGATAGCGATCAGCATGACGACCATGAGGAACGACGTGCCGCATCGCGGATGCTGACGGCTCTGCAGCGTTGCGTTTGCGGGCGTTAGATCAAGGCCCTTTTCCCAGGTGAAGACCGTTTTGTGCTCGGCACCGTGGTATTCAAACACGCGTCGGATGTCCTTAAGGAAAGACATCGAGAAAATCATGATGATGAAAAAGACCATCCTGATCACGCCGTCGATGAGGTTGAATCCGACCCATGATCCGAACGAATCGAGCTTGATCTTCCAGACGTAAGCCATTCCAGTCTGCCACCAGCTGGCGTCGCTCGCTATTGCAGGTGAACCGGCCCAGCCAAGCCATATAAAGAGAAGGTTGGTCAGTACCAGCGGGGCGACGATGAACAAAAGAACATTAAATCCGAGTGCGAAGATGATAGATCCGACCGCACTTGCCGATTGGCCCATTTTTTTGGCTTTGCCTTCTTCCTTCTCGGGCATGACGACGGTGGCGTTCGCTTTGGTGAAATTATCGTCGTCAGTACCGTCGGCATAGGCGAGGACGGATTCGCCCGCTTTGGCTTTTTCGGCTTGTTCCATTGCGGCGGCGTCTTCCTCGTAGATTCGAGCAGAAAAATTCAGAGCTTTGACACCGAGAGCCATCGACTGGATAAGCGTCGCACCACCACGAAGCACGGGCGTGTTAAGCCACTTGTATTTATCGCTCCACTTCGGCAAAGTGTCGGCTGTGGTTACGATCGAGCCATCCTGACGGCGACAAGCGATGGCGTACGCCGACGGAGTGCGCATCATGACGCCTTCCATTACGGCCTGGCCGCCGACGATCAGGTCGCGTTCCATAGCAAAGACCGTGTGAATGAACCGAAGTAATTTGGGCGATGTTCTCTTTTTCATATCAATTCCTTAGATAGCTATCTGTTAGAAATAGATGTTCAATTAATGCGAATTCGAAGAACTGAATGTCATATCCCAGATATGACATTCAAAATAAAAACGACGCCGACCTTGAATTGCCTTTCGATAGCGTATTTGAGTACACAATTATCGATCAGCCAAGGTCGGCG
Organism: Pyrinomonadaceae bacterium; assembly: GCA_041737885.1. GTDB lineage: Bacteria > Acidobacteriota > Blastocatellia > Pyrinomonadales > Pyrinomonadaceae > OLB17. The sequence continues at coordinate 10,256 of JBGSQW010000010.1, read as the reverse complement.
TCGGATTTTAGTTGCTAATAGTTAAACTTAGCGTTTCTCATTGCGATAGCCCGAGGGCTTATCTTATTTCGCCTCAGTCGCAGCAGCACCGCGAGCGTACCGTTTGTTAAAGCGGTCAACGCGTCCGGCTGTGTCGACCAGTTTCTGCTTACCGGTAAAGAACGGGTGGCAGGCCGAGCAAATTTCTATGTGAAGATCGTCTTTAAGTGTCGAACGTGTCTGAAAGGTACTGCCGCAGGCACATACGACTGAGATCGCATTGTAATTAGGGTGGATTTCTGGTTTCATAATTTTCACTTCCTTCGCCGTGTATAAGCGAGTGAATTATTGCGCGCTACGCAATCTCTTATGATACCCCAGGTTGGTTGATTCGGCAAGGCTATCGCTTCAACTCTCGTTCATAGGTTTGGATCCATTCCTGTACCGAGACCTTCGCAGCGAGCTTACCTATCAGATCGACCGGGATATCAGCCGGTTTTTTGAAGCGAATGCATGATTTTCCCATGTCCAGCTTTCGAGGCGTGACCGCTTGCCATGCATCTCTAAACCATTCGAGCAGAACCGGATCAGCATAAATGCCCATATGATACAGGGCTATGAAATTCTTTTGCGACGCGATGCCGAGAAAGGGTAGCGGATCACTCGGTTTGCAATGATATCCCGCCGGATAGACCGAGTGCGGAACGACCCAGCCCATATGACCATAACCCATACTTTCCTCAAATCCCGCAGGCAGATTATCGTTGATGACCTTTCGCATCGCCGAAATCGCCATCTGACGATCTTCAGGAAGGCCGGCGATGTATTCGTCTGGGGTTTTGGCGGTTGCTTGCATTAGCTACAAAACTCTTAGAAAATCACGCCACTTTAACACGAAATAGATCCGGAAAAAAAGACACGAGCAAGACTGTTGCCCGTGTCCTTCTTCATCAACCGAGAGATTGTCATTCCAAACCGACGAAATCCGAGAGAGCTACATTGCCGGTCACTAGCACAATCCGTGGGGTAAAACGGTAACGTTTTGATGTAATCGCTATTGTAACGGTTTCATCGTTGGATACATCCGCAAACGAGAACAGCCCGAACGAACTGGTCGTTGCTGTTCGACGAATGCCCTGAGCGTCGATCATTGAAACCAGAGCGTTTCGCAGACCGAGTCCGCTGGGCGTAAGTACGCGGCCGCTAACTGTTGACTTGGCTTGGACGACTAGATTAACGGGTACTTCGTATGGATTGTTCGGTGCAGTGGACGCGACGATGCTTATGGTTCCAGAGTAATTTCCAACTGCGAGCCCGGTACGGTCGGCACTTATATCCAGATTAGACGGCGTGGCACCATTCGGCGAACTGAGCCGTATCCACGGCTGATTTGCGGTTGCAGTCCAGGTCAGGGTTCCGTCGCCGCTGTTCCGAATGGCTAGCGTTTGCACGGCGGACTGACCGGAACCAACATCGGCTCGAATGTTTATTGCCTCGGGCCCGACAGACAAAGCAGCGGGAAACGTGGGCCGATTTCGCACCACTCTGATCGTGATCGAAGCTGTATTCACTCCCTCTGCGGTGTCTGTTGCCGAAAGCGTGATGATGTGCGTGCCTTCCTGCAATGTGGAGGCGTTAACCGCCAGCGAATTGCCGGTGCCGAGCAGCCCGTTCAGATTTGACCTCCACGTTAAGGCGCTACCGGGCAGGAATCCGTCTTCGACGTCCGTGCTCGAACCGTTAAAAACGATAGTCTGATCGCCGACGTAAAGTTGATCGTTTTGCGGCGATAGAATTGATGCAGTCGGCAGGTGCGGCGGGATCGTGCATGTCGCATTTGACTGATCAGTGGCGGCGTTGAAACCATCACTAACGGTCACTCGAAATAAAGTCTGATTGCTCCCGGGCAACTTTCTGAGGTCGACAAGATAGTTGACCGAGGTCAGCCCGGATGCAAGATTCGACCAGCTAGTGCCGTTGTTGGAACTATAGTCAACTGCATAAGTCAGTGCGTCGCCATCTGCGTCCGCGGCGGTCCATGTCACTGTTGCCGTCGGCCCATTTAGCGTTTCGCCGCCATTCGGTGCAGTGACTGTAACCGTTGGGGTATTTTGAGACGCCTGCCGCGATGCGATCTCCTGGCTGTTGAGCGATAGGACAAGGCGTTTTGCGAGCGGGTTCCAGGGTAAGACGAGTGCGAACGGGCCCTTAACACCGTCAGAATCAGTCTGCGGCTCGAAACTGTATGACGCCAGCACCTGACCGGAGGCATCCCGAAGGCTTATTGAGTAATTGCCCGGGGCTGGAAGTTGGATCGTGCTGTTCGTTTCCTTTAGGAACAAGGGCGATAGAGTACCGGCAGATGGGTTTTCTGATACTGTGCCGCTTACGACAACCGTTTGAGTTACCGAAACCGTATTGGACAATTCAGGAGTGTCGGGGCCGGCCGCTCCCGCAACTCCGATAAAATTGAAGAGTTTGTTGTAATTGAAAACCGATACCCACCTCGGTCTTTTATAGCTCATGAAGTCAAAAGTTGTGTCCGAGAAGATCCGGTTTCCATCGAGGTTGCTATTTAGAGCATAAACGTCGAAGCCGTAAGCCGTATTTGACCCGTACTCCTCCCGGCCAGTGCTGATGCGTCCGTCGCTAGGTTGATAATCGGTCGCCGGACTAGCTTCGCCTCCTCCAGAATTCGTATGTCCAATTCCAGTATTGTGGGCTAATTCGTGGGCCCGCGAATTACCGTCCATTGTTGGCCTTCCCGGCGTTCCGGGATTGCCGTTTCTAGTGGTGAAAGTAAGCGACGAATTTCCGGGACTATACGCAGTTCCGTTGCTACCATATGCCGAGCCGCATGATGCCTGATCCGGGATCAGCCCCATATAGAATTGCTTAACGGTCTTACCATTGGCAATGTCCTGAGTCCTCATGTTTTCTATCAGTGGAACAAGATTTCCGGGGGTCAGGCTGCATGGATTGGTCCTTAGCGTTATGGTAGTGATCTCAGGATCAAAATCATAAACGGGAAAGCGAGCCCGTATCTCCGCGGCAGTTTGCAAAGCATCCCCAAAATCCGCTTCATGCACGACATTTGAAGCGTCAGTCCATTTCGCAAGAACAAAATTAATGCTCAGTTTGTTCATTTTCCGGAATGTGACCAGACTTTTACAGTCGGATGTTCCGTCAGGTTCCCGACAGTCAAGACTGTATCCGGCCGCCCGGAATTCTAGTTCGATATTTCCCGCCCTCCAATCCTCCGGAAGCTCAAAATAGAAACTATCGTTCAGCAACGACCGATTCGAATCCGACAGAACGTTGATAGTACCGCCGGGGTTACTTGCCGTGAGGGCTCCCAATGGTGTGCGGCTGCCACCGACTTCAATGCGGTTGCCGATGATGCTGCCTCTGACGGTCGGAGTACCGGCTGATCTGTTTTCAACGTAGGCACGGACAAAAGTGGGTTTGTTCTCGACAAGCGGCACGCTGTTAGCAAGATCTTGAACTGCTTGCGTGACCTCCAGACCTAGAAGTTCGAGCCCGCCCAACGAACTGATCTCCGTGAAAACCGTACGCGTGTTGTTGAATAGAGAACTGTCGGGAGCACCAGTGGATGAGACAGTCACAATCGTTTGCGCAGGAGGTCCATTGGTGGCTTGAGCAGCCAGCAGCGGAACCTGAACAGTCCAACCCACACACGCCGGAGTAAGTGGTGACGAGCAGATCTCGGTCAGCGATGCCCGAGTACATGTAAGTGTGTTGCCGGTGAGGGTGCATCCGTTAGGTGCGGGCGGTTCGATATACTGGAACTGCGTGGGAAGGGTAACGCTAAGCCGAAGCCCTTGGGCCGCAGCTGGACCGTAATTCACGACTTTGAGAGTGAAGAAAATAACGGTTCCCTGAGCGACCGGCGTGGTCGGTACAACCGGATCGGCAAGAGCCACGTCGGCCGGAACGGCGATTACGGTCGAATGGCTCAGCGAATCGTTAGCTGGATTCTGATCCGATTCCGTTGCCGAAACGGTTGCCCGCATAGTTATGCTCGCCGCTTGGATGGCTCTAAATGTTACGCTCTGTGAGACGGTCGTCCCCGCAGCCAGGTTTGGAAAAGTGCACGTAACGCTTCGGTTCTGTGCCGTTGAACAATTAAGCATTATCGGATGAACCGATACGGCATCAGGGAAATTAGCGACCGGGTCGAAAACGATCTTAACGCCGGTTGCGGGTGCCGTTCCATTGTTTTTGATCGAGAAAACGTAGTTGTAGTTAGAGCCGACAGCGACGGGATCGGTGTCGTCCGTCATCGACAACATTGCGAGATCGTTCCCGGCAGCCGAGCTTGCTCCCCAGTCGGGAAATACGTCGCCGGAGCCGAAACCTGTGATGGTTGCGGGAGTTGTCGGGTTGCTGCCGTCGGCGTTAACGCTGCGGATCGTGGCGCTGTTCGGGCCTTGGGTGCCTCCGCGTGAATAGGCGATCTTTGTGCCGTCGGGTGACCAGGTTGGCTGAGATTTGAAGTCGACGGTATTGCTGAGCCGAGTTGGGGTGCTGCCGTCGGGGTTCGCCGAGTAGATCTCGGAGGCATTTCCCATTGGATAGTCACGCGTGCTCATGAATGCGATGCGGCTGCCGCTGGGATCCCAAGTTGGTTCGCGGTCATTAGTATTCTGCCCCGAAATCAAAGTGAACGCAGGCGGGTTAGCTGTGATCTGTTGAGCAGACGCCGGGATCTCACCAGTTACGCATACACCGCGCGGGTCGATGCCGCCACCTGAGAAAGGATCATAGCACGCAGCAACGATCCGGTTCGTCGGACCCCACGATGGCTTCGAGATCGACCGTGTGCCCGTCGGGATCAAAACTTCGTTCCCCCCTTCGTTGCCTTGGGTCATGTCAATGATATAGATCTGACCCTTGCCGTTGTCGCCGACACTGTTGAAATCTCCGCGAATAAACGCTAGTCGCGATCCGTCGGGTGACCACGTAGGCGTGAAGCCCTGTCGCGGAGTTGCCAGCTGACGAGCGCTGCTGGAGTCGTTGGCGTTCATTATCATCAGAAAGCCATCGGTCGCACCCGCTGTGTTGTCGGTGAAGATGATCTTGCTACCGTCGGGCGAATAAGCGGGGTGAAATCCACGGCGCAGCCCGATTGATATTCCAGTTCCCGGCGTGATCGTGTAGATGCTCGATGTCGCCCGGCCGCCTTGCTGATAGACGATCTTCCCGTTTACCGCAGGCGCCGATACGGTAACGCTTCCTGCCTGGTAATTCGCGGTGAGCGATTGCCCGAGAATGCTTGAAACATTCTGCGGCGTTGGCATGTTGCCAAATGTGATCTGGGCTACCCCTGGGGCGATGCCCGGCTGAACGACAAATGTAAGATTCAGGAATCGGCGTACGCCGGAAGAGAAGGCACTTGGTGAATCGATAAGAACACCTAGCCTGCCGAGCCCCACCTGTAGCTCGTTGGTGGCGATACTGGTTCCCGCGGGGACGTCGCCTCCGAGTGATGCTCCGACAAATCCTAGCCTCAGCGAATCAAAATTTACCGTAAAGCTCATCGATGCTTCATTCCCTGAAGCCACCAGTTCGATCGGAACGACCACCGGCTCTCCCGGGCGGCCCGTCGCGTTGACAACACGGATATCACTGACGAGCACCGGCGTCGGCGTCGGAACGGGAGCTCCTGCCGCAGCCCAGTGCAAACGGTTGTAGATGAAGCCGCTGGTCTGAACGGGTGGCGGGTTTCCGCCATCGCTCCCGTTAGGGTTGACTTTTTTGAGAACGAAGTCGTGTTCAAACGCGATCGCCGTACCATCCGGAGCCCAGGTCGGTGAAGCTTTGGATCCCGCAATATTGGTAACGCGAGTCTGGCTGCCGCCGTTCGCGTCCATCGTGTAAATTTCCGAACCACCACCGTTCGGATAATCGCGTACGCTATTAAAAGCGATCTTAGTAGCATCGGGTGACCAGACCGGCTCGACGTCGAACGTTTGAACGCCGGGCAGCCTCGTCGGCAGCGGCGAGCCTGTTGCGATCAACTCGGTCGCGGGAACCGGGCCCAGCTTGGCAATGCCGAACACGCCATCCCGGCTCCACCACACCAGGAAATTATTCATGCCCCAGTGCGGGGCCTGGGCGTTTCGCGTATTTGGAATCTTTACCGGATTCGTTCCAACAAACCCGGGCGTCAAGTCCATCACCCAAATCTCACCGCTTCCACCGCTGCCGCCTGAATCGTTGCCGACCACGTACGCAAGACGGTTTCCGTCCGGCGACCAAGCGGGAGTGAAACCGGTTGCCGGATTCGGCAGCGCACGCCTGTTTGTGCCGTCCGGGTTCATGAGCATTATCGGCCCACCGTTCGCAACCGCACCTGCGGTGTTATCGACAAATGCCACCTTAGTCCCGTCGACGGAAACCGCTGGCTGAAAACCTCGGCCCAGATTAGTTCCCGCGCCGCCAGGGCTCCCGCCCGGCAGAAAAGAAATGATGCTGGAACTGGCGTTCGGACCGTCGGAATAAAAAATTCTGCCGTTAGTCGCTAAAGCCACGTCCGGATCGATGGTGTCAGACGCACTGCCCCATAAGGAGAAGGTTCCTAGAAATGCGATGATAGAGTTGGCAACGCCCGGCGACGCGGATCTATCGGCTTGAGGGGTAGAATCACCCGATGCTTGAGCGGCCACCGCCGACGGCAGCGTGCCGACAGTGCCTCGACCAGCAACAACAAAAACAATTAGAAGGACGATAGCAGCGCAGATGACTGATGCTCGGATCAGACGATTTGGTGTAAACATAGTGATATTTCTCCTTATCACTATGCAATGCGACAAAAAGGAGAAAACCAGCTCAAATTTGATTAGAGTTTGTTTCGATGAGCGAGAGAAGGTGCTGGCTGCGAATGCCGAAATGCGACATGATCGAGCGAATCTGGTCGTCCGACTGACTCTCGGGCGACGTGTTCGTCAACCTCGTTCCCACAAGCATGTTGTTTTTTGGCGTGTGTTCGAGGGCGACGAATTCGAAGAGTTTGGTTGAGTAGCCGCTGCGTTCGAGCAGGAGCGAACGCAGGCCGTCGGTGAGCGTTTCGGCGGTTCGCTCTAGCATGACGCCGTGTTTGAGGATGTCTCGGAGCATCGCGGGCGGTTTGATCTGCGGACGGATCTCCTGATGGCAGCATGGAGCAGCGACGATCAGGTCGGCTTTGGCCGTTATGCCCTTGAAAATGGCGTCGTCGGTCGCCGTGTTACAGGCGTGGAGAGCAATTAAGATGTCGACCCCGTCGACTTTATAATCAGCGATGCTGCCAACAGCAAAGTTCAAACCGTCAAAACCGGATGCGGCCGCGATACCATTTCCAAGTTCGACGAGTTCGCTTTTGGTATCCACGCCGGTCATTCGAACATCGACATTCCGAGTATTCTTAAAATAGTCGTACGCAGCAAAAGTCAGATAGCCCTTACCCGAGCCCATATCGACGATCTTTAATTCTTTGCGGTCTTTCAGCTCAGACTTATCCACAAGACTCGCTAGAACCTCGACAAATTTATTGATCTGCCGCCATTTATTCTGCTCGCGGTCGCGAACGCGGCCGTTATCGTCGGTGATACCGAGCGATCGGAGGTAGAAGTTGCTCGGGTCGACTTGTTCCTTTTTATCACGATCATGCGTCGCCGCTAGAGCAACCGTAAACGTCGGCTTCCCAATGTTTAGTCGCGACTTGCCTTTTTTACCGACCTCCAGCTGAAAGTCATTTTCTGTGGTGAATAGATGCCCGCTGTGAAAACCGTTATCAAGTGCATCGCCTATCAACGCAATGCCTGTGTCGAAATCATAATTCTTAGCCGTATCGCGTGTCGCTCCGCGATAAAGGAAATAAAGTCGCTCACCTTTCTTCGTCGAAACCAGTCGTACCAATATTTTTTGCAGATGCTCGTCAGGGCCTTTATAATTGCCGAGGGTTAATTTTACGAAAGTCTTGTCGTCGAGCGATTTTTCTAAGGCGGCGGTAAATTTGTCGATGTTTTCAGTCATCTTAAGCTAAGAACATTTAGCCACGAATTACACGAATAACACGAATCAGAATTGTGTTAAATTCGTGCCATTCGTGTAATTCGTGGCAAAAACCATATGAAAAACTTATTTCACCTCGCCTTTCCAGTTAACGATCTCGATGCCGCCCGTGAGTTTTACGGTGGGCTACTTGGCTGTGAAGAGGGCCGCAGTTCTGAGCGTTGGATCGATTTTAATCTTTACGGCCACCAGATCGTCACGCACCTCGCCGAAGGGCAGGGCGGCATTAAGGCCGAGAATCACGTCGACGCCGATCATGTCCCGGTTCCGCATTTTGGGATCGTTATGGAAATGGACGCGTGGCGGGAATTAGCGGAACGTCTGCGTTCATCCGGCGTGAAATTTGTGATAGAGCCAAAGATCCGCTTCGAAGGCGAGGTCGGTGAACAGGCGACAATGTTCTTCCTCGACCCGAGCGGTAACGCGTTGGAATTTAAGGCATTTAACGATTTTTCGCAGGTGTTTGCGAAGTAGAAACAGTTATCAGCTATTCCGAAGTAAGTTAGAAATTGTAACAGATATGTAGGAACGATTTTTATGAGAGTTGTTGGATTGATCTTCTTGCTGGCGGTTGCGGTTTGTGGTCAGCAGGTGAATCGGACTGTCGCCGTTACCATCGACGACCTGCCCGTCGTTTCGACAAGGTCAGATCATAGAAATCGCTTTGAAATCACGAAGAAACTGCTCGGTCATATAAAGAAAGCTCGCGTTCCGGCAATCGGGTTTGTGAATGAGAACAAGCTTTTCTCCGGTGAAAAGCGTGACGAACGGCAGGTCGATCTGCTGCGGATGTGGCTAGACGCAGTGTTGGAACTCGGCAATCACTCGTACTCTCATCGCAGCCTTAATCAGATCCCGCTAGCGGACTATCAGGCGGATGTGTTGAAAGGCGAAAGGGTCACAAAAGAACTGCTAGCTGCTAAGGGCAAGAAGATGCGGTATTTTCGCCATCCGTTCCTGCAAACTGGTCGAACGCTTGAGATCAAGGCGAGCTTTGATAAATTCTTGTCTGACAACGGCTACACGATCGCTCCGATATCGATCGATAACGGCGATTACATTTTTTCAAAGGCGTACGACGTCGCCTTCGACAAAGGCGATAAAAAGCTGATGAAACAGGTCGGCGACGCGTACGTTCCGTATATGGAAAAGAAGCTGGAATACTGGGAACGCCAGTCGGTCAAGATATTTGGCCGCGAGATCGCTCAGACGCTGCTGATTCACGCTAATTTTATCAATTCGGATTATTTCGACGACCTCGCCGCGATGTTCAAGAAACGCGGCTATAAATTCGTCGACCTTGAAACTGCTCTCAAAGACGAAGCCTACCGCCTGCCCGACAAATTCATCGGAGCCGCAGGAATCTCATGGCTCCACCGCTGGACACTCGACAGAGGAAGGGAATTCCTGCTGCCGAGTGAACCGATGGTTCCCGAGTTCGTCCTTAAACTCTCGGGTTTTGAAAGCGAGTAAACGGGTGTTGAATTATCTTGGTTTTATCGAGACGTTGAGCTTAAAGTCTCCCGCGGTCAGCCCTTTGGCTCCGGCGACGCCGATGAGGATGCTGTATGGCGAACCAACAGAGATGTATTCGATCTTTCTGATGCCGTCATCTTTGTTTTTTACAGTGCGACCGCCGGGGAGATTCGCATAGATCGGATACTTGGCCTCGCATGAGATCGCCTGTTGAACGTTTGGCGGAACGCTCTGGTCGATAGGCTTGCTGCCCTGTCGCAATGCGTACAGATTGATCTGAGCATCGTCTTTCGGCGTTAAGGTGATCGTCATGGACGAAGCCGCCGGCATCGTGACGCGATATAGGACGTGATTGCCCGAAAACATCTCAAAACGTGTTCCCGGAAAACAGGCGACCTGGCTGCTCTCTGCCCATCGCAGCGGAATGATCTGCCCATCTTTGATATTACCGACGATCTCGCCACCGGCAACCGGATCGGCCGGCATCGTCAGTTGGGTCACCTTGGGTGCGGTGCCCGGTTGAGCCATGGCGGCTGTACATAGCACCATCACTAATGCAATTAATTTGATCATTAACTTCATTTTTCTTTCTCCTATGATGAATTTCTACTCCATTAGCAAAGTTTTCACTCTGCCAATTCAAAATTGTTAAAGTCTGCGAACACCCAGTTGTTTGTGAGGGTGCTGTAGATTATTTTCAAGTACTTTCGTGCCAATGCGATTTT
>JBGSQW010000144.1:0-16649 GCA_041737885.1 Pyrinomonadaceae bacterium | reverse complement strand
GCGTCTATTTTGAAGATACGAGCCTTGACGAGTTCTTCCATTCCCAGATTTGGATAGCCGGTCGCTTTCATCTCGGCCATGAACTTGGAATCGACCTTGAAGATCGCGGCTTTGAACAGGTCGTCAACGTCGAGATCGCCGAAACCGACCGATCTGAGATCGTCGGCGAGGGCGGTCGTGACATTGATCATTGCGGCTGAGAGCAATCGGCCCTCGATGCCGTCGTCGTTCTTGTTCTTCGACTTCTCAAAGTCAAAACCGCGTGATCTCATTGCACTAACGTAGCCACCGTCGGGATTGAACGAGAAGGTGCCGGATCCTTTTCCATTGTTAAATGACCCTTGAAAATTGATCGTTCCGGCTTCGCGAACCAGCCTGAAATTGGCAATGCCATTTTGAGCTTGCTCGCGTGAAAGACCTTGTAGCTCAGAGTATTCGAAGCCCGAGCCAAACTGGTTGCGTTTTTCGCCATTGGTGGTGCGGCTGAGATTTAGCTGGATCTTGCCGTCACGGCCGGGCTTGTCAGGACGAGCGTCGGCGGTCCATTCGCCCGTGATCGAGCTCTGGGCGACGATGACCAGTTTGCCGATCACGATGATGATAAATGCTATCGATAGAAGATTAAGGGAAAGATGTCTTAAATTGCTGCGCATGGAAACCTCCGGTGTTTTTTCAGGATCTTGATATATCGCTTAGTTGCGTTACGAAAGGAATACACCGCACATTTGGGATTTGTGACAACGATCATATTTATGCCGAATGGTGAGCGAGCTCAGTCTGCCAGCCGGTGTTGTCATGAAAGAATTTTGTTCCAGTCCGGATTGATCCATGCTATAATGACATTAATCTTGACAGACCAACCCTGCGCCGGACACTGCTTTTTGGTCCGATACGCATCGCGTCGTTCTCAAGTTTTTTGGGAGAGAAGCGGTCATGCAATTAACGATAGGTCAGAAAATTTCTTATCCGAATCAAGGCGTTTGCGTAGTTGAGGAACTGAGCGAACACGCATTTGGTGCGATCTCGATGAGCGGGTACACGCTACGCGTTCTCCACGATAATTCAACAATATTTGTGCCCGAGTGTAACGCGAAAAATGTCGGACTGCGCCCACTGATCACGTCGTCGCAGTGCGAACAACTGATCGACATGCTTGCCGAGGATTTTGAGCCTTACGCCGGGGACTGGAAGACGAGATCGCGAGATTTTACCGAGAAAATGCGAAGCGGCGACATCTTTCAAACTGCAGAAGTGCTGAAAATGCTGATCTTTCTCAGTCACGAGAAAAAATTATCCTTTAGAGAGCAGACACTGCTGGAAAAATCTAAATTCCTGGTAGTTTCCGAGATCTCAAACGCCGACCCTAAAGGGAGAAGGCCAGCGGAAGGTGAGATCTTGAAGCTAGTGGAACGAGCGTGTTCGAAACATGTACTCTCAGTGGAAACGGCCGTAGCGGCAGTGCATTAAAAATTCCCTCCACGTAATTCATCATAGGATTGCTTTCTAGCGAAGCCTTCGCTGAGCTTCTTTTCTTTGCTGCCAAAAGTGCCAACGCCAATTCAGACCCATCGGTAGGGACGTCCTGAAAAGGCCGAAGGCTACGGTAAATTGAAGTTTGCAGTAGTAGAGGGAAAACTCTAACACCTTCATCTCACACCCCAAATAAAAAAACGAAGGACGGCACAATTTTTTAATTTTGCCGTCCTTCTACGCAGTCTGACTGCCAATATAAAAGGACATCGTCTGATCAGCCCGTGCAATTCGAACTTAATTAACACGCGAGCGTCGATTGAGTGCTGATTAGGTAAAGCACTCAGGTTCATTCGTTTGGTTCGAGCTTAGCCTTATTTGAGCAGAGCGGCTCACGGTTGTATGTGCGTTCGCGAACAGTTGCGAATAAAAATTCTCACGTGAATACGGCGGCGCTGCGGTAGTCCGCACTTCGTCCGTCGTGAAAGACCTCGTCGAAGTTTGAGAGCACGCTCTTAAGATGTATGTCGCAGAGGTTGTATCTAATGAATGGAAACGGCGCCGTAAGATTGCTCATCGCCGGGACCATGCAGAATCTCTTTGTCCCAAGTATGGCTGCCTTGACTGCCGTACGGCCGCAATCCGCTATCCCGCAATCTAACGGGGTTGAAATATTCATGTGACAATTCCTCTGGTACGTCCTTAGTGCCAAAACGTGTTTCAAGTGAAAGGCGGTAAACGGTTTTATTTACCGCCTTTCGCAATAGGCAAACCTCGCCTCTGACCCGATCATTGGAAAATTTGTAACACGAGCGTGTTATATGAATGCGGTTTTGGCAAGAGCACTCAATCTTTCTCAAATGGTCGGTTCACCATTAGTATTCCCCAATTTTAAGTGAATGTATGTGCGTTAGAGCGCACAGGCGACTTAGAGGTGAAAGTCATTTGAATGCTAGCACCTGACTCGATAGAAAAGTTAGCAGCGAGTGTGCGATTTCGCACATTCGTGAGCCTGATGCTGGTGTAAGGTAGGGGAGTTCATAGCGTTTAGTGTCCGCCGGTACAGGCATATCAGGAGTGACATAATATTTATAACAGGCGAAATGAGAGAGTTCTCGCCGGTCAGGCCGGAGGAGGACGAACATCTGTGTAAATGGTGCGATAACGAGATCGGTGATCTTGGGCCATAAGTCCACCAGTCAGTCTGCGGAAAGTCCTATCGGCTAATGAAAGGGGCGAATTTGCCCAACGCCCTAATATTTAGAACCGACAATAACTCTAGATAGATGAAATCTGATCAGTGTTCTATGTGCGAAAGAGCATATACGGGTGGGTAATATGCTATGTTTACTGCACTTGAGATTTTGGCCCCTTAGTCGGACGCGCAGTATCGCGCCTATTCCTAGACCGGATATAAATGGCTACAACAAACAAAAGTGAATCCTCAAAAAACTTTTTACTCGCCTCTTTACCAGAGAAAGAGGTCGAGCGAATCGTCGGCCATCTTGAGTCAATCAATTTGTCGCTCGGCACTGTTATGCACGAGTCCGGCGCCAAGATGGACTACGTTTATTTCCCAACCACTGCCATTATTTCTCTGCTCTATATAATGGAGAATGGCTCCACCGCTGAGATCGGGGTCGTTGGGAATGACGGAATACCCGGGATCGAACTTTTTATGGGCGGGGAAACAACAACGAACCGTGCGATCGTTCAAAGTGCGGGTCATGTTTTCCGAATGTCGGCTACGGCGATGAAGGCGGAATTTACGCTCGGCGGTCCATTTCAAAAGCTATTGCTCAGATATACCCAAGCATTGATCGCGCAGATCTCGCAGACCGCTGTTTGCAATCGGCTGCATTCGGTGGAACAGCAGCTTTGCCGGTGGTTATTACTTAGCCACGACAGGCTCGATTCCGACAAACTGGTGATGACGCACGATCTAATATCCAACATGCTCGGCGTCCGCCGCGAAGGCGTTACGCTCGCCGCCCAAAAGCTAGTTGCCCGCAAACTGATCAAGAGCGTTCGCGGAACGATGACGATCATCGACCGCCGCGGCCTGGAACACGCCGTCTGCGAATGCTACGAAGTGGTCAATACAGAATATAATCGCCTGCTCGGTCGTGGAATATCAAGAACATTCGGTTAACGCTACAGACAAAATGGTTCACACCTGTTATGGTTGCGACAGTCGAACTGCCTTTAGCGGTCGGCCATTGATATATCACCATTCGACATCGGAAATGAACTAACGATCTACTTCTTGTGCCGTCTGTTGTTTTACAACACGACCCGAACGAGGAGTAAAGATGCCCGAAACCACAAGGTCCCCGAACAAGCTGCTCGCAGCTCTCTCAAACGTAGTCTACGCCCGCATCCGGCCACAGCTTCAGCCTTACGAGCTGAAGTATTCTGAGAATGTTTACGATCAGGGCGAGGAATTGAGACACGTATATTTTGTAGAAAGCGGAATTGTTTCGATGCTGGTTGCTACTAGCCCGACGACAACGATGGAGGTGGCAATGATCGGTAGCGAAGGCATGGCCGCGTTGGCCGTCTTTTTGGGGGTCAAGGTATCGAACAATCGAGCTGTCGTTCAGGGCAGCGGAACGGCATTGCGAATGACGGCAAAGAATTTTAATGCCGAATGTGCTCTCAGCGATGATCTGCCGCGCATTATGCGGCTTTTCACCTACTCGATACTGATGCAGGTCTCGCGTTCCGCCGTTTGCACCCGATTTCATTCAATCGAATCACGTCTAGCCCGTTGGCTGTTGATGACACAGGACCGGATGCGATCGGAAGACTTCCGGATCACGCAGGAATTCTTGTCATACATGCTCGGTGTGCGGCGCGAAGCTGTAAACAAGGCCGCAGGAATTCTGCAAAAGAAAAAGCTGATAAGCTACGTGCGCGGACATGTAACGGTTCTCGATCGTAAGTCACTTGAGGGCTTAGCATGCACGTGCTACGGGTTTGTCGCGACCAACTAGGCAGGTTTTGTATAGCTCGCCCGCACAACCGTTTTGATATTTCCGCGAACATGATAGTCCCCCTCGATCTCGACCTTGAGCGGGTCGCACGCGGCGACGAAATCTTCGAGAATGAGGTTAACCACGTGTTCGTGAAAGATCTTTACATCTCGGAATGAGTTGATATAAAGCTTCAGGCTCTTAAGCTCGACGCATAGTTTGTTCGGCACGTATTTGAGCCTGATAATTCCAAAATCGGGGAAATCCGAGAAAGGACATATCGCCGTAAATTCCGGCATGTCGAACTCGACCCAGATCTCTTTTCCGACGTATTCGTAAGGAAAAGCGTCGAGCGGAAACAATCCCATTTCCTCACGCGGGGTTGGGCGGATGTCTAATTGTTGTTTATTAACGCCCTCAGGCATTCTTTCGTCTAACATAATTTTGTTCTTCACACGGGCAAGCGGGAGGCTTGCGGTCCGGTCATCGAACGTATCGATGCTTTCTCGAGCCTAGGCCGCGAATCGCGGCAAGGTCGTTGACGCCGTTTTCGTTTAGTCTGTTCAGCAGATTTACGAAAATATGGGCGGTCGCGTAGGCGTCGGCACTTGCTCGGTGATGATTAACCAATTCGATCTCGTAATGCTCGGCGACGGTCTTAAGTTTGTGGTTCAGGATGTCGGGGAGCAGTTTTCGTGAAAGCTGGACGGTGCAAAGACACGGATTCGCGAGTTTATACTTGCCGAAAACGCGGCCGATCTCATGATTTAGAAACCGCATATCAAAGCCGGAATTATGAGCCACTAGGATCGAATCGCCGATAAAATCGAGGAAATCGTAAACAACGTCGCCGAAAAGCGGTGCGGTCGAGACCATCTCATCACTGATGCCGGTGAGCTGTGTAATAAAATATGGTATCGGCGTTTCGGGATTGACGAGCGTCTGAAACTCCTCTTTTACCTCGCCGTTTTTCACGCGATATGCCCCGATCTCAGTGATGCGGCACGGCGGTGCTTTGGCTCCGGTGGTTTCGAGATCGAAGACGACAAATTCCGTTTCCATCAACTCGCGGGCCTCGAATTCGTCATCACGGATCTCGACCATATCGCCATTCAGCGACAAACGCGGATCGCTGGAGATGAGATCCGCGACCAGCAGACGTGCAAGCTGGCGGTCGGGTTTTCTGATCTTCATCACAAAATCAACGACGCTAACCGCCGAGGCCTTGCCGCCAAAGGACCGCAGCAGTGCGACAGTTTCGTTTATTAGCAGTGATTCTGAGATGAGGTTCGGGTACGGCGTCATTCGTTAAAGTCTAGCAGAAATTGTTGAGTTTATTGAGTCGGAGAGAGTGTTGAGTTAGTCTATATCGGATGGATATTCTGAAACGTTTCACAGAAACCAATGCCTTGCTTGAAGGGCATTTTATTTTGTCGAGCGGGCTGCACAGTCCCAAATATCTGCAATGTGCCCTCGCCCTGCAGCATCCGGACGATGCGGCGGCGTTTGGCCGTGAGATAGCGGCGCATTATTCGGCAGATGATTTTGATACGGTCGCTTCGCCAGCGATCGGCGGGCTCGTGATCGGTTTTGTAACAGCTCAGGCGCTTGGGAAACGATTTATCTGGACAGAGCGTCAGGAAGGTGTAATGACTGTGCGGCGAGGATTTACGGTGTCACCCGGCGAGCGGATCTTGGTCGTCGAGGACGTGATCACAACAGGCGGCTCTACGCGGGAGTGTATCGCCGCATTAGAAAGCCATGGAGCTAAAGTGGTCGCCGCTGCATCGATCATTGACCGCTCGAACGGATCTGCGGATGTCGGTGTCCCGCGTATTTCGCTTGTGAGTCTTGATGTTCCAAGCTTTTCGACGGACATGTGTCCGATGTGTTTGGAGGGTATCGAGGCCGTAAAGCCGGGAAGCCGAAAATCATGAGCCCTGAGGTTCAAGAATATTGGGAAGATCTTCTCCGGATCGATCCATCGATCTCGAAAGGAACTTCATTTCAGAGTTGGTATTTTGGCAATACGTCCGAAATGGCTAGGGAGCTTGGCGAACTCGTTATATCGGGCAAGAAATTTGCGACCGCAAGCCTTGCCGCCGTGAATGAGATCAAGCCTGACGAGGCTCCGATTCCAGACGGCTACAGCGTGGTGACCGATTTCGAAGGAGTGCCGATGTGCGTTATCCAGACCAGCGAGATCAGGCATCTGCCGTTCAACGAGGTGGATGCTCGGTTTGCGTCGGACGAGGGTGAGGGCGATCAGTCTTTGGAATATTGGCAGGACGTTCACTGGAAGTATTTTTCCCGCGAAGCCGCCGAACTCGGAATCGATTTTAACGAAACATCGCTCATTTGCTGTGAAAGGTTTAAACTTTTGTATCCCAGATGAATTACAAACTTCTCATTCAATACGACGGCACCGATTTTCATGGTTGGCAGGTGCAGGAAAACGACCGTACCATCCAGGGCGAACTCGAGCGCGTGATCGGGATGATCGCGAATATGGACGTGGCGGTTGTTGGATCCGGACGAACCGACGCGGGCGTTCATGCTGAGGGGCAGGTGGCGAACGTGAAGCTTCACAGTAAATTCACGCCTGAGCGTCTGAAGCACGCGATCAATGGCAATCTCTGGCGGGATATCCGCATAATGAAAGCCGAGAAAGCTCCGGATGAATTTCATGCGCGGTTCTCTGCAAAGCGTAAAACGTACATTTACCGGGTAGTGAACGGTCCAGTGATGTCGCCCTTTTGGCGGCGATTTGCTCATCACGAAGCTCGGCCGCTCGATGTCGGGCGGATGAATGAAACGGCTCGGTTATTCCTCGGCGAACACGACTGGACGGCATTTGCATCTTCAAAATCAGACGGCGAAACACGCGTCCGAAATGTGCTTGACTTCACCGTCGAATCCAAATGGAACGACCAGGCGCAGGGCGTGATGATCGAGTTTAGGATATCGGCGACCGGCTTTCTACGCTACATGGTCCGATCGATCGTCGGCACGATGCTCGAGGTCGGGCGTGGCGAAAAAGATAGTGATACAATCCAGACAGCGATCGTCACCGGCAACCGCGATCTGGCAGGCAAAACAGCCTCGGCGCAGGGGTTAACGCTTCATAGGGTCGAGTACGATTAGAAGTTTTTTCGCGGGCAATAAATTCTAATGCTCATTTACCACATAGTTTTACCGGAAGTTTGGGCGGCTTTTGACACGGGGCTTTATCGGCACGCGAGTTTGGCTGACGAGGGGTTTATTCATTGTAGCTTCGAAGATCAGCTCGATGGTGTGATCGAGCGATATTACAACGGAGTAGAAAACGTCGTGATACTAGAGATCGACAGCGACCGCCTGATGTCCCGAATGATAAAGGAACCATCGACGAACCGCGAGATCTATCCGCACATATACGGGCCGATCAATCGCGACGCTATTGTTGGAATCGAAGAAAGAGAACTTTAACCGCAGATGAACGCAGATATCCGCAGATAATCTTCCGGTTCGATCCGTGTCGATTTACGTTCATCTGCGGTTAACTAACAAAATGCACGAGAATTTTGCCGGGATCGTAAAATCGACCTCTGCCGAGGCACAGCTTTTGGCGGAGATCGATCCGGCGCGGATGCCGCAGCATATTGCGGTCATTATGGATGGCAATGGTCGCTGGGCAAAAAGGCAGGGCCGGCCACGCATTTTCGGCCATCGCGAAGGTGCAAAATCTGTTCGGGCGATCATCGATACTTGTCGAAGGCTTGAGATCAAAGCGGTCACGCTCTACGCTTTTTCGACCGAGAACTGGAAGCGTCCGCAGGATGAGATCAAGGGCCTGATGCGAATGCTGATCCGCTACATTCGCACCGATCTGAAAGAAGTTCACGAACACAATATCCGCTTCAGGGCTATTGGCGACGTCGCCGGCCTGTTCGAAAATGTTCAGAACGAGATCACCCGGGCCGAGCAGTTGACCGCCGAAAACATCGGAATGGTAATGAACGTAGCGCTGAATTACGGTGCCCGTGCCGAGATCGTCCGGGCGGCACGGCTCGCGTTCGCTGACATCGAGCGTCGTGGTGACGTGATCGACCACCTGACCGAAGACGACATCGAGCGAAATCTATACACCCACGGCCTACCCGAGGTCGATTTGATGATCAGGACGAGCGGCGAATTTCGAATCTCGAACTTCCTGTTATGGCAGCTAGCCTACAGCGAGATCTACGTCACGCCAACGCTGTTTCCAGATTTTCGAAGGCCGCAGATATTTGAGGCGATATTGGATTATCAGAAGCGGGATCGGCGATTCGGCGGGGTCAAGTGATTGGATTGAACCGCAGAGACGCGGAGACGCAGAGAGAGAGCAATACAGTAAATTTAAAGGGCTTTCTGCCTCCTCTGCGTCTCCGCGTCTTTGCGGTGAAAAGCTATGAAAACAAGAATCCTAACAGCCCTCATCGCCCTGCCGATCGTGATCGCGGCGATCATTTTGCCGTTGTGGCTGCCGCAGGCAGTTTGGCTGTTTGTGGCGATCGCGGGGTTTGCGTTGGCGGCGGGATTGTTTGAGTTTTATTCGCTGACGAAAAAGCTTGAACTAAAGGCGGATGCGTCGATCGGATATCTCGCTTCGGCGGCGTTGTTTATTGGATTTGTTTTCGACGCTCCGGCAAAAGCCCCGGAACTTTTGATCGCGACGCTCGCGGCGATCCTGATCGCGGTTTTGATCTCGCAGACATTTCGGTTTCAAAAGGACTTCTCCAAAATGCTCACCGGCATGGGCGTGACGCTGCTCGGGATATTTTACGTAGTTTTCCTCGGCGGGTTTTTGATTGCGACGCGAGTCGGTTTTGAAACGGTTCCCGGTCTTTCCACCAAACTTCTCGGGTTCTTTTTCCTCATTATTTTTGGCTCCGACGCCGGAGCATATTTCGCTGGACGAGCGCTTGGCAAACACAAACTCGCCCCGGCGATCTCACCCGGCAAAACCGTCGAAGGCCTTATCGGCGGCCTGATAGCCGCCGCTGCATTCGCCGCAATTGCAACCGCGACATTCTTCCCGACATTGCCATATCAGTTCTCGATCCCGCTTGCCATCGTCCTCGCCGCCGTCGGCGTCCTGGGCGACCTGTGCGAAAGCGCCATGAAGCGCGGCTCCGGCTCAAAAGACGCTGGCTCTATCATCCCCGGCCACGGCGGATTTCTCGACAGGCTCGATAGTTTGCTCTTCGGGGCACCGATACTTTATTACTTCGCGCGGTTCTATTTTTGATCTCTCGGTCTAACTAGATCACGCCTTGGATCAGCCGAACCGCATCGCGAGCTATCAGTAGTTCTTCATTGGTCGGGATAACGCCAAGCTTTACGCGGGAATCGTCGCGGTTGAAAAAGCCCTCTTCTCCGGAAACTAATTCTGAATTCCTGCCTTCGTCCGCAGCGATCCCGAGCCATTCCAGGCCTTGGCAGATCTTGGAACGCACGAGAGCGGAATTCTCGCCAATTCCTCCCGAAAAGATGATCGCGTCGGCCCCGTCCATTGCGGCGAGATAAGAACCGATGTATTTACGGATGCGGTAGCAGAATATTTCGATCGCGAGCTTGGCACGCCGGTCGCCGGAATCCTCCGCCTCAGCGATCAGTTCGCGCATGTCGTGGGTCAAACCCGAGATGCCGAGCAAGCCCGAAGCTTTATTCAGCATCAGATCTGCCTCATGAACGGTCATGCCTTCTTTCTCACAGATAAATTCGATGATGGCGGGGTCGAGGTCGCCGGAACGTGTTCCCATTACTAGGCCTTCGAGGGGCGTGAAACCCATCGAAGTATCGAACGAGTCGCCGTTCCTGATCGCGGCCACAGAGCTTCCGTTGCCGAGATGCAGCGTTATGATCTTTACCTGCTCTCGGGGAATGTGATTCAGGGTTCTGTATTGATAGGCGATATACCGGTGCGATGTCCCGTGAAAGCCGTAGCGGCGAATTTTGTGACGTCGGTAAAATTGATATGGAATGGCATAAAGATAAGAAGATTCCGGCATCGTATGGTGAAACGCCGTATCGAAAACCGCTGCCTGCGGTACGCCTTTCCCCAAAATAGACCGCGCCGCCTGGATGCCCTGAACGTTTGCAGGATTGTGAAGCGGGGCGAGCTCGATACATTCGTCGATTCCCCTAAGCACGTCATCGTCTATCAGCACGGACTGAATGAAACGCTCGCCGCCATGCACGACGCGATGTCCGACCGCATCGATATCGGCGAGGCCGCTGATGCCGTCGATATTGGTGTCTTCGCTGCCGACCCACTGCATGATCGCATCGAGTGCCGCACGCATATCACGTATCGGTTTGCCTGAGCGGACGGCGTCATTTCCGGCCGTTTGAAACGTCAGGACCGCGGCTCCGCTGATGCGTTCGATCTGGCCGCGGGCGAGCATCCGATCCTCACGACGCTCGATCTGCTCGAGACTCGTCGATATGAGCTGGAATTTCAACGACGAACTGCCGCAATTGAGTACAAGAACGTTCATATTTTAATGTTACATCAAGTGTTCGAATGAGAAAGGCGGAAAGGTAGTTTGCACGGATTCGTCGCAATCTTGTATCATCACGGTGTAGTTATGAACGCAGTTCGATTTGACGACAATAATAATACGTAGGCGAGAGTGTTAACCAGAGTTGACGCTTCGCCTTTCGTTTGTCACAAATCGAAAGGCGTTTTTTGTTTTTTGGAAGTGAATAACAGGGATGAAATGGGTAGAAGGGATGATGTGAAAATCCCATCCCTTTCATCGCCTGTATCCCTATTAATTTTAATCTTATGTTAGACGTACTTGGAACTTTAGAGAGAACACACACTTGCGGCGAGTTGCGTGATAGCGATGTCGGCTCGCAGGTTGTTTTGATGGGTTGGGTGGCGAAGAAGCGTGATTTTGGCGTTTTTACGTTTGTCGATCTGCGTGACCGTGACGGCGTGACGCAGGTTGTGGTGAGCGAAGAGGACGCAAAGGAAGCTCATGCGAAGGCAAAGAACCTTCGTGGCGAATTCATTATCGCGGTCAAAGGCGAGGTTGTTAAGCGCGACGAAGGAGCCAAAAACGCGAAGCTGCCGACCGGTGAGATCGAGGTCAAGGTGAGCGAGATCCTGATCCTGAACGACGCCAACGTGCTGCCGTTTCAGCTCGAAGTTGCCGGGTCTGAGAACCTTGCCGCCGAAGACACGCGTTTGAAGTACCGCTATCTCGATCTAAGAAGGCCGCAATTGCAGCACAACATCCGTATGCGTGCAAAAGCAGTGGCGGCGATTCGCGAGTATTTTGATACCCGTGGTTTTATCGAGATCGAGACGCCGATACTGCTTAAATCGACACCGGAAGGTGCGAGAGATTTCATCGTGCCTTCGCGAATTCATACGGGCAAATTCTTCGCTCTGCCGCAGTCGCCGCAGATCCTGAAACAGCTCACGATGATCTCCGGCTTCGACAAGTATTACCAGATCGCCCGCTGTTTTCGCGACGAAGACCTCCGCGCGGACCGGCAGCCGGAATTTACGCAGCTCGATATGGAGATGACGTTCGCCCATCAGGAAATGGCGTACCGAGAGATCCAGGGCATGTTTAACCACGTTCTGGGGAAGGTCGGCGGAATCGAATTGCCCGCCGAATGGCCGCGAATGACCTATGCCGAAGCGATGCGTCGATACGGATCTGATAAGCCTGATCTGCGGTTTGAGATGGAGTTGGTCGATCTAAGCGGCGAACTCGCTAGAACCGATTTCGCGCCATTCGCGTCGGTGCTTGACTCCAAAGGCGAGATCAAATGCATAGTCGTAAAGGGCAAGGCTGAGTATTCGCGCAAACAGCTCGACGAACTGCAGGAATTCGCGAAGCGTTACGGTGTGGGAGCTTTGGCGTGGATCAAGGTCGGTGATGAGACTACGTCATCGCTGCTCAAGGTGCTTGGGGAAGAGAAGATCGGACAGCTTGTTTCGGCTGCTGGAGCGGAAAAAGGCGATCTCGTTCTCATCATCGCCGGACGCAAATCGGTGGTCGCTGCTTCGCTCGGAGCTTTGCGTATCGAGGTGGCAAAACGCGAGAACTTGATCGACCGCACGGCTTACAAACCACTGATCGTTACGGAATTTCCCATGTTCGAGCACGACGAAGAGACCGACAGCTACGCCGCCGCACATCATCCGTTCACGTCGCCGATGGATGAGGATCTGGAGAAATTTAAGACGGCGGTGGGTGACGAAAGCCAGCATCATCTGCTCGGCGAGGTCCGTGCCAAGGCGTACGACGCCGTCATCAACGGCTACGAATGCGCTGGTGGTTCGATCCGTATCCATCAAAAAGAAATTCAGGCACTGAACTTCAAAGCCCTCGGCCTGTCTGTCGAAAAAGCCCGCGAGCGGTTCGGATTTTTCCTCGACGCCCTCGAATACGGCACGCCGCCGCACGGAGGCTTCGCCGCCGGCATCGAACGCACCTGCATGATCCTCTGCGGCACCGAAAATATCCGCGACGTCATGGCATTCCCCAAAACCGCATCAGCCCAGGATCTGATGATGGACTCCCCGGGGGAAGTGGACGGTTCGCAGTTGAAGGAATTGGGGATCGAGATTTCCGATTGATTGCCATCTGAGAGCTTCCAGAGCGAGGAAAAGCATTGGTATAATCACGGTTATGAAAATTTATACACTGGCGATTTTGTTTCTTTTCTTTCATTGCGTTACGTTCGGCCAAAAACTCGAATCCGTTAAATCTGCACCTTTACTAGTTGTTGAGGTAGAGGGCGGAAAATCATTAAAGTTAACGGACGTTGACCTTGCGAAGCTACCACGACGCGAACTGAAAGTTAAGGACCCTCACGACGGAAAAGAGGCGAGCTATTCTGGCGTCGATCTTCGCGAGATTCTGCTTCTCGGCGGAGCGAAACTTGGGACGGAATTGCGAGGGGCACAACTGGCAGCTTACGTTCAGATCGACGCCGCTGATGGTTATAAAGGTGTCTTTGGTATTGCTGAACTAGACCTAGGCTTTACGGAAAAGTTGGTAATCCTAGCTGACAAAAAAGACTCACTACCGTTGCCAAAAACGCACGGGCCGTGGCAAGTTATCGTCCCTGACGAGAAACGGGCAGGTCGCTGGGTGCGTCAGGTAGTTTCGATTCGACTCCGCCTTGTTAAGTAGGTAATTTCAAACTGACCTTCGTGTTCCGCACCACGCCCCGCCAAGCTCGAATTTTGTTGTCGTTGACGGCTAAGGAACTCGTGAGCGCGGCGTAAATAGCACTAGTATGGAAACAACGTTAATCCTGCTCATCTTCGCAATTTTCTCTGTAGCCATCTTGTATTCGTCGGTCGGGCATGGCGGGGCTTCGGGGTATTTGGCGGTGATGGCGTTTTTGGCGGTGGCTCCTGAGCTGACGCGGCCGACGGCTTTGGTGTTGAATCTGTTTGTGGCGTCGATCGGGACGGTTCAATTTTATCGGGCGGGGTATTTTTCGTGGAGGATATTTTTACCGTTCGCAGCGGCTTCGATACCGATGGCGGCTGTCGGCGGAATGATACATCTGCCGACAAATATTTATAAGATCGTACTCGGCGTGGTGCTGATGCTTGCCGCGATTCGGCTCGCGATCAAGTTGAAGAATGACGATAAGATTAAGGACCCGCCCATCGTCGCGTGTTTGCTGATCGGAGCGGTTATCGGGTTGCTTTCTGGCTTAGTCGGCGTCGGGGGCGGGATATTTTTAACGCCAATACTGCTGCTAATGCGATGGTCGGAAACGCGGGTAGCGGCTGGGGTTTCGGTTCTTTTTATCTTAGTTAATTCGGCGGCTGGTCTTGTCGGCCAATATTCACGCGGAGCATTGAACGGCCTACCAAGCGAAGTCTGGATATGGATCGCGGCAGCGGTGGTCGGCGGGTTTATCGGTTCTACGCTGGGCAGTAAGAAGTTTGATTCCATGACGCTGAGGCGGGTTTTGGCGGTCGTGTTATTGTTTGCGGGCGTTAAATTGATCTTGGTGTAATAGGACGACGTTCACGCTTCAGTCGGGGCAACTGCTTAGACTATTAGCTAATCAAACATTGCGGACTCTATTCCACCGCATTTATGAGGTTTTTCGCTCTAATTTTTACGGCGACTGTTTTTGCAGCGAGCGTTGCCGCGCAATCGGGCCGTCAGAAGCCGAGCCCAACACCGACGCCGAGACAGATCATCGGTCCGTCAGTCGTGTATATGCCGACGGAAACGGCAACCACGCCGACCGGAAAACCTGCTCCGACAGCCACTCCTAAAGCCGCGGCAAACGATGATGTCATCAAGGTCGACTCCGTTCTCATCCCTATTCCCGTTTCGATCCTGGATCAAAACGGGAGAGCAGTTCCGACGCTCCAATTAAAGGATTTTGAGCTAAAGATCGATGGGAAACTGGTCGAGATCGGCGAGATGGCTCGAAGTGATACGCCTTTACGTCTGGCGATGCTTTTTGATAACTCGTCAAGCGTTTTGATCGCTCGCGAATTTGAAAAGAATGCGGCGGTTCGTTTTTTTCGTCGCGTGATACGGCCTGAGAAGGACAAAGCTGCTTTGTTTTCGGTCGCTGACTACACCCGACTCGAACAGGCTTTGACATCGGAGGTTTCGCAGCTCACGCAGTCAATCGAGATGTTTGCGGAACCAAAAGGAGCGACCGCCTTGCTTGACGGGATTATCGAGGTTGCCGAATATCTCAAATCCGCAAATGGCCGCCGCGTTGTCGTGATCGTTTCAGACGGCGAGGATACGTACAGCGATCTTAAGACTACACTCGAAGGCGTCGTGCGATCGCTTCAGATCAACGACTGCCAGGTCTATGTGGTGAAAACAAAGGAGTTTGAAAACTTCAAACGCACCGGCGTTCGTGGCGGCAATGCCAACATCCGTGCCCTCACTGCCGAACGCCGGATGATCGAACTCGCCGAGCAGACCGGTGGAGCCGTCTACTCACCCATCGACGACGAAGAGATGAAACAGGCTTTCGAACGCATCGCTGCGGAGCTTTCGCAGCAATATGTTCTCAGCTATTATCCAGAAGACGAAGCTCAAAAGCCAGGCGAATTTCGCACGATCTCGCTCGCTGTTAAGGGCAAGCCGAATATGACGATTCGGACGCGAAAAGGGTATTATGTTGGCAAGAAGTAATGCTCAACGACCACCTGACACAGTTTTTCCAGCACCTGAAATACGAACGCAATCTGAGCGAACACACGCTGCGCAATTACGCTAGCGATCTTGAGCAGTTCAAACTGCACCTCTTTCGCGTCGAAAAGCGTGCGGATATGCCGGTGGCCGAGATCGACCGACTGACGATCCGCGAATGGATGGCGGAGCTTCACGCTGATCATAAGAAAACGTCGGTCGCGCGAAAGCTTGCAAGCCTTCGCACCTTTTTCCAGTTCCTGATCCGCGAAGGAAAGCTCGAATCGAATCCTGCAAAACAAGTCGCCACGCCAAAGATCGAGCGAAAGCTTCCAAACCATCTCTCGATCGAGGCTGCGGTCAGGTTTATCGAAACTCCGGATATAAATACCGATCTCGGCCGCCGCGACCGGGCGATCATCGAGTTTTTGTACGCGACGGGAATTCGAGTGGGCGAACTCGTCGGGATCAATATCCCCGATGTCGATTTTCGAGAAAAACTCGTTTGGGTCACGGGCAAACGCAAGAAACAGCGCATCGTCCCCTTTGGCGAACCTGCAATGCAGGCGGTTTTGCTGTACATCGACCAGACACGCGGGAAGTTTCTCGACAATTGCCCCGAAGCCAAACGTGATGCAAACGCCCTTTTTCTAAACTACCAAGGCACACGCATCACTACCCGCTCTGTCGGTCGCATGATCGACAAATACATTAAGCTCTGTGCCGACATCCACGATATCTCGCCGCATTCTTTAAGACACACGTTCGCGACACACCTGCTGGATCAGGGAGCTGACCTCCGTGACATTCAGGAACTCCTCGGTCACGCACGCTTAACCACGACCCAGATATATACTCAGGTTTCGATGGAAAAGATGATCGAGGTTTATGATCGTGCGCATCCGAAGGCGTAGGAAATCGTACACAGATTTACACAGATAAGACGGATCAAGACAGATATTTTGTAAGCGACGGAAAAGCTCAAATCCGTGTGAATCAGTTTAATCTGTGTTCATCCGTGTGCCGT
>JBGSQW010000092.1:0-35435 GCA_041737885.1 Pyrinomonadaceae bacterium | reverse complement strand
TTATCGCAGCGGCCGCCAAGGCTCCGCCGACAAACTGTCGGCGGTTTAGTTTTCGGTCATTCTCACCGGTCATTCGAGCCTCCTACGGTCGCAGCTAACTCAACACAATCCCAAACCCGCATCAAGTGCCTCGACCAATCGATCCACAGAGTCGGTCGTAGTGTTCAACATCATTCCCGTCCTGATGACATTACCGTATAGACCACCTTTGCCTATCAGGACGCCGTGGCGTTTGGTTTCTTCAAATACTCTCAAAACAGCTTCCGGATTCGGCTCTTTGGTTTGGCGGTCTTTGACTAGTTCGATACCGAGCATGAGGCCCATTCCGCGGACGTCGCCGATGATCTTGTGCTTTTCTTTGAGTTCGAGCATCCGCTGGAGAAGGTAATCGCCGACGACTCGGGCGTTCGTTCGCAGATCGTCTTCCTCGATTACCTTAATGACGGCGAGGCCGACGGCGGATGAGACTGGGTTACCGCCGAATGTTGAGAACGTCAGGCCCGGAAACGCATCGGCAACCTCAGGCGTAGCGATCGTCCAACCGATCGGCACACCGTTGCCCATGCCTTTGGCTGATGTAATAATGTCCGGCTCGACGCCCCAATGCTCGATGCCGAACCATTTATCGCCCGTTCGTCCCCACGCGGCCTGTACTTCGTCTGAAATGAACAGACCTCCATGAGATCTTGCGATCTCGGCAACGCGCGGAAAATACTCCTTCGGCGGGATGATAAATCCGCCCACGCCGAGGATCGTCTCGGCCATGAATGCCGCGATGTTTCCCGTGGTTGTTGTGTTGATGATGTCCTCTACATCGTCCGCACAGGCGACGCCGCAAGACGGGTATTCGAGCTTGAACGGACAGCGGTAACAATAGGGCGCCGCCGCATGCACGATCCCCGGCACCTGTGCGGCGATCGGCCGCCAAGTCTTATGTCCGACCGAGGCTAAGGCAGTTGCCGAACGTCCGGCATAAGAATGCCGAAGCACAACGATTTCCTGATTCCCTGTAGCGATCTTAGCCGCCAGAACAGCCGTATCATCGGCCTCAGTTCCGCTGTTCGAGAAGAATGATTTCTTGAGATTTCCCGGCGTGATCTCGGCCAGTTTCTCCGCGAGATCGTTCTGTGGCTGATTGGCGTAGAGTGTCGAGGTATGGGCGATCTGATCGATCTGATCTTTCCAGGCCTGATTTACCCGAGGGTTCGCATGGCCGATGCTCACGGTAAGCACGCCGCCAAACGCGTCGAGGTATTTATTCCCTTTATCGTCCCAGACGTGCTCGCCCTCGCCCTTTACGATGGCAAGAGGCTCCTGGTAATAATTTGCTACCGCTGGAAAGAGAAATTCCTTATGCTTCTGGATCGCACTTTTCAACTCAGACTTCTGCTCGGCTTGATTCATATTTTCACCTTTTCCCTAAATTCGCGGGTCTATCACGGTCAGATCACGGCATAAACCTCGCCACACCCTTTTTCAGTGACTCGTATTTGGCTACTCGTGCGGCGTCGAAGGGTTTTGCCGCAACTCCCGACAAAACGAACGTAGCGTCGCGCAGGTCGATGACGGTTTTCGCACGAGACACTGATCCTGAAGCGGAAACAAACGCATCCCACACCCGCGACCCAGGGGCCGGCGGCCCGCCTGTTCCGTTCTCCTGAACAAACCTGAGATCTTTCTCTGCCTGCGCGATATTCGCATCAAAAGCCCGGTAAAATTCGGCATCAGCATCGGCGTGCCGGCCTAGTTTGATCAGGATACGCCCCTTGTCGGTCAGCACACCCTGAATTTTCGCCGCGGCCGTCTGCATCGCGGCGTCGCCAACCTCATATTTGCCGGCCTCAAGCGAATTCAGAACCTTTAGTGCCGCTTCGTATTCGCCGTTATCGGATAAAGCTCGCGCAGCGGTCCGAGCATGCGAAGCGAGTTCGACATGATTCGTCACCTGTCCATACATCGAGGTGGAAACGACGAAAATGGCAGCTAGTATTCCCAGGGATCTTAAAATGCGAAGGCTGATCATAAATGTAATTAAACTAGCGAATTACCCGAACACCGGGATCAAAGATCTTCGGTCGTGAGCTTGATGTCAGCATATTTCCACGCTTCGGCAAACTGCTTCCGCACTTTCTCTGCTTCCGCGGTCTTCCCTTGTTTCTCAAGTGCGGTCGCGAGGCCAAACAGCGAGCGGCCGCTGCCCGGATTGCGGCGGAGGTCTTCGCGAAAAGTCTTTTCCGCCTCGACGAACTGTCCGTCGCGAAGCAGAGCACCACCGAGGTCTTCCCTTACAGGCGAGATCGACAACGGCGGTTCGGAATAGCCAAGCGTATCCTCGGCATCGACCGCATCTCGCAAAAGATCGATCTCCTTCGCCTTCTCGCCCTTACTACGAGCGATCGCCGCGTCGATCCGTGCATCATCCATCTTTCGCAGCGGATTCGGGTCGGTGCGATCTTTCGACCTTTCCGCCTCGGCTTTCGTGACATCGCCCGTGGCAACCAAAGCCATTGCCCGTGCCCATGTCCAGGCCTTCAATGTCTCAGAGCGGCTGTCCGCAGGCGGAGCTGGAGCTTTCAGGATGTCATTCCAACGCTTGAACCGCACCCAATAGCGCGGCCGCTGGTCGGAGTATCGAGGTGTATAAAACCCAAACTTTCGGTCCAGTGTGTTTTCGACCTTTGCGGAATTGCCCTGCATCGCGTACGAGAACAGCAAAAAACTCAGCACGTGGTTGTAATGCCAGATCTTAAACTCTTCCGATAAAGTGTCGGTCGGCATAGTGGCAGTTTCTTCGTTCGACTCAACGGATTTTTGGAAATTCCCCGTTCGCACGTAGATATGTGCAGGCATGTGGACAAGATGGCCAAACGACGGAATGAAGATCTTTTGTCCCCGAAGAGCGTCGGCCGCAGGGAGTGCCCGTTCGGGCCGCATTGATTCCTCGACGCCGTGAATATACGTGTGTGTCAGTCCGACGTGTTTTGGATGAAGTTTGAGTCCGGCCTCGATGACGGCAAGCATCTCTGGCCATCTTCCAACCGGCTCGCCATCACGCGTCCAGTTCGAATATCCCGCCGAATAAAATATGCTGAGTGCGTAGAGAGCCGCAGCATCGGCGTCTTTCAGAGACGCCTCGTAGATCGGCTTCATCGCCTCGCGGTAGGCGTCCTCAGACGCACGGCGGTTATAACCGGTCTCGTCAGGCAAAAGCTTTGCCAGGGCTTCGATATAGATCCGATCTGAAGGCGGGGCGGAAAGCGACAATGCTGCCTTTATCGCATCGCGGGCTTCCTTCATACGTTTCTGATCGCCTGGATTTCCCCCGCCGGTTCCGCGTGGATACGCCGCTAGTGCAATACCCCAATGAGCCATCGCGAGCTTCGGATCAAGTTCCGCAGCCCGGCGAAACGATCTGACCGCATCGCCATCGTTAAACGCATAATAAAGCGTCAATCCCTGGTCGAAAAAAGCCTGAGCCTGCTTATTCGACGTAGTGACCCTGCGATGACCGATCGCATCGGTCGTAACAAGGGCAATCGGCTTTTCCACTGTCGCGGTTTCAGGAGCTTTGTGGTCAGCGTGCTGAGCCGTCACTGTCACCGCAGCAAAAAGCAGGAGCAAGACTAGGCTGGATATCGATCTCATATTTCCTCTAATACATTCTTCTGCTAATAAAGGTTTCCCTCGCGTTTTCGTCCGGTGTAGTCGACGTAAACAACCTTCAGTTCCGTATAAAAATCGAGCGATGTTGAGCCTTGTTCGCGAGCTCCGATCCCGGTTGCTTTTATGCCGCCGAACGGAATGTGAGCTTCCCCGCCTGTGGTCGGTGAATTGACGTGCGTCATTCCCGATTCGATCTCCTCAATAAAGCGATTGATGTCGTTGTAGTCATTCGAGAAAACCGATGATGAAAGCCCGTACTCGCTGTCGTTCGCAACCGCGATCGCCTCGTCAAAGTCCTTTACTCGAAGCACCGATAGAACCGGTCCAAAGATCTCTTCACGAGCGATCCGCATATCCGGCGTTACGTGGTCGAAAACGGTCGGCTCGACAAAATACCCGTTTTCAAGCCCGTCGCCCTCGGCCTTTTTGCCGCCGCAGAGCAAAGTTGCACCGTCCTCGCGGCCGATGTCGATGTAGCTCATTACGGTATTAAACTGTGATTCATCGACCGACGGACCGATGTCCGTAGCCGGATCTGAACCGTCGCCAAGCCTAAAACTCTTCGCCCGAGCCACGATCTTCTCAACAAATTGATCCGCGATCGATTCCATCACCACGGCTCGCGAGGTCGCCGTACAGCGCTGCCCCGTGGAGCCAAATGAGCCTTGCGCCGTATGTTCAACCGCGAGATCGATATCGCAATCTTCAAGAACGACAACCGGGTTCTTTCCTCCCATTTCGGCCTGGAATGGGATGCCGCGGCGGGCGATCTGCTCGTACATTTTGAATCCGATCTCGCTAGACCCTGTAAATGAAATTGCCCGAACAGCCGGATGATTGACGATCTCGTCTCCGGCTTCTGAACCCGAACCGATCACAAGATTTAATACACCGTCGGGAATTCCCGCCTCGGCAAATATCTCAGTCAATCGAACGGCCGTTGCCGGCGTGTTCGATGCCGGTTTAAAGACAACTGTATTGCCCGCGACCAATGCCGGTGCGATCTTCCATACCGGAATTGCGATCGGGAAATTCCACGGCGTCACGCATGCGACGACGCCATGGGGTTCCTTGATCGTGTAGGCAAAATTGGCGGGCAGTTCGCTCGGAATGGTCTCGCCGTTCATCCGGCGGGATTCACCGGCACAGAATTCGACAACATTTATCGCCCTCGTCAATTCGCCTCGAGCCTCGGAAAGGGTTTTGCCTTCTTCTCGTGTGAGAATCTGAGCGAGTTCTTCCTTGTACGCCTCCATCAGCCTCGCCGCCTTAGCGACGATGCGTCCACGCTGCGGGGCCGGAGTTTTCTTCCAACCTTTGAAAGCATTATACGCCGCCTCGACCGCACTGCGAGCCTCGTCGCGCGTACAAAGTTCGGCGTGGCCGATGATGTCATTCGTGTTAGCCGGATTGATATTCGGTATCGTTTTGCCCGATGCCGAATCGATCCATTTGCCTGCGATAAAGCTGCGATAGGTTGTCATCTGAATTATTTTGAGTCCTTTTTATCTTCGGCGGGTTTATTTGCCGGCGGACTCTGAACGTCCGCTCCGTTTTCCGGCTTATCGATGGTCAACTTCCACGCGCCGTCTTCTTTTACAAAATCCATGATCTGCCACTCACCTTTTTCGTCGAGATACTCAAGCTTTGCTTTGTCGCCGACTATTTTCTCATTACGACTATCCGGATTAGGTGATTGAGGCCGCTCGCACATCTCCATCAAAACCTGGTCGAGCGTCTGCTTTTTGTCTCCCGCTTCGCCGATCATGGTAAGAAATTCCAGAATATCCTTCGACAACAATTTCTTAAGAGCCGGAACGTCTTTGTTCTTTCGCGCTGCATAAGCGGCCTTATAAGCATCGGTCGGGCCACCGCTCGTGGCGGCCGCAGGGACATCTGTTGTTGAATTTGCGGGTGCGGAATTTGCTGCCGCATTGTTGGCAGGGGCAGAATTATTTGCCGTTGTGTTTGTGTTGCCCGATCCCTGACAACCGCTGATCGCGGCCGTTAGCATGGCAACCGCCGTGATTGCGAGTAGCTGTTTTTTAATGATCACTATGATCTCCTTCTATGTTTTGTTAAAAATACGATACAAAATTAC
Organism: Pyrinomonadaceae bacterium; assembly: GCA_041737885.1. GTDB lineage: Bacteria > Acidobacteriota > Blastocatellia > Pyrinomonadales > Pyrinomonadaceae > OLB17. The sequence goes on along the minus strand of JBGSQW010000092.1, from coordinate 29,671 downwards.
AGTCGTATATTAATATCAATTCCGATGAGCAACAACGTGCGACAGTTACTTGAAGAGCGGGCAGCGAGGTTTCCGTACAAGGCTTTTTTGTTTTCCGAGGCCGATGGCCGAACGTGGACTTACAGCGAGTTCGATCGGGTCGTGAACCAAACGGCTAATATGCTTCGCTCGCGCGGTATCGAAAAAGGCGACGTTGTCAGCCTTCTGATGCCTAATTGCGCCGAGTACGTCATCGGCTATTTTGCCTGCTGGAAGATCGGAGCCATCGCCGGGCCGGTCAATTCACTGCTCAAATCCGAAGAGATCGAATGGGTCGTCGGCAACTCGGAATCAAAACTGATGCTCGCCAACTGGACCGCAGGCAGCCTGCCTGGCGATGTGCCGGTCGTAGCGTTCGAAGATATAGAGATAGTAGCCGATGGCTTCACCGAAACCCTGGAAGAATGCGATCTAAACAGCGACGATGAGGCAATAATCATCTACACCTCAGGCACAACCGGCAAACCCAAAGGCTGCCTGCTCACCCACGGAAATCTCATCGCAAACGCCCAACAGATCACCGAATGGATGGGCTTTGGCCCCGATGACCGTTTACTGACCGTCATGCCGCTTTTTCACATGAATGCAGTTGCGGTCACGACAATGACCCCGCTTTTTGCCGGAGCTTCAACCGTCGTCGCCCCAAAATTCTCAGCGTCAAAGTTCTGGGGCTGGATCGAGAAATACCAAATAACTTCGTTTGGGTCGGTTGCGACGATGCTGTCGATGTTGCTCACCAGTCGCGAGTCTAGAGTCGGAAGTCTCGAGTCAAATCAACTCCAGACGCCAGACTCCGGACTCCAGACTCTTCGGTTCGCCATGTGCGGCTCCGCACCCGTACCAGCTGAGGTCCTGAAACAGTTTGAGGAGGCCTTCGGCTGTCTCGTTATCGAAGGCTACGGCCTTTCGGAATCGACCTGCCGCTCGACCTTTAACCCTCCAAACCAAAACCGTCGTCCCGGCTCCTGCGGCCAGGCGATCGGAAACGAAATGCGTGTCGTTGATGAAGCGGACAACGATGTTCCTGACGGAGAATTAGGTGAGATCGTGCTTCGCGGGCCGAATATTTGTAAAGAATATTTCAAGAATCCAGATGCCACGGAAAAGGCGTTCGCGAACGGTTGGTTTCACACCGGAGACATCGCCTACCGCGACGCTGACGGGTTCTTCTACATCGCCGACCGCAAATCCGACATGATCATCCGAGGCGGCGAGAACATTTATCCCCGCGAGATAGACGATCTGCTCTACACACATCCCGCCATCGCATCTGCGGCTGTGATAGGTGTTCCAGACAAATTATATGGCGAGGACGTTGCCGCCTTTATCGTCCTAAGGCCAGGTGTACCGGCAACCGAGAACGACATTATGGAATTCTGCAAACAGCATCTTGCCGACTACAAATGCCCAAAGCAGATTATTTTCCTTGAGGAAATTCCGAAAGGACCAACGGGAAAATTGCTAAAACGCGAGTTGGCAACCACATGGAAGATCTCTAATCGGTAAACTTTGCTGTGCTTTGTCGCTCGCGATTTACGACCAGACTCAGCACATCGGGCCGAGAATAGTGGCCGATGGGATCGAAGTTCTGTCTTTCCATCCGGACAAATCTATGATCGATCTCCGCGACCAACAGCCGTTCTTCTCCTACCAATGGTTCGATAACCCATTCGCCGTCCGGCCCGGCGATACACGATCCGCCATCTGCGAGAAATTCCGGAGCGTTGTCGATTATCGTCTCGATATTTGACACGTGCGACGGCAGATCCGACTTTCTCATCAGCGACGAGACGGAAGCCACATAAGACCGCGATTCTTTTGCTATGAAGCGTGTCAGGTCGATAGTATTTCTTAGACTTCCCGGCCAAACAGCAACATGGAGGTCTTCACCTTGAGCGTACAATGCAGTTCGGGCTAGCGGCATCCAGTTTTCCCAGCAATTCAGCCCGCCAACGGTAAACGCTCCAAGCGAGTGGACTCTCAGACCATTGCCGTCGCCGTTACCCCAGGTCATCCGTTCATCAAAAGTCGGCATCAATTTGCGATGAATCGAACCTATCTCGCCTTGCTTATCGATATATACGAGCGAAGCATAAACACTTTTACCACCGCGATCCGACGGGCGTTCCAGCACCCCAAGATAGATGGCAATATCGTGAGTCCGGGCGATTTTACAAGTCTCGTGCAAATCACCTCGCTCTATAGAAACCGCCTTATCCATGTATTCAGCATGAAATTCCTTATGAAACGGCGAATTAAAAGCCGTGACTCGCGAATATTCGAGCCAAAATGGATAACCGGGAACAAGGGTTTCGCCAAATACGACGAGGTCACAATTTTGAGCGGCTGCTTCGGCAATACTAGCGTGAACTTTCGCTAGCGTGCCCACGCGGTCGAACCAAACCGGTGCGATCTGGGCGAGACCAATCCTCAGTTTATCTGACATACGATTTGTTCAACTCCGCCTCGGCTGCAATATATCCAAAGCTAGCCCACTGATTTCCCGCAACTATCTTGCGAAATATCCCCATCGCACGGCCTTTGTCGCCGTTGTAGAGATACCAATTCCCGAGCCCGTAGCCGAGCGATGCATTGCCTAGAGTTTCCGCCTTGTCACCTAGCAGATCCAGTAACATCTCGGGCCTTACTTCGGCTCGATAGAGCCTGACCAGTTTCAGGTAATCCTCATTCTCGATCACTTCAAAATCGCCATCGATCGGCTCGAGCAAACGTCCTGCATCGACCGGTTTCTGCATACGTCTAAGCGTCATGTAGTACCAGTGGGTCGTGGCCGCGAGCATGTCATTGTTCTTTGACACGAGCATAGCTTCTTTGTAAGCACCCACCGCTTTCTTGAAATCGCCCTTCAGGTAATACGCGAGACCGAGGTGATACCAGATGTTCGATTGCAGCGTGCTGGTGGGAATATTTTTAGCGTTTGGCATTCCGTCAGGCTCGACCTCATCGGGCTTGCCCTTCACCAGTTTTGCAGCCTTTTCAAAGTCTTTGATCGCATCGTCAAAGCACCGCAGCGTTATGTAGCGGTGACCGCGATGGCGGTACATCCGAGCGTCATTCGGAAACTTTGGCAGCGAGATCGTCAGCGCATCGATGGCGTCTTTATATCTTCCCAAATAGCCTTTGCGGCGGGCATACCAGATTATGTTGTCCGCGGTCATCTCGACGGCAGCATTCTGAGCCGCGATCGACAGATCTCGCGACAGTTTAAGCTCCGTTTCCTTCGACATCACAGGCCTAACTTCCTTGGCCTTTTCCACACAAGGTTGTCCAAAAGCAGTGATCGCAAAACCGCAAAAAACAACGAACCAGCCAATAATCTTCATACGCCGATATTACATCACAAACAGGAAAAGGTGGAACGAAAAGATGTGAGATTCCGTGCAAAATATTGTGACCATTGGCCTTAACAGGTTTTCGCTTATTTTCCCTATTTATCATTGATTTGCAATAAGGTTTGCGTGAGAATGGTCACATGCCGATAAACACATTCAAATACCTGCTTCCGGGATCGATCGACGATCAAGTTTCTACTGCGGCTGCCGCGTGGCAAGCCGATTGTAAGATCGAGCGGCTTTGGGCAAAGGATGCCTCGGTTTGGACAGATAACGATGAGGCAAAATGGCTCGGTTGGCTGCATGTGGTCGAAGAGCAGCTTGCTCTCACCGATAGCTATCGAGCGTTTCAAGACGACATTACCGCTGCGGGCTTCACGGATGTTTTGCTGATGGGAATGGGCGGTTCGTCGCTGTGCCCTGAGGTGCTCGCGATGACGTTTGGTAAGGCGAATTTTCACATTCTCGATTCGACTGTTCCCGCGCAGGTCAAAACGGTTGAGGACAAACTCGATCTCACACAGACGCTGTTCATCGTCGCCAGCAAATCGGGTTCAACGCTTGAACCGAACTGTTTCAAACAATATTTCTTCGAACGCGTTTCCGAGAAGGTCGGAGCCGCAAATGCTGGCCGGCATTTTGTCGCGATCACCGATCCGGGCTCGAAGATGGAGCAGATCGCAAAGGACGACGGCTTTCGCCACATTTTCTACGGCAGACCCGAGATCGGCGGGCGATTTTCGGCCCTGTCGGCGTTTGGCATGACAGCCGCAGCCTCGATGGGATTGGATGTTGAGGTGTTTTTGACGAGTTCGGCAGAAATGGTCGATGCCTGTAAAGCTAACGACCCAACTTCAAATCCCGGAGCGATCCTCGGCTTGATCCTCGGCATTTGCCACGCTCACGGCCGCGACAAGCTCACCATTTTTACAACACCTGAGCTCCACGATGTCGGAGCGTGGCTCGAACAGCTTGTCGCTGAATCGACGGGCAAGGACGGGGTCGCGATCATCCCCGTCGACCGCGAACCGGCGATCGATCCTGATCAATATGGCACTGATCGCGTTTTCGCGTTCGTCACCCTAACCGGCAACGAAAGCCTTGATCCACACTACTCCGCAGTAACGAACCTCGGACATCCGGCGGTGCGGATCGAGCTTAATTCGATCGGCGATCTCGGCCAGGAATTTTTCCGCTGGGAATTCGCGACTTCTGTTGCGGGTGCTGTCATGCAGATCAACCCGTTCAACCAACCTGATGTAGAATCCGCGAAGATCGAGGCTAAAAAGATCACCGAAGAATACGAAAAGACCGGATTGCTTCCCGCCGAAGAGCCATTTTTCACGGCGGATGGCATCGAGCTTTTCACAAGTTCAACCTATGCCGATCGCCTCAATTCAGCCGTCGAAGTGTCGTCTTTCAAAAACCTGATCGATGCCCACTTACATCAGATCACGGCGGGCGATTACTTTGCCCTGCTCGGCTACGTGGAAATGAATGAGGACAACGAATCCCTGCTCGCGGCTATCCGCAAAGCGGTTCTCGACCGTACACATGCTGCGACATGTCTCGGCTTTGGGCCACGCTTTCTCCATTCGACCGGACAAGCATACAAGGGCGGCAGTAACAACGGCGTGTTCTTACAGATCACATCGGACGATGCAGAAGATATGCCGGTTCCGGGACAGAAGTTTTCGTTTGGAGTGGTCAAAGCGGCACAGGCTCGCGGTGATTTTCAGGTTTTGTTAGATCGAGATCGTCGGGCCCTGCGTGTACATATGACCGCCGACGTAAAAACAGGGCTTAGAGATTTACTCGAAGCCCTGCGATAGCCTGCTGTTCAGTTGCCCGATCGAACGTCACTGAGCAACGTTGAGCAAATGCGTCTGTATCTGCTGTTGGTTGATGGTCACGTTCAACGAACCCGAGGTTACCGTCGCCGGTGCGATCGGGGTTTCGATATGCGTGACGCGCTGAGCAGAATTTATCGGCCTTGACAAGGAAAGCTGATAGCTCGACGGATCATTCCCCTGATTCCAAACCCTGGCGACAACGCCATTTCCAATTCCATCCTCGGCTGGTTTGAGTGACCATAGCAAAACGTTTGGATTTGAGATCGTGAGGAAAGAAAATGCGTCTTCGGGAAACGATCTCGACCTGACGCCTGTTCCATCGACCATGCCCGTGACGAGCGGATTCTGATGCTCCAACGAGAAACGCATCGCCGCCGCCTGATCGAATCCTGAGTTCGTTGACAATGCAAACCGCTGCATAAAGTACGAATCGCCGCCCAGGTTAAAGATGCCAAGTGTCGGGCCATTCGTCTGCCCGCCGACCAGAATGTTGAGCTGCGGCGTATTCGCATCGAGCGTGGAAATGTCACTCGAGCCATACTTCATAAAATAGTTGTCCCAGTTCGAGATGGTCACGCCAAAATTATTATTTGTGCCGTCCGTGATGCTCGCAAAATGGTTCATCGTCAGCCAATCATATCGAGATGTTCGCGGTGCATAGTGACCGCCGTTGGGCTGAGTTCGTGCCCGGATCACTGCTCCGACCTCTTCGTGCCACATATCAGGGGTCGTTAGATCGAATGAGTAATTCCAGGTTTTCACATCACTGAAATTTTCCGTGATCTCATTCTTGATATCTACCCGGTTTATGCCGCGAAACAACGTGACGCGCGTTATGTGCCGCACAGGGCTTTCCGATGTCGCGATGAGCGTAACGCTGACCGGGCCGACGCTTTCGACACGAACCGTGCCGCTGCGATCGCCGCCAAGGTCATTTACGACACGCCCGCCAATCATCCTGACAGTCTCGCGCATTCCCCTGGTTTTATCGATCAGGCTCGTAATAGCTCCGTCGGGAGCAAGTGTGAGCCGATAAAACTCATTTTCCATCGTCGCACCATCTACTGTAGCCGCTGGCCCGTTGGTCGTGTCCACCCCGCTTTTTATCTCGTAAACCTTATATCCCGCCGATGGAATATTTGTCGCCAGTACCCTTAAAAATGTCTTCGCTCCCTGCCGAATGATCTGAGATGGCACTTCCTGTCCGGTCGCTACTTCAATAGCTCGAGCCTTTCTGGTCGTCTGAGGAAGTTCGACATCTGCGAAATCAGTTCGCGTCCAGCTCGAAGGATTGAAGGCATAGAATCTCCGCTCATTCCCGGAACGCGAGATGCTCCGCCCTAGTTCAGCTCTTGCATCGCTGTGCAGCCGGTCAACGTAGTTGGTTATGTCCTTTTCTACCGAACGGCTCCAGTTGGCTCGAGTCGCTCTGCTGATCGGCCCGTCAGCGGTCCAATCATGTTCGAAATAAAGTCCAAAATTGATCATCGCCTGATCCCGGTCCGAGATTCGCGAGTTCATAAAACTCGGGTCGTCTACGGAAACCAGCGTAGCCATCGCCTCGGCACTGCGAAGCTTCTCAGCCGCCCTTTTAACGCGTGCGGAAACCTCGGGCATCGTAGCAACTAACAGATCCCAATCATTTCCGAAGGCGGCGGAATATGTCTCAAGATTTGCACCATGATTGGCTTCAAAATCGCGGAAAAAATCTTCCTGGTTCGAGACGATTATTCGGCGGTTCGGATTAGAATTTTGTTGTGCGATCGTTATAAATTCGTCGCTTGTATACTCAAGGCCATCCCAACCGCTGCCGAAGGCTCCAATAACCGGGTATGGATATTTCGCACGAAATGATGAGTTATTTTCCGCAAACAGTATCGCCTGCATCGGATCAAATGCCTCGGCATATCCGCCGAAACTCTGATTGCTGCCGGTCAACTGCGACTGCCATTTCATCAGCACCTTGCTTCCGTCACGCCCGCCGCTGTAATAGATCTCGCGGTCACGGCTGCTCAAGCCCGGAACATCCGTCGCACAATTACAGACGCCTTTCCAGCTGTATTTCGCTCCCGCTCCAGCCCAGAGTGACGTGAGCCCAAACGGCAAGGTCTGATTTTCCATCGCGACCGCCATCGGGAAACGAACGTTGTGACGCCGCTCGATCTGTCCCGGATAGTACATGCCGCGCAGCACGGTCTCGGCCGGAGCTCCGCCCTGTGCGAGCACCAACGGATTGAGGGCAACGCTCATGTGATTGTCCCGTACCCTAGACAAAAATCGTTGGAATTGCTGCGGCGTACGATTTCGCTCATATTCCCACATCCACAGGCTGCCGTCGCAATGCCACCTCATCTGTGTGTCGGATGGATTATTCTGCGTCGCGTCCATTTTATTGAGGTAATAATCGATCATTGTCAGGAACGATTGGCGATAGGTGACATCATCCGCGGTCCAAAAATAATCGGTGTGATCATCCGGAGCGATATAAAACCTCTTTTGAGCCGATAACCCCTGCACCAAAAGCATCGTCGCAACCAGCACACAGGTCGAGAGAACGAAATTTCTTACGCGAAAATTTGCCATATTGAGCTGTCCGTTTATAGAAACTCCTTTAATAAAGTTACATAAACGGTATTATTCCAGACTGAGTTAAGCATCTTTTGCGGCGTATCCTTATGTTAACTACACCAAAACCGCTATACTATATCTTGTCGCGGTTTCGCTCACACGGGTTTTATGCATAGCGAGAATTTGTTCGAATCTGACCTTACGCCCACCGAAAGACCGGCAGCGAGATCAAAATCAACTAAAACAAGGATACTGATCTGGGTTCACGCCATTACCTTTTTATTAGGGTTGGCGTTGCTCACGTATGTTATCTACCGCATCGGATACGACAAGATCGTTGACTCGCTTTCCATTGTGGGTTGGGGCTTTTTTGTTGTTCTGGGCCTAAATATTTCGCGACATATTTCCAGAGCCGCAAGTCTTTATCTTGCGATTCCCTCAGAACATCGAACGATAAATTTCTGGAGCGTCGTAGCGGCCAGGTTCGGCGGCGAGGCGGTGAACTTCTTCTCATTCGCCGGTCCATTTCTAGGTGATGCGACCAAGGCGGTTCTCCTGAAAAAAGACCTTTCGCTAATGCACGGAGCGTCCGCGGTGATCGTTGATAATATTCTCTATTACCTGTCGGTGATCCTCGTTATCCTGGCGGGTGTGGCGACGCTCGTAACCTTATTTGGCGGCGGCGAGGCTAACCTGACCAGCGCCTTGATACTCATAGCTATCATCTCAGTTATCGGCTTTGTCGGCCTTGCCCTGGCGATCAGATTCCGCGTAACGCCTATCTCGTCCATTTTAAAACTCCTGGATCGCCGAAACTGGGCTCCGGCCTTCATTATGAAAAGGCAGGGCTCGATACTTGAAGTCGAGAACAATGTTTTCCAGTTCTACCACAATCGACGGGCGGACTTCTTTAAGGTTTTCGCGATCAGTATGGGCGTGCACGTCCTGAGCGTTGCGGAGGTATTTCTTGCTCTGAAATTCCTTGGAACTGAGGTATTTCTATCGACTGCCTTTGTGACCGAAAGCCTGACCAAGGTCATAAATGTCGTGTTTAGCTTTGTGCCGGGCACGATCGGTGTTTATGAGGGCGGGAACGGAGTGATCCTGCAGATACTCGGTTATTCCGTAGCAGCGGGTGTTTCGCTTGCTCTGGTCAGACGCGTTGCGATCCTTTTTTCCACCACGATCGGCCTGACGATCCTGCTATGGCGTGCCTCAGCCCGCGGTGCTAAGCACATCGCCAAGGCTGACGATTGATCACTTCCCGGCATTGGTCAATTCCGTGATAAGTCGTCCAGGAAACCGCCGAAAACCGCGCCTCTCAAGTTCATCGTTTGGCTTCTTCTGGTCATCGATCTTACCCATCAATCTCAAAAGAGTCGGCATAAAGCTCAAACTGTCATATGCCTTGTCAACGGCCAAACCGCGTGGTATGCCCGTCTTTGCTCCGCCGGCGATCATGAATGTCGAGTTTGTCGATACTCTAAAGAACGAGCCGTGATTGCCACCCGGATTGAATCCGCGAACGTCAAAATTCCAGTGATCATTTGCAAGGATCAACAGATCCGACTCAGCCAGATGCCGCTGACGCTGGCGAAATCGCCTTATAAGCTTTTCATCCTCGGTAAGGTTGGCTTTGCCCGCATCGAAAACGGGATGACGGTCGAGTTGTTCATTCAGTCCGAGCATTGCATTTGAGTACTCAGTCTTGTGGATCGCCTCTAACCATTCCTGCTCCGTGTGCCATTGGCCCAGCCACGCCGCCCGGGCCGAAACCGGCACGCCAAAATTATCATCCTCAAGATACCTGAGAGGAAAACCTGTGTCCCACGGCTTCGACTGGAAGCTTGTTTTCCCGTCCGCATTCTCCCTCAAACCCGCCACGGGAAGATATTTATAGTAACGCGTGCCATCGTCGTGCGATCGCGTTAACACTAATCCTTGTTTCTCGGGCCCGCCATATATAAAAACAGGATCCTCAGTCGGTCGATGATCGGTGGATACTGCATCAATGACGGATTCCAGCGGCACCCGAACCGCGACAAAATCTATTGGCCGGTTACTCACTCCTTTCTGAACATTATTCCGGACACGCTGTTGAAGCAGCAGATCAAAGTAATCGACGCGAACAAAGCTCCGATCCAGGTCGAGCTTCCTTTTCTCGTTCAACACAAGTCCTTCTCGGGACAGTCCGACAACGTAGTTTTGCAGATGATGAAGCGAGTTGGAATCTCCCATCGCCCCCGGAGCTATAACATCTTCGATCTTGACCTTTTTAGCGTCGAAACCTTCTCTTTTCAGATCAAGAAGAGCCTTGAGAGTATTTGCGTATTTGCGGAAATCCGCTTCAGTTTCAACTGCTCCCGTAACCAATGCCGCTTCGCGACGAACTGCTTTGTCGATTCCCTTTGCGATCTCGTCCGGCGTGAATTTTTCCGGAACTGCCTTTTGGTTCGAGATCGTCCATCGATTGAGAGCGTCGAGCTCAGAGCGAAGCTGGTCGAGTGTTTGCTGCCATTCGGCTCTGTGCTCATCGATAATGTCGAAGAAAGCCTCGTTAACGGCCTTTCTCATTTCCGGCGTCATTTTGCGGCTTCGAAGTTCCTTTAAGAGGATATGAAGCTGGTTTAGGTCGCTGTCCCGAAGATGAATAGATGAACGTTCATTGCCGTCGAAATCGAGCAGTGCAGTTGGATATTCGCTGCTCTGCCCTTTCAGGTAAAACGAGTCTTTCGACGCCGTCTTGATGAGCGGAACGAGTGGATATAAGCCCTTGATCGAATAGTCGAGCATCAACCGTCTTTTTGTAACAACGTGGTGCCCGCCGCCAGCTGGCGACCCGAGAAGATTGACGAGGTTAAAGCCCTGGCTGTAGATGTTCTCGTCTGAATTAAATCCGTGATCGGATATGAGGACCAACGCCGTCTCATCCGCCCTGGATGACGACTGTATCGCGACCCAAAAACGCCCCAGCAGGCGATCAAGATCCTTCAAAGCATTGAGTCTTGAGGCCGTATCGTTGTTGTGATGGGAAACGTGGTCGAATGACACGTCGTAATAGTCATAATAATCGATGTCGGGCCGCTTGATCAGTTTGCCGAGAATGTCGCGTTCCGCCTGATCGATCGTGATCTTCCTAAAATTAAGCCCCATCGTCCATTCGTCAACAAAATCTCTGGTGTCGCCGGGATACAGCTTTACAAAACCGCTCTCCAACACTTCCCAGTTATTTCCTCGTTGATAAAGCTGTTGGCTCGTGTAACGATTTTCGTAGTCAAATGCGTCCGCGAGGATCGGGATCTCAAGTTGATCCATGACCTCGGTGGCCGGCATATCGACCTTTTTGTTCAGGCCGTAATTGATGTAGTAAGGCAGGAAGTTAAGGTAATCGTATGCCTTGCCGGTAAACCTGTCGTACTCGACATTTCCCTTGATCTGCAGCCGTTGGCCGGTGTCCAATTGTCCCCACGACGGACCCGACAAGCTCATTCCGCGAGTGTAGAAATTGGGCACGCGAGTTCCTTTCTTGTAAAAGATCTCCTCAAACCACGGCAGTATCGACCGCCCTGTTACCGGATCACGCTCCTGTACGAATCGATCGACATAGTGCGCCGGCAAACCGTCGATCTTGACCAGCACGACACGCTTAACAGCCTGGCCAAAACCTGCTTCGGCAAAGGCGGTCAGGATCAAGGTCAATAGGACAAAGTACTTAGCTACAATTCTGGTCGTCATTACGGATTTCTGGCGTGGAATGCTTTAGTTTGCGGCTATGTTGGAGATAGTTCTCGCGTCGCGAACTGAGATCCTCTGTCCCTCTTTCAGCGCCAGTCTTAGGTATTCAGAGGAGAGGTTTCGCAAGCGGTCGTCGAGTCTTCCGTTCTCGTATATTGCCAGCAATTGCTTCTTCGCGTTTGAGCTATTTATGCGATAGAGCCCCGCCAGGCAGAGAGTCTGAATATCATCGTCCTTGCTGATGGCAAAGAGCTTGGCCAGAGCCTTGGTCGTTTTATCCCCTGCGGCTGAGCCGTTATTCGATATGTATAGCAGCGAGCGTTTTATCTCGTCCGGCCGATTGTCGATCTCAGGATCAGCAGACTCATAGGCGACCTCGCGCAAAAATCTTTCGTGATGATCCAGCTGCCGCCTGACATCCAACTGTGCCAATAATTCCGGAGTTTCTTTTTCCCTGTGCGTGTACAGGCCGAATGAAAACAGGTGCCCGAGTGCGAAAAGTGCGCGAGTCTTGCCGCCATGTTTGAGCTTTGACATTTCCTCACGCCGGTCATTGCTTACCTTCTTGGGCAATCCATTCGGATCCGCGGCAAAGGCGATAAGATTTTCGTACTGTGCCCGGGCGATCTTAGCCTCAGATTCGGCATCGTTCTGAAGCGGGTTCAGCGTGGCAGATTCGACACGATTAGCGATCTCGTCCTTAAACTCGGCATCGAGCAATTGATCTAATGCGACCAGAAGCTTGAGCTGAGCGTACGATCTGAGCCGCGAGGCCTGATTCAGATCCGCCCCTCGCCTTCCGGTCGCGAAGTCGTAAACAAAACGCCCCAGGAAGAAAGGCAATCCGCCAAAACGCGAAAGCGACAGAACATTCCCCGTTAGGTCATTCAAAACACGACGCGACATCTCACGAAATTTTGGATTCGAATTATCTCTAAAATCGACCAGGATCGCCGGGACCTTCGGATGGTCAAGCCCATAGATAGCGAGCGGGATCATTGTTTTCGGGTGAGCGTTCGGTGTTTCGGGTGAGACCTCGCGATCCTCGGCATCATACCAGCGAACTTCAGAATACCCCTTCCAGTTAGCAAGCTGCTTATCGGTCCATGGATTTTTAAGATTCAAAAACCGCCGCTCGAACTTTCGTCCTTTATTTGCCTGTATATCAGAAGCGGCGACCCAAACAATGGCGTGCCTCGCAGACCCGTCCTCCATCTCAAGCGGTTCGAAATACAGCCCCTGAGCCTCGGAGTATTGCCGAAGCAATTCCCAGTTGTGGCCGCGATAGTCTCGTGTTGTTTCCGTTTCCTTGTTATAAACGCGCTCCAGATTCTCGCTCTGCATCATCCAGCCAAGAGATTTCTCGGTCAGGAAGAGGCGGGCTTGTATGTCTTTTAATTCCCGCTCTGAGAGCACCTTGTCGCCAGTTGTCTCCTGATAAAGCGAGAGAACCGCAGCCGCAGCGGCGATACCTGTTCGACGATAGTCAGCCTTGTTCTGACGATACTGAAGGGTTGAGGCCTTGACGCCGACGCCGATGTCGTCGAAAACGAGTCGCTTAAAAACAGCCCAAAACACTTGGTTCCAGATATTGGAACGCGAGGCGTTCAGCTCAATGACCGCTGGCGGCGGATCAGTACCGATCTCGTCTTTGTTGGTGGTTCGAGCGTAGAGAAACGGGACGACCGCAGAAAGCTTTTGGGTGAATGTCGCCCTGGTGTAGGTGAGCATCCAAACGTACCTCAGGCGATCATTCTCCGGGATGTCATCGCCCAGCGTGTCACGCAGAACGCTGACCAAGGGAATGTCCGCGACCGGCCCCTGCATCGGGCCATCCATATACCTGCGTTTTGCGAGTATCGTGATGAGTTCAGAACCGCCCGCAACCTTGACCTTTTCCACACGAAAACCGGAGTTTTCCTCACGATCGATACTGGAATTTGCCGGAACGGGTTCCTGAGTAAGCGGTTGCTGAGCAGCGATCGGCAGCGTCGACAGAAAAATGGTGTACGACACCGCGAAAACCGTCAGAATTCGAAGCAGATTACGACCTTTTGAGATATTGATTGTCCGTTTCATAACCGGAGTGCTCTTTTACCTTCGCAAGACCAAAACTGATCTACTGAAGCAAATTGTTTCGCAATTGTTGTGTTTGATGCGGTTAGGAAGAGATACGTTTGATGCTATTTTTAGGCCTGCAGCCTGGTGCGGTACATGGTCATAAGTTCCACGGCCGCGACGCCAAGGGCGTTGAGCAAAAGCAAGTGCACAAACCCGCCTTTTCCCGCCAGCACCAGCACCAGCCAAACCCCGAACAACAAACCTGCAATTATCTTCAACACAACTCTCTTAATCAGCGATTCGAACGAAAAACCTTATAAGAATACCACGAAAACGAGGTTTTTGACATTTCCAAACCCAATCGGATAACCTTCAATCTTACCGACCCGCTGGCGCGAAGAGCTGCGAATGAATAGTTGCCACAGATTTAATACACAGCCGGAGAACACCTACAAAGTTGCCTGAAATATTAAGCATAACAACCGCTGGAACCCATCCGGAAAAATTCTCGGACGAGCTCTTGTTTGCCCGGACAAAGACCGCCGCGGTGCTAATTCTCGCTGTTTTTATGCTTCTCGGGCTGGGCTTGAGAATGAATGGTCTCGGTGCTGAGAGTCTGGGCGAGGACGAACTCAACAAGCTGGAAACCGTCGCAGAATACAGGACCAACGGTCTTTCAGGCAAAAATGGCGAACACCCGTTTCTGATGAAAGGCCTGCAAACCGCCAGCATCGCCGCCGCAGATAAGATAAATGAACTCGGTGTGATCTCAACCATCCCGGCCGAAGCCGCACTCAGATTTCCCATCGCCCTTTTTGGAACATTTACGGCACTGCTTATCTTTTTGCTCATCAGCGAACTCTTTGGAAGAAGCATCGGGCTTGTATCGGCCATATTCTGGACCGTCGAGCCGATGGCGATAGGTTTTGACAGGATCGCTAAGGAAGATAGCCTTCTACTGTTTTTCTTTCTTCTAACGATGTTCTTTTGGGTGCGCGGTCAGACCTCGGCGGAACGGGACGATCCTAAGTGGACGTGGTATGCGTGGGCCGCCGCCGCCAGTTTCGCGGGGCTCATGGCGTCAAAATATTACCCGCACCTGCTCTCGATCGTCGGAGCCTATTACATCATCTTTCAGTATATTCCGGCGACAAAATGGCGAATGGAGCCGGCACGCTGGCTAAAGTTCTTTGTGATAATGGGCCTCGCCTTTGTTGTCCTCAATCCAACGATCCTCTTGCCCGACACGTGGCGGGAAATGGTCAAATTCTCGACCGAGAACCGCATCGGCCATGACAGCTATGAATTTTGGGGCTCGCTCTACCCAAACAAGCTTACGGCCTGGCTTTCCGGCGTTCCGTGGACGTTCTACTATGTTTTCATCGCGGTAAAAACGTCGCTTCCGATACTTATTCTCGGCATCATCGGCTTGCCACTGATGTTTCGGCGAAGGCTCGGGGACGGACGCTTTCTGATATTTTTCTGGGCATTCATGTGGTTTATGCCGTTCACGTTTCTTGGCGGCAAATTCACACGCTATTTCACCTTCGTCGAGCCGCTCCTGCTGATCACGGCAGCCGTCGGATTCTATTTTGCGGTGAAATGGATCTCGGCCAAATACATCGCAGATCCAAAACTAGCCGGTGTTTTTCAAGCTTTGATCCTACTCGTGGTTATCGGCACTCAATTTTCTAATTCGCTCTCAGCCACGCCGCACTTTCGACTTTTCACCAATACTCTCGGTGGCGGAAATGCCGCCGCCGGCAGCTATTTTCCGCACGACGAGTTTTATGATGCTGCATCTCGTGATGCTGTCGCTGCGGTCGTCAGCCAGAATGCCGTTGTTGCCTGTGAAACGCCCGCCGTTTTCGAATACTATGCACAGAAGGCGGGGCGCAGCGATCTGAAATTCGTGTCACTATCGGACAGATCAAGGGTCTCAGAACTTTCGGTTGGGGATGTTATCGTTTTGGCTGAGGGAAGAAGATATTTCAGCAATTCGAGATATATCGAGTATCTTAGGGGATCGAACACTATTCCGGTCGAGATAAAACTCAATGGTATAACCGCCGTTCGGATCTATCACCTTACTGCCGAAGATGTCGCGGCGATACGCCTGATCGCTCAGAACTAGTCGTAGTTCAACGCTTCGACGGCGTCCAGGCGAGCAGCTCGCAGCCCGGGATACAAAGCACCGACGATGCCGCTGAGAACGCCGATAACGACGATCGACAAGACTACTTGTGGATCGATCGCCACGGTCAATGTTGTCCATTTACCGAGGACAAACTTCAGTAAATAGGTCGCGGCTACACCAAAAACAACTCCGCCAAAGCTGATCAGCATCGCTTCCTGAATGATCGTCCATCCGATGCTCAAATTGGACATCCCCAGCGATTTCAGAACGCCGATCTGCCGTGTTCGCTCGGTCACGGTCGTATACATCGTCAACAAAATGATCAGGCCGCTGATCGCTGCGGCAACGCCGATCACAACGTCTAGAAACACATTCAATGCCGGTACGCCCTGCATGTAAAGCTCTTCTAGCTCGCTGGTGCGAAGTATTTGATTGCCGGGAAGCTTTTCAGAAAGGCTCGTTCCGACGGCATCAGCCGTGTAGCCGGGCTTGAGTTTGATGAGAAAGGCCGATGTTTTCCCCTCGGCGCCGAGCTGCGTCTGCATTGTCGAAAGCGGTATCTTTATTCGTGCCCCGGCGCTTGGCTCATAGGTGCCTACCACAGTGAAATCCCGCTCGTAGATCTGAAACTTATCACCGATCTTCATCTTACGACGTTCGAGCCAGGCCGAATCAGACATCATCTCATCCGATCCGTCCGTGAACTTTCGCCCCTGAACGATCTGCAGGCCCGCCATTGATGCGTATTCGTCAAAATTCACACCATCCAGCAAACGGCTCCCAGTCAATCCGTCGGTCGCAGGAATACTCTTTTGAGCCAGCGGAACAGCGGTAGCAACGCCTTCGATCTTTTCAAGCTCAGCCCTCGTCTGAAGCGGTAATCTCAGCTCAGTACCGCTCATTCCCCAGCTTCCGGCGGCCATGAACTGGATCTCGGCCCCGACATTCTTATCACGTTCAGCCCGTTCGCGCAGGCTGCCGTTGGCGAGGCCGACGGTAAAAACGATCAGCAGGATGCCGATGCCGATACCAATGACGCTCACCGCCGTACGAGCCGGTCGATGAAGCATATTTGAGAAGACAAGACTATTCACGAGCGAAACTCCAACTGGCCCCTATAGCCAATGGCGAATCTTAGCAAAATAAAAAAGCTTAGCCAATTTCTTAGACAAGTTGATGCGATTCCGGCATCAGTACGACCTCGGCCATCACTCCTTCGCCCTGCTGTGTCGCGGCGAAAAATGCCGCATTCGCTGCCGCATCCACGGTCAGCATTTTAGTGCGATCGACGCGCATGGTCACATCGTCCCAGAAGCTCGAATCAACCCCGCCCAGATGCATCAGGCTAAATCGTATGCCAAAACGCTTGTATTCCTGAGCCAGGCATTTGACCATGCCGGTCAGGGCATATTTTGCTGCACAATATCCCGCCGCCTGCATCATCGGGGCCTTGCCAAGTATGCCTGGAAAGGCAACGACACGTCCGAATTTCTGCTCGCTCATGTGCGGCAGAACCGCCTGAAGAACATTAAATGCAGAACGAAGATTGGCGTTGAGCAAATTGTTGAGATCGGCCGATGTCAGCTCGCCAAATGGCTTTAGAATGCCGAGGCCGGTTGCGTGTACGAGATAATCGACCGAGCTAAATCTATCTATCGCACCATTTACGACCGCGTCAACCTGCTCCCGTTCCGCGGCATCCGCTGCCATTGCAAGGACATTCGTGTTCCCCTCGGCGTTAAGCTGATATTCGAGTTCGAGAAGTTCCGATCCGGTTCTCGAACTAATTACCAGATTTGCTCCCGCATTAGAAAAAAGCTCCGCGACACGCTTTCCGATACCTCGTCCTGCACCGAATACGAGACAGGTCTTTCCGTTTAGATCCATATTAAAAAAGGCTCCCGACCAAATTGATCAAGAGCCTATTTCGTTTGGTGGCTGATTACAGATTCACGAGTTTAGTGTCCCGGATCGGTCATCTCGCTAAGCCTTATCGTCACGTCATCCCAGATATCGTCGAACTCAACCTCGCCGAGTCCAAACTTTCTTAGCTTGGCATCAGCAAAGAATTCTGCCGGGTCGTCAAAGGCAATGCGTCCCTTAACAAACTGATCGGCCGTTTGAAGTATGTGTGCCAAAGCCACGCCGGCGGTGGTTTTCCACGGTTGATGATGATAGCGGATCATATGGCATACCGGGCCCGGCAATTTCCACGCGATCCCGGCGGCGGCTCCCAGATCAGCGTGATCCCAGCCGAATACCTGCCGCTCGATCACCGAAATATCCCCGACCTCTTCACCGCTCTTTATCAGATCGGAGTAGAACGGGGCGTCGGCTCTGAGAAGGATCAGTTTTCCGACATCATGCAGCAGGCCGCAGCTGAACGCCTCGTCAGCGCCGCGCATTTTTGCCGAGCGGCAGATGCCGCTGGCGGTCAAGGCCGTTGCCAGGGAATGGATCCAGATCGTTCGCCCAGTCGGCGAATCTAATATCTTTCTGCCAAATGCATCGCTGACGCCGCAAACCAACAGCTGCTCAGATATCGCGTTGTTGCCGACGACGGTTACCGCCTCTGTCAGGTTGGTTATCGTGCCGTGAAGTGCGTAGATAGGCGAATTAGCGAGGCTTAAGATCCGCGAAGAGATCACAGGATCGAGGCTGATCGCATCGGCGATCTTATGCTGAGAAACGCTAAAATCATTTAGCAGATTCGTCAGGCGGACAATACTCGAGGGAAGCGGCGGCAAGCCGGTCTTAACCAAATTCTCGATCGAAAAAAACTGCAGGTCGACACTGTTTAGCATAATCGGGATAGGGGAAGGAAACCTCTCCTACGCGAGAGAGAAAGGTCTGCTCTATCCTTATCGGCGAAAATACCCGATGCTTTAGTCGCATTTACTTAAATTCCGGGTTTTATTTTACCCTGCACTTATTCAAATGCTTCGAGGTACTTAACGCCCGCACCAGTATTGAATATCACTACGGATTCGCCCGCAGTGATTGAGCCATTCGCGATCAGTTTACGCAGGGCCGGCAGACATGCTGCCCCCTCGGGAGCGGTAAAAATACCCTCCGCCGCTCCTATCTCACGCACTGCCGCGACGAGTTCCGCATCGGTCACCGAAATAGCGGTTCCATTCGACGCCCGAACCGCGTCGAGGATCAGAAAATCGCCGATCGCTTTAGGCACACGAAGCCCGGACGCGACGGTCGCGGCGTTCTCAAATTCATCAGCAAAACGTTCACCTTTCTCAAACGCACGGACGATCGGAGCACATGTGTCTGACTGGACCGAGACCATTCGCGGACGCTTCGAGCCGATCCAGCCCATCTGCTCCATCTCGTCGAACGCCTTCCACATACCGATCAAGCCAGTGCCGCCGCCCGTTGGATACATAATAACGTCCGGCAAAGTCCAATCCATCTGCTCGGCGATCTCATAACCCATCGTCTTTTTTCCCTCGACGCGATACGGCTCTTTGAGCGTGGAAACATCAAACCAGCCTTCCGCTTCCTTACGCTTTGCCACGATAGCACCGCAATCGGTGATGAGGCCATCGACTAGCGTCACATTCGCTCCGGTTTGCTCGCATTCGACAATGTTTGCTTTCGGCGTGTCAGCCGGCATGAAAATAT
This sequence comes from Pyrinomonadaceae bacterium, assembly GCA_041737885.1. Taxonomy (GTDB): domain Bacteria; phylum Acidobacteriota; class Blastocatellia; order Pyrinomonadales; family Pyrinomonadaceae; genus OLB17. Next base: position 10,289 of record JBGSQW010000092.1, on the reverse strand, counting down.
TTGCCTCAATCCCGGCCTTTGCTGCATAAGCTGCGAGCGCTCCGGCCGCATTCCCGGCCGACGGAACCGCCGCTTTTTTTACGCCAAGCTCCTTCGCCATCGATATCGCCGCCGTCATCCCGCGAGCCTTAAAGCTCTGCGTCGGATTTTGCCCTTCGTCTTTGATATAAAGTTCGAGTTTGATCTGCAGTTTAGAAGCGAGGGCATCGGTCTTAAAAAGTGGCGTCCAGCCTTCGCCGAGCGAGACGATGTTCTCAGCACGTTCGACCGGCAAAACCTCGCGATAACGCCACAGCGAGGATTCACGCGTCTTCAACGCTTCCTTGGTCAAAGTTTGAGCCGCTCTTTCCAGATCGTAGCGAACGAGCAGAGGTTTTCCGCATTCACGACAGAGATTCTGAAGCACATTGGCCTCGTGACGCAGCCCGCACAGGGCACATTCGAGATGGGTTACGTTCATAGTTATTGTGCGTCATACTCGACGCATAGCTTCGACAGGGTCGAGCCTTGACGCTTGAAGGGCCGGATAGATCCCCGCTATCAAGCCTACCACTACCGACGCTCCAAATCCTGCCGCGAGAGCCCAGAAAGGGACGGCAGCCGGAAAACTAATTATAGTTCTAACGGCAAAAGCTAGGATAAGCCCGACCGCGATCCCGACCAGCCCGCCGAGGCTGGTAAGCGCGATCGCTTCAACCAGAAACTGTCTCAGGATCACGCCACGAGTCGCACCGAGAGCTCGACGGATCCCGATCTCCTGCGTTCGTTCTTTGACGGAGACGAACATAATATTCGTAACGCCTACTCCGCCGACAAACAGACTCGCCAATGCGATCGGAACCACTATAACGCCCAATCCATTGATCACATCATTGACCAGCTCAAAAACCTGCTCTGACCGGTTCACGCCAAAATTGTTCTCGTCCGATGACTTGAGCCCGCGCCGTTTTCGAAGCAGATAGGTAACTTCGTCCGTAACCTCATCAACCTTTCCGTTTGGTGCTCTAACCGCGATCAGCGTCTCTTCTATCTCCGGGTAGAATTTCATCGAGGTCTCGTATGGAATGTACACCGTCCGTTCATCCAGTTCGTCGCTTCCAATTACGCCTTCTCCAGTCGAACGCCCAAGTACGCCGACCACACGAAAAAGCTTCCCGTCGATCTTTACGTCCTCGCCAACCGGATCTATGTCTTCGAAGATCTGTTTAGCGATCCCATAGCCGATGACGGCCACCGAAGCACGCCCGCGTCGCTCAGTTTCAGTAAAGAAACGCCCGTTTTCGAGCGGCACGTTTATTACCTGAGGGTAGTTTTCCCACACGCCCAGTATTAAAGGATTTATACCCTCGCGTGAACGAGCAGTAACTTTGGGTATATCTGCCGAAGGGCCGTAACTGCCTCGAACCTTTTGAGGTGAAACGGCTTGGGGGGATTCGAGTTCGGCAACTGCGATCGCATCGTTGAGCGTAAAGTCCTTCCGCTGACGCTCCTCAGCCGTTAATTGCTGGAGCGATGGCCCGATCCTCGGCTGCTTCGTAAAATAGATCACGTTCGGCGAGCTTTTGTCCGAGACTTCCTGAACTCGTTGCGACAGCCCGGTGAGAACCGCACCCACCAGCGCTACCACGGCCGTGCCGACAATTACGCCGGTGAGAGTCAGCCCTGAGCGCAGTTTATTGTTCCGGATCGAGTCCAGAACGGTCAGCCACGTATCTTTTATGCTCTGAATGTTCACATAGTATCGCTGGCCCTACTACTCTGACCGCAACGCCTCGATCGGATCGAGGCGTGCGGCCTGTCTCGCAGGAATAGCCCCAAAGAATATCCCAACGACGCAGGAAACTCCGATCGCCGCCGCAACCGCCCAAAGCGGTACTCCGAGCGAAAGCCCGGTCGCAAAAGAGAGCAATGAAACAACGCCCGCTGCCACCGCCACGCCGAAAACGCCGCCGATCACCGTTAAAGTCGTTGTTTCGATCAAAAACTGGATCAGGACATCCCGGCGGCGAGCTCCGACTGCCATTCGTATCCCGATCTCCCTCGTCCTTTCCGTAACGGACGACAGCATCATATTCATCACGACTATGCCGCCGACGAAAAGAGATATGCCAGTCAGAGGATAAACTATCATTCCAACAAGCCCGGTCAACGACGCCGAAAATGCCTGAACGCTTTTCGCTGTCACAAAACTAAAATTATCTTCCTTATCTGTCCCGATCAATTTGCGGCGGATCCGCATCGCCACGCGAACCTGCTCCTCGACGTCGTTCAGCGAAAGTTCATCTTTATCTCTAGCCTTGGCGAGTATGGCAATGGATCGCGACCTGGCTCCAAAGACACGCGCAAACGTGCCCAGCCGGATCTGAACGAACCCGTCCTGAGAGGAACCAAAAGACGAGCCGCGCGGCGATGCGACGCCGACGACCTGATAGCGAACCTGCCCGAGGCGGATATCCGCACCGATCGCTCCGGTTGTCGGGAACAGTTCATCGACCAGGTCCTGGCCTATCACACATACGTTACTTCGATATTCGTCATCTGTAGCTGTGAGTCCACGGCCGTAGGCGATATCAACATTCGAAAGTTCTGTGATATTCGGGGTTACACCTTGAACTAGTACGCCGACCAACGTCTTTTCATTGCGGCGGGCCGGAAGAGAGGAATCAACCTGAGCACCAAATTCGATCTTTTCGCCGAGCCGTTCGTTCAGGAATTCAAGATCTTCAATGAAAATATCGGGCCGCTTTGCTTGAGCCTCAACGAACGCCTGCCCGTCGGAACCAAAATCCTGAAACGATGCTTTTTCGACCCGAAGCACGTCAGGAGCAAATCCCGCCGTCGCGGCCACGACGAATGTTTGAGCTCCCTGCAGCAAAGTCGCGACTATAACCACGACGGCTACTCCAACTACGATCCCCACAACGGTTAAAGCTGAGTGCGTGCCATTGCCGCGGATCGAATCCAACGCAAGCAAAAATGACTCTCGAAACAAACTAGATCTTGCGGTCAAAGGTAATTGCACAACTTTCTCCAGCTGGAGCAGGACGGCTATGATCGCTAAGAGAACGCGAACTGAGCAGAATACCAAGCCCTCGATGTTAGGAGGCTGCAAACAGGCGAGTGAAAAGCCCCCCGAACCGAGACATCTTTAGTCCCGAGATCAATTTCGAGCTCCTTCGATTATCGGATTCCCTTGCCGAGCGATGGCATGATGACCATTGGTGTTATTCCTCGGGGCATTTCATCACCCGTTCGATCACTAGCGTTTTATGAACTCTTTTACAAGATTGAAGAGTGCGTTAGTACCGAGCGTGATCGTACCGCTTCGCAGGCCGTCCTTCCAGTTGTAGCGCTCCGGATACCATGCTTCGCTTGAAATGACACCGGCCGTATATGTGCCGACGAGCCGCGGAATGCCGATCGTCCTCTTTCCATCAGGCTTTCGTGCGGTGATCGGAGATATCAGGGCATTTTTTACCAGGTTCCCAAAACCGCGTTTTTCGCTGCGGTAGAAGTTGCTGTCGAGTTTTAACGCTTCGTCCAGACCATATGTTACAGTGTTCCGGATCACCCTGCGGCCAAAATTCGATGCGACACGCTTGCCGAATCCCTTCGCCGATTTGCCCCATTCTTCCGGCTCGTTGGCAGCGGTCGAAACGCCCGATGCTGCAGCAATTCCTACCCACGCAAAAGGGCCGACGGTGTCGCTGGCATATCGTTTGAAACGCTTTTCAGCATCCGGGCGCACATAGGCTGACTGTCCGGAGACGGACATATTCCCAATAACAGCGATCGCAGCGATCGCCAGAATACAAACAGAATACTTTTTCATCAGAGTCTTTTTCGATCCGATCTTATTATCGGATTCGTTCGCTAAGAAGCGGCTTCAGGGCTCGATAAACATTCTCCGTCATTATCTTTTCACCCTCCGCATTTGGGTGGATTCCGTCTGCCTGATTCAGTTCTTTCACGGTCGCGACGTTATCCAGCAGGAAGGGAAGAAACTCAACCTTGTGTTCGGCCGCAAGATCGGGGAATGCGGCGGTGTAATCTCGCTGATATTGTGCTCCCATTGTCGGCGGAGCGAGCATGCCGCAGAGCAAAACCGTGATGTTCTTCGCCTTGGCTTTACGAATGATCTTATCCAGATTCTCCTTCATCCGGGCGACTGGAACGCCACGCAACAGGTCATTCGCTCCTAGCTCAAGTATCAGGATCTTTGCATTTTCCTGCTCCAGGACCCAATCTGCCCGCTCCAGCCCGCCCAGGCTCGTGTCACCGGAAACACCCGCGTTCACGACCTCATAGTTAAAACCGTCGGCGTTGATCTTTTCCTGAAGCAGATATGGATACGATTCCTTTTCGGCCAGGCCAAAACCCGCTGTCAGGCTATCGCCAAAGGCAATGATCTTTGGCCGGTCGTTGGTCGTTGCCGGAGTCGAAACCGTCCTCGCCCGCCGCTCGCCCGAGTTCTGTCCGGGCTTGGCCGCCGCACAACCATAGCCGAACGCCAGCAAAAAGCTGAAACTAATAACCAATAAATTTCGCATTACAGAACGCATGATAGTTTGCTTTTACGAACCACTAACCAGTTTTGATGCAAAATTTATTGGAACTTGTTCGAGTATTTTTAGCAAGCTAAGATGAGGACAGGTAATTTGCATATGCCAGCACGTGCAGAAGCCCGCACGAAGTAAGGGCTCTCTGGAGTAGCACAGATGTAGATAGATGTAGATCAACCGGGACGGCTAGAATAGAACCGACCAATTTCGATATCAGAGGAGCCCTTACTTCGTGCAGGCTTCCGCAATTCTATGATCCAGCTCAAGAATGTTATTAAAACTGTCCGTTCCGGCACTGAGGACCTGACCATTCTCAATGATGTCTCGTTCGACATTCCGGATGGTGAATTTGTCGCCGTAACCGGCGCATCAGGCAGCGGGAAATCGACATTGCTCGGGCTAATCGCCGGGCTCGACGCACCAAGTTCCGGGCATATTTTCATTGACGATGACGAAGTGACAGCCATGACCGAGGACGGCCTCGCCAAGATCCGAAGTGAAAAGATCGGCTTTATCTTTCAGTCGTTTCACCTAATCCCCAGCCTGACCGCGTACGAAAATATCCTCATCCCGATGGAGATCCTCGGCCTGCCGAATGTACGCGAGCGTGCCTCGGCCTTGCTCGACCAGGTCGATCTGACCAATCGCGGACATCATTACCCCGCCGAACTTTCAGGCGGCGAACAGCAGCGAATAGCCATCGCCCGTGCTTTTGCTAATTCGCCCAAGATCCTGCTCGCCGACGAGCCGACCGGGAATCTCGACTCAAAGAACGGCCAGCATATCTTTGACCTGATGAAGGACCTTCACGCTAAAAATGACGTCACGCTGGTCCTCGTCACGCACGATCCTGCACTTGCCGCCAAAGCCCAACGCCAGATCGTCCTCGCCGACGGCAGGCTGGTAACTGATGAGATCTTATAGGAGAAGGAAATGCAGCTATTTACCAAGAAAGATAAGAATGTCGAAGCCAAGGTATGCGTAAACTGCGGTGCAACCGCGGTGGTCGACGGTTCGCTTATGGAATCAGGCGGCGGCAGCGGAATAGCTTTTCTCTCGGCGGGCAGATCGTTCTTTAAACAGATCTTTGGTGCCGGCAGCCGGAAGGTCGCAGCTTACGCTTGTCTTAATTGTTCGCACCTCGAATTAATTGTCGAGTTCACTGACAAGGATCGCAAGGAATATCAGAATTTCGAGGGCCCGCAGCCTGATGTCATCGAGCGTATCGACGGTAACACTTGATGGACACTCGAAAATATTTCTTGGCCTTTTATGCAATTTTGTGCTATCCTTGCAACGCTTAGTTTATGAAACTTGAATTGCAGACATACGAATATCAGTGTTTACGGGCTTTCCGGGCGACGGCAACTCTCCGTCCGATCGAAAAAGGCTCAAAACGAGCGTTTGTCCCACGCCGTTTGAATTTATTTACGTGGGACAGTGCGACACCGAGGAAGATTCAATACAACCCGTTTGTTATGAATAGTTTACGGCGTTCCAACGCTGTCCCGGATCTGTCCCGCATGGGACAAACTCAATATTTTGGGACAGACCTGATCTGGTAAGAGGTCGAGCAGGCGAAACGATGAAATTCATCTTTAATCTAACCCGACGCGAGATCCGCTCATCCTGGCAGCGGCTGCTGTTCTTTTTTCTTTGTATCGCTCTCGGGGTCGGGTCGGTCGTCGCTCTCCGTTCGCTGATCCAGAATCTGACCAAGGTCGTCGGCAACGATGCCCGTGCCCTGATGACCGCCGATCTCGAAGTCACATCGACCAATGATTTTTCGCCGACCGACATTTCCAAGGTCGAGGCTGTTATAAGCACATTTCCCTCGGTCGAGGCACGCAACGAGACGATCACGACATCGTCGATGGCACGTCCGGTGGATCCTGCCAATCCATCGCTGGAATTCATCGAGCTAAAAGGCGTCGAACCTCCGTTTCCGCTGGTCGGCACCTTCTCGCTCTCAAATGGTGACCCGTTCGATTTCAAGCTGCTTGAGAATAACGGAGCGGTCGTCGCCCGAATCCTGCTTGAGGAACTAAACGTAAAGATCGGCGACAAACTTAAGATCGGCGAGAGCGAATTTGAGATACGGGCTTCGTTTGACGAGGAACCCGGCGGCTCAAGCGGATTTCGTCTCGGCTCACGCATTTTCGTCGAGAAAAAAGCATTTGATGACGCCGGTATTACCCGAACCGCGAGCCGCATCAGGCGTAGAATTTTGTATCGGACCGCCGAAAACCCGACAGAGCTTGTCCGGCAGCTTAGAGAAGCCCTAAAGGGCACCACGGTGCAGGTAAATTCGTATCGTGAACAGCAGGAGAATCTCAGCGAGCAATTTGAGCGAACCGAGAACTACCTGGCGCTGACAGGCCTGCTTATCCTCGTGCTCGGCGGTGTCGGGGTTTGGAATGTTGCCCGTGCCTTTGTCGAGCAAAAACGAAAGACCGTTGCCGTTCTAAAATGCCTAGGGGCGGGCGGAACAAGGATCATAACCGTTTACCTGCTCCAGATCCTGACGCTTGGCATCGTGGGCAGCATCTTTGGCGTGGTCCTCGCTCAGGGAGGCCTGCTGATCGCCAAATGGCGATTCGTCGATGCACTGCCCGCAGCTATGAGCTACGCCGTGAGTTTTTCGACCGCAGTTCAGGGCGTCATCTTGGGCGTTCTCATCTCGCTGCTGTTCTCTGCCCTGCCGCTGCTTCAGATAAGGACGATCAAACCCAAACTACTGCTGCGGGACGAGAATAACGTCAACATTTCAAAGCTCGATTGGACCAAATGGTCATTCGGCGTCGTTTGCCTCATAGGCTTGCTCGGCCTCGCAGTCTGGCAGGCCGGATCGCTGCGTGTAGGAGCATTTTTCCTCGGCGGCCTCGCCGCGACGGGCCTGGTTCTCTATGCATCGGCCACCGTGCTTACGCTGCTGCTAAAACGGTTAAGGAGTTTTGGATCATTTCCGCTGCGGCAGGCGGTCAATTCGCTTTATCGTCCCGGCAATCAGACACGCATCATCTTGCTCGCCGTCGGGCTCGGGGCGTTTGTGGTGATAACGGTTCAGATAATGCAGGCCAACCTTGTCCGGGAATTCGATTTCTCACGAAATCGCCGGCTCCCAAGCCTGATCTTCGTCGATATCCAAAAAAGCCAGATCGCCGAGTTGGCTCGAACGATCCAGGAACGCACGGGCGAAAGCCCCGAACAAACACCTACGGTGCGAGCCCGCATCTCATTTGTAAACGGAGCTCCGATCGACTATCAGCAGCGTGAGGTCAGACAGCAGCAAGGCCAGATCGGGCGCGAATTTGCCATCACGTACCGCGAGAGATTTGAGGAGAATGAGACGGTCATCGACGGCGAATGGTGGAAACCGGGCCAGGACACAGACCTGCCCGAGGTGTCGGTTGAAGAGGGAATGGCGGAACGGCTAAAGATCTTGCCGGGCGATTCGATCACGTTCGACATATCAGGCCGCAAGATCACTGCCCTCGTCTCGAATATTCGAAGGATCGATGTCAGAAATGCCCGTACGGCGTTTGTCTTCGTGTTTAAGCCGGGTTCGCTAGAAAAGGCACCACAGAGCTTTGCAGTCACGACGCTCGATCACGTTCCGGCGACAGAACGCCAGCGATTGCAGCGTGAGATCCTGGATAAGTTTCCAAACGTCCAGATCTTCGACGTCGCGGATATCATCGACGCGGTCAATCGCCTGGTCAATAATTTTGTGATCGCGATATCGTTTGTCGGCAGCTTCGTGTTGCTCAGCGGCATTCTTATCCTGATCGGCTCGGTCGCTCTGACCAAATCACAGCGGATCTACGAGAACGCGATATTGAAAACACTCGGGGCGAGACGGCGTACGTTAGCGACAATACTATTTGCCGAATACGGCTTGCTCGGGCTGCTAGCCGGGCTAATCGCCAGTAGTTTCGGTGTCATCCTGTCGTTTGTGGTGTCAAAATATTTGATGCGGATCGATTGGGAATTTGACCCGCTGATCGCGGTCATGGGTGTGCTGATAACGGCCTTTCTCGTGATGTTGGTCGGTGTCGCGGCGAGTTTCGACGTGCTGTTCCGCAAACCGCTGGGAACGCTAAGGTCGCAGTGACCTAGTCGCCGTTCGGATCGAATGGATATTTTTCGAGCACGGCCCGCAGATTCACCTGGCCGAAGAGAGTCTCGAGATATGCCCCGAACCGGTGCAGGATGGGAACGAGGTCTTTATTTTGAGTTGTGATGAGGATCTCTTCGATAAATCGCTCGACGGTTTCGGTGTCCTTGTAGAAGAGGAATTTGACACTTCCCTTCATAAACTCGCGAAGCTCTTTCTGCATTTTATCGATCTGAGCTTTCTCCGGGTTAGCCTCAGCGGCCTGGACAACCTTAACGGTGTCCCACAACTCGCGGCGGAGAGCGATCGATTGTTCGAGTTTGATATGAAAGGTTGGAAACAGTTCAAAAATATCGATCTCGGGATCGACCAGCCGGGCAAACCCGGCGAGAATCTGCTGAAAGCCTTCTTTCAAGAGCGAATGCGCCGTTTCCATACGGGCGTAGATCGAAGGTGATGGCCGCATACGGGCGATGCCGGAAAGCTCTTGTGAGTAAACCTTTTTCAACTCGATCGACGCCGTGTAAGATGCCGCGTCGAGAGTCGAAAACAGCTCGGCCTCTTCGTTAGGAAAACGTTCTAGGCGATTATTGATATAGCTTGTAAGCTCGACTATCTGTTCATTTATGCGTGAAAAGACCAGCAATGCAGGTTTAAGCGGCTCATCAGCCTCGAGCATTCGGCCGACAACGCTAAGCCATTTGAGTATTATGCCGAACCTCGGCAGCACGAGTGCTAGTTCGGCATGGTCAGAACTGAGAAAGCCTGTATTTCGCGAGATATCGAGCAGTATGTCGGGCAATTCGCCTCGTCCTCGTTCCTCCGCCGCCCGTATCAGTTTTGAGAAAGCTTTTGTCTCGCGAGATCGCAAAGTGACCAGCTTGGTCCACGATCTCCATTCGCCGGAACTTAAAGCGTTAGAATTGAGCAGGCCTTCTGACAGCAGCAGCAATTCGCGAAGCATTGCGGAAAGCTCTCGCAGATCGCCGAACCGCTCATCGCCGCGTTCCGCGTGGAGCAGCCGGGCATTTAGCAGCGAACATCGCTGCAAAGCGGAATGGACGAGACGAAATTCTCTCGACGCATCCAGAGCCTGTTTTGCATCTTTTTGGTCAGCAAACGATTGGTGCCCCGAGGACAGAAAACTTTCGATACCTGATAGCCAGATGCCGAGTTCGTCCGCTATCCGATCATTGGCAAACGCCGAAACGCCCCGCGAGCCGATGGCTTCATGGGTATCATTTTCTGAGCGTACGTCCACTTGATCTTCAACAAACACAGCTGACAAAACGGGGATTTCCTTTTTTGGAGCAGAGAACGACAGGATACGGCGGGGAAACCGCTAACTCATTTATACCTTTTATGGGGCATATTGGCAATAAAAAAAGTTTTACACGACTTCCTTATTGCATACCGACAAGCGATCTATGAGCCGCAAACTTCTAATAGCAACCAACAATGCCGGCAAGGTCACGGAGCTCCGCGGCCTTCTATCCGGGTCCGATCTTGAACTGATCAGCCTGAAAGACCTGTCGGAAATTGCGGAGGTCGAGGAAACCGGTGTGACATTTGCCGCAAATGCCGCTCTCAAAGCGGTCAGCTATGCTCGT
>JBGSQW010000080.1:0-4638 GCA_041737885.1 Pyrinomonadaceae bacterium | reverse complement strand
GCCGCCCCAACCACCGCCGGAACCGCCGCCCCAACCACCTGTACGCTGAACTTCGATAAAGGACGCTTCATCATTCAGACGCAAATTGTAGCGGCCTTCACCGTACTCGTCACATTTTCCTGATCCATTGCCGCTTCCTTCGCTTTCACAGAAACGGACTCGGAAACCGCGCTCAACCACGACGGATGATGCTTCATCATTTCGAATACTTCCGAGCTGTCCAGCACTGTTTGAATATCGGCCAGGCCCGAAACTCTGCTGAGCACCGCGATAATCCCGGTCATCGTAAACGGTTACACCACGACCGCCGATCCCGGTTCCGCCGCCACCGCCCCAGCCACCACCAGAGCCGCCTCCGCCAGTGACGCTGATGTAAGACGCGCTGTTGCTGTATCGCAAGTTGTGATAGCCTTCGCCAAATTCTTCACAGCGACCTGATCCGTTATTTCTTTCCGAATCGCAAAGTCTGACTTGATATCCAGCCGACACAAAGACCGAAGATGCTCGGTCGTTGCCGATGGTCCCAAGCTGTCCACGGTCATTACGATGTTCACCAACGTTTAGATTCTGGCTCCTGCCTCCGCCGTTTGCCAAGTCATACACGATCACAGGAGCGTTTCCCCAACCCTGTCCAAAGGCAACACTGCTGACTAGCAATATTCCTGATAAAACAAAACCTATCCTTAAAGTTTTCATAAAACCTCCTTGGTTGTTACAAGTCGTTCGAACAAAAAATGCTTCAAAGGGGGATAATTACAAACCCTTGGCAGCTACATACTTGACGAGGTCCCGAACACGGCATGAATAGCCCCATTCGTTGTCGTACCACGACAAGATCTTTATACACGTACCACCGATCACCTTAGTGTTTTCTGAATCGACGATCGAGGAGTTTGAATTTCCTTTGAAGTCGATCGAAACCAGTGGTTCCTCAGAGAAGGCTAAAATCCCCTTCAGGGCACCGTTTGCGGCGGCCTTTAGTACGGAATTTACGTCCTCGGTTGAGGTTTCTTTCTCGACATTCATCACAACGTCAACGAGCGAAACATTCGGCGTAGGTACACGAACCGAAATACCATCAAATTTACCTTTTAACTCAGGGATCACAAGAGCAACTGCTTTTGCTGCGCCGGTCGACGTAGGTATCATCGACAAGGCCGCAGCACGAGCCCTGCGCAGATCCTTGTGCGGAAGGTCCAACAGCTGCTGATCGTTGGTGTAGCTATGGATCGTATTCATCAAGGCATTCTTGATCCCATATGTTTCGTGGATAACCTTAGCTACTGGTGCGAGGCAATTAGTCGTGCAGGACGCATTTGAAATAATGTGGTGATTCGAAGGATCATACATTTCTTCGTTGACGCCAAGAACTATCGTTACGTCCTCACCCTTAGCCGGAGCCGAGATTATGACCTTTTTAACGCTGCCACGAAGATGTTTACCTGCATCGGCAGCATTCGTGAATCTTCCGGTCGATTCGATGACGATGTCCGCACCAACTGCATCCCAGGGGATCAATGAAGGATCTTTTTCCGAGAACACGCGAAATGTATCACCGTCTACAGTGATAGAATCTTCCGTAGATGAAATTTCGTTGTCGAGATTCCCCATCACCGAATCGTACTTTAAAAGGTGAGCTAGTGTTTTGGTGTCTGTTAGATCGTTAACTGCGACGAGGTCGATGTCCTTATCGCCGAGCCAGGTTCTTATGACGGCTCTGCCGATGCGGCCAAAGCCATTGATGCCTACTTTAATAGCCATTATTTGATATTTCCTCCGAAATAAGTGCTTGAATTATGAAGTCCAAGAATATCGCAAATCAACTTGTAATACAACGAACTGGCAGGCACTGGATGCGACGAGATTGTTGAAACAAACGGATTTTGAAAGACGTAGTAAGGTTTTGAGTTTTTAACAATAAACAATAAAATCAAGAACTTACGTCGGAGCCTTTAATAATGCAACTTATGCGATTTCGCAATTTTTTACTCTTGACCATTTTGGCGGGGACGTGTTCTGTTTCCGTTATTGCCTCCACGCAAGAAATTCCGCAGATAGCAAAGAATATTGCTGATGCGAGAACGCCTTTGGTCGAAAAAGATTCCCCGGTAGCAGCCTCTGTTGTGGTTAAGCCTCAACCACCTAGCCTCGCTCGTGTAGGAGTACAGACCACTCAGACGCAAACACTTTCGCTTAATGATGCGATTCGCCGAGCACTTGAGAGTAATAACGACATCGAGGTAGCCCGCGACGACGTGAGATTTCAGGAAACTCAGATACGATCGATATTAGGTGGATATGATCCGGTTTTCTCGGTGACACCGAATTTTTCACGGAGTTCGACAACGGGTTCAGCCGCAACGAATGACTTCCGTGTGAACTCAAGTTTTATCGAAAATCTTGAACGAGGCGGTGGTAACTACCAAGTGTTCTTCAACAATCAGCGAACCGAGAATGCGTTCGCTCAGGCACAGGTCAGTTCCGGCTCGGTATCGAATAGCAGTAGTGCAATTTACACATCTTCGTTCGGTATATCTTACGTTCAGCCACTCGCTCGTAATTTTCGTATCGATAATACACGCCGTCAGATCACAATAGCCCGAAGGCGCCTTGAGCAGACCGACGCGGATTTTCGCTCAAGAGCTACGGAAACCATCTCTGCGGTTCAGCGGGCGTATTGGGACTTTGTTTTTGCCTTGCGAAATCAGCAGAACCAGGTAGCGAACGTCAACCTCGCGAGGGAGAACTTGCGTCAGGTCGAAGCACGTATTGAGGCCGGGGCTGCCGCACCATTAGCAAAAGCCGAGGTTGCGACTGAACTCGCGAACCGTGAAGGCGAACTTCTATTGGCAACACAAACCGTTGCGACGGCTGAGAATTCATTAAAACAGCTCGTACTTAGAGATCCGACATCTCCTGATTGGTCGCAGACCTTCGTGCCTACCGATGCCCCTGTCGTTAGCACCGGGCCGATGAGTTTGGATGAAGCCATGAAAGATGCGATGGAGAATCGTTTCGAATTGCGTCGCCTGAAGCTGCAGCAGGAGATCAATAACGAAGATCTAAAATACTTCAAGAACCAGATCAAGCCGCAAATAGATCTAAACACAACCTTTTCCCTTGACGGTTTATCACGCAGTGGAACGAACGCAACAACCACGACAAATCTACTTACCTCACAGGGTGATCTTCTTTTGTTTAACGGCGTAAATTCGACGCGAGCCGCGATCGGACTTCCGTTACTAGTTAATCCATCACTACTGATTCCAGCGTCGCCTTCGTATCTATTTGGCGGTTTCAATCGATCACTAGCCAATATTTTTCGAACAGATGCTCCAAATTTCTCTGTTGGAGTAACGATCTCATTTCCATTCAGAAACAGAACCGCGAAGGCAAACCTGGACGGTGCAAAGATTCAGGAACAACAACTTCTCGCTCAGACAAGAGGTCAAGAGCAAACTGTGATCGTCGAGGTTAGAAACGCCGTTCAAGCGGTCGAAACCACCCGGCAACGCGTACTAACCTCCCGCCGAGCTCGGGAAAATGCTGAGATACAGCTTGAAGGTGAGAGAAAACTCTATGAGGCGGGACGCTCGACCACATTCCTTCTCTTTCAACGTGAGAACGCATTGACCAATGCTCGAAATGCCGAGATACGAGCCGAGACTGACCACAACAAAGCGATAGCTGACGTTCAGCGTGCTACATCCACGGCTTTTCGATCAAACAACGTCACCGTTACATCGCCGGTTCCTTTGCCCCGATAGTTAAGATCACTTCACTCTTTGTTCCGCGGCCTCAAACTCCTCGTGAGTATTTGGCCGCGGAACTTTTTTAGAACCCCACAACTTTTCGTTTTTACCTAAGTCTGCGAAAATCGAACGAATGAAGATCTCGGCCACGATCATCGTCAAAAACGAAGAAGACAATATCGCAGCTGTTTGTGAGACGGTTTCATGGGCTGATGAGATAGTAATCGTAGATTCGGACTCGACCGACCGAACCGTCGAGATCGCTAAAAAATACACGGACAAGGTTTTTAATCGCGAGTGGAACGGTTACAAAGACAAACATGAGTTTGCGGACGCTCAGACTTCTCATGATTGGATATTCTGGATCGATGCGGATGAACGCGTAACTCCGGAACTGCTAACCTCGATAAATATTCTTAAAAAGACTGAAAATGCAGGCCTAGTTGATGGCTACCGAATCGCTAGAAAGACCGAATATTTGGAGCGATGGATCAAGCACTCGGGTTGGTACCCGGATTACCAGATGAGGTTGTATCGCAAGCAGGAAAGCTTCTGGGATGGCGTCGCTCCTCACCAAACAGCCCGCGTCAAAGGGCGGGTAGACATTTTGGAAGGTGAACTTCTTCACTACACAAAACGTGACCTCAGCGATCACCATCGCGTAACGGATCAATATGCCTCGCTCGCCGCCGAGCATATGGTAAAAGATGGAAGGACTATCGGATCAATGGGAATGCTACTTAATGCCATTGCCGCTTTCATTAGAACGTACATCTTAAAACAAGGATTTCGCGACGGTGTGCAAGGAATGATAATCGCGGGATTTACAGCTTACGGTGTCTTTTTGAAATACGCCAAAGTTTGGGAGATTAACAACACAAACAAA
>JBGSQW010000076.1:0-90573 GCA_041737885.1 Pyrinomonadaceae bacterium | reverse complement strand
GGGCGTGGCCGGTGAAACTTTACAGGCATGTCTTTCATTCCAAGTATTCCCACAAGCAACTGACAATAGCGTTGAAGGAAACGTTTGGAGAAAAATTAATTGGAGAATCCAAGACGCGATTGGTTATCCCTTCCATGAATACCTTACCAGAGCGTAACCTCAAGTACCTAGGCTTTTTCGCTTCTCGACAGATGCTCCCGTTGGTAGTGAATATAATTTTTGTGAAAGTCTAGCTAGCTTTTGTTGCCGCTACCGCCAATTGACAACCAGCTTTCGCCGTCATTATAGGATACTTCTCAAGTACAAAACCGGGGTTAGGTCCGCAATATTGCAGGCCTAACCCCAAATCTATATAATCTATAGAATCCACCTTATCCTAGATGACTTCAGCCTATATACGCTAAGGAATCGCGATCTTGACTTCGGTATTTTGGAAAGCGAAATTACGCCCGTCTCTAGTAAGGAGGCTCCTACGTCCTAGCGTTATCCTATATTTTTCACCCGACTTTATATTGAAGAGTGCTCTTAGTGTGTATTCCGATTCTATTGATGCTCCCAAAGGTAACTCTCGGAACGGATCATGTCGTTGCGAGGTCATGTCCGGAATTACCGGTTCCTGCCCCTTCAGAGGCTGTTCTCGTGCAAGTGCCTCTGATTGTTCTTTCTTCGATGGCAACTTGTTTCCGCGAAAATCGAAAACACTTAGGTCATAAAGATCCTCAAATTTACCTTGAAGCGGCACGCTAACTATAGGCTCCGTCAGGTTTGTTATTCGGTCATTTACAACAGTCTTGATTGCTCCATTGTCAGCGACCTGTCGAATAGCAACACAATACTCGATGCCCCCGTCCATCGACCTGCACGAACAGTGCAATGCATCAACTTTGAACTTGTCACAAAAATCCGGCATTTTTGCATCCTGTTTGGACATCGAAAAAAGAGCGGTCATGGACACAAAACCGATACACAGAATCGCTGCCTTCACAATATCTCCCTGACTTAAATTTAACCAATAACACGAATCTCCGGGATTTGTAACCGGCGTCGACATCGGATAATTATCAGTCACTGGTTGGACTGTTCGGCACAGTAATATCTGTTGGATTCCAAAACATTGGGAGGTAGCAGTAAAACGCATAGGAAAGAACTAAGTTCACTGCTATCAAGATTCTTTGAATATACTGTTGCAGAACCCTGCGTACCGTACCAAGGCGTAACCCCAGGGACCTAGTCCTTCGGCTTCTCGCACGATGCAGCCCGCCAGTAGTGCAGATATGATTTTTGTGGGCATTTCGCTCGCTTTAGCTGGCGGTGGCGGCTGCTTGCCAATTACCGACCAGCTAGTGCCGTCGTTTTAGGCCTTACCCCCAAACTACTCTAATCACGAATATACGCACTAAAATACACCTCCACTCAACTGCGCGACCTGATCGTTTTGATAGCATACTCGGCGTTTTCGCGCACGATCTTATTGTCCGATCTGGTCAACTCTTTGAGGTTTGCAATACGCGTTTGATTACTCCCCGAGTTGAGAGCGCGACTCAACTGTTGGATTGCGTCGACAAGTTCCGGAAACCGACCGGTGCTCAGGTCGATTTTGCTAATGTTATTGATTCCGTTCATCACATCTGGATCCCCTAGAACGATCGTCTGAGCACTTGTGTACGGACGGTAGTATTTCTTCCCGCGGTCAAGTTCCAACGTGGAAAAGATTTCGTCGCCCTCAGGTATCTGCTTTAGGAATAGCAGATAACGATTGCCTTCCTGATAAACATCCTTTGAGTTTTCGAGCTTTCTGAATGTTTCGAAGGTTCCCATAGTGTTCGTGCTTACTGGCTCGCCGGCGATAAAAGCTTCTTGTGAGAAAAGTAATTCCTCTACCTGAAAGTGATTCACTATTCCAACCAGCCAGTCAGCCATGTCAAATTCCTTCCTTTTTGTGCGCTTTCCAACTGGCGTGAGCTTCCTTGTGGTGGCAATCACAACATATTCACTCTCCATTAAAGACTTAAAAAGTGGGGGTGGTCTGTCGGAATTCACCTCGTTAATTTCAACTCCATCGGGAATTCTTATTTTTAAGGTGTCGTCGCCACCCGCCATAGCTTTCTCGGATGAGCAAGCCGTAAACGCCAAGGAAACCGCGATCACATAGATTAAAATTGTTTTCATTGTTCAATTCTCAACACCCCGGAAAGGTCGTTCGTCCGCATGTTTGATAGAGGTACATTGGTGTTAGCAGATCGGAAACACCGTAAGCTGCAGTTTCTGCCTGATTGCACAGACCGTTCACGACTACCTGCCGAGAATTAAGGTAGTTTGCGGCTGCAATGTTAATTTTACCGATCAGCCCCTGCTCAGTTACATCCGTAAGGTTTTGGATAGCAGCCCAGAGTCCTGCATTCGTGAACTGAGAACCGTATAATCCATTTGGTTGTGCCCACTGATTTACATGATGTTGTTCGTGGGCATACATCTTTGAGTAAAACTGGCTGGTGGTAGGAATATTCATTTGAATAAAAGCACTTGTGGTAACATTCAGCGTTCCAAGCCCTACCACGTACCATATTCCCTGCGCATTCTGCGCCTTTTGTGACGTGCCCCCGACGTGGGGACCGCCATTGGTTTCCCCTGCGACGTTCCAAGGGACATTTACCTTAAAAGATTTCTCCTTGGTGATCGGGGATCTGCCGGAAAAACTAACAGTTAGTTTGACCGTATATGTGCTTTCATTCGGCGCAGAACAGGCATCGTCTGGGCTCGCAAACCATTTCGCAGTCGCAAAGGTGCTTAGACTTGTTGCTGAAGTGAAATTCAGACTTGGACTGTTACCAGAACCTGATGGGGTTGTAACACTCCATTGGTATCCAGTCGGGGTCGCCCCTGTAACGGTTGAGGTGAAGAATACAGAGCTTCCATCGTCGGCCTGTGTTGGGGCATTTATTTCTACCAGTACGACGTCAACTGGCGCCGTGGGTTGCGGATATACGGGAACCCAATAGCATTCTTCATAGCCGACGCCGGCCATTGTGTAGTAGCCAGTCTCCCAAAAAGCTTCGATGGTCGTTGAGCCGGGGGCAAATGCTTCGACCGTACTGCCGCTGACGAAATCGGCAATGCTCGGATCATTGCTGTAAGTTGTACCTCCGGTTACGGGATAGATCGCGGTCGTTGTGCCCATGCAGTTGACGTCTTTTTGCATTGCGAAAAAACTCTCCGTGCCACCCACAGGGCCATCGTACTCCGAGGCATCTATCCATCCTTCTCCAAATCCGTCGGCGCAGCAGTTATAGCAAGCGTAGGTGCTAGCGACCCCGTCTCGCAAACTTATCTGCTCCGAACGCCCGCTCATCGTCTTGTTATCCGGGCCGCGCATTGACCACGCGATTTGCCCGCTGTTAAGGCTTAACGGAATCAGGTTTCCATTAACATCGGGGATTTGCCTGTCTCGTAATTTGCGAAAATCGATTTCGACTGTCTGGCCGCCCTTTATCTCCTTGATTCCTAGGGAATACAGCAAACCATTTCCGAAGAGAAGGTTCGTACTATACTTTTTCGGCGCAGTGGTTTCGTTCTTGAGGTACACGACGGTCGAGTAATCTGAGTCCGCTTTCCATGGAAAACCACCTGCGCTGGCCGGCATCTTTTGCGGATCGAATATTGGGACCTGAAACACATGTTCGCCGTTTGCGCTAAGGCTCTGAACGCTGGTGACGATGCTTCCGGGCGGCGTGTCGTATCCTATCTCGATTCCTCCGTAGGTGACCTGAGTCGGCAGGTTGGCACCGGTTATCAGGCTCTTTAGTTCGACGGATTTTGTTTGACCGGCCCCCACCATTAGCGATGGAATGGCGATCTCGGCGACTTCGCCGTCGGGTCTGGTGTAGATTATCCGTCCGGCGACGTTTGAGGATTGATTGCCGACGTTTCTAACGGCGATAACAGGATCAACTTTTTGGCCGTCAAGGTTTCTAAGTCTCAGACCGTTACCGTGCCAGCGCTGCGATGCGGTGTTAGCCGGATCAACGAAATTGATTGCGGCAGAATAGCCTTTATTTGGCCGCGCGATGAACATCCGTGCTAGAACGGCTCCAGGTGCTCCGGAATGCGTAATCGAAATACCGCCTTCATCGTGGACATGGCCGTTCTGACGGCCGGCGATATCCCGGACGATATCGAGTACGCGGGTTTCCCACGGAGCAAGGCTAATTTGCAATGGCTGCGACTGCTGGGGTGAGGTGCCATCAACGGTCAACGTTGCTATTACAGTTCCGCCCGACGTATTGGAAACTACGACTTTTGTTTCGGAATTCGGAAAGGGAAGCCACCAAACATTTTCCAGCCGGCTCGAAACGAATTTCGAAGCGTAAACGAACTGCTCGGCCCAGATCATACCGTTTGATTCGTCAACCATTTTGACCTGGGCGCCGAGCTGCTGGCTAATGCCGTCATAGGAAATCTTCATGCTACCCTCGCGGAATTCGTCGGCCGCCCCTGCAAGCAGTTCGTTCATGTCCACGTCGATATATGATGCCCCGGGAACCGAAATAGGTGGCAGTGACAGTCGCTTTCCGGTGAGGCTGTAGATTGTCGGAACCGCGAATACCGGCCCTGGAGCTTTGTTGTTGAGCATCAACGTCGTTGTCAGATTTTCACGCAGGTTGAAATATGTGACTGTCAGTCTGTACGTTGAGTAGTCCTGATAACTTAAGTTCGGAACGTTTTCCGCGTCAGATGTACCGCAGCATCCTTTCGTATCTTTGCTGAGTTCAACAATGTCGAACGAATCCGCCGCCGCTTGCTTATTTTCTTTTGAAAACAACGGGGCGGAAAACACCATAAACAGAATTACACTGACCAATATTTTTAACGGGAAAACTCCGAATATCAATTTCAACATCTAAGGCCTCCGTTGGGACGGGAGAAAAGGCTTCCTAGCTTTTCTCTCGAGTGGGTAATCGAGAAGTGATTGGCAACCCGCGTTGAATCACATGAATGTTGTACGACTTACCTTGAACAATATTCCCTGTCACAGACGCTAGTCAAGGAAACTTTTTGTTAACAATTTTTGACCCGCGAGATCTTGAATCCGCAGAAATCCTATTTGAAGTCGACATCGCCACAGCCCTGCTAAACTTAACAACGAAAGGGCTATACGTCCCGAAGCAAAAATCAAAGCAAGATTTCGAAGCAATGGTAGTTGTAATGTCAGGCAAACTCTGAAGCGTGTGCTTCTATTGGGAACCAACAGGTCTGAAAGCTAAGATTTTTCGAATAAATTGGTAGCGTATGTTGTTATGAATCTACAACTTTTGGTTCTATCTGCTCTGCTAGCGTCACCGACACAACTATCGGAGGCAGAGGAAGCGACGAACTCGTCTTGCTCCTCCGTATGGCCAACCAGATATTCGCGTCTAGGCGCTGCGATCCGTGCCTAAATGACACACTGCGCTATATGTGGAATATTTCGTAAATATCGTGTATAATTAGGCCAACTGGTATTTCGACCAGTTCGGCCCGTAAGATTCTTCGCTGTTTGAAATTTGGGTGAAAGGGTGTATAAAGGGAAGTAATTTCCTACACACCTAATATTATATTCCAGATCACGGCAGGAGACTCTTAAATGGTAATTACCCCGGCAATTGGCATTGCGACGCATTCACTGTTTGTAAACCCGATTCGACAAGCAAATGAAAAGCTTCAGTTCGGAAAGGTCGGCGACACAACGTTGTATTTGGCGATGAGGGACTATGTGGAGCGTTTGAAGGAAATGGGGGATGATGAGACGAATCAGAAGTTATTCCAGATCATCAAAATCGATGACTCGAAACCGCCTTTTCTAACCGGGGTACTTGAGGCGGGCGAATACGGCTTCGCTCGGCGAATTGCAAATAAAAAGCTGCGTACCACCAGCAAGCAATTAACGCGGGACGAAGCGGATTTAAGGCCGTATTACTTCTTGCTTTACCTTCCGGACGACAAAGTGGAAGGGAAGCTTTTTCTCCAGACTTTCAAAGGTTTCGGAATCCAAAAACTTTTGGTGGACTATTTCCAGAATGCATTTAAGGAGCAGTTCCCGGAGCTTCGGCTGAAATGCAACAGCTTTATCTCCCCCAAACTTATTAACGATCTGGTAGATAATTCGAAGGTGGCCCAAATAACCTTTGAAGAGACGTACATGCCCACGGATATTGCTAATGAGGTTTGGCCCGGCCAAAAGCCAAAGAAAGAACAGGCAGGGTCGCTGAAGGTGGTTTTGCAGCCAGGGTACGACTCCTCGTTTCCTGTTATCAGTAGGGTAAAGAAACTCTTCAAAGGCGAGCTAAAACCCAGCAATTTCATCAATCTAGACTTTATCACGCCGAACATCATTCGTGTGAAGTTGCGAACGAACGGACGGGACCGTACCGTTACCTGTGCATCGGAACCGGATTTAAGGCCGGTCTTCGATTTTACTGGGCAAATCGATCTTGAGAATGGGAATCCTAAGTTTGAAAGTATTGACGCAAAAGCAAAGGAGTTGCTCGACGATTTACTTCGAGAGAACAATGAAGGGAAAGTGGGGAAAACATGAGGGAAATAATTAGTAAAATAAATCTTGTTGATATTTTAGCGAACCACTTCGATACGCTTCGTGACAATTCGACCGGGAAAACTAAGTACAGCGATTATGCTGTGATCTACGGTATTCCGGCAGCGATCGCGATTGCGACGTCTCAAGTCTATCCTCCTCCCCGTGACTTGGCAGGAGCCGTAATAAACTTCTTTTCGATCTTCTCAGCGTTATTGTTCAATTTCCTGCTATTAGTTCTAGATGCGATCCGTAAGGAAAAGGAGAAGCCGGAAGGGCTAAACACTCGCCCGCTAGCTCTCCTAGAGGAGACGTACAAGAACGTAGCTTACGCGATTGTCGTTTCTTTGTTCGGAGTAGTTATTATGCTCGTACCATATGTAATAAAGATGGAGGAATACCCAAGGTTCCATCCGTGGTTCGGTGCGGTAATTTACTTTGCGTTCCTTCATTTCCTTTTTGTTATGGCGATGATCCTTAAGCGAATGAATGCGATTGTGGGCAGCATCATCGGGAAGAAGCCTTGAGTATCTATCGGGCGGTGTTCTCCCTCATATCCGCACGTTCGGCCCCGGAAAGCGAAAGTCTACTGGCATAGCGATGATTAAGTTACACAACCTCGCGATACCGACGGATTGGATGACAGGAGTCGAATAACCTTAGGACTGCTACACCGGCACTGCACATGCACGAGATTCAATACTGGCTGAACGCGTAGTCCAGTTGCTTTGTTACCGTCTGGGGAACGCCGTTCAGCTTTTGCGGTTCGAAGATTATTTGCCTTGCGGCTACTATGGCCTGCTCGGTTAAACCATCCGGCAGACACTTAAAAGGCGTAATGACCCCGATCTCACCGGAAGCAAGAAAGGTTATGCGGAGCGTAACAGTGCCTTGAATATTACTTTTTCGAGCGGCTGCTGTGTACACCGGAAGCGGCTTCGAAATAAACTTCAAAGGCGTTATTACGGCTCCCTTCGGTATCGAAGCCGCGGCAGCTTCCTCGCCGCCTCCGTTAGAAAATTTTGTGACAGTCGTCGGCTCGTTAGGATTCCCGCAGGGGGTTTTAGGTTGTGCCGGAACTGGAAGTTTCACCGAATCAAGTATCTCACCGGTTCGAAGGTCATACACCGACAGCGTCCGCGGATTCATAAACAGATAGAAATTATAATAGTAGGAAGCTTCGGGGCTCGTAAGTGTAGGTGTGTCCTGGTTGTTTTCCTTCGCGATGAACGGATACATTGGGGTACCCGAAATGGCTACAAAGGTATTGTCGTTCACTGCCCGCGCACGTTCTATCGGTAGCTTTATTTTTAATACCTGGGTCAGTGGTATTGTAAAGCCGTGCAGTGCCAGATACGTAGAAGTATATGACTTGATTTTAATTCTCTTCTTGATTCCAAAAGCAGTAGTTCCGACTGCACTGCCGTGAGATCGCTCGTTCGAAGCTAATTCAATAGTTTTCCATTCTCTAAATCTACCAACATCAGTGCTCGCCGGCAGCGAATCCCCATGTAGCAAAGCGACGTTTTTGAATGTATCGTTCCCAGACTCGCTGTAATATTGGGAGAACTCAACGGTTATCGTAAGTGTCTGCGTATCGGCGTCGTAAGTTTGGTCAAACGCGTCAGTAACATACACAATTTCGTCCAAAGCAGTTCTGGATTTGGCCAAGATCGTTCCGGCCATCAGCGCCCGAACGCGGTTTACGAATTGTTGGCTTGTTTCAAATTCGCTTTTTTCAAAAGACCTTTGCCGTTTTTCGAAGGTTTGGTAAATGGATCGGACATCATCTCCCCGGAAGAGTGCGGGAAATTTCGGCGGGGCACCACTCTGACCATTCGGCGTCGTAGTTTGCGCAAAGACTTGCCCGAACAAAACGAAGGTCGGAAGAAACAGCGTAAAGAAAAATCGTACCTGAAACAACCGTAGCAGCAAGGATTGGGTGCTCATAGAATGGTTTGGCAGAACAACAATAATACAGAACAGATTACTACGAAACCCTTAGATAGTTAGGGTCTACTACAACGGGGGCACCCTCCGTCGCTATGCTTGAGGTTTGACGCTTCGGAAGATTAGTTGATTGTTGTTAGATTTTTTCTTGTGTTTAACGGTGCGTTGCGTCATGATTTAATCATGGACATATTAACAACCAATATGCACCAAAACGAATCCGTTTCGGTACCCAATAAAAGCCCGGAGATCATACAATCTCCGGGGCTCTATGTAGACGGTGCTCGAAACAGGGCACCTCCACCCTCGTAGGGTGTAAAGATAACGTGCCATGAAAATTTAATCAACTGTTTCGGCATCCTTTTAATTTCTAAAAAAGGGGGAACGAAACAATGAAAGCCCAAATAATCAGGGTCCTGCTTGTTTTCGGTTTAATTCTTTTATTAAACCAACAAGCTTGCTAGTCGAAAGCAAAAGAGGTCGCTCTAAAAATCGACCTCTTTTCTAATTGCCTTTAGCGCGGTCCGCCGACGCTCCAAACTAAATAACCGGAATTTCTTAATGAGTCCGGTAGTTCGTTTCAACTTATGCCCCGAATTATTTCAACTTATGGTGTGGATATTTCAACTTATGCAAGAACTTACATGTTCTTTATGCTTTATCGCGGATATATCTTAAACGTCCAGATTCTTCACGTCCAACGCATTATCCTCGATGAATTTGCGGCGGGGTTCGACCTGGTCGCCCATTAGGACGGTGAAGATGCTGTCGGTTTCGATGGCGTCTTCGATCTTGACCTGGAGCATGGTGCGTTTTTCGGGGTCCATGGTGGTTTCCCAGAGCTGCTCGGGGTTCATCTCGCCGAGGCCTTTGTAACGTTGGATGGTGAGATCTTTTTTGGCCATTGCCATGACCTTTTCGAGGAGTTCCTCGTGGGTTTGTATAGTTTCGCTCTTGCCGTCTTCCCCCAGTACGAACGGGCCCGGGAAATCGACGGCGAGCGATTTTTTAAGCTCGATGGCCTTTTGAAACTCAACGTAGCTGGCAAGATTCCAATCGATCTTGAGCCGCTGGCCGTTGGGGTAAGCGATGTCGATCTCCCAGAGGCTGTGCTCTTCGTCATTGGTCAGCTCGGTGGCGTATCCGGCCGCGGAGATCTTGCCCTCGATCTCGGCCATTAGTTCCTGCTCGCCAAAAACCTTGCGGATGCGCATCGGGTTTTTGGTGATCACGCCGTCTTTTCCGGCAAATGCTTCGAGCAAAAGCTCCGCCAGTTTCGGGTCGCTGTAGACGCGGCGGGCGATGCGTTCGGCATAAAGGCCGAGTTCTTTGGTCTGCTCCAGAGCTTTTGAGAGCAGGCGGCCTTCGATCGCGTTGCCGTTCGAGGTGATCTGCGAATCGCCGGTCGCCATCCGCATCAGGTAGCGGAACATGGCCTTCTCGTCCTTGATGTACTCTTCCTTTTTGCCGCGTTTTACTTTGTAAAGCGGCGGCTGGGCGATGTAGACGTATCCGTTCTCGAGCAGTTCCGGCATCTGACGATAGAAAAACGTAAGCAAAAGCGTCCGGATGTGGCTGCCGTCGACGTCAGCGTCGGTCATCAGGCAGATCTTGTGATAGCGAAGTTTCGCGACGTCAAAATCGTCCTTGCCGATGCCGGTTCCGAGAGCGGTTATGAGCGCTTTAATTTCACCGTGGCCGAGCATCTTGTCAAATCGAGCTTTTTCGACGTTAAGAATTTTACCCTTGAGCGGCAAAACCGCCTGATTCTTACGGTCGCGGCCCTGCTTGGCCGACCCGCCTGCCGAATCTCCTTCGACGATGTAGATCTCGGACAGAGCCGGATCTTTTTCCTGGCAGTCAGCGAGTTTGCCTGGAAGTGTTGACGTTCCCAAAGCAGATTTACGAACGATCTCACGAGCCTTTCGAGCGGCATCACGGGCACGAGCGGCATCGACGGCTTTTCCGACGATCTTTTTAGCGACAGCCGGATTTTGCTCGAAAAATTCGCCGAGCTTTTCGTTGAGGAACGATTCGACCGGGCCTTTGACAGGAGAATTTAGCTTACCCTTTGTCTGCCCCTCGAACTGCGGCTGCGGGATCTTGACGCTGATGACCGCAACCAATCCCTCGCGGACGTCGTCGCCGGTAAGCGTGACCTTGGCATTTTTGGTCAGGCCGGATGTCTCGGCGTAGTTATTAATAGTACGCGTGATCGCACCGCGAAAACCGGAAAGGTGCGTGCCGCCGTCGACGGTATTGATATTGTTCGCGAACGAGAAGATCTTTTCGTCGTACGAGTCGTTGTACTGCATCGAGATCTCGATCGACAGATCGTCATCGATCACCTCGAAATACAACGGCTCGTCGTGCATCGTGGTTTTGTTTCGGTTGAGATGCTTGACGAATTCGGCAATGCCGCCTTTGTAATAGAACTCGTGAGTCTTTTCAGGCGACTCGCGTTCGTCTTTGATATTGATGCGAATGCCCTTGTTCAAAAAGGCTTTTTCACGCAGGCGTTCCGAAAGCTTTTCAAAGCTGTAGATCGTCGTTTCGAAAATACTCGAATCGGGCCGGAACGTAATCTTGGTGCCGCGTTTATTGGTCGTGCCCGTCTGCTTGAGCGGGCCGACAGGTATGCCGGCCTCAAATTCCATCTCGTGCGTCGCGCCGTCACGCCAGATCTCGAGTCGCAGGTATTCGCTCAGGAAGTTAACGCAAGAAACGCCGACGCCGTGCAGGCCGCCGGAAACTTTGTACGAATTTGAGTCGAACTTACCACCCGCGTGCAGGATCGTCATCACGACCTCAGCCGCCGAGCGGCCTTCCTGCTTGTGCATGTCGGTCGGAATGCCGCGGCCGTTATCGATGACGGTGATCGAGTTGTCCATGTGGATCGCCACCTCGATCGTGTCGCAATAACCCGCCAGAGCCTCGTCGACCGAGTTATCAACGACCTCGTAAACAAGGTGATGCAAACCGATCTCGCTCGTCGAGCCGATATACATCGCCGGACGCTTACGAACCGCATCGCGCCCCTCAAGAACTGTAATGGAATCTGCCCCGTATTCTGGTTGTGCTGTAGCCAATTTTTAAAACCTCTTATCTAATTTTGTACACCGACGATCATGCCTTGTCCGATGGTTTCCAGAGCTTCGAGAGCATTTGGAATAATGGGCAGAAGATCTATCAGATTATTTGTTCGAGCAGACAGTACGAGTATCGAGATCGAAAAATCTCCAGTATTCTGCTGATACTGGATATTCTTATCAACCGTTACCAATACATCGAAATCCTTGCTTGCCGCAGCCAGCAAAGCACCATTTTTGAGGCTTTTATAACCCGCCTGTTCAATGGTTGACACGTCATGTCCTGTAAAGTGTCGCCGCAGCGGCCTGGGCACGCATTCGTCAAGCAGCAATCGCATAGTCTTCGAAAACTTTTTCTCTCAACAATTCAATGACCCCAACCGCTTGCTCACGGCCAACTGTCGGAAAATGATCAAGAAATGTTTCAAGACTGTCCCCTGCTTCCAAATAATCGAAAAGATGTTGAATGGGCACTCGTGTTCCTCGAAATACGGGTGTTCCACTCATTTTTTCCGGATCGATCTCGATTATTTCTTGTTGCTCTTCGCTCATCACCGGCTCCTCCACGAGCGGCACGCGCCAGCCGTAAATCCGACGCTGAAAACAATATGTTATTTTATCATTTTTTTAATGCTTTTTACAGTGCTGGCGTGGGACAAAGCACCTTATTTCATTGCCGTTCAGCCTTGCCGGCCGTTATCCTGAATACTCTTGCCGAGTCTCCAAACTGCTCAACAAAACTCTCCTTCGAAGTCGTCACAAACGTCTGCGTTTTGCCGTCTAAGAATTCGAGTAGTTTGCCGATGCGGCGGTAGTCTAGTTCGGCGTCGATGTCGTCGATGAGGAAGAGTGGATATTCGCCGCGGGTCGCGTTGAAGACGGAGATGTTGGCGAGCTGAAGCAGCAGGAGCGTGCTTCGCTGTTGGCCGGCGGAGCCGAATTTGCGGATGTCGTGGCCGTCGAATTTCAGCTCCATGTCGTCGCGGTGCGTGCCGATCAGCGCGTGGCCGGAAACGACCTCTGCCTGGACGCGTAATTTCAGGCGTTCCGTGATCAGGTTTTCGTAGTCGGCCAGATCGCCCTTTTCCTCAAGTGCAGAGAGATACCTGATGGTGAGCTCTTCGCGGGCAAACAATCGTTTTTCGAGCACCTCATTGACCCTCTCGATGAACCGCACGCGGGCACGATGGATCTTTGTGGCAAGCTTGACGAGCTGGGCATTCCACGGCTCAAGCATTTCTGCTACTTTTTCTAGCGGCGTTTCGTTGTCGCGGGCCGACTGCAGAAGTGCATTCTTTTGCTTGATCACGCGGTTGTAGTCGGTAAATACCTGAATGAACGGCGGATGCAGCGAGACGATCCCGGCGTCTAAAAAACGCCGACGGGAATCGGGCTGGCCACGAACGATCTCAAGCTCATCCGAATTGAAAACGACCGCATGAAGCTGGCCGAGGTAACGATTGACGGTCTCTTTCTTATCATTTACCAGCAGCGTTTTTGTATTCCCGGCTATGATGACGCGAAGCTCGCGAACGATCTCGGGTGATTCGCGAACGTCGCCGCGGACCATCGCTGTATTGTTCTCAAACTCTATCGCATCCAGCAATTTGGCCGTCCGAAAGGAACGCGTCGAAGCCAGCACAGAGATCGCCTCTAGCCAGTTGGTCTTACCCTGGCCATTTTCGCCCACAAGGACGTTAAGGCCACTGGCAAAAGCGATCGAGCCGCTAAGGTTACGGAAATTTTGAGCTTCGAGCGATTCGAGGAGCATCTGTAGATTTTATCAGAATGCAGAAGTCCGCGCGTAAACACGGGCGAATCGCCCAAGCTGGATGATCCGCTCCTGTTCGTGTTTTCGCATAAAACTTCTGAATCTTTCGAAATATTGTTACTATGTTTAAATAGGATGTTCAACATCTTTTAACTCGCCAAAATATGAATCGCTTTATCTCGATCGTCGCCATCACTGTTTTATTCTCCTTCGCGGCTCTTGCTCAGCAAAGCATTAAGATCGGTGCAGAGGCTCCGACGTTTTCCGGAACGATGATGGATGGTTCGCCCGTGGATCTCGCCGATCTGCGTGGACGCGTGGTCGTGATGACCTTCTGGTCGACGCGATGCGCTATCTGTCACCACGAGCTGCCAAAGCTAAACGCGATGACCTCGCGGTTTGACGCGTCAAAGGTCGTTTTTCTCGCCCTCTCGATGGAAAACGAGGAGAAGATAAATGGATACGTCAGGAACAACCCTTTCAAGTTCCAGATCGTCCCGAATAGTTTTGGTACGGTTCTCAAATACGCCGACCGCGACCGCAGGGGGAACCTCGACATGGGCTTTCCTTCTTTTTTTGTTATCGATCAGGATGGCTCAGTAAAATATCGATCGAGCGGATATGATAAGACTGGCGGGATCGAGTCGGCTGTTGCAAAGCTCGTCAGTAAATAGGGCCAAGTTAGATATTGACATTCGACGCAATTGAAACTAAAAGATTGGTTATGAAGACCATTCTTGCCGTGGTACTAGTTCTGCTCGCCGGGCTGTCACTATTTGCTCAAACTGATCCGAGCCGTCCGAGTTTTGTTGAATATACTATGGACGGCACGCGTGTCGACATAGAGAAGCTTCGCGGCAAGATAGTCGTTATCAATCTATGGTTCATCAACTGCCCAAACTGTCTCGCTGAGATAAAGATGCTCAATGCTCTGGTTGACGAGTATAAGAATAACGCCGATGTGGTCTTCCTTGCCCCGGCGGCCAGCAAGAAGGCCGACCTGCAGAAATTCCTCGTAAAGAACCCGTTCAAGTTCCAGGTCCTCCCCGATGCGACGATCACCATACTATGTAAGTTTGGATCGCCGGATAAGGACGGCAATTTATCCGTACCGTTTCCGATGCACTATGTTCTCGACCGCACCGGAAAGATCGTCGTTAAAGAACAAGGCATTAAAGGAATAGAAAAGGTGAAAAGCGAGTTAAAACGGCAGTTTTCTGCGAGTTCTCCGACGTTGTGATTATTTTGTATTTGTTTCGCCCCGCCGTTTCGGGTATATTTTGATTTCGCCCTCGTGCGGAGAGGTAGCCTAATTGGTAAGGCAGTAGTCTTGAAAACTACCGCGAGTGATCGCTTGCAGGTTCGAGTCCTGTCCTCTCCGCCATTTAGATTTTGGATCGCCGATCTGGGATTTTGGATTCGTCCAACCAGATCGGCTTTCATTTTTGTACTAACTCCACTGGCATCTCACGATTTTCCTTGCATTCAATTTCGCATTTGTTATAGCCTAAGGGCATACTGAATGATGGTTCATTCATAACCGCCTTTTTATGCCGAAACCTGTGAGAAATGGTTCGACAGCCCGGGCTGTCGTTGCCGATAAGAGAGAAGCTATCCTGCGAGCCGCGACCAAGGTCTTTGCGGTGAACGGGTATTTTAATTCGAAGGTTTCGGATATCGCTGGTGAGGCCGGGATCGCGGATGGAACCGTTTATCTTTATTTCAAGAGCAAGGACGAGATACTGCATTCGATATTTGACAGGGCGATGGCTGAGTTTATCGCCGAGGGCAAAAAGGAAATGGCTCTGATCAATGAGCCGACCGCTAAGCTCGCCCGCATCGCCGAGCTTCATCTCAGCCGACTCGGAGCCGATCGCGACATGGCTATCGTGTTTCAGGTGGAGCTTCGCGGATCGACGAAATTCATGCAGGAATTTTCGGCAGCTGGTTTTAGCGAGTACCTGGATATCATTCGGACGACGATCGCCGATGGTCAGAAAGCTGGTGTTTTTCGTGACGACATCAAGCCAATAGTCGCCGCGAAGATATTGTACGGAGCTCTCGACGAAATGGTGACGAACTGGGTGCTGTCGGTAAAAGATTATCCGCTTGCTCCAATGGCGGGTGAGGTGATGAAAATATTTCTCGGAGGGGTTCTGGCAAAATGATCGACGCAGCTCAGGAACGACTAGAGAACGGTGTCTTATCGGACGCGGCTTATTTCGCCGATCACCCGCCGACGCTCGCCAACCTCTTTCTTGCTGCCGCCGAGAAATTTGATCTGCCGGACGCTCTAAATTACAAAAAGGATGGCGAATGGCGGCCGATAGCTTCGTCTGAGATCATTCGGCGGTCGGAGAATATCGCTCTCGGCATGTATTCTCTCGGCCTTCGCAAGGGCGACCGAGCCGCTATCCTCGCCGCAAACTCACCTGAATGGACACTTGCCGATGCCGGTTGTCAGTTCGCGGGTGTTATCGACGTTCCGATCTATACGACGTCGGCGTTGAGCGCTGTCGAATACATCATCAACGATTCCGAAGCCCGCGTCTTCTTTCTCCAGGACAAGTTTACTTATAACCGCGTTCTGCCGGCGATCAAGGACTGCAAGTCGATCCAGAAGTTTGTCCTTTTCGATTCCGAGCCGATCTCCGACGGGCCAGTGATCTCGCTCTCGGCTCTGGAGTCAATGGGTGCTCGCCTGCGTGATGAGAAACCCGAGCTCGCTGCCGAGCTTCGTCACGATATTGCCTCGACGGACATTGCGACCCTGATCTACACGAGCGGAACGACCGGCGAACCTAAGGGCGTGATGCTCAGTCACGCGAATCTCGTCTCAAACGTGGTCAACGCCAGCGAACAATACGATTTCTCACCCGAGGACGTTTCGCTGTCAGTGCTGCCGCTATCGCACGTTTTCGAGCGTGGCGGAATGTACGTTTACATCCGCTCGGGGATGCGTGTTTTCTATGCCGAGTCGATCGATAAGGCTCCCGAAAATCTCAAGGAAGTTCGGCCGACGATATTTGTCGGTGTGCCGCGGATCTTTGAAAAGGTCTTTGAGCGGGCTCGTCTGAAGGCCGTTCAGGCAGGACGTGTGAACGAGATGATCTTTGACTGGGCTGTCGATATTGCAAAAGATTACGCTCGGCTGTTGGAAGCAAAACAGCCCGTGCCATTGGCTATGATGGCCAAGCATAGCATCGCGGACAAGATCGTTTTTTCGAAGCTGCGTGATTTCTTTGGCGGCAGGCTGCGATTTTGCATTACGGGCGGAGCGGCTCTGCCTGATGAGATCTATTTGATCTTTACGGGAGCGGGCATTTCGATCATGCAGGGTTACGGACTGACGGAAACCTCGCCGGTGATCTCGTCAAATAACCCTTCGGCGGTTCGCGTTGGCACGGTCGGCAAGCCGATACGCGGTGTCGAGGTAAGGATCGCCGAGGACGGCGAGATCGAGGTCAAGGGGCCAAACGTCATGCTCGGCTATTATCACAAGCCCGAAGCAACAAAGGATGTTTTCACCGACGATGGATTTTTCCGGACCGGTGATATTGGGCAGCTCGATGCCGATGGCTTTCTTAAGATAACCGACCGAAAGAAAGAGCTATTCAAAACCTCGGGCGGGAAATATATCGCCCCTTCGCCGATCGAGCAGATGATCCGTTCTTCGCGATTTATAAATCAGGCAGTGCTGGTTGGTAACGAGCGAAAGTTTGCCGCGGCGCTCATCGTGCCAAATTTTGAAATGCTCGAAAGCTACGCCAAGCTGAAAGAGCTCGACCTGCCAACTCACGACGAAATGTGCTCGAACGAGCGGATAATCGATCTCATTCATCGCCAGATCGAGGCGGCGACGCCAGGACTTGCTCAATTTGAGCGGGTCAAAAAATTTGCTCTTCTGGTAAATGAGTTCTCGGTCGAGAACGGCGAGCTAACCCCAACCCTCAAGATCAAACGCCGCGTGATCGACGAGAAATATCGAGATGTTATCGACAAAATGTACAGGGACGCCGATAACGCACGTCCCTGATTTAAGATCAATTGTAAAAATGCCCTAGTAAACGACTCGAACACCGGCTTGGTTAGATGCCGAAGTGAGGATGGATTTACCTGCGCCAAGTGCGAACTCAGCTATTGTGAGGGCTATGCTCTTTTTGGTCTTGCCGACTTCCACGACGTCGTATGGCTCAAGGTAGATATCCGGCTGTAAACCTTTTTTGATCAGTTCGAGATTTGCGACCAAAACCTCTGTTTTATCAGAACCGAGTTTACGTCGATAGATCTTAACTTCCTTGGTCTTAGCCTCGGGCCTCAAACCCTGGACCAGATTGATCCCGCCCCAGAGCGTAGTTCCGCCAGTTCTCTTCAAAAGGATTCCCTGAGGAGCGACCACTTCACCGACGATGTATGCCGGCGGAGCTTTTGGAATATAAATTACATCACCCGGCATAATGACGGGATTTGATTCCTCTTTTCCGAGGTTCATTTCGGCGAGGCTGTAAACGCGCGACGGGGTTTCGCCTGGGTCACCGCTTTCTGCCAACCAGTTGCTCGCATCATTTCCCGCGGTGCAAAGGGCTTTCTGTGGGCGATAGACCTGAACGATGCCGCCCGCGTCGGCATTCTCACCACCAGCAAGTGCTACCATTTCGAGCAGGGTCGCTCGTCTTGTCAGGTCCACTTTGGTAACCGTTTTTACTTCACCAAAGATCGTGACCGCCGGACGAGCTCGTTTCTCTACCCGAAGACTCCATTGCGGCTTTACTAAATACTTCGCCAACAACAGATCGATATCGGCTTTCAGTTCCTTTTCTGACTTGCACTGCGCAACAAGAGAAGACTCGCTGAACGGCAATTCGATCCGTCCGTTCTCATCAACTGTGGCGAGGAAATTATAATCAGGCTCGCCCATCACCTTGCCCGAGATCTCGTCGCCGGGGCCGAATACATATCCCTTGGACGGCTCGATATCTACCGTGGTCTTTGGTTTAGGAACCACTGCGACCGTCGCATCCTGGGCGACGATGACACCGGTCGAAAATACGGAAAATATTATTAAAGCTAAGAACAGATTCTTCATAAAGCAAAAACCTCCGATGCTGTAACGCTAGAGTTTATCGCACGTTGGCGGGCGAAACAACTTATTTCGAAAACGGAGGCCAAGTGGCTATGATGAATAAATCACGTCTCGCGGTTCGCTTTTCATATCGTGATAAAATATTCGGCAATATCATGACGCAACCAAGACCATCCAGATCACGCATTTCCAGAAAGGCAGGCAGCTTTACAGAATCGGTCATCCGCGAGATGTCGCGTGAGGCTGTGAAGTACGGCGCCGTAAATCTCGGCCAGGGTTTCCCAGATTGGGAGGCTCCGGCAGACATCAAGCAGAAAGCGATCGAGGCGATAAGCGACGATCATAATCAGTACGCGGTGACGTGGGGCGTAAAGAGTTTTCGTGATGCGATCGCTAAGAAAACGATGTGGTTTCTCGGGCTCGATCTCGATCCGGAAACCGAGATCACCGTTACATGCGGCTCGACAGAAGGCATGATCGCCGCGATGATGGCGACGGTCGACCCGACCGAGGAAGTGATCATGTTCGACCCGTATAATGAGAATTACGCACCGGATGCGATCCTGTCAGACGCGACACCTCGTCACGTACCGCTTTATCGCACGGACAACGGCTTTATCTTCGACCGCGAAGAGCTGCGTGCCGCCTTTAACGAACGGACGAAGGCGATCATCATCTGCAATCCGAACAATCCGACCGGAAAAGTCTATACAAAAGACGAACTCGAATTCATCGCCAACCTCTGCAAAGAGTTCGATGTGCTGTGCTTTACCGACGAGATATACGAGCACATCATCTACAGCGGCCACGCGGATGACGACCCGGCGAGCCACACGTGCATGGCAAATATCGAAGGCATGCGTGAACGCACGGTCGTCGTAAATTCGCTGTCCAAAACGTATTCCGTCACCGGCTGGCGAGTCGGCTACTGCATCGCTCCGCCGGATATCACATCAGCTATTCGCAAGGTCCACGATTTCCTCACCGTCGGTGCGGCCAACCCGCTACAGCACGCCGGAGCATACGCGATGACGCTGCCGCCAAGTTATTACGACGGTCTGCAGATCGAATACCAACGGAAACGGGATTTTTTAATTCCCGCCCTGCGAAACGCCGGCTTCAAATGCGACATGCCGCAAGGTGCGTACTACGTAATGTCCGACATCTCGGAGTTCGGCTTTGCGAACGACATCGAATTCACCAAACACCTCATCCGCGAGATCGGCGTAGCGGTCGTTCCCGGCTCATCATTCTATAGAGACAATCCAGAAGGCTCGCAAATGGTGAGATTTTGTTTTTGTAAGAAGGACGAAACATTGGAAGCGGCGGTCGAGAAACTAGAAAAACTTAAACGCGGTTAATGCAGAAGCCCGCGCGTCAGCAAGGGCGAATTACGAACGTAGCCCAAAAGAAGCTCCCGACGAACACTCTTTCAATCTCTGAGTTGAATGATTCGCCCTTGCTAACGCGCGGGCTTCTGCAAGGGCTAGGCAATCTTCAAATTCTGCAACGCAACAAAATCTGTAACCAATGCGTAAAACGCATCGTCAATACCATTTAAAATCTTATTTTTTTGGAGGTTTTTTTATGCGCAATAGATATTTAAGTTCGGTGATGATCGTGACAGCGGCGTTCACTGTGGTGATCGGCCAGACGCCGGAACCTAAGAAGCTGGGCGACCTCGCTCCGCAGGCATTCGCGTACTCGTTTAACGGAGACGGCGGGTATCTCGGTGTGCAGACGGCTGAGATCACGAAAGAGAATTTTGCCAAGTTCGGGCTCCGTGAAGTTCGCGGCGTGGCGGTTGAGAAGGTCGTCGAGAATTCGCCCGCTGCGGCCGCCGGTATCAGGGATGGCGACGTTATTGTTCGCTTCAACGGTGACGAGATCACCAGCACGCGTAAACTGACCCGCCTGATCGGCGAGGTCGAGCCAGACCATCAGGTCAAGGTGACCGTCCTACGTGGCGGCAGCGAACAAGAGATCACGGCAACGCTCGGTAAACGCCCGGGCGTGAAGTTTGGCGAGGGCAATTTCAACTTCTCTGGCCCTGGTGTTTTTGAGAGATTCGATCTCGAAAAACTCCGCGACCTGCCGCAGATGAAAGACTTTCCGATGCTGAAGGATCTTCCACAACTCAAAGACCTGCCGAATGCCGAAGGATTTCGCAGTTTTACCTTCCCCGGCGGCGAGGGTAACGTATTTACCTGGACATCCGGCTCGGGCCGTCAGATCGGTGTGGGCGTAACCGACCTGACCACGCAGTTGGCAAAACACTTCGGTGTGGAGGATGGTTTGCTGATCGAAGAAGTTCGTGAGAATTCACCCGCTGCCAGAGCCGGGATCAAAGCCGGTGACATCATCGTCGAAGCTAACAGCAAAGCCGTCAAAGGCCAGATCGATCTCGTCCGCGAGGTCAACAGCAAAAAGGACGGCGACGTTCAGCTAACGATCGTCCGCGACGGAAAACGCCAAACGATCTCAGTCACACCCGAAGCGTCAAAAGACAACGGTTTTGTCTTCGATAACAAAGACGGTGATGGCCGCATCCTCACCCTGCCAACTGCCCCGCGTGCTCCCGCGACACCCGCAACGCCAATGGCCCCTCTGTCGCCGGTGAAGGCATTTCGGTTTGGGCGAATCATCTAAAGTGGATTAAAGTTCCTGCGTAAGGCGCCTTCGTGCCGCCTTTTTTGCATCCAATCTATATATCGCTTTCAGCAGATTGATGGTACGCTAGTCGAAAAATAACGATTTGGAGGTTCCCATGTTTATTAGGTCGTTTGTTTTGGTTCTCGTTCTCGCCTTTTCTTTTGCTATCGTAAACGGGCAAGCACCCGACGGCCCAAAGCCGGCTACCGCAACTCCAAAACGTAATCTTCCTTTTTCGACCGGTATCGACCTACAGTTCCTGATCAAAGAGCTGGCACGCGACATGGATATTAATGTTTTGTTTGATAACGAATCGTTCCGTTCCTACGGAAGAAAGGTGTCGATTGAGCTTAAGAATGTAACCTCTGCAGAAGCTCTGGACTACATTCTTTTGCAAGAAGGGTTGTTTTTTGAAGAGGCCGGACCAAAAACCATTCTTGTGGCTATCCAGGCTAAACAAAGAGGGATACCTCAGATCGGTGTTACGGTCACGCCGATGAGAGATCAGCTTGCTCAATATTTTGGCGTAGCCGGCGGACTACTCATTGATTCGGTCCGCGACGAATCGCCCGCCTCGAAAGCAGGTCTCAAAGCCGGAGATGTGATAGTTAAGGTCGACCGCGTTTCAGTAAAAGGAGCCCTTGGAATACTCCGCGCCATCAACGACAAGAAAGGTAGTGATGTAGTTCTGACTGTATTTCGCAACCGCAAAAGCAAAGCGATTACGGTAACTCCTGGAAAAGCAGGTATCGGCTCTTTGTTGCAAAAATCCTGATGATACAGCCCGTGAAAATCGTCAGAATAATCGAAACTCCGGATGGCTTCCGCGCCGCCATATGAATCCGTCGAGTACGTAATGCGTTACCTGCGGCAGGGCGAGGAGCGGGACGAGGTACATTTTAAGCTTTCCCCAATCCCAGTCGCCGCCGAACAGGTACTGCTTGTCGTGCCAGACTCCTTTGTGCCAGAACAGTTCCTCGACATAGGCGAGTGCCCACAGCGTCGCTAAGAAAACTATCCAGTTTGACGAAAGCGTCCGATACACCGGCCCCGCGGTTTCGCGGCGGTACTTTGCATAGACGTAGATCAGAGCGAAATACGGAACGCCGTGGATGATGACGTTTGTGACGGTGAATGCGTAGTCGGAGTTGAAAAACACGATGCCAACGTACCAGCAGATCGCGGTTGTCGCGACGACGATGTCTTTGCCGATGTTTAGAAAACCGTCTTTGAAATAAAGAAAGATCGACTTTGCAAAATAAGCGGTCAGAGCTAAAACGTAGACCGGAAACAAAACCGTCTCAACAACAGCCGGCAGCGATACAAAATCATTCTGCACAAACCATTCGAAATTTCGCGGCAGCGAGGTCATCCAAAACGCCAGCGGATAGACGCTCGCGAGATAAACTGCGGAAGCGTCGATCCACCAGGTCCAATTCGCTGTCTCACTCAGCCTTCGCCGATACAGATTGACCCAACCATACTGCTGCCGCACAAAATGGAAGACCGCGATCGCCGCCAGTACCTTCCAAAAAACCAACTCGCCCTCAGAATACAACGCCACACCGATCGCATATCCGGCGACCGGAACGAGGATGTACAACGGAGCCCTTCGTTTCAGTTCCTCTTTATCAAAATACACCCGAAACGAAGTTGACCAAACATGTGCGACATCGATCAGCAGGATTCCCGCTATCCACGTCCACTCCGGCGAGTCTCCGTTCAAAACACCGATCTGTGATCCAACAGCCAGGAGCAGCAAAGACAAAACGGCACTTCCCAGAAAGACCGTTAGATCGATTGATCTAGAGAATAACCAGTAACCCTCGGATGGTTCGATTCTATTTTCCGCTTGCATAAAGAAGATTCGCAGCTGCTCGTCGCTTCGCCCATAGGTTCATAAACAGCTCAAATCCCAGCCGGCTTTCGTCATCATAGAAATTCTTCGGCCAAGCAGTCTGAAAGAAATCGTTTATTGAATCCGCAAACTCAACGACGGCCTTGGACCAATCGTGAATGTCAGTGTGAATTGTTTGTCCGTCAGGAAAAACATGCGCGACCAAGGACTGATCAGGATGCTGAATTTCCCAGTCGATACCATTGTTGCAGTTCGGTATCAAAAGACCGTCCGACACCGATTCAACAGGCCACATATTAAATCCACAACAAGGAATCAAAGCATCATCAATGTTTTGGCTTTGTTCTAGAGTTACGGTTCCGAGTAATCTGAACGCTGCCGTGCTAACTGTCCAGTCAGCCTCTCCATCTGAAACTATCCGATCTCCAATCCGAAGATAAACGGATCCATGCACACAACAATCGTCGCGTGGATCACCCTCTTCCAGCCAGTGAAGATTTGTTGCTCTTAGTTCTATATCGATCATGCTACTACTTCCCTCGCCGCTCGCAATCCATGATAAAACGCTTCCTCAAAAAGCGCGATGCCGCTGAGATCCGTGTGGGCGAAATGGATGTTGCGGTATGGTTTTGATGCCGTTTCACGGATGCCGCTCCAGATGAAGTTTGGGCGGGGCGAGATCATGGCGTGGCCCCAACGCATGATGTCGATGCGCGTTGTTAGCTCGTAAATGTCGGAATGGGCACGTGAAAGATCGGTCAGGCAGACATCGGCAAGCTGTTTCCAATCGTAGTTGAAAAGCGTCGTCCGGCCATTTGGTTCGTGGCACATCGGGTAGTAGTAGGTAAGGACCGTCGGGCCGTAATCGATGCCTTTTTGGTGTGTGGCGGTGACGTAGCCGAGAGAAGGGCTTTCGTAGAGGACGTTGTCCCAGGAGAGCGGAAAATCCTTGGGAAAGCGAGGTTTTGGACGGTCTTTTAGAAACAGATTGGCGACGAACCAGGCATTGTGTTGAAACTCAGTCGCCGCAAATGGTGCGTCCTCACGAAATCCGCGAATGACATACGGAGCCGTAAACATCGGCGATGCAAAGATCGCCTTTTCGCAGTGAATGCCGCGTACCTCGCCGTTGTCGAGACAGATCACATCGACGCCTCTGTCCGTCGGCACGACCGAAACGACCATTTGCGACCGCCGGATATTGGCCGCGACCTGTTCCGCAAGATGCCGGACGAATCTGCCGTTTCCCTCAGAAAATGTGATGAACGGCTGCGATTCGTCACCGCTTTTTCTGACGCGCGAGCAAAAGTAAAAAAGCCCCGCCCATGCCGACGTTTGATCGATCTTTAGCCCGTAATCGTCCCGGCACGCGTAATCGCAGTACCAGATTAGCCTTTCAGATGTAAGGTTATTTTGCCTGAGCCATTTTGCAAAGGAGATCTTATCTAATGCGGTGACCTCGGCATCGCTTGAACAGTTAGCAAGCGGCACGGCAAACGCCCGCTTGCCGGATGCATCACGCCAATTCACCCACTTTTCGACCTGCCGTTGAAACTCCGCATACTGCCGTTTCTCTTCTTCGCTCTCACCAACATGCAAATAAAGCCCGTCGTACCAACGGCCTTTGTAAAAAACACGCTCTTCCGGCTCGCGACAGAGGTACTGTTCTTTGACGATGATCTCACCGTCGTCACGCCGGCCATCGGTGATCGCCATTTCATCGAGCAGAGAGATCAGCTCGGTATTTTCCTTAAACGGCACCGGCAAGTAATGCGCTCCCCACGGATAACCAACCGGTTCACCGCTCCCGCTCGACGAGGTTCCACCAACCTCCTTCTCCAGTTCGAGCAGCACAAAATCGTCAAACCGATCCCGCTTAAATTGCCACGCCGCCGTCAACCCCGCCACACCGCCGCCAATGATCGCAACTTTTTTCGTTTCCCAGTTACCAACCGGAACCTCGAACGAACGATTCTCCCGCAATACATGGCCAAGCGCCGCCGATTGGCCAACGATCTCACCTACGGGAAAATGACGCGACTCCGCCGTCCGACACGCCACCATCGCTACTGGCGTGCCTAGAAAAGCGGTTAATAGTTCACGTCGAGTGAGTTTCATCGATGAATTCAAACAGGATCGACAGGATAGACGGGATTTCTTCTGTAGAACCGATAGTATTCGAGTTTGGGGTTGCCAAAATTGATTAGCAAACCGACATCTATACCTGTGGCATTAAGATAGTTAATGATCTGAGCTTTGTGATCGGGGTGTATCTGCGTGACGGCCTTCAGCGCTATCAACACCTTTTCCTCGACGAGCAGATCTGCATAGTAGTCGCCAACAATGACACCCCGAAACTTAACCTGCAATGGCACTTGCGACCGAACCTTGAAGCCTTTATGACGAAATGCAACCATCAAAGCCCTCTCATAAACGGACTCAAGAAACCCGGCACCTAATTCGTTAATGACCTCAAAGCAGCATTCCAAGACCTTAGATGTGATTTCTTCGTGTTTCATCCTGACTATCCTGTCCATCCTGTTTGAATTCCGGCATTCTACTGCTCCACCCGCCGCCACTCGGTTTCGTAGTAGCGAACGAGCGCTTGGTTATCGAGCCGATTGATCTCAAGTTCCTCGTCGGGTTTTGACGTGTCGTTTGGAAACTCGAACATTGATGCAAATGTCTGATCGTTTAGAAATCTTAGTTCAACCTCGGGCCGTGGTTTATTTGGTGCTGCGAACGGTTGCAAGCGGGCGAGGGCAAAGCCCCAGATGCCGAAGCTGGGGACGGTTGTCTGAAACGGTTTAACTTCAAAGCCACTGGCCTCGAGGGTTTTCATAACGCACCAGAATGATTTGCGGGCGATCAGCGGCGAAGTGGTTTGGATGACGACGGCGGAATCGGGTTTTAGCTTCTTCTTTAAAATATTGTAGAAACGCGTCGTGTAGAGCTTGCCGAGGGCGAAGTTGTTCGGGTCCGGAAAATCGATGATCGCGATGTCGAACGGTTCGCGTTCGTTGTTGTCGAGCCAGACGAAGGCATCGCCGTTATTGACCTTAACGCGTGGGTCATCAAACGAGTGTTTGTTAAGCTCGCCCAGAGCGGGAAAGGCTTTGGATAAGCCCGTCATCATCGGGTCTAGATCGACGAGTTCGACGGTCTCGACCGATCTGTATTTGAGTATCTCACGCAGAGCAAGGCCGTCGCCGCCGCCGAGCACGAGAACGCGTTTTGGTTCGCCTTCGTAAGCCGCAAAAGCCGGGTGAACGAGGGCTTCGTGATAGCGATACTCGTCGAACGAGCTGAACTGCAGATTGCCGTTGAGGAAAAGGGCGTGACCCGTTTTTCCTTTCGTAACAACGATGCGTTGATAAGGCGAGCTTTTGGCATAGACGATGTTATCAACGAAAAGACCATCCTCCGCTAACGTCGTCAGACTGTCAGCTTTTATCAAGGCGATCGCGAGGAAAACAAGCACAATAAACCCTTTGACCCGCAATATCGTGGTAGTTCTTTTTTTGAGAAGCGGTTCGAGCAGCCAGGTCGCCCAGATGCCGACAGCGGCATTTAGCATTCCAAAAACCAGCGACGTACGGTTGAGTCCGAGTTTTGGTACGAGAAAGATAGGGAAAAGCAATGAAGCGACCAGTGCTCCGACATAGTCGAGAGCTAGTACGCGGGAGACAAGCTCTTTAAAATCAAGTTTGTCCTGTAATATCCGCATCAGCAGCGGTATCTCAAGGCCTACGAGCGTTCCTATCACGAACACCATCGTGTACAAGATAATGCTGAAATAGGTGACGTAGGCAAATGTTAGAAACAACAGTGGTGCGGAAAAACCACCGATCACTGCCACCGCTAGCTCAATATCAATAAACTTTTTGGCGACATTCTTATCGATGAATCTCGACAGATACGATCCGACACCCATCGCCGAGAGATATACGCCGATGATAAATGAGAATTGGGTTACCGAATCACCGAGGACGTAGGAGGACACAGTCGCTGCCAGCAGCTCATAGATCAGGCCGCAGGTCGCGATAATGATTACGTTTAGAAAAAGTAGCGGAGTGCTTTTCATCGGGAAAACTCAATACAGGATCGACAGAATGACAGGATACAAAAGCAACATCCTGCTTCCCGCCGATATTGTCTGAATCCCGGTATCTAGCCGTTGATCGCCGACGCGATAATGATAGCGATGCCGATTATCAATGCTCCGATAATGATCGCAAGTGCTGAGTTCTGATCTTCCTCGATCTCTTTCTTGACCGAAAACGGAGAAATGAGCACCACAATAGCGAACGCAACAGCGAAGACAATTAGTCCGATGGCTACAAAAATGGCGGTTGTCGCCATTACGGGCCAGAGTTCCTCCAGCTTTACGACCATACCCAACATCGGGGTAACAGCAGCGAGATTAAGCATTATTTTCCTCCACGAAATCCTGAATAAAAGAATGGTGTTCCCAGGCGCGACTTGCTGCCCGAATTAGCGAGCTCCCATCCGAACCATGACGACATCGCGTAAAAACCCAACACCCCGACGCCGAAGACCATGTATAGTTTCTTTAACATATCTGCTATTCGTCTGACCCGCCTGAAGAAGCGGAACCAAACATGCTGTCCTTCCAGCGACTGCCTTCAAAAGCCACTTTTCTGATCAGACCAACGATCGGCATGATCATCAAGATCAGAAGAGCGCAGATAAAATTGACGCCGCGATTAACATTTTGTTCTACCTTTACGGTAACCGGCATCTGCGCCTGCCAATTTTGCCACGTACCTTCCACCTTTAGAGAATATTTTCCTGCCGGCAATGAAGAAATTGTGGCATCAGTCGACCGGCTTCCTTCCGTCCAGGCTCCGTCACTATCGCTGCCAGTGTAGTATTCGACCGGCGTATTAACAGATTCCGCAACTTCTTTGGTCTGTTCGTTTATCAGATCCACATCGAGATCAGCCCAAGCATTGTCAACCTGAGCTCCAGCGGTAATCCTGACATTCCGATTCGCCTTTAGGTCAAACGGCTGGCTGAAGATCGCCTGCGGCGTCGTTGCGTTCGAGAGAGGCGGCAAGATCACCTGCTGGTTAAGTACCGTATTCGTAAACCCGCTCAGCGGGATCATAAAAATGGCTACTACCAGCAGGGCAAGCAGTGGTAACGCTCCCCACGTGTAATAAAAGCGGGCCGTAAATGGTTGATTTGGGCCGACGCCCCAGGGCCTAGGCAAGCCTGAAATGCCGAATGCCTTTTCGACCTCGTCATTTGTCATGTAGGTTCCGGCAGACCAGTTGATCTCGTTTGCCGAAACTTCCTGCGACAACATCACGGGTGCAGCTACATAGTCGATGGCCCGAACGGTCT
This sequence comes from Pyrinomonadaceae bacterium, assembly GCA_041737885.1. Taxonomy (GTDB): domain Bacteria; phylum Acidobacteriota; class Blastocatellia; order Pyrinomonadales; family Pyrinomonadaceae; genus OLB17. Next base: position 62,232 of record JBGSQW010000076.1, on the reverse strand, counting down.
CACCTTGCTCGACACGCCAGTAGAATTCGCCTTTTACATATTCGGTAACTGCCGGGGCGTCCTGAAAAATTTTGTAGCTACGGCCATTGTATTTTACCGTCGATCCGGCGGCGGCTATACCGGTAGTTTCTACCTCAGCAGGATTGACCGGTTCCACAAAATTCCAATGATTATCAGAATGGACGAGCCAGCGGAAGCCGATCATCGGGTTGTAGAGCAGATACTCGTGCCAGAAATACTGAATGCCCTCCATCGTCACGCTGCGAACGACGGCACCGATGATCTTGAATTTTACATCGCCTGGAAACGTTCCCTCGGCACCGATCGGGGCAACAAACTGAGGTGCATTTGCAGGCGGAACCAAAGATTTTAGAAAGCTGAGATTGCCCTGGTTTACGTCGAGTAACGAATCGCAGTTTGGACAGGTGACACGTTCCGCCTTGTCGGGGGCGATCAGATCGAGCGGGCCGCCGCAGTTAGGGCATCCCATGCCGACCGCGGAAACCGTTCGTGCTTCGCGCTTAACGGATTTGGCATCGCCGAGCCCGATCTCCTCGAGCGTAACCTGAGCACCGACGAAAACCCACGGCGGCGACATACTATAATCGATGGTCGCAAAGGCGTTATTTTTTCCCGCGAGGTCGGCGAATTGCGATCTCTCGCCCGGCGAGAGCTTGTAAGGTATCTCACCATCGGCCGCTACTGATGTCGCAGTTCCCTTTTCCTGCACCATTAGTGGAGAAGGGTTCGGTATTTCCGAAACAACTTGTCCGAGCTGTAAGCCCTCGAATGACGGCAGTGCGGCACCATCCGGCAGCGGCTGATAGAACGTCATGTAGAAACGTCCTTGAGCCTCAGCGAGCCAGCCGACCCAACCGTTTGAGAAGGTGGCATACCACTCGTCCCAAACGCCGCCGAGTTCGTGCTTTAGTTGGGCACGGCCTGTTAGCTCAAATCGAGCGTCTTTGTATAATCCTTTCAGGCCGAGTTTGAGCGGTGATTCGGAATCGACGATGTCCGCAACCTTGCCCAGATCCTCGAGCGCACGATCGGTTCTAGAGATAGCCGAACGGCAATAAGGACAAACGAGTACGATCGTTGAGCCTGCCTTAAATTCTATTTGTGCACCGCAGGACGGGCAGTTTGCCTTTAGGACGCTCATTGCTGACCTCCTGCAATTTCAAATCTCAGATCCGAGATCTCAGATCCCAAATTCTGTACAGTCGAGATCTCCGTATTCTCTCGGCTTCCGCGCTCGATCTTGGTTACGGTGACCTCTGCCGCATCGAGCGTCTCTTTCAGCTCGCTTTCCCAATTCCATTCGGGACGCGTACGGCAGCAGTAAAGATTGAAGGTCGCGGTTCCGTATTCGGGATAGGTGTGGCAGGCGAGGTGCGATTCGGTAAGTGCGATAAGACCGGTGACGCCGCCTTCGCCATCGAATTTGTGCCAGACCGAGCCTATCGACCGCAGGCCAAGATCCTCGATCACGCGCAGCAAGATATTTCGTATAGCGCCTTCATCGCGCAGGGCATCCGGTTCACAGCCCGTTGCCTCTATCAGCCATTCGGTTCCAACGATCATCACGCTTTACCTTACGAAATTCTGCTGAGATAAGTTTGAACAATAGGTCAAACTACTGCGTTATAATGCTTACTAGCGAAGTTGCTTAGAACAGAATGATAGCTAAAATCTCTTTATTTGTCATATTTGCAGGCGTCACTAGCGGCTTTTTTTCCGGATGCACACTGGTTTCGTCGGGAACGACGGCCACCCCACCTGTTTCTAGCTTTGACTCACCAAAGGTCAACGGTCAGATCAGATCCGCTGATATTACCGAAAGCAGCGGTATTGCGGCGTCAAAATGCCAAGACAACGTTCTTTGGACACATAACGATTCGGGCGACGATGCATTTGTTTTCGCAATAAATGGCGCCGGTGAGAATCTGGGTAAGTGGAAAGTTCCCAACGCACAAAATATAGATTGGGAAGATATCGCTACCTACAAGGACAAGAGCGGGAAATGCTTTATCTATATCGGTGAGATCGGTGACAACAAGGCAAAGCGTCCGGAACATTCGATATTTCGAATTGCAGAGCCTGCGGTGACCAAGGCTGTGTCAACGGATACTTTGACGACGGCGGAATCTGAGTCTTTTCAGTTCAGCTATCCCGATGCAAATCAAGACGCCGAAACTTTGTTGGTTCATCCGAAGACCGGTGATGTATACGTAGTAACAAAACGTGTGAGTGGCCCGGCTGGCATCTATCGCATGCGCCCGGATTTTGGCTCAGGCTCGATCCAGAAAGCAGAACGGGTCGGCGATCTCTCGGTCCCGGCGATCCCGAACGGTTTTTTGACCGGCGGCGATATCTCGCCTGACGGACGAGCAGTAATAATCTGCGACTATACGCAAGCCTACGAATACCGTCTGCCTCAAGGTGAAACGCATTTTGCGAAGGTGTGGCTTCAGGAACCTGAAACAGTAAACCTAGGTAAACGAAAAGGCGGCGAGGCGATCTGCTACAGTGCTGATGGAACTTCCTTGTTTGCGACAAGCGAAGGCAAAAATTCCCCGGTTATTGAGGTTAGGCGCCGTACGCAATAGCAGGATCAAATAAAAAGCTGTCGGCAACCTATTAGGTCAGCGACAGCTTTTAACTTTTTATCCAGTTTACGCTTAGTTCGTGATCGTAAACTTACCTTTGTTCTCGATAGTCTGGAGTTTACCGTCCGCACCGGGAACACGGTCCTTGATCACAACCTTTAGCTCGTAATCGCCCAGAGGCATCTGAGAGGTAGGTAGAAGTCTCGCCAGCGTTAAACGCTGTCCCGAATCACTGAGGCCGCCCCAATCTTCTTTCTGCGTAAGCAGCGTCTTACCATCCTTGCTCAATATGTAATCGACATCAACCGCTGGTCGCAGTGTGGTTTGATCGATACCTGCGTTGTAAACCTGCATATAAAGGCCTACTTCCTGACCTTGCTTGTAAACGCCGGAAAGGTTTGGAATGACTTTAGCGTTTCCGATAACGAAACTTCTACCGATATCGCTGTCGGTGGTCGATCGCAATTTTGCGGCCATTACCAGTGACGATGTCGAGAGCTTTTTCTCGTCATAGCGCGGTACAACGAAGCCAAGATTTTGAATTCCCTTGTTACCTGATTTTACGTCACGAACGACGACATCGACCTTATAAGTTCCGGGCGTAAGTGCGATGGCTTTTTGATAGATCGACTTGCGGTCTTTCGCTTCCGACAATTCCTGTGTAGTAGCGGTTGCGGAGACCGAATCTTCAAAAATACCGGAACGCTTACCCGAAACTGCGGTGATACGGCCAAAGATGTTCATTGACGCCTGCTCAAGTCCGCCGACCTGCTCAAACGACAATTCCTTATTGCTCGCCTGCACGGTGAAGGCAGTGATAACGCGGTCATCCGACTGACGGAAGAAATCTACGCGAAGGTCAAAATCAAGCGGATCGCTATCGATAACACCGGAATCGCCACCCGCAATTCCCTGTAGATCCGAGAATTTTACTGTCGGTGGACGCTGAAGGTTGGTGGCAATCTCCATACGACGGAACATTGTGTCCTGTTCGCGCTGATAGCTGGTGTTGTAGTTATTATTTCCTGTAATTCGATCTGCCTTATCAGAAAGTCCGAGCTGTTCCATGGTGGTCAATCCAGCACCCGGAACCATCTTCAACGCATCCTTTTCGCTCGCATCACGAGCCATGCGGTATTCACCGGTACCGGTTGGATCAACGAATTCGATCTCAAGGCCGTCACCAACACCTTCGAGATGTCTATAGAACCAGATCTCAAACGGATACGTCGTTGTCGAGCCGCCGCCTTCCCAACTTGGCCTGTCATAGGAACCGCCGGAAGGATGTGACTCAACCGAATCAGGCTTACCATGAGCAATGTAGACACGACCTCGATCGGTTTTCCATCCAGGTATACCCGATGCGTAATGCTGGTTAGCATAGGCTATGCGTTCGTAATACTCTTCGCGGTACTCGTTTTCCTCAGTGTCTGGATTTGGATCACGACGACGCCAGAAATTCTCGATGAAATTCTCACGCTCTTCGTCAGTGGTCAACGCCTTAAATGCCTTTTTTTCCTGGTCGGTAATGATATAGGCAACGTCGTTGTCCATCCATTTCTTATAGACCTTATTGACCTCAGTTCCGACGTTACGAGCGTTGCTCATTGGATCCTTATCCGGATCTTTCTTTGTCGGCGGCTGTGCGACAACTGCCGACCCAAGTCCGGCGATCATCGCGGTCATTAAAACACTTCTAAATCCAATTACTTTTGACATAGCGGTAAAACTCCGTAGGAAATGTACCTGATCAACCAAGGTAAATCCAAATAACCCTTTATCTAAAAGATTTTAGACACATTTGTCTAACTATTCAAGATGCAAATAGTGGCGTGAATGGTTGCTTTTAGCCCGCCGCAGCCTCGGCATCCGTCTTGCGTTTTCTGCTGAAAAACCAGGCGATCAAGATCGACACAACATATAGCACCATCATCGGTGTCGCAAACAACATCATGTTGATGATATCGGCGGTCGGCGACACTACGGCTGCTACGATTAAAATGATAATGAGCGATATCTTCCAACTACGTATCAAAAGCCCCGGTGTAACCAACCCGATCCGTGCCAAAACATACGTAATAGCCGGCATCTGAAAGATCAACCCCATCGCCAGCATGATGATCGTGATGAAATCGAGATAGTCGGTCGCGCGCAGTTGAAACTGAAACTGGCCCTCGCCGACATTCAGAAGAAAGTTTACCGCCGGAGGAAAAAGGATGTAATAAGCAAATGCCGCCCCAACAACAAAGGATATTGTCGACAAGCCAATAAATGGTGTCACATAGCGGCGCTCATGCTTGTAGAGAGCAGGCGAGATGAACCCCCAAACCTGCCATAGTAATAATGGTAACGCTAAGGCGATCGCTGCGTACAAAGAGACCGTAACCAGCAGCGTAAAATTCTCTGGCGCGGTCGTAATCGTCATCTTGGAATCGGCATTAGGCTGACTCTTGGCAATGTCGTCAATATACTCAACGGGCAGCCGAACTCCTTTCGGAACGATCGCATTATTTGTGAATATCGGTTCCGTAGTAAACAACCCGAGCTTGCCCGCCGAATCCCGCGTAACCTCAGCCCCTACCGATGTGCCTGCTGGCAATACCGTCGCTCCAATAGCAGTGTCAATGCTGATCGTGTAGCGCCCGTTATCGCCCTCACGTATCTCGGACAAAGGGCGCAACTGCTCCTCACCGGTTACACCGCTTACGGGAAGCCGTGCACGCTGAACTTCGTTTAGAGCTTTTAAAATAGGAATTGAAAGAAACTCAAAGATTGGATTGGCAAAATAAAAGCAGATCAGAAATGAACCGATCAGGATGAGGACAGCTTTTACCAACCGCTTGCGCAGTTCATCTAGATGTTCGAGAAACGACATCTGCCCGCCTGCGTCCGGTTCCTGACCGTTATCTAATCGCTCCATTTATGTCTAAAGCCAGTTCTTCTTATCGTTTACGGGGATCGGTTCGGCTGGAACCTCGACCGTTTCTGAAATCTCACTCGCTGGTATCATGTGCTTGAAACTATCGGGGTCAGCAGCCGTGATCGCAGGTGCATCGGGAATGACCGTTGTCGTCTCGGCTGAGTTATATCCGTTATCTCTAGAGACCACCTCATCATCTATATTGCTGAGGCTAAAGGCTTTAGTCTCTTCCTCAAAGTTCACTTCCTTTTCCCAGGTTTCCTTAAACTCGTTGGCCGTGCCGCGAAACTCAGCCATGATCTTGCCTGCTTTTTTGGCCAGTGTCGGCAGCTGACGAGGACCAAGGAATATAAGCGCGACGATTCCGACGAGTATTAGCTCGGAAGTTCCAATAGATTCGAAGATGAACAAATACAACTTAAGTTACCTCGATACAATATTTACTGCCGGTCGAGACATGCCCGATGATCACCGACCCCGCGACCTCGCCTAAAAACTTTTCAGCGTTTGTCTTAGTCATGCTGATAAGCAAACCGCCTGCCGTTTGCGGGTCGAAAAGAGCACTCTGCATCTCGCCCGAAACATTTGATTCTATTCTAACCGTTTCGCCGACGTAAACGCGATTATTCCGGTCACCACGCGTCAACATTCCCTGCGAGATCAGTTCCAAAACGTCGGGCAACAGTGGAACTGCTTTAGAATCAATAGTTAGCGAGACCTCACTTGCTTTTGCCATTTCGAAAGCGTGGCCGATCAATCCAAACCCTGTGACATCGGTACAAGCATTTGCTCCAACCTGTTGCATTACCTTAGACGCATGTGCGGCTGAGGTGATCATCGCTTTTATCGCAGCCGCCTCAGTTTCTTTGCTCGCAACCCCGCGCTTGATCGCGGTGTTGATCGCTCCAGTTCCGATCGGTTTGGTCAGGACGAGAACATCACCGGGTTGCGCTCGGGCGTTGGTTACCACTTTGCCGGGATGGATGATGCCCGTCACCGAGTAGCCGAACTTCATCTCCTTGTCATCGACCGAATGGCCGCCAATGACAACCACACCGGCCTCCATCATTGCGAGTTGGCCGCCTTTCAGGATCGCTCCAAGAACGTCCCAATCTCCTTTTTGCGGATAACAAACTATCGACAACGCAGAGAGCGGCGTGCCGCCCATTGCGTAAACGTCATTCAGTGAATTGATCGCCGCGATGCGGCCGTACGTCTCAGGATCATCAGCAACCGGTGTAAAAAAATCTAACGTTTGCACAAGCGCGGTATCGTCCGTAAGGCGAAAAACACCCGCGTCGTCGGCCTTATCAAATCCGACGATCACATTCTCGCTTGATTGTTTCGGAAGACCGCTCAAAACTTGAGCGAGATCGCTAGGTGCGAGTTTAGCCACTCAACCAGCGCAATCTACCATCTCCGTCAAACGCTTATGCATTCAAGTAACTCCTTTTATTTCTTTAAGATAGCCTGAAAAATACGATCCAGATCGTCGATACTGTAATACTCGATCTCGATTTTTCCGCTGTTCCCCTTTTTCCCCTGTAGGATCTTTACATTCGTATTCAAGGCCCGCATTAGCTTGGTCTCGGCTGCTTTTACGTTAGGGTCGACCTTTCGTTCTGCCGGTTTCTCGGGCTCAGCCTTCGTTCCCGATTTTACCCGCTTCGCGGCCCGCTCGGTTTCACGAACCGACCAACCGCTATCGATGGCCTGATTTGCGACGGCTCGCAAGGCTATCGGGTCTTCGATCATCATCAAAGCCCGTCCGTGCCCTGCCGACAATTTACCCTCTTCGACAGCCTTTTGGATTTCGCCAGGAAGCCGCAGCAATCTGAGCGACGTCGTCACGACAGAACGCTCCTTTCCGACCTGCTCCGCCACCTGTTCCTGCGTAAGTCCAATCCTGTCAATGAGTTTGCGGTATGCCTTGGCTTCCTCGATCGGGTTTAATTCTTGTCGTTGGATGTTTTCGATCAGTGCAAGTTCAAGCAGCTTTTCGTCTGAGACATCTTTAACAACGGCCGGAATCCGACGCAACTCCGCTCGCTGCGAAGCCCGCCAACGCCTCTCTCCGGCCACGATCTGATAGCGGGCGCCGAATTTGCGGACCACGATCGGCTGCACGACACCATTCGCACGGATCGACTGTGCAAGCTCCTCAAGGTTAGCCTCGGTAAATCGGGTTCGCGGCTGATCGGGGTTTGGCTCGATCAGATCGATATCGATCTCCGACGACGCAGGTTCACCCGCCTGAGGTTTTTCATCCCCAAGCAATGCACTCAATCCTCTTCCCAAAGTTTGTCTAGGCATTCTTGATTATCTCCTTGGCAAGTTGAACGTACGCCTCAGCTCCCCGCGAACGTGGATCGTATTGTAGGATCGGTTTTCCAAAGCTCGGAGCCTCTGCCAGACGAACATTGCGCGGTATTACTGTAGTTAAAACCTGTGAGCCATAAAAGTCACGCAGATCCTTAGCGACCGCAGACGACAGATTTGTACGCTCATCGAACATTGTAAGCAATAACCCCTCGATCGCCAGTGTCGGATTTAATTCGCGACGGAGTCTGGCAAGCGTATCGAACAACTCCGTCACGCCCTCAAGCGCGTAATACTCGCACTGAATAGGAACCAGCAAGGAATCGGCGGCTGTGAGGCTATTAACGGTCAGTATCCCGAGTGATGGCGGGCAATCTATGATCACGTAATGGAAATAGTCGCGGACATTCGCCAGGACTTCTTTTAACGCGTAGTTTTGGTTCGATCTACCTACCAGCTCGACCTCGGCACCGGCGAGATTCTTGTCGGCGGGTAGAACCCATAGAGTGTCGATCTCAGTCGGCAGCACCATTTCACGAGGGGAATCGCCGTTGATCAGTGCATTATAGAGTGTTTTGCGGCCTGCCAGCCTCGGAACGCCGGCCCCGGAGGTCGCATTTGCCTGCGGATCGGCATCTACGAGCAAAACCTTTTTGCCCTCGGCGGCAATGGCAGCAGACATATTAACGGCGGTCGTCGTTTTGCCGACGCCGCCTTTTTGATTTGCAACCGCAATAATTTTGCCCATTACTGTAACGTTCGTTCTCAACAATCTAAATTAGCACAGCCGCAAATCAAACACTAAACAGACAGATGTGGCACGTGCCACATTCCGGACAGATTCCGAAAATGTGGGACGTGCCACATTGACCACACATTAGTTTTGCGAAACCCGATTCCCCTGGCTCGCCGTCAAATGAACAAGCACTGACGACACCGCTGCCGGAGTTAAACCCGCAATATTCCGAACCTGAGCAAAATTTTGCGGCTGTGCCCGCTCCAAACGCTCAACCATCTCAGTCGATAGCCCGCCAATCGCCGCATAATGAAAATTCTCAGGGACTTTCAGCCCATCGTGATGATTTACTCGCTCCGTCGCAACCTTTTGCTTCACGATATATCCGCTGTAAAGCGAATCCGCGAGAGCCGTGCTAAGATCATTCTCTTTCAGATCGTCGGTTAATTCTGTTGGCAATAGGCGGCTGATAAGCTCTGAAGTAACTCCTTGTCGCATCGCCAATTGAGAAATCGTGATCGAATCTCCCAAATCTACGCCAAGTATCTGCGAAACACTCGCATATTCGACCGATGAACGCTTGAAACGCGTGTGATCGAGTGCATTTCGCAGGTTTGCGATGCGATCACGCTTGGAGCTAAACCTTTCCCAATCAAGATCGCCCAGTAATCCGGCTTCCCGGCCCTTCGGTGAAAGCCGCTCATCCGCGTTATCGTGCCGCAGTGTTAGTCGAGCTTCCGCACGCGAGGTAAACAATCGATATGGCTCATCCACGCCGTGTCGGATCAGATCATCGGTCAAAACCCCGATATACGCCTCATCACGCTGCAAAACGAACGATTTACGGCCTTGAACCGAGAATGCCGCGTTGATTCCCGCCATCAGGCCCTGACAAGCGGCTTCTTCGTAACCAGTCGTACCGTTGATCTGTCCTGCGAAAAAGAGCCCGTCCATCCGGGTCGATTCCATCGTAGGTCGCATCTCTCGGGGGTCGACAAAATCGTACTCGATCGCGTAACCCGGCCGTATTATCTGAACCTTCTCAAACCCTTCGACCATCCGAAGTAGATCGAGCTGCAAGGCGGAGGGCAGCGATGTAGAGAAGCCGTTCAAGTAAACTTCGTTAGTGTCGCGTCCTTCGGGCTCTAGGAAAAGCTGGTGCCGATTCTTTTCAGCAAACTTTACGACCTTGTCCTCGATCGACGGACAGTATCGCGGCCCGATGCCGGTAATCTTGCCCGAGTACAAAGGCGACTGGTGCAGATTATCCCGGATCGTTTGGTGAAGACGTTCGTTGGTATAACCGATATGGCACTGGATCTGATCCTGCTCGATCTTTTCGGTGGCGAACGAAAAGGCAACGGGCTTTTCGTCCGCTGGCTGTGCCTCGAATGCATCCCATTCGATCGTTCGGCCGTCAAGCCTCGGCGGCGTCCCTGTTTTTAGCCGACCGACCGGAAAACCATACGCCTTCAGGCTTTCTGCAAGCTCGATCGATGCCGGTTCCCCGGCTCGACCGGCCGAGAATGTCATGCGGCCAGCATGAATAGTTCCGTTGAGGAATGTTCCGGTAGCGATAACGACAGATTTCGCCCCAAACCGACGCGAATCCTGCATTTCAACCCCGCTAACTCTTTTATTCTCAACAATTAGGTCAACCACAACGCCCTGGCGAAGATGAAGACTAGGCGTCGCCTCCAGCACTCGCCGCATCTCAGTCCTGTATAGGCTACGGTCTGCCTGCGCCCGAGGCGACTGAACGGCAGGGCCGCGTGAACGATTCAGAAGCCGAAACTGAATACCTGTTCGGTCAATAATCCGCCCCATGATCCCCCCAAGAGCGTCGATCTCGCGCACAACGTGGCCTTTTGCGATCCCGCCTACAGCTGGATTGCAAGACATCTGGCCTATCAGGTCAAGATTGATCGTTACCAGGGCGGTCTCCGAGCCTAGACGCGCGGAAGCCGAGGCCGCCTCGCATCCCGCATGGCCAGCACCGATTACGATCACATCAAAACTTTCATCAAACATAACAAAACACGAACTCACGCGAAACTTAACACTATATTGAAAATTAGTGCGTTTAGCAACGATTTGTTGCACGGCGGGTTACCGCGGGTACTATTATTTTCCGATGCAAAACGTTGAAAAGATACGGGTTAGCATGTCTTCGGTGGTAGTTTCTCCGGTGATCTGGCCGAGGTAGCGGATGGCGTTGTGAAGGCCGATGAGGACTATTTCCTCACTCATTTTATCGTTCAACTGGCCGAGCGACTGCCCGATCTCAGCCTTTGCTCTGACGAGCAGATCGTGATGTCGGGCGTCGGTGACGAGAAAGCCAGCGGTTGACACATCTTCGGCGGCAAAAGGCCTGATGATCCTGTTTCTGAGATCGTCTAATCCTTCGCCAGTTTTGGCCGAGACGGGCACGATCTTTCCCCTCAGATATGAAAGTCCCGAATGCTCACCGGCGATGATCCGGTCGGTATCGGTCGACGGCACTTTGTCGATCTTATTCAGGGCGACGATGTAATTGAGCTGCTTAACACTCGCCAATATTTCCCTGTCTTCGTCCGACGTCTGCTCACTTGCGTCCAGCATGACGATAACAATGTCCGCGTCCGCCATCGTTGCACGCGAACGCTCGACCCCGATACTCTCGACCGTGTCGGTCGTTTCACGCAACCCAGCAGTATCGATCAGTGAGATCGGTATGTCACCGATCGTAAATCGTTCGAGTATTTGGTCACGAGTGGTCCCCGCGATCTCAGTGACGATCGCCCGGTCACTTCCGAGGAACGCATTGAAAAGACTAGACTTACCCACATTGGGCCGCCCAACCAACGCGACTCGAAGTCCCTCGCGAATGAGCCTTCCCGCCTTAAACGTAGATGCCAACTTATCGATCTCGGCACTGATCTCAGACAGCTTTGTTTTGACACCTTCAGCCTGGATCTCCGGCAGATCGTCTTCTACAAATTCGAGCGCCGATTCGAGAATGACGATCACATTTAACAGATCGTCTTTGAGCGGCTGCAATTGATGCGAAAATTCACCGCGAAGCTGCCGAATCGCCTGCCGTGCCGTGGCAGTCGTTTGAGCATCGATCAGATCGCGGATGGCCTCAACCTCCGCAAGATCCATCCGACCATTCGCTAGAGCCCGCAGCGAAAATTCTCCAGCCTCTGCCATTCGTGCGTTCTGCGAAAGACAAATATCGATGACCTGCCGCAGCAAAACTGGCGAACCATGACAAGCCATCTCGATAACATCTTCGCCTGTAAACGAATGCGGGGCCTTAAAGTAAGTAAATATGGCCTCGTCAATGACTTCGCCATTTGCCGGATCAACGAGCCTTCTAAGGTTGGCTGTTCGGGGTTCAGGTGCAAAATCCGAATCGCCAACGATTTTCGCAGCGGTACGCAACGCCGAATCGCCGCTGAGACGGATAACTCCTATACCGCTTCGACCAGTAGGTGTTGCTAGTGCGACGATCGTATCTGCCATAAATCAATATCACCACAGAGAGCACAAAGGACACTGAGAGGTTCTAGCTCCCCGTGTCCTAAGTTTACTACGCAATCTAATTTAATGGCCTACTGCAAACGAACCTGCAAACGACGATCACGCCCATCTCCAACTGATTCTGTAAAGAGATCTTCTTCTTTTTGCAGCGTCATGTGAATGATACGGCGTTCGGTCGAATTCAGTACGCCAAAGGTGAACGGTCTGCCGTTCTTACGAGCCTGGTCCGCAGCAAAGCGAGCCATGGCGTGAAGCTCGGCCTTTCTGGTCTGTCTAAAACCCTCGGCATCCACGACAAAGCGATGTTCACGTTCCAGTTCGCGGCCAAATGCCTGAAAGAGCACTACTTCGAACGCATCGAGCAATTCGCCATTTTCCGCCAAAGCGTAGTGCGAATCCTCGCCGATAAGGTTGAGCATACAGCCTTCGTCAGTCCAGGTTGACTCGACCTTCAGGTCGAACCGCATATCCGAGACCAATCCCGAGAGAAATTCATTTGCCTTTTCACAAGTTTGGTTCATAGCATTAACCCGCAGGCACCCGTCCTGCCTAATTTCTAAGTCCTACGTCGTCGAGAGTTTTGGCTTTACCTTCTTAGCTCCCTTAGGAACGGTGTCAACGATCTGGGTCCCTGGCGGCACGTCCGTCTTATTCAATTTGTTAATAAGCATCTGCTGGGCAAAGCTGACGATATTACCAAAGAACCAGTATAACAGTAGCCCAGACGGAGCGGCCCACATGACCCACAGCATCATAACCGGCATGAGATAGGTCATCATTTTCTGCTGCATTGCCTGTTCAGGCGTTACAACAGCCGCCTGAGGCGTAAACTTCATCGACAGAATCATCGAGAAAGCAAAAGCAAATTCCAGCAAATGCCATGGATCCGCAGCAGACAGATCCGGAAGCCAGATGAAAGATGCCTGCCGCACATCAACAGCGATGGTAATAGCCGTATAAAACGCGATCAGTAGTGGAAACTGCAGCAGCATTGGCAGACATCCGCCGATGGGCAGGGCGTCCTTGGTCATCTTGAGCTGCTCCATCTGGAGAGTCCGCATTCGCGGGTCGTCAGTTGGAACGCCTTTCTTCTGAAGTTCTTTGATCTTTTCCTGGATCTCCTTCATTTTGGGGGCGTTTCCGGCCGCTTTTTTGAAGGATTTCGACTGGTACCACCTGAGCGGGAATAGCAGCGAGTAGAACAGGAACGTAAAGACGATGATCGCTACGCCGTAGTTGTGCGTGATGCCGTTAAAGAAATTGAGGGCGTAAAGGATCGGGATCGACAGCGGACGGGTCATCCAGCGCAGCCACCAATAGTTGCTGAAATTGATCAGATTGGTGATCTCGACCGGTCGTCCGACGTCTTTCGAAAGGCTCTCGCCGAGCGATGAAAGCAGGAAGTAATCCTTGGTCCCCGTGAAGACCTTCGTCACAGAGCCGTCAGCCGTGATCGGCAGATAAACCGTGACCAAGTGACGTGTTTCCGTTGTTTTAGCGTTACGGAGCACCCATTGAAAGATGCTTTCGAAAAATGGCTTAGTTTGAACGTCGTATTTCGAAGCACGATACTCGATCGACTGAGCCTGTGTCGACGGAACCGCCGCCATCGCAAAATACGCATCGCCCACACCGGCCCAATCGACCTTGCCGTTCTCGATCAGACTCGCCTGATTATTGGCGTCGTAGGTAAACGTATAGTTGCCCTGATGCCTGACAAAATCGCCGTTGATCGCCGCTACTGTCTCAGATTCAATGTGGTAAAAATTGTGGTTATTGATCGCGTGGTCGCCGATGCTGGCGCCAATGAGAAGCTTTGTGTTGGGTACTGGCTGACCCGCTTTCTTAACGGAAACGCCGAGATCGGCAACATAGCTGTCGGCGCGAAAAACAAAAGATTTCTTGACCTCGACACCACTGGCATCGGTCAATGTGAACTCGATCCGCTTCTCCTCGTTCCCCGCTAGAGTCACATTCTCTTCCGGTATCGAGACGGCATAGTTTCTATCATTTACTACCGTATTTATCGCCTGGTCGTCTGTTGCAAGCCGGAAAGGTATCTCGCGCGGGCTTCGCTTCAGGGCTTCTTCGGAGATAAGTTGCAGCGGCTTCTGCTCACCCTCGGTCGAACCATCGGCAAATACTGGAAAATCTGCTCTCGGCGAAATATTTCTTACGATAACCCAACTCGTGGCGACCGCTCCCTTGGAGTCAAGCTTAACCTCGTAAAGCGGCGATTTGATCGTGATCGTACGATTCGGGATCGTATCGGCTGTGGCAACTGCGGCGGGATCGGCAGGCTGAGGTTGTGCGGCGATCTCAGGTGTCGGCGATGCGGCTTGCGGGGCCGTGTTCGCGTTGGCTGCGGTATTGGAATTGGTGTTCTCGGTCGGCTGCGGGGCAAAATAATATTGCCAGCCAAACAGGATCGCCATCGACAGAACCGCTGCGATCAGAAAACGAGATTGATTACTGCTATTACCTTGATTTTCCATAAACATAAGTCCAAAGTCTCAGGTCCGAAGTTCGTAGTCATCTGACTTTTGAACCTTGGATACAGGCCTTTGGACTACCGAACCGGATCATGTCCGCCTTTACAAAACGGCTGACATCTTAAAATACGCGTGAAACCCATCCATGTTCCGCGCAAAGCTCCGTATTTCTCGACAGCCTGCCTCGCATACTCCGAACAACTCGGCTCAAACCGACATGCGGGCGGCAAGAACGGCGACAAAAACGCCTTGTAAATGCCGAGGATGTCCAACACCAAAAACTTCATCTAACGTGATTCTGCCACACGAACTGCTATCAAAACAGTTTTGCCCGCAAAATATACGAAAGGACGCGAAAGGAAGATCCTATATTTCGCGTCCTTTCGCGTATTTCGCGGGCAAACAAAACTACCGTTTAGCAATCTTCGCCACGATTTCCTTGAACTCCGCCAGTGGCCTATCGAGCTTTCCACGCAGGATGCTTCGGCGAGCGTTGATGACCCAGTCGTATTTCGTGTCAACAGTGTCCAATTCGACCCGGCTTAGTCTAAAGCTTTCGCGGAGCAACCGTTTCGCGCGGTTGCGGTCGTGGGCCTTGCCGATAGCCTTTTTGGTTGCGGTTATGCCTACGCGGTGCCGCTCTAAACCAACGGGCAAAATGAAAACCGTCATACAACGGCCTTCAAAACGGACACCTTGTTCATAGACCCGCAGAAAATCGGCGCGTTTCGCTATCCGATCTTCTTTCGGCAGGCCAAAACTTAATAATGGTGAACTGTTAATCGCTTGCGTCCTTTCGCACGGCGGCGTTTGATCACAGCGCGGCCATTCTTGGTCGCCATGCGTGCACGGAATCCGTGCTTCTTCGCACGGCGTCGATTGTTCGGTTGATATGTTCTCTTCGGCATAGTCGCTCTCCATGGATCTCACTCGAAAGTGAAAACCTAGAGTTTACGCGCTTGATGTCACAGTTGTCAAAACTAAATACCCAGTAAATACGGGTACTTGACAAGACCAATTCACGTCATCACGTATAATGTGTGGAGAGTCCCAATCCGGCCCAAGTTGCCACAACATATTGTGGCAAAACCAACACAAAACTAGGCGATCGACGCCAAACCCTTGCGCTCTATCAAGGATAGAAGCTTCCGCGACGGTCCAGCTGGACGCTTTTCGCCGCGTTCCCACTGGCTGACCGAATCCTTCGATACCCCAATATGACGGGCAAAAACCGTTTGGCTCACCTCTTCACGTTCGCGAAGAGCCTTTATCTCATTTCCAGTAAACTCGCGAATAGGCGTGAGGCATGATTCATCGAACTTCCGCATCGTTTTTTTGTCTATAACCCCCGCACGAAAGAGACCAATTACCGTTTCATGAATCGCTGCGGATGCCTCACTTCTGTAGATCCTCTTCTTCACCGTATTAACTCCTCTATCTCATTCTCTTCCATCAAAATGAATAAATCCTCGTCAGTAAGCGACAGGAAAAGTTTAGCAAGGTCTTTGAATTCCCGTACGTCCTTGCTATCGATATTGTCTGTCGTGCTTTTTGCATAACCAAAAACAAAAAAGGCTTTGTCGCCTTTGCGAAAAACTATAATCGTCCGATAACCGCCCGATTTTCCTTCATTTGGACGCCCGATCCGCTGTTTAATAACCCCGCCGCCGTAATCCGCATCAACATTTCCGGTCTCCATCTCATGAATGGCTTGTATCAGTTTTTGGTCGTCGATCCTTTCCTTTTTCGCGAACTTTACGAACCATTTATTCTTGAATATTCTCATTAAAAACCAGAATTAATATAGCACTCTGTACTACAGTAGTCAAGACCATTTTTTCCAACCAAGACATTATAAGCTTTTGATACTGCCTTTCACTTTGGTCAGCCAAAGTCTAAAATTAATTCCTATGGAATACAGACATTTCGGTAAATCAGGGTTGAAGGTTCCGGTGCTTAGTTTTGGGACGGCGACTTTTGGGAGTGGGGCGGAGTTCTTTAAGCATTGGGGTGAGACTGATGTGGCTGAGGCTTCGCGGATGGTGGATGTTTGTTTGGATCATGGGGTTAACCTTTTTGATACCGCGGATATCTATTCGTGGGGGCAATCGGAAGAGGTCCTGGGCGAGGCTCTCAAGGGGCGGCGGGATAAGGTTTTGATCTCGACGAAGGCGACGTTCAAGATGGGCGAGGGGGCGAATGAGGTTGGGTCGTCGCGGTTTCATTTGCTGAACGCGGTCGAATATAGCTTGCGGAGGCTGAAGACCGATTATATCGACATCTACACGATGCATGGGTTTGACGCTTCGACGCCGGTCGAGGAAACTCTGCGAACGCTCGACGGGCTGGTGCGGTCGGGTAAGGTGCGGTATATAGCGTGTTCTAATTTTTCAGGCTGGCATTTGATGAAATCGCTTGCCGTTTCAGATAGATACGGTTTGGAAAGGTATGTCGGGCATCAGGCATATTATTCTCTGGTCGGGCGTGATTTCGAGTGGGAACTGATGCCGCTCGGACTCGATCAGGGCATTGGAACGATCATCTGGAGCCCGCTAGGTTGGGGCCGTCTGACCGGCAAGATCCGCCGTGGCCAGCCGCTGCCCGAAACGAGCCGCCTGCACGACGCCGCAGATGGAGGGCCGGTAATCGACGATGAGTATCTATATAATGTTGTCGATGCTCTCGATGCAGTAGCTGAGGAAACCGGAAAGACCGTTCCGCAGATCGCCCTGAACTGGCTGCTCACCCGGCCGACCGTTTCGTCAGTTATCATCGGTGCGAGAAACGAAGAGCAGTTAAAACAAAATCTCGGTGCGGTTGGCTGGTCGCTGACGCCAGATCAGATAGAAAAGCTGGACCGGGCGAGCCAACGCGTTCCCGCCTATCCATACTGGCATCAGCGAGGATTTACAGAGCGAAACCCGCTGCCAGTCACGGAATACGATATTTAGTAAGGAGCAAGCAAAATGACAATGATCAAGGCCATCGAGCCGCAGGAATGGGATACTTTTCTAGGTGCATTTACGACCCGCAACCACGGACGCCGTGCGAGATTTGAGATCTTCGGCCCAAATGGCGGGTTTAAGGAAGAGGAGCAGGAAGGCAACTTCGTCTACGTCTCGATCGCGGATCACACCGTGACCGTAAAACGCCATTACGAAAAACACGGCGGCGAGCAAGCCACGATGACCGACGAACTAAAAAACGTCCGAGGCATCGCCGTCCAATACGACACCGACAACAGCGAAGACATGCTCCAGTTCACCGACGACAAAGGCAGCATGACCACGCTGCATTTTGAATCGAAAGTCGACGGCGATTCGTAAAGGGACCGCAGGGACGCACTTTAACGTCACTGCGTCCCGAGCGCGACGCCATCATCGAACCAAAACACTGCCCCGCCGAACCGAAAAGGCGTTGTCTCCGAACCGTTTTTTGTCGGTATTCGAAGACTCGCAAACTTTCCATCATGTCTCGGCGGTCAAGTGATCAACCGACCGATGACACCGGCCATCATCCGTATCATCATTGCCGAGGCGTTTACCCTCTCGGCCGGCACACCAAATACCCCTCAAAACGTGAACCTTTATTGGGAAACAACAGCAACCTTTTTTTGATTTATATCATCTATGCAACATACATTCTCTTATGTTACACTTCTTCACCACGGAGGAATTATCTATGAAGCGAAACTGGAAGGAGATACCGGTTGACGGCCAGCGGGCTCAGTGGGCGGGAATTTATGTAACGATGAACAGCAAAGGAACGATCGTGCTGAACCGGGCGGCCCACGAACGGATGGATTCGCCCGCAGCGTTCAAGGTGATGTATGACGAGCCAAATCACTCGGTCGGCCTACAACCCACAGGAGCCAAAATGACTAACGCTTTTATCGCCGCCAAATCCGGCAAACACGGCGGCCGCAAGATCGCCGCCTATCGCCTGATAACCGAATGTAGCCTACAGATCCGCGAAACCCTCGAATTCCCCGACGCCGAGATCGACGAAGACGGAACGCTGATCCTGAATCTCAGAACTGCAAAGATCTCGAACCGGGCGTTGAATCATCCGCTGCGGAAAAGGAACGGTGAATAGGCTCCCGCTCCGTTCACATTCGCTAATTACTTTTCGGCTTGCCAGCATCTTTACCCAACGTCTGCTCAAACCATGCGACCATCAAAGCACTCGCGCGTTTTGCGTCCTCACCCTGGAAGCCATGTTCCGCTCCTGGGATAGTGACGAAATTGGTTTTTACGTTGTTCTTTTTGAACGCATCATAGATCGTCTGGCTATTTATGATCGGGACCAGTGAATCCTTGTCGCCGTGAATGAGCAGCGTTGGCGGATCATCCGGAGTCACAAAAGTGATGGGTGAATAGGCTGCGGCCTTTTCCTTTTCGAAGTTCAACGCCGGAAAGCGTGAGCCGACGCTACCGTCATTTGGGGCACCCACGCCACGCACGATCGGCCGCAGATCAACCGGCGGAAAATAGGCCACGACAGAGGCGACACGGTTGCTCTCTTTCATAAAATCTTCTTTTGCGGCCGGGTCGCCATTGTCCGAGGCGTTGCCGATCATCAGCGAAAGATGGCCGCCCGCGCTGCCGCCAAACACGCCCAGCCGGTTCGCATCAACGCCCCATTGTTTGGCATTGAAGCGAATGAAGCGGATCCCGCGGCGGACATCCGCGACGATCTCGGGGATCAGATACTTCGGACTGCCGCCGTGCCGCAGGGCAATGACAGTGAATCCTTTGTCGAGCAGATCTTTGAATCTCTCGGCCATTTGCTGCGGCGGGGTATAGTTTGAGACCCAACCGCCACTGACCATGAAAACCACCGCCGCGCCATTGGCATTTGTCTTTGGTTTGATAACGTCCATGGTCAGGGCCATGCCGTCCTTATGGCCATAAACGACATCAGGCAGAATATCGAGTTTGGTTTGAGCTGCGGCCAGCATGGTGAAGCTAACTGACAGAAGCAGAACCGGCAAAATTAAACGTGTGATTCTTTGCATATATCTCTCTGCGGGAAATTTGATTTGCCGATACGATAGCACTAACCAACCACAAATTGCACGCAACCATATGCGCCGAATTCACCCTATATCGTTACCGCGAGCACGCCCCATCTGAGATAAACGCCTGTTTTATGCGTTTGGAACGCGCATTGCACCCGATATTAAGTAGAAACTGGAAACTTGATGTCAGAACATCTCGCATTAGGAGGATTTATGTTACTGAAAAAGATCAAAAAGCTGTCGCATTTAGTCGGGTTGGGGGCGGTCGTGTTTGGAGTGGGTGCGTTTTCGTTTGTGGATGCTGCATCGGTTGGCGCTTCGGCGGTATCTGCTTATGCGGGTGACGACCAGCGCAAGGGCCGCGGCAAAGGCGGTGACCAAGGTAAGCGTGACGATCGCGGAAACCGTGGAGATCGCGGTGATCGCGGTGATCGCGGGCGGAGTTCGCAGCGTGACAGCGACCGCGAGTCGCGTCGGCAACAACAGCAAAGCGATCAGAATTCACGTTGGCAGCAACGCCGTAGCGACGACGAATCTCGCCGCCAGCAGATGCGGAGCGACCAGAATTCGCGCGGGCAGCAACGCCGCAGCGATGATGAATCTCGCCGCCAGCAGCAGTGGAGCGACCGGAATTCGCGCCAGCAGCAGATGCGAAGCGTCGGGGGTAACAGGCAGCCACAACAGCAGATCATAATTCAACGGGTCCGCAGCCGGGACAATGACAGAAGACGTGACGTTCGTCGTCGCGGTGACGATAGACGTGTTGTGAACGTTTCGCCGAGACCATATTGGGGACAAGTATTTGGCGGTGCTCCGGTTTATCGTGTTGATGATCGTAGATTTGCCCGAGAGCAACAGCGACAAATAAAGGCTCAGATTAAAGCTCAACGGCAATATCAACGAGACCAGACGCGATACGCTCGCAGCCAGTACCCGAGCTATTCGTCACCGGCATATCAGTACGATGACAACTATTATGCGAACCAAGATTACAACGGCGGTTCGTCGTGGAAGGCTCAGATCCTACCGTTGCTGATCGCGAACATCTTCGGTGGCGGAGGTTTTGACCAGAGCGGGCTTTCGAATCAGGGATACTACAGCTCGGCACAGAATGTGAACCAGTACCGTTACCGCAACCACCAGGTCGGATACGCTCCGAATTCCTACGAACCTTCGTACGGCGGTTATGGGTATGACGACCAGTATTCGTATGACCAGCCGGGGTTTGATTCTGGAAGTATTCTAAGCTCGTTGCCGATCGCGGAGATCATCGAGCAGTACACGGGCGAGAATGAGTTCGTTTCGGGGCTGATCGGTAGTTTTCTGACGCAGGGTTATGATCAGGGCATCGTCGCCGGCCAAAATGCACGCCAATACGGCTATACCGAGGCCCAATACAACAATCCGTACACCTACGAAAACGGTGTGTGCGACCCATATTCCGCGAGCGTCGGCGATAACCGCAGGTACCTCAGCGAAGGCTATGAACAAGGCTACCGCGACGCCCTCGCCGGAAATTCTAATTATGAAGACGGCAATTCAACCGGTTCCGATCTGGTTGGCGTGCTGCTAAATAGTGTGCTGTCAGGAGTCTAGGTTGATGAAAATAAAGCGAAGCGATAGGCTAACGGTTAGTTCGCCTATCGCTTTTCTGTTTCTAATATGAAGCGGCAGCGAGAACGACCCTCTTAATTGCCTCTACATAGAGCGAATGTTCCTGCTCAAGGATTCTTGCCGACAACGTCTCGACCGTATCGTCATCCAAAACCTCAACCTCACGTTGTAAGATGACCTCGCCGTGATCGAGCAGTTCGTCAACGTAGTGGACGGTGCAGCCAGTTACTTTGACGCCGGCTTCGTACGCCTGTTTTTGTGCGTCAAGCCCCGGAAATGCGGGAAGCAGGCTCGGGTGAATGTTGACTATCTTGTTTGGGAATGCCTGAACAAACGACGGTGAGAGCAAACGCATATAACCCGCTAGGCAGACTAGCTCGACGCCGCGTTTGGTTAGCTCACTAATGATCTCGGCGTCGTGCTCCACACGCGAACGTCCACGGCGCTCGACGATGACGGTCTCGACCCCACGCTCTCGAGCTTTAGCCAACCCGCCCGCGTCTGCCTTGTCACTGATCACAACCGCGACTTCAGACGACGGTATCTCACCGCTCGCAACCGCATCGGCGAGGGCCACCATATTCGACCCTCGGCCGGAGATGAGAATTCCGATCTTCATTTATTAAGGCAGTTTATTGAGCCGGTCGAGCAGGTTGGTTGCAAATTTATTGCCCGGCGCCAGCCGCAGCGTTGTTTCGACGTCCACCCTCGAAAGAGCGTATTTGGCAGTGTCGAAATAGATGGCCGACCGCATTATGTACGCGTTCAGATAATTTGGATCCATCTTAATGGCCTGGGTAAGATCGGCGATCGCGAGGTCGTTCATTTTCTTGCGGTTATAGGCTATACCGCGATCCACATAGGCTTTTGTGTAATTGGGATTGAGCTTCATCGCCTGGTTGTAATCGGCGATAGCGAGGTCGTATTTGAGCTGTCCGCTGTAGATCAAACCGCGGTTATTCCACGCCTCATGGTTCGTCGGGTCGAGACGCACTGCCGTGTTGGTATCAGCCAGGGCGAGATCGAAAAGCTTTTTACGATAGTAAACCGAACCGCGATTCACGTACGCCTTCATGTAATTCGGATTCAGCTTGAGCGCCTGATTGTAATCGGCAAGAGCCGTGTCGATATCGCCTTTGTCCGAATACGCGATGCCGCGGTTATACCAGAGTTGAGCATCAGCGGGACGGCTGGTAATGCCACGCGAATAATCTGCGATCGCCCCGAGATGGTCGCCCTTTCTGTTTCTCGAAAGGCCACGCTGAAAGATCGAATCGGCATGATTCGGGTCAAGCACGAGCGTCTGCGAATAATCAGCTATCGCTTTATCATAGATTCCCGAGTAAAAGTGAGCTTGTCCCCGATTAAACCACGCATTCACCGACCCAGGCTGCAATTTCAAAGCCTCCGAAAAACTCGCGATAGCCGCGGGATATTGCCTTGCCTTATAAAACTCGATCCCACGCGACATATGATCCTGCGCCGTCTGAGCAAAGCCCGGCGTGATCATCAAAAACAAAACTATCGAAAGGAAAAAGATCTTCTTCATAAATATCTAGCTCAACTTTTCCTTGAATATTTTACATATTCTGGTTGATCTTATCAGCCTATTGAATAAAAGTTCTGATACGGATACGGGTCTCCAGAATGATACTAGCATGGCATTGCAACCCTTTCGCACTACTTAAGACGGTTCTTTTTGTTGACTATAACCCAACTTGACGTACAATGTTACTGTACAATTCACGGAGGCAATATGTCACTAGAAGTCAGCTACAGCGAAGCCAGAGCAAACCTCGCATCTTTAATGGACCAAGTCGTTGACGACTGCGAAGTAGTCGTCATCAAACGCCGCGGCCGCTCGTCTGTGGCAATGATAGACGCTGATGAGCTGTCGAGCCTGATGGAGACGGAGTATCTGTTTAGATCACCGAAGAATGCTGAACGTCTAAACAAGGCGATCGAACAAACGATGGCGGGCGAAGGAGAAAAGATCTCGATCGAGGAGCTGCGTAAGGAATTTGGTGCAGAGAAACGAAAAGGAAAATAGTAAACGCGATGCCGTTTTCCAGCCCCAGTTTCTCGACGATCTCCGCTATTGGGCGCAGCAAGATCGAAGGCTAATGGTCAAGCTACTAGATATTGTCGAAGCCACCATTCGCGAACCATTCGAAGGCATTGGAAAACCGGAACCGCTCAGGCACAAGCAAGCCGGCACATGGTCGCGCCGATTAAATAAGGAACATCGACTCGTATACATCGTGCTCGACGACCGCATATCGTTCTTGCAGGCGAGGTATCACTACTAAAATATGACTACTATTAATAAACTTGCGTATATTGACGAGTTTGGTGTGTCACTCAAAAAGTTACGTCAGGCAGCCGGATTAGATAAGGAGGAATTGGCAACGAAAATGGGCACAACGAAATCTGTCGTATCGCTAATAGAAGAAAGTACTGGAAGTATGTCAATCAAATTCGTGCGGAAATACGCCAAGGCTCTTGGCAGGAAAGTGAACCTTGAGCTAGTCTGAATGCCAGCGAATCGGTCTGCCAATTATGGAAACGTAGCCCACGATTTAACAATGACAGTTTGAGTTATGAGAAACTTACTCTTAGTTTTTTCATTGCTGACAACGGCTTCCTGCTCAACGACGTTGCAGATGCAAAGCCGAAACCTTAATCCTACGCCTTCGGACTCTCCACTTGTAAATTCCCAGAGGACTTCAGATCCTTCAAATCAAGATTTGATAGATGCGTTAGTTGGGGCGCCGGAACTTGTAACTTATGGCGAAGATGGATCTCACGACGCAACGGTTTTAGCCCTGTATCAGGACAACGATGGCGAAGTTATTCCACCGAAAAAGGAGGTTCGGGATATTGTTGCTTTGAAAGATAAGGCAGTTCCGCTTTTAATTGAATGTTTAGACGACACGCGCCCGACTTCTGCAATATTTATCGGCGGTTACGTTACGGGGAAACCATACCCTAAAGTTCCTGTAGGTCATGTGTGTCTTGATATTTTGATCCACATTGCGAAAAACCTAGATGATAATGAAAAAGATTGTCCAAGAGGCGAAAGTGAATTAGGGGCTTGTATTAAAGACGGTTTTTACTTTCGCCCAGATGATTACAATAACATAGGTGGAAAAAGGGCGATTGTAAGAATTGTCAAAGCTAATTGGTTAAATGCGTATCGAAATGGAAAAGTAAAATATAACTACATTGTGACGTGGAAATAGAGCCTATCGCGCTATTCATAAGGACGTGTGACCGAAAAAACAATTCTGGGGGGTCAACCCGCTAGGTTCCCGACGTGGTGTATACCGCTTTCCCACACCCTATACTATTAACTGGCGACTTCCATAACTGGAGACTTCCACGCTTCTATTTCCCGTCGTAACGCTCCCGATTTGGTAGCAATTCGCTATTCGTTCCGTGACCGCCGTCAGATCAGATTCGGAACAAACCACGATCATCCCGATCCCCATATTAAAAGTCCGGAACATCTCTTTTTCATCGACGTTCCCGAGCTGCTGCATCATGCCGAATATTGGGAGTTCGGGCCAGGTGCCTCGGTTTATTTCTACGGAGACACCCGCAGGGAGGATGCGGGGAATGTTTTCGAGGAAGCCGCCGCCGGTTATGTGGACAAGGCCTTTGATCAGCGGAGCGCGGACACTCTTGTCCGCCTGCGAAACTTCATCAAGCAGCGGTCCGATCTGGGGCAGGAACGATTGATGCGTGGAGAGAAGGGCTTCGCCGACGGTGGTGCCTAGTTCGTCTATGTAGGAATCGGGTGTGTAGCCGCCGACTTCGAAAAAGAGTTTGCGGGCGAGGGAATAGCCGTTGGTTTGGAGGCCGGTCGAGGGAATGCCGAGAACAACATCGCCGGGTGTGATAGATTTGCCGTCGATGACCTTTGGCTTATCGACGACGCCGACGATGAAGCCCGCGAGGTCGTACTCGCCATCGGCGTACATCGAGGGCATCTCGGCCGTTTCGCCACCGAGCAGGACGCAGCCATTCTCGCGACAGGCTCGAGCCATGCCTTCGACGACTGATGCTGTGACTTCGGGTTCGAGTTTTCCGGTGGCGAAGTAATCGAGGAAGAACAGCGGCCGTGCACCCTGAACTAAGATGTCGTTGACGCAGTGATTTACGAGATCGGCTCCGACGGTGTTGTGGATGCCGGTGTCGAACGCCAGTTTCAGCTTCGTGCCTACGCCGTCCGCCGACGCAACCAATATCGGCTCCGACATATTCGGAAACGCCCCGGCAAACATCCCGCCAAAGCTGCCGATCTCGGTCAGCGTGCGTTCGTTGAACGTCGAGCGTGCGTATTCGCGGATCTTCGCCACGGCGAGATTTGCGTTGTCGATAGAAACGCCTGCGTCGGCGTATGAAATTGATTGAGCCATATTCTAATTATCTCTGCGAATGCCGAACTCCTGCATGAGGATCTCGTTAAACTCATCCTCGGACGCTACGTCAGTTTCTTTTCGCTCGCCTTTTGAAGTGACAATGAACTTATTGTTCGTCAACGTCCTTCGCCCTTCTGCTGTCAGGATAGAGCAAATCTTTCGCGTCCTGAAATGCGAATCCGGCGAACGCTGCTGAAACTCGTTTCGCTCGGCAAATTCCTGAAGATCGTGGCTGCTGCGTCCGAAGAGAAGCTCGGGTGTCCAGCTTACGTCCTTTAACTTTTCGATCTCGAACGCACCGTGCTCGGTCGGCCTGACGTAAAAAGTACCTTCGCGGTCAGGTTGCTCTTCTGACGGATCGACCTTCAGAGGAATCGACGCGAAATCTCCGAATCCGACATCGGCAAGGTATTCTTCGTCGTCGATCTTCACGACTATGCCCATGTGGTCAAAATCGGGGCTGTAACCTTTGTCGCCCATAAACACGCGTCCCGAAACGAGATGCGTGTGATAACCCAGAGCTTTGAGCAGCTCATTGAATAGGCCGTTGAGCTCGTAACAATATCCGCCGCGTCGCTTTTCAACTATCTTTTCATAAAACCGATCCGTATCCAGCACGATCGGAACCTTCCAGTGAATGTCCAGATTCTCGAACGGTACGTGCAACAAATGCTGGAGCTGGAGCGTTCGCAGCGTATCCAAATCGCACCTGACGTCGCCGCGATCGACACCTATGCGTGACAGATATGCTTCGACGTTCACGCTTTTACCACCTTCCATTCGATGCCTTTGACGCTAGCACATGTCGGCCCGCCGTCTCGACCTACGCCTTCGAATTCGGTTTGCAGGACCGTGCCTGCTTTTGAAACGGCCTCCTGGATCTGCTCACCGGTAATGCTCATCAGCGAAATCTTTGCCCGGCGACCATACATTGAGTGCTGGTCGGCGTAAGTGCCCGAATTCACATAGATGAACCGCGCATCTTTTGGGCCTTGGGCATATTTGCCGAGAAAGTTTGGTCGCGTTTCCGTCGTGTCCACCGTAATCTCAAAATCGAAAACCAACTGTTCGGCAGACTTCGAACTCGGCGGCAAGAGTTCGTCCTTCCCTCGCTGGACGAGCATCGAGACGCTCGCCAAGGGCCGCAAAACTATTAGCCTGACTGGGATCTGATGCTTCATTTCGCTAAAAACCAAATTATATCGTTTTCAAAGCCGAAACTCATTGACCAAACACGCGTTTGCCGTTTAGCATTTTTATAGGAAACAATTATGAGTTTTACATTGACCGATCTGAGCAGCGAGAACTTTGAATTCACGGCGAACGTATGGAACTGGAAAGCCGCTCTTGAGGTGATCAGGAGCCTCGACATAGTCGGCGAAGGGCAGTTGCGGCAGATGAACTATAACGCGACGGGCGTGAAGATCTCGGTCGAGGATGCACATGAGATCGGGACGAGGATACAGAAAGAATGGCTGCCAAGGCTTGTGCCGAACAAACGGGTTTTCGGCGATCTGAGCATCACGGACGCACCTGACGACATGACACTGCACCGTGATGGCGATGAGCAATGGAAGAATTACAGTGCGAGCCATGATTGGTTAGCAGAGTTTGCGGAGTTTTGTTTGAAGTCGAAGGGCTTTCAGATATTTTAAAGGAGCCCGGACACTCCTGTCCGGAGCGGTGAAAGAGACTACTGGCGGACAGGAGTGTCCGCGCTCCAAGCATTAATGGATTTCCTCAACGACATCATCAATTCTCTCGCGCCGATATTCAAAAACATCTGGGTTCAGATCGCACTATTGATAATTTTTGCGACCGGCCATGGTTATGCCGGAGCGTGGTTGGCGGTGCGGATGTTGTTTCGTCCGCGGCTGCCGGTCAAGCTTTTTGGCATTACTATTTTTCCCCAGGGAATGATCCCTCGTCACCGCGACCGTTTGGCGAATGCGATCGGCAAAGCTGTCGGTGAGGAGCTTGTTTCTAAAGACACCATTATTCAGCAGCTCACTGGTAACGATTTTCTTAGACGGAAAATCCAGAATGTCGTCGATTCTTACACGAGCGATATTCTTTCGCAGGATTATCCTTCGCTGATCGAGGCTTTGCCCAAGAATGTTCGTGAGCCGATCCTGGATGCGATCTCGGCTTTGCAGCTAAAGCTAGCCGATCATATCCGCGAAGTTCTAAAGAGCGAGGAATCGCTTGAGACGATCCGCGGTTTTGTAACGCGGCGTGTCGATGACGTACTCGGCAAACGCGTCTCTGAGGTGGTCGATGACGAGGCGTTTGCCAAGATCACGGTGTTTCTCGACGAGAGGATCCGCACTGCGGTTAAGTCGAAAGGGCTAGAGTCGAATGTTCGTGATTTTCTTAGCCGCCGCATCGACGATCTACTCAGCGCCGAAACCCCGCTCGGCAAAATGTTCACAGACGACGCGATCGAGCTATTAAAGGAGAAGGCAAACGAGCAGATCGAGCCTGCGATCAGGCAAATTGCCGATATCGCAGCGACCGAAAAGACTCGCAACCAGATCAGTTCGCTCATCAAGAACGAGGTTCACGATTACTACGAGAATCTCTCGTTCTTTAAGAAGATCTTTGTCTCACGCGAAACCCTGATCGGCGAAGTCGACGATCTGGTTAATGACAGCCTGCCCAAACGTATCGAAGAAGCGTTGAGCGGTACGTTCTTTGTTGAGGAAGCTCGTTCGTTTATCGGAACAAGCATCGACAATGCCCTCGCGAAACCACTTCCGGTCGTGATCGGTGCCGTGGCTCCGGAACAGCTTGCGCGGTTCAAGGAACAAGTTACAAAGGTCGCCCTCAGTCAACTCCAGAGCGAAGAGACGATCCTCGGCATCTCAAAATATATTCGCGAGACGCTCAACAAACTCCGCCCGCACAGTATCGACGCGATCCTGCAGATCATTCACCCGGAGTCGGAAGAAAAGCTCAAACGAATGCTCGCCTCGGGCCTGCTCGACATCATTTCCCGCGAGGAAACGTCGAACATCATCAACGAGATCCTCGCCCGCCAGATCGACAAACTGCTGTCAAAACCGATCGGCAAACTCGGCGATCACATCCCAGAGGCAAAGCTGCGTGAGGCCAGCACTTCCCTGACTGACGCGATCATCTCGGCCGTCCATGCAAAACTTCCCGACGCCGTAGCCGAATTCGATGTAGCTGGTATGGTCCGCGAAAAGATCCACAACTACCCGCCAGAAAAGCTGGAATCGCTTGTCATGTCCGTCGCAAAGGAACATCTGCGCACGATCGAGCTGTTCGGAGCCTTGTTTGGGCTGATAATAGGAGTGGTTCAGTCTGCGCTGCAATTTTTTGTTTTTGGAAACTAGGATTCAGGCGAAATCAGAAACCTTTAGCGATTTTCTTCGTTTGGATTTATGATTAGTAAATCAAAAGGATGAGATATGCCTCAAATAAATAGAGAGATTCCTGAAAAGTTTATCGTTCGACAGGCAAAATTGACGCCAATCCCGCCGCCAGATGAGAGAACACGTCTCGGACGTACGCTTATGGATCTCGTCGCCGAGATCGACGCGTCGGATGATCCGCCAATGAGTGAGGAAGATCTTGAACGCGAATTACAGATGAGGCGGGGTGGATTTGTGTACGATGGCCGTTAGTGAATTTCGATTTATCGATGCGTCAGTTTTGTTGACGGCCATTAGAAAACCGACGACCGAAACGTTGGCCCGCCGAATGCGCGCCCATCAGATTCTTAACGATCGTACTTTTAAGTTTGTTGCCAGCGAATTCCTGAAATTGGAGATCGTCCCGGTTGCCACTTTTTTTTCGAAAAAGAAGGAGCTTCGATTTTTCATCGAATTTTTCGATACTGTCGTCCATTGGGCTCCAACCGAAATGCTGATTACTCCTGCGCTCGATCTCGCGTCGCAATTTGGGCTGGGGGCAATGGATGCTCTTCATTTGTGCGCAGCAAAACACTTCAATGCTGAATTTGTTTCGGCAGAAAAACCCACCAAACCCATCTATCGCGCTTACTCAAATGCCGTATCGATTTACGGAAAGTAAAGTTTAATGACCCAGAAAGACTACAACGACGCGATCTCTAAGATCGCACACCGGGAATTCGGAGCCGCACCGACAAGTGTAGCGCGGATGGAGAACGGCATTTGCAATGAGGTTTATTCCGTTGCGATCGATGACCGTGAGTATATTTTCCGCCTTAATACCGAGCCTCGGTTTATGCTTGGTTCACGAAATCACATCCCGCTGTTTCGATCAAAAGGCATTTTGGTGCCTGAGATACTGGCCGAGGACTATTCAAAGTCATGGCTACCGGTCGCTTTTCAAATACAGAACAAACTGCCGGGCCGCGATATCGACGAGGTTATCGAGACGTTGAGTGACGATGAGCTCCGGACAATTGCAGGTGAGGTGGCTAATGTTTTTCGTCAATTAAGCTCTGTGCCAAATAACGGCAAGTTCGGGGTGCTGTGGGGCGATGATAAAGATCTTGTAGATTCGTGGTCGGCTGAGGTTGCTCGGGTTACGAATGTCGTAAAAGGTTGGGGCAAGCAGACAGGTGTTCTCAACGAAAAGCTTGAGAGGGTTCTTTCATACATTAATTCCGAATATAAGAACTATTTTGACCGCATCCGGCCCTACACATACTTTGGCGATATCGCCGGGAAAAATGTCATGGTCCATGAGGGTAAATTCTCAGGGCTTGTCGACCTCGACAGCTTGGCGCAGGGCGATCCGCTTGAGGCGATCGGGCGGATCAAGGCTAATTGGTACGGCACGCATCATGGGACGGTTTACAGCAATGCTGTGATGGACGCTCTGGGATTACCCGAACCGCAGCGAAAGATCGTGACGATGTATGCTTTGCTCAATCGTACATTCTGGACGCTGGAAAATGGGGTTCAGTTCAATGCAAATACAAGGCGAACCGTCGACCGGGAACGCGAAGCTCACGACAAACAGGCCGTTGACGGACTGCTCGCCGAGCTGAAAGGCGAACAGCTACCCGAAACGAAGCCGGTTGCAGAAAGACGGACGGCAAAGGTGCAGGAAGAACCGAAAGAAACTGCGATCGAACCAATTACTCCCGTCGAAGAACAAATTCCTATCGTCGAAATAGCCGAACCCGCTCCGCCACTTGTACAAACCGCATCTACTCCTAAACCGCCGGAAAAGCCGGTCAGAAAACGGAGGACCGCTGTTCCCGAACCGATTTCATCGCCAATGATCCCGATGCCGTCGGGCGATCTGGAACCGGAAACTCAGGCTTACAAACCCGAACAGGCTCGGGAACAGTTGGTGGTCGAGGTACCGCCAACCGTCGCCGCTGTTTATACTCCGGCAATCTCTCCTGAGATGGGACGACCGATGCTTGAGGCGAGCGGGCTTTCTAAAACGTATGTGAGCGATGGCGTCGGGTTTAACGCACTAAAGAATGTCGACCTCAAAGTTGCAAAGGGCGATTGTATAGCAATTGTCGGCAAATCAGGCAGCGGCAAATCGACTCTCATGCACCTTCTCGCCTGTCTTGATGGACCTAGCGAAGGTTATGTTTATGTTGACGGTGAAGATACATCAACGATGTCCGAACCCGAGAAAAATCGGCTGCGAAATGAGAAATTCGGGTTCGTTTTTCAACAGTTTTTCCTCAACGGCCGAGAAACGGTTTTTGAGAATGTTGTGCTGCCGCTGCGTATACGCGGAACATCGGATTTTGACATGATCACCGAGGCCGATCAGGCTCTGACGGCCGTCGGTCTTGCTGACAAGATCGATAACAAAGCAAAAGACCTTTCCGGCGGCGAAAAACAGCGTGTCTGCATCGCTCGGGCGCTGGTCGGCAAGCCAAGTGTAATATTTGCTGACGAACCGACAGGCAATCTCGATTCGAATACCGGCGAGGCCGTTGAAAAGATGCTGTTCGACCTCAATCGCGAACAAGGGATCACTCTCGTCATAGTTACACACGATCCCGACCTGGCCAAAAAATGCAGCCGGATAATCGAGATGAAAGATGGTCAGATAGTTCGTGAATACAAAGGGGAGGCAGCACATCGATGAAGATCTGGGACCTGATAAAGATCGCTAACCGCAACCTCTTTCGCAATAAGCTGCGGACGTTTCTGACCGTAGCTGCCATATTCATTGGCTCTTTTACCCTGACGATGACCAATGGCATCGGTGATGGTCTTCGTAGTTATGTCGAGACACAGGTCAAGATCATCGAGGGCGACGGAGTTCTCTTCGTCTCAAAAAAAGTCGATCGACCGGCCGACGAGGAAGAGGAAAGCGATGCCCCGCCTGAATATAAAGAGGAATCGACCAGCCCGCCCACATCCGAGATCGACCCGAAAGCATTTTTTGTCACTCAGCCGCAGATCGAAAACGCCCTTCGCGATGTGCCGGATATCAAATCGATCACACCCAGATACGATATTCGCAGCCTGTATCTTTCGCTTGATGGACAAAAGAAATATGCGGTTCCAGTAGGAATGCTATCGCAGGGCCTGACCCAGAAAACCGAGGCAGGAACCACGATCACCGGTAATGACCAGATCGTCATTCCGCTAAGTCTAGCTCGTGCTCTCGACCCAAAGATCGAGAATCTCATCGGCCAACCGATCCTGCTCGGCTTCAAGAATTTTCAGAAGGATATCCAGGTCAGATCCATCCGCATCGTCGGCGTTTCGACCAAAGGATTTATGACCATGACGCGGGCCTTTGTCGATACTCGAACCGCATCGACCATCTACAACGAACAGCTCGATCCCTTGGAGACCGGTAAATTCTACGGGTTTACGCTTCAGCTTGCCTCGACCGACCCGGCGAAGATGGAGGCTCTGAAAAAGACTCTGACAGAGAAAGGTTTCGAGGCAGAATCGATCGCAGATCAGCAAAAACGAACATACGACGCGATCGGTATTTTCAAGATCGGAATGGGATTAGTTGCTTTTATCGCCTTACTCGCCGCCTCTTTTGGGATCATAAACACGCTTGTGATCGCCGTCCTCGAGCGAACGAAAGAGATCGGCCTGCAAAAGGCTCTAGGTATGGGCCGCGGAAAGATATTTGCGATATTCTCGCTCGAATCTGTTCTGATCGGCTTTTGGGGAGCTCTGCTCGGAACCATTGCCGGCATGATAATTGGGACCATCGCCAATCAGGTTTTGATCAATGTTTATTCAGCCTCCTTTGAGGGCTATACGCTGTTCGTTTTCACCATCCCGTCGATATTGATGGTCATGTTCATCGTTTGCCTGATAGCATTTTTGGCGGGTGTTCTGCCAGCGATTCGCGCCAGCCGACTAAACCCGATCGAATCGCTGAGATATGAATAGAGGTTGGACCGTGACGTTTCTGACCTTGAGCTTAGTATTGGAATGCGGTAGCGTAATCCAATAAATTTGAGGTTCAAAAATGAAAAGATCCGTCACCGTCATTGCTCTGTTTTTATTTACGGCAGTTTCACTCGCTGCTCAAACCGCACCCGATGCGCCTGAACTAACGAGGCTGCTCACCGAGTTTCTCGCCGGAGCGGGACGCAACGACGCGGCCGTTCACGACCGTTTTTGGGCGGACGATCTTATCTATACGAGGTCGGCCGGGGCACGGACAAATAAGGTAGATCTGATGAAAGGGGTGCGTTCCGCACCGGCTCCAAAGCCTGATGCTCCGGTAACCGTTTACAGCGCCGAGGATATCAAGATACAGCAGTATGGTAATGCGGCGATAGTTGCTTTTAAGCTGGTCGGTGTTACAACCCGCGCTGATGGAACGAAGTCCACATCGGAACACCTGAACACAGGGACCTTCATCAAAAGAGATAAAAAATGGCAGGTCGTGGCATGGCAGGCAACCGCGATACCGGCTCCTGCCCCGAGCACCTCGGTAAAACCCGTCTCATTGGTCACGAGCCCGACGTCGACCAGCAGCTCGCGAACCTATCTAAAGGGCCCTCGGGGCGGATGTTATTACACAAACACCAGCGGAAAAAAGGTTTACGTTGCTCAGACAAATTGTAAATGACGGTTTAATCTTCGCTGAGGACGATAATAAAGTCATTTTCGCTGAAGGTTACTCTCTCAGATTTGGCCGGATTCAGGTGAACCCCGTACTGCTTGTCGGGATCCAGGCTTTCTGATGCGATCCTATAACCGATCGCAGATTCCCCGATCTCTGCCGCACTCGCTACCACTGTGTAAAAATCCAACTCCGTTCCCGGTTTGATGTATCGCTTTACCGACTTCAGATAGATCTCGGAACCCTCCGCTTGAAACAACACGTCATAAACCTTTTTAAGCTCCCGATTCTCGCTTAATTGGCTCAGCATCAGACTTATTAGATTGTCACTAACAACAAAATCATCTGCCTTGGCGACCACGCCGAGTTCGCGATTACGCATGTCCAGCATTTCGGTGACAATGCTGTATTGAACGCCTTCGCTTTCGCTTATGCCGCGTAGATGAAGCAGCGAGATCAGCGTTTTTGCATCGCTCTCCTGCAGATCGATATCGCGATTGCTTAAAACGATAATGTGGTCAAAACTCTTGGTATTGATATCGAGCAGCGTTTTCTTTTCATTTACATCTCCCTCGCAGAACGCTATTTTCTGATTTCGCAGCTCGGCCTCGACCTTGGCCACTTCGGTTTCAACAGCAGGGTCTGTGGCAACCACGAGGACGTTAGACCCGGACTTTACATAGTTATCCAATTCGGCGATGATACGGCCGCCTTTATCATTCCAACCGAGAACGAGCGTATCCTCTTTTTTCAGTCCGTCGTCCTGCCCTCGGCTAAACAGACTCTTATCGATGTTTAGTCCGCCTCGTCCATTCGCCCTGACCGTATCGTCATCCTCAGAAATTGCGATGACGCTGTCGCCGCTCTCGTAGAGCCTCTCCATCGGCGGGTTTATCAGTACTTCGCCTGATCCCGTAAACACACCGATGATCGACGAATCTTCATATGCCAGCAGCGATTCGCGATAGTTTTTACCTACCAGTTCCTCGGGCAAGGTCTCAAAATAGATCTCGTCACCAGCGAATTCCAGCAAGTCGCTATAAACTACGCTGAGGCCAGACTGGCGGCATGTCTGGGCGATGATCCTCGAAATAAGATCCTCCGACAGGACATAGACCGCCTCGTTATTGCCAACCAACTCGGCCGCCTCGATATTTCGCTCATCTCGTATCTCGGCAACGATGTGATACGGCTCAGACTTTCGGTTGCGGCCATTCGTAATGCCCAGAACAGTTTTTATGACATAGGTATCGGGATTCTCAACCTCGGGAGCCAGGACGATGATCGACCGAGCCTCGTGCAGATTTACCATCTCAGAGCTGTTTGATTCGAGTGTGCTGCCGCTGCGGACCACGATCTTTGTATTTCCCGTGTCACTGATCCTGCTCTTGATCTCCTCTTCCGCCTCTACCTTGTCTTTTTCTGAGAGAATAACGATGCACGGCCGTTTCTGGTTTGAATTCGCTTCGACGATCTCGGTGATGATCGTAAATATCTTCGGCGACCAACCCAGGATCAACGTATGGCCGCTCTCGAGCACCCGCGACCGACCGCGTTTCAGCTCTTCTATTTTTTGATCAATGCCCGAGGCGATCGAACCGATGAGTATGGAAATAATAAAAATACCGATCAGTGTGGCGATAAATCGAATTATGCGAAAGTCCCATCCCTCGTCGCCACCCATCGTTCCCGGATCGAGCGTCGCCATCAAACTTTTCCAGGCACCCTCGACAAAGCCCAGCGGCTCGGCGTCAGGCTCGGTCGAACCAGTAATGCCGAGGATCACGATCAGAGCTCCGAGAACCAGGACCGACGCAACGGAAACAACGCCCAGCCATTGAATGACCGCGATCGGACCCGAAGACATCGTGTTCTCAAAGTGGTAGCGAAGTTTTTCTCGAAAAGTGTACTTAGCCATATTTATCAGCAAGCATCTTAACTCAAACCCTCTCGAAAATCCGTACTTGCTGACATATCGTTAATTTCTTTTGAACATTTTTCACGCCATGCTCGTTTGAGATGTCAGCTTATACGCTTTCATCTGGAGGGAATTATATGAAAAAGATAGGAATACTGGTCTTTGCCGTCGCCCTGGTTGTTGGCCTGGTGGTCGTAAACATCTTTTCGTTCGGCCAAACGTCGGGGAGATTTTTTAACTTCTCGGTCAATTTTAAGGGAGTCAAAGGCTCGGGCAATGTAAGTAAAGATGTAAGAAATGCTGCGGATTTCAAAGGCGTAGATGTCGGCGGTGTGTTTCAGGTCGAGATCACGGCCCAAAAAGATTTTGCAGTCGAGATCGAAGCCGATGACAACCTGCTGCAGTACATCCGAACCGACGTCCGCAATGGCGTTCTGCATATCGAAGCTGACAAAAAGCTCAGGCCGTCCAAGCCGATGCGTATACGCATCTCGGCTCCGGCGATCGATCGTCTCGACGTTTCCGGTGTTGCAAACGTAACGCTGAACGATGTGAGATCAGATGCTCTACATATTGATTCATCCGGTGCGTCAAAGATCCGCGTTACTGGCGAGGCTACAAAATTCACCGTCGATGTCAGCGGAGCGACCAAGGTAGACGCGGAAGAACTAAAGGTCGAGAATGCTAATGTCGAAGCCAGCGGTGCCAGTAAGGTAGCGGTTTCTGTTACCGGGGAACTAAGGGCGGATGCCTCAGGTGCGAGTAAGGTCACTTATACAGGTTCGCCGTTGAATGTGGATCGAACAACGAGCGGTGCAAGCCGCGTCGGCCCGAAAGAGTAGCTAATCTAGGTCTCGATCGCGTTCGTGCTGACGCCGATCAGGCGGCCATCCGTATCGCGGCCGACGATATAGATCTCTATACGGATCTTGCCGATCCGATAAACTTTTACATCAGTCAGATTTTCCTCGATCAGCTTTTGCAGGTCGAGGAATTTTTTTGCCCTTGCTCGTTCCCTGTCACCGTGCCATTCCCTCGCCCTGGTCAGCTTCTCAAAGAACGCTGAACTAGAAAGTTCATCCACGGCCTCTTTCTTGCCGTTAGTCAGCTGTTGTACGATATCAACATCCTTCTGGGCGGTGAATAAAGTGATCGGAGCGTCGGTTTCGCTGATATACATCAGCCCTTCGCAGGCGTCGCGCAGCTTCGCGGTAAGATCATCATCAAAAATGTCTGCGGGTCCAAAATTTTTTTTACTTTTTTGGTTGATTTTGGACATTTTTTGGTCACATTTCCGGCGGATTTCTTAGTCTAACACATTCGAGTTTTGCCTCGAATTGTTGTCATAAAAGGAAGTTAAATTACTGTTAAACGTTACGAAAAAAACCTGTGGATTTCGGTTTGCTTCACCCTACTATTCGTGTTAGTCTGTTACCCGTTTCCTATTAAAAGAAACACCGTAAACTATTGAAAATAAAGGCTTTAATGCATTACATTAAAGTTTATGCGCTTATTCGAAAAGCCTGTGGATAAGCTGTTAATAATTTGCGGCCGATGTAACACCAACGGGAACGGAAACCACCAAAACAAAACGACTTCTAGTCATTTGGCGAATGAGGAAAAACCTTCGCCACAGGCCTTTGGCCGACACTAAATTTGCATAAGAGAAAGTACTTGCGTTAAGCACTTTCCACAACCATTAAATTGAAAGAGATCTCCGCAAAATCATCACTTTGGACAGAGGCCTTGAGCATTATCAAGACCCGGCTTAACTCCGACGTCTATAACAACTGGTTTCACCCGGTCACCTGCGACGGTGTCGACGAGGAAAACCGCATCATCGCTCTCAGAACGGGTCAGGTGATCAAAGATTGGGTCTGTATGTATTACAACGACCTGCTGATCCAGACCCTCTCGGAAATGAATCTCGGCAGCTACTCGATCGAGTGGCGGATCGATCCTGAACAATCCATCCCTCTTCAATTTGAAGAGGAAGCTGATTTTTTCTTCTCGCCTAAGAGGTCAGGAGCCAAGGTCGTGCAGGAAAACCCCGGCTTTGCGAGGTCGATAGATATCGACCCGGTCGATGACGGGTTGAATCCTAAATATACGTTCGATAAATTTGTCGTCGGGTCGTGCAACCAGTTTGCCCACGCCGCGGCTAAGGCTACAGCTGAAACGCCTGGCTCGACCTATAATCCGCTATTTATCTACGGCGGCGTCGGCCTCGGCAAAACCCATCTTATGCATGCGATCGGCCATACCATCAAGGCCCGCAGCCCGCATATGCGTGTGGCGTACATCACATCAGAGCGTTTTATGAATGAGCTGATCAATGCGATCCGCTTTAATAAAACTCCGGCCTTTCGCGACAAGTACCGATCGATCGACGTGCTGCTGATGGACGATGTTCAGTTCATGGCAGGCAAAGAGCGTACGCAGGAAGAGTTTTTTCATACATTTAACACGCTGCACAACGGCCAAAAACAGATCGTCGTGTCGAGCGATTGTCCTCCGCAGGAGATACCGACGCTAGAGGAAAGGCTGCACTCGCGTTTTCAGTGGGGATTGATCGCCGATCTCGAACCGCCTGATCTCGAGACCAAGGTCGCCATTCTCCAACGCCGGGCTGAGCGCGACGGAATACATCTCGATGACGACATCGCGATGTATGTCGCGAGCAAGGTCAAGAGCAACGTTCGCGAGCTCGAGGGGTCGCTGGTGCGTCTCGTCGCCATCTCGTCGATGAAGGGCGTGCCTATCACCAAGCAACTCGCTCAGGAATCGATGAAGAACATCCTCGACGCCGAGCGTCCATCCGGTCTGACGATGGAGCACATCGCCCGCTCGGTGGCCACACATTACGGCATGACGGTCGAGGAATTGAAATCTAAGAGCAACACGCGGGCGATCGCCGTACCGCGGCAGATGGCCATGTATCTCTGTAAACGCCTGACCCGTCACAGCTTTCCGGAGATCGGCCGGGAGTTCGGCGGTAAGCATCATACGACCGTTATGCACTCGGTCAGCAAGATGGAAGCACTCGATAAGGACGACCGTAATTTCCACAGGGAGATAAAAGACCTTATCGATAGTCTTTGCAGTTAATTAAAGGTTTTTTAACGTTAAATCCGTGTAAACCTTTTCCACATAATGCAAAGCGTTATGTTCGGCGTAAGTCGTTTATTTACAGATATTTGAATAAGAGTTTTCCACTTATCCGCAGCAAACATCAAAACGCGGTTGTGGACATCGGTGGAAAAGACAGTAACATCAAACCTTTGCACAGGTAACGATACTTTTCCACAAGTTTTCCACAAACACCTGTGGACGGAAAGAGGTTGTTTTATAAGGGGTTAGGCGGCTTTTACACATTTACACAGGGCCTATTTCTTACTACTAAGATCTATATCTTATATTTGATCTTAAATAGGTTTAGGAAAAGGCAGCCGGAGGAAGTCAGAGAGTTTTTAGCAGGTTTCGCGTTTTTCGCGGTTAGAAAAATCAGGAGTTTTTTAAGTTATGGAATTCAAGATCAAACAGAGCGTTTTGAAAGAAGAGTTGGGATATATCCAGGGCGTGGTCGAGCGTAAGACGACGATCCCTGTCTTGTCGAACATTCTGATCGAGTCACTCGGCGAGGGCGAGATCCGCATTGTCGGAACCGACCTCGACTGCACGATCCGCTGCGATGCCGAGGCTGAGATCATCAAATCGGGTGCGATCTGCATCCAGGCACGCAAGCTGTTTGATATCGTCCGGGCACTGGACAGCGGCGATGTGCATTTCAAAAAAGAGGACAACGAATGGGTCACCATGAAATCGAGCCGTGCGAGCTATCGTCTCGCCGGTGTGAGCCGCGACCAGTTCCCTGAGATCCCGCAGTTCAAATCGACGCCGCTCAAACTTCCGGCCGAGACCTTTGCGTACTTTATCCGCAATACGGCGTTTGCGATCACGAACGAGCAGTCACGCTTTACGCTCTCGGGTGCCAAGTTCATCATCGGCGACGGCTCTGCCAAGATGGTCACGACCGACGGCCATCGCCTAGCCTATGTCGAACGTGCGATCGACGACAAAGAGGCCGTGATGGACACGCTCATCCCTAAGAAAGCCCTGCTCGAGCTGATCAAGCTTTCCCGCGGCGTCGGTGAGGTCTCGTTCGGCGAGGACCCGAACCACATCTACTTCGAAACCGAGGGAAGATTGCTGATCACGAGAAAACTGAGCGGCCAGTTCCCCAATTACGAAATGGTCATGCCTAAGGACAATGACAAATCCGTCGTCTTTGACCTCGAAGAAATGCGAAACGCCGTCCGCCGCATGTCCCTGATCGCCGACGACCGCAACCGCTCGATCCGCCTCAACGTCCGCGAAGGCGAGATCGAGGTCACCGCCCAATCCGCCGAAGAAGGAGAAGGCACCGAGGTCGTCCAGGCCGACTACTCCGGCGAAGCCGTCCAGCTAGGCTTCAACTGGCAGTACCTCCTAGAATTCCTAACCAACGCTGCCACCGGCGATGTATTCCTCGCCGGCAGCGAATCAGCCGCGACCGAATCATCCGACGGCTCAGCCGCCGCTACTGCCCCGGCGAAAGAAGGCAGATCACCGCTACGGATCACCTTCGATTTCAAAGACTCCAACGCCCAAACGCAGATGTCTATCGCTGGCGAGACGACGTACGACTATAAATATATTGTCATGCCGTTGAGGATATGAGAACTCTGAAAACTCCCCTCCTTACAAAGGAGGGGTGGCACCCGTTTCGGGTGACGGGGTGGTTCTTTGATGGAGTTTGGAATTCAACTTGGGCATTGTGCGACGTGTTTGGTTAAGTTTGAGAAACTCAATCCTAGACTAAGAACCACCCCGTCAGCGGAGACCGCTGCCACCCCTCCTTTGTAAGGAGGGGAGTTTTCGGATGAGGATTTGAATACATTATCTATTCCGGCGGTCTGCTTTTCCAGCCAAAACTCCTGCGGATGACTTCGACAACCCAGACCGGTTCTTCAAATACCATCCTGTTTTCAAATCTGATTACTTTTATCCCAAAGTATCTTAAGAATCTTCTTCGCTCGTTATCGTAGATCTCCTGCAACGCTCCGTAGTGGCCTTCGCCGTCGAGTTCGATGGCTAGTTTTTCGGCGGGGCAGTAGAAATCGAGGATGTATTTTCCCACTGAGTGCTGTCGGCGGAATTTGCGGCCGTCGAGCTTGGAGTTCTTTACAATATTCCAAAACGCCGCCTCGGCGGGTGTCAGATGTTTTCTCAGCTCCGTACGAAAGGTTTGGAACTGAGGCAGATTGTTGACTCGCGTCTTTTCCACCATCCTACAATATATATACAAGCCCGAGCCGGACCTCAATGTGGGGGATCGACCGTTGGAAAAATATCTCTTGTTTTACATGCTACGTCGTGCTATGATTGCAACGTTTTTTTTGTGAGATATTGGGTTTAAAGTATTTAGTGTGGGACAGTGGGACAGTTCTAGAAATGTGGTTCAAGTGTAATGGGTGCAATGAGTTAGTGAAACAGATAAGTGTCCCACCCTGTCCCAACGTGGGACAGAATGAGCCAAAATCGGGTGTGGTTGATATACTACTAGCAAAATGAGCTACGCAGAATTAACAGATAATCAACAGTTTGCCAGCCGCGTTATTGCGGATCATGCACGTTCGACCGCATTTGCGATTGCCGATGGTATTTTGCCGGGAAATGAGGGACGAAATTACGTCTTGCGCAAGATAATGCGCCGGGCCATCTACCACGGCCGCGAACACCTCGGCCTCAACGAACTCTTCTTTCACAAGGTCTGCGATTTCGTCGTCAGCGAGATGAGCGGGGCGTATCCGGAACTGGAAACCCAACGCGATTTTATCGGCAAGATGGTCAGGATCGAAGAGGAGAGGTTTGCCAACACCGTGACGGTCGGCCTCGGACGATTGAACGACCTGGCCCTTTCGCCCTCGACGCCGAAGGACGACAATCTGTTCCTGTCGATCGGCAAGCTCTATGACACTTTCGGCACGCCGCGTGATCTGATCCGCGTATACCTGGAAGAGAAAGGCCTGGAATTTGAAGAGGACGATTTTAACGAGCGTTTTGACGCGGCGTTGCAGGAGCTACAGAAACAGGGCGAGGTTGGCCACACTGCCCGCAAATCACAGCCTTCGCCAGTCTATGCCGAGCTGCTGGAAAAGGTCGGTGCCAATCAGTTTCATGGTTACGATGCGGTCCAGATCTCTGATGCCAAGGTAGTTGCGATACTTGACGGTGACAAGCCTGTTGACGAACTGACCGCCGGGGCTCAGGGCAGCGTTGTTCTCGATAACACTCCGTTTTATGCCGAATCAGGCGGTCAGGTCGGTGATGTTGGAAGACTGCTCTCGACCTCAGCCGCAACTGCAACAGTTTCCGATACTTACTCACCTGTCCCGGGATTGATAATCCATAAGGTCACCGTTGAAAAAGGCTCGGTAAAGGTTGGCGAAGAAGTCGTTGCGACCGTCGATGCCGAAAAACGTGATGCTACGAGGCGAAATCATACTGCGACACACCTTGTTCACGCAGCTTTGCGGGAAGTTCTGGGAACTCACGTGAAACAGGCCGGGTCGGTTGTCGGGCCGAGCGTTTTGCGATTTGATTTCACGCATTACCAGCCGATGACCGCGACCGAGATCGCTGAGGTCGAGGATCTGGTGAATCGTCATATTTTGGAGAATAACCCGGTCAACACGAACGTCATGGCTATCGAGGAAGCGATGGCCGGCGGCGCGATGGCGCTGTTTGGTGAGAAGTATGGCTCGGCGGTTCGGGTCTTGAGCGTGGGCGATGGCGTTTTCTCGAAGGAGCTTTGCGGCGGAACACACGTCAGGGCAACGGGTGACATCGGCAGCTTTAAGATCACGGGCGACGAAGCAATTGCTTCGGGTGTGCGG
The DNA here is from genome assembly GCA_041737885.1 of Pyrinomonadaceae bacterium. GTDB lineage: Bacteria > Acidobacteriota > Blastocatellia > Pyrinomonadales > Pyrinomonadaceae > OLB17. The sequence goes on along the minus strand of JBGSQW010000076.1, from coordinate 19,683 downwards.
CGTATTCGAGCGATCACTGGTCTTGACGCTTTCTCACGTTTCCGCGAGGACGAACGCCTCATCGAACGCAGCCTGCACGAGCTGAACACCCAACGCGACAATTTGCCAAACGCCATTGCCCGTCTGCAGGAAGAGCTGAAAAAGACCCGCAAGGAAATGGATGAGCTAAAGCTCAAGATCGCTACGGGCTCGATCGGCGGTGCTTCGGCCGACGGTGACGATTCGCGCGAGATCGTCGGCGTCAAGGTATTAGGCAAGATCGTCGAGGGGCTCGACGGCAACGGAACCAGGCAATTGTCCGACACACTGCTCGCCCGCCTAAAATCAGGCGTCGTTGTGATCGGCCGCAAGGACGAGGGCAAGGTCGGGATTATCGTCCGCGTGTCGGACGACTTGACCGGAAAGGTGCGTGCGGGTGACATTATTCGTGAGATAGCCCCGATCGTCGGCGGCCGCGGCGGTGGAAAAGCCGACATGGCCGAGGGCGGAGGAACAGATCCGGACAAGCTTTCCGAAGCGATCGACGCGAGCTATGGCGTGATCGAGAGGATGTTGTCTTAATCAAATAAAGGCCGGCACAAATGCCGGCCTTTTCGATCTTTGAAAATTGACAGAGCCTAAACCTCGACGATCTCGTAGCTCGTCGTGATCTCAGCCGTCGGCCGAACCGTCGCTCCGACCGAGCAATAGGTCTCGTCTGACAATCGGATCGCGTCCGCTACCGCCTTTTCTGAAATGCCGCTGCCGGTGACGATGTGTTTGATGTGCAGCTTGATAAAGGCTTTCGGCATTTCGTCACGGCGTGTTCCTTCTATCTCGACACGATAGTCGGTCACGTCCTGACGCTTCTTTTTCAAGATAGATTGCACGTCAAATGCGGTACAAGCAGCCACGGCGACGAGCAGATTTTCGAGCGGTGTCGGAGCGGCCTTGCGTTCGCCATTGGCATCCATCAGTTGGGCGTGACCACTTGGCGGCGTGCCAATGAAAAAGTCGTCACCTGCGTATTGAACGGTTGCTTTATATGTTCCTGTTGCCATAATTTCCTCCTGTTGTTACACGGTTGCCGGTTTTCCGGTCGGCGTTAGTGATTCGTGGATCTCGATTTCTCTATTCTTGACCTTCTTTGAGTTGTTTGCGGTGACGAGCATCACCGAGACAACGATGATGGCAGCCCCGATGAGCATTTGAGCAGTGAGCGATTCACCGGCGATGGCCCAGCCGAGAAAGACGGCAACGACTGGATTAACGTAAGCGTAGGTCGAAACAGCAGACGGTGATGCGTTCTGCATCAACCAGCTATATGCCGTATAGGCAACCAACGCACCGACGAACACGAGGTAAGCAAAGGCTATCCAGGACACGGACGAAACCGCTCGGTAGTCAAATGATTGCCATTCACCGGCGATCCCACTGACGACCATAAGGATCAATCCGCCCGCCAGCATCTGCATCCCGGCAGCGAGGACGTTGGATTTCGCCGTCGGAGCGGTCGCTCCGTAAAGTGATCCGAATGCCCAACCGATAGTCGCGATTACGACGAGCAGGATACCGGTCCACTGCGAATCGCCGCCTGCTCCGGTCGCGTCCGGGCGGCCAAGGATCAGCATTGCGACACCTACAAATCCTATGAGCAGGCCAAGCGTTACCTTATAGTTTGGCTTCCCTTTGCCCATAAACATCCAGCCGAGCGTCACCATCCAAAACGGATTCGAGGCGATCAGCAACGCGGTCATGCTCGACGAAATGTAGTGTTCGGCAACCACGACAGCTCCATTTCCGATACCAAGCAGAAGGGCTCCGACAATAAAACTGGTTCTCCAATGGATCGCTTTAGGTTTTTCGTAGCTTGGTGAAAAACGAGCAAAGGCATATAAAATGCCGCCCGCGATCAGAAATCGGACGCCCGCCATCAGAAATGAGGGCATCGTCTCGATCGCATATTTGATCGCGAGATACGTCGATCCCCAGATAATGTAGACCGCCGCGAATGCGAGGATCAAGAAGATTAGTTTTTGTTTTTCATCTGCCGTTTTAAGCGTGCTCATGACCTCACCCCTTGGTTCAACCTTTTCTTGCTTTTCCTGCGATCGGTAAAGCGTTTGTTTCCTTAAATGTTTGCAAAACGACGATCGTTTTTGTGCTGATGACGCTCGGTATCGTCCTGATCTTTTCGCGATGCAGCTTGCCGAGAGCGTCCGTATCTTTGGTACGTATCTTTAGCAGAAAGCAGTCTTCGCCGGCAACATCATGCACTTCCAGGACTTCAGGAATGGCTGCTAAAGCCTCTTCGGCCTCGCTGCCGCATTCGCTGGTCTTGACGGTTACAAAAACCGTCAAACCAAACTCTATCGCCCTCGGATCGATCTCAGCCCGATAGCCTCGAATGATACCGCGATCCTCGAGCTTGCGAATACGCTCTAAGACCGCTGATGGGGCAAGCCCGATCTGCCTGGCTATTTCGGCATTTGAAATACGTGCAACACTCTGCAATATCGTTAGTATTTGTTCGTCCGTGCCGTCAATCATTCGTTATTTTGCCTCATATGCAGAATAAACGTCAGCTAAATGGTTGTCAAGCATTATGAACGAAGGATGGTGGTCGATCATATCGAATTGACAATGGGTTATAATGATCTGAAATGAAGCAATACCGAATACTCTGTTTTTCTGCTCTCCTGGTAACTGTCCTCGCAACAGCCGCGTTTGGTCAAAAAACCTTGTTTGTTTCCCCAACAGGCAATGACAAAAACGACGGCGAAAGCATGAAGACCGCTTTCAAAACGATCCAACGAGGTCTTGATATCGCAAAACCGGGCACAGTTATCAATCTCGCACCAGGCATTTACCGCGAGACAATTACGACAAAGGTAAACGGCACCGAATCCGCACCGATCGTCATTCGCGGCGGTGACGATGCCAAGTCGAAAGACAAACGCTACAAAACGATCCTCTACGGCTCGGGACGCGTGATAAATGTTGATCATAGCTACTATAGATTCGAGGGATTTGCGATCGATGGGCAGGAGGCTTTGGCGGGAAAGATATATCCGGCCGATCCTGCAAAGATCGGTGCATTCAAGGACGAGAATCAGTCGCTGATCAAAGACGGCCGCCTGATCTACATCGGCAGCAACGACGCGACCCGGAATCTGACCGGCATTCGTGTAAACAACATGTACCTGAGAGGGGCCGGCGGTGAATGCATCCGCATACGCAACGCTGCGCACCATAACGAAATATCTAATTCCGTTATCGAATACTGCGGAATGTTTGCAAAAGATCGTGGTGCCGAGAGCTTCAAATATCACAACGGCGAAGCCATCTACATCGGCACGAGCCCAAAATCTACGACCCAGCCGATGTACAAAAACGATACGTCGAACCTCAATATCGTTCACGGCAACATAATAAATACCTACGGATCAGAATGTTTCAACGTTAAGGAAAATGCCAGCCAGAACATTTTCACCGGCAACGAATGTCGGTTTAACCTCGAGCCTGCCGAGTTTTCCGGCAGCAACATCGAGATCCGGGGCGACAACAATCTGGTCGAAAAAAAACCTGATCACGGACAGCTTCGGCGTCAATATAAAGCTCAAGAGCGATCTACCCGAGTATGACAAGGGCGGAAATATCATCCGCAACAACACGCTATCGCGGGCCCAAAAGGGAAACATCGGAAATGAGCAAAAAGGTGCGGTGATCTGCGGAAACAAGGTCGACAGCTCCGTGCAAAAAGGAACAACCAAAGACGCGGCAGCAAAGCCGTGTGAAGCTAAATGAAATAGATGACCAACGCCGCCGCCACATCCGAAGAGATGATCATATCGACCGATCCTGCCACCGGCGAAGAGGTCGGCCGTGTTCCCATCGCGTCTGCCCATGATGTGAAAGACGCGGTCGAGCGGTCGCGAGCGGCTTTTAGTCAATGGAGACAAACATCATTTGCGACCCGCCGCGATCTGATAATGCGTGCCCGCGAAGTTATTCTCGCGGATATCGACTGGATAGCTTCACTGATCTCACGCGAATCCGGTAAGCCGGTCGCGGAGGCACTTTCGATGGAGATAGCTCCCGTGCTCGACCTGATGCAATATTTTGCACGGAACACCGAAAAGCTCTTAAAACCTGCAAAGATCGGCATCGGCCTTTACGCCCTTATGGGCCGCTCGTCCAAGATCGTCTATCATCCGCTCGGTGTCGTCGGCATCATTCCGGCTTGGAACTATCCGTTTTCGATACCGCTTGGGGAAGCTGTAATGAGCCTGATGGCGGGAAATACGGTTGTACTCAAGCCATCGGAATTGACGCCGCTGGTAGGGCTGAAGATCGGTGAGATCTTTGAAAAGGCTGGATTTCCTGAGAATGCAGTTCAGATCGTGACTGGCGACGGCCCATCCGGAGCCGCATTGATTGAAGCTGCGCCAGACAAGGTTATGTTCACCGGCAGCGTCGGCACGGGCAAAAAGATCGCAGCCGCAGCCGCAAAAAACCTCACATCCGTCGTCCTCGAACTCGGCGGCAAGGACCCCATGATCGTCTTCGCCGATGCCAATCTCGAACTCGCCGCCGGAGCCGCCGTTTGGGGAGCATTCTGCAACAGCGGCCAATCGTGCTCGTCGGTCGAGCGGTTGTATGTCGAGGAAAGCGTTGCGGTAGAATTGACCCGAAGGATCGTCGAGAAAACAAAGCAGCTCAAACAAGGTGTCGGCGATCGAGAGAACGTTTCCATCGGAGCGATGTCATCTGAACGGCAGATCCGGATCGTCGAGGACCACGTCAACGCATTTCGCGAGGATGGAGCAACGATCGAGATCGGCGGCCAACGGAACGCGGACGCCTCGTCCGCGAGTGAGCATACCAAAGGCGGACGAGGCGTCCGCGTTCCGTCGTTGTTCTACAAGCCTACCGTCATCACCGGTGCGACGAACGACATGCGTGCAATGCAGGAGGAAACGTTCGGCCCGACGCTGCCGATCGCAACCTTTAAGACCGAGGAAGAAGCGATTCACCTCGCCAACGACAGCGAATTTGGCCTCACCGCCAGCGTCTGGACGAAAGACCGCGCAAAAGGCCAACGTGTCGCAAAACAGATCGAGGCTGGCTCGGTCTGCATCAACGAGGTACTCTACACCCACGGCATCGGCCAGACGCCGTGGGGCGGCTTCAAAAACTCAGGCCGCGGCCGCACCCACGGCCGCGAAGGCCTCATGGAACTCGTCCAACCCCAACACATCCACACCAACAACCTCTCGCTACTGCCAGACGCCTGGTGGATGCCGTATTCGGCAAATGCAGTCGCGCTGTTTCGCAAAATGACCACAACATTCGCGAGCGGATCATTGCTCAAAACCGCCGGGCTAATGCCGTCGATGTTCAAACGAATCAAAGAAATGCTTAAGAAATGATAGAGACCTTGGCAATATCCAACTATCGGTCAATCCTCGAAATGGTTCTCCCGTTAGGTTCGCTGAACGTAATCACCGGAGCGAACGGATCTGGCAAATCAAATCTATATCGCGCCCTGCGACTGCTTGCCGAAACTGCGCATGATGGTGTTGTCGCCGCTCTGGCACTGGAAGGCGGACTATCGTCAACATTTTGGGCCGGCCCCGAGGAAATTTCTAGGAAAATGATAAGCGGTGAGGTCGATATTCAGGGCGAGCGAAGAAAAAAACCGCAAAGAATGCGGATGGGCTTCGGATCAAACGATTTCAGCTACAGCATTTCTCTTGGGTTGCCCACGCCTAGTCTCAGCTTTTTCTCGAGTGATCCCTGCATCAAGCATGAATCGGTCTGGGCTGGTGTTTCACGCCGACCATCAACAACGCTCGTTGAACGTGACCACGGAGTCGTGCGGATTCGCGAAGGGTCGGAGTGGCAGATCGCTTTGCAGGACATAGCGGACTTTGACAGTGTTTTCAGCCGACTTGCTGATGCCCATACGACCCCGGAGATATTTTGGCTCCGCGAACAGATACGCGGATGGCGATTTTACGATCATTTCAGAACTGATCGCGATGCACCCGCGCGTCAACCTCAGATCGGAACCCGAACACCTGTACTCCGTCATGATGGATCAGACCTTGCTGCAGCTCTGCAAACGATAATCGAAGTCGGCGACCGAGCATTCCTCGATTCTGTTATTGCCGACGCATTTGATGGAGCCAAAATCGCGGTACAAGTTGACGATACCGGTCGATTTACCGTTAATTTTAGGCAGCGTGGATTGCTCCGGCCATTAACTGCTGCCGAACTTTCCGACGGCACACTTCGATTTCTGCTTCTTGCAGCTGCTTTATTAACACCCCGACCTCCTTCGATGATGGTTCTGAATGAGCCTGAAACAAGCCTGCATCCCGATGTAATACCGGCCCTTGGAAGAATGATCGCCGGAGCATCCAAGTCTTCGCAGGTGTGGGTTGTAACCCATTCGCCAAAACTCATTTCTGCTCTAAAGAAAGAAAAGACTTTTAATCTGATCGAACTCGAAAAAGATCTAAGCAGCACGCGCGTAAAAGGCCAGGGGCTGCTAGACCGCCCGGCCTGGAAGTGGCCTGACTAGTGTGTGTTTACAAATTAACCGTAACCCGCATAAAAGTCGCCGCGATCGAGGTGCCGCCGTTGGTGTTTGTGTTCATTTCGGTGGCGAGGTCGAGGAGTTGCTTTTGGAGTTCCTCTTCCTTTCCGTTGTTACGGGCGGCGTCGAAGGCGTTCATGGTTGGGCCGTAGAAATCGCGAAATAGCTCGATCATCTCGGCTGGGCTTTTATCCGGTGATGAGAAATGGAAAACGTCCTTCTCCATCGAGATTTTGTCCGCAGGCACGCCGGCTTTACCAAAGCGCTCGACGATATGGCTCTCGACGCCCCAGAGCATCGGTGAAATAAAGCCTTCGGGCGGCGGCGGTGTGAATGCTGCGCTGATCTTGAGCACCTGCGAAACGAACGAAGTCGGGTCGTTCGGTATCCAACTTCCCATGACGATGCGGCCGCCGGGACGTGTTACACGAACCAGTTCTTTCGCGACATCGTCGGGTTTTGGGGCGAACATCGCCCCGAAGATCGAAACGCTGAGGTCAAAACTGTCGTCAGCAACACCCGCGAGGTCGCAGGCGTCGCCCTCGTAAAATTTGAGATTGGACAGCCCGAGATCCTCCGCTCGTTTGTTTCCGGCCTCAACCAGATTGCTCGCGATATCGATGCCGGTCACATCGGCTCCGACCTGCGCCGTCGGGACAGCGGTCGTTCCGTCACCGCAACCAAGGTCGAGCACCTTCAACGACGGATCGACCCCGATCGAGCGAACCAACGCCTCACCCGAGTCGCGCATCAATGCCGCAAGTCTAGTAAAATCGCCTTTTTCCCATAGAGCTTTATTTGGATTCATAATTTTATCCGAATCCGCGCTCCGAGGTACGGATCATCTATAACCGCCGTCCGGGATTTCCGAAGTAATCCGGGAAGCTAAGTATCACTTCTACGGCGGCAGTCATCGAGTAATACGCTGATGTTGCCGCTTCTCTCCAGGCGGGCCCGCTTTATCAGGCTGATATCATCTATCTGGCCATTCTCGCGCATCGCCCCCCTGAGATCCTTCTCGCTAATATGTGCCCGGCGCATCGCATCCCACTGAATCTCTCCGTCTTCGACCAGAGTTTGGGCATTCCCTTTGACCAGATCTCCGAACCAATCGGAGTGGTAGGAGAGTGTAGCAAAGATATAATGAAGCAACAATAGAACGACAACCGCCATGAGGGTGGCGAAAAACGGGGTGCCGCCGGTGATCGCCCGACTTAGAATAGAACCGATCATGATCCCCATGATCACGTCGAAGGCCGAGAACCTTCCGATAAACCTCTTTTCTCCTACCCGTATGAAGAGAATGCCGATCGGATAGACGATCAACGCTCTCACGGCCATTTGCCAAACCGTCAGCGTATCAGCCTCGAGGCCAAGTAACCAATTTGATCCACTCCATATGCTCTCAAACATTGCATTCTCCCAAACCCTGCCAAATGGCATCCCTTTCCTGCGGATCAGGCTCGATGTGTCAGCAAATATCAGGCGAACTTAGTGACTGTCCGGCGAGGTAACGAGGTCCGTAGATGGCTCAGGACGGTAGGTTTTGATCCAGAGCAGATGTATCGTCACTCCGCTCGCGACTGCGGCGAGAAGCAGATTGACCCACCAGGCGGCGGCGAGAAGCCAGACACTAAAGCCGATCGATGCCCATAGAAGAGCTATCGTACTGATCTTTTGGCGGATGGAAATTCCCCTGCCCGACTTATAGTTTGAAATATATTTGCCGCAAAGCCGGTTGGTGAGCAGCCAGTTGTGGAAACGTTCGGAGCTGTGCGAATAGCAGTAAGCTGCCAGCAGCAGGAAAACCGTGGTCGGCATCAATGGCAGAAACATTCCCAGCACGCCGAGCCCGACGCTCACCGTTCCGACGAAAATGAGAATGGCTTTCTTTATATCCATCCGAATAAGAAAGTATAGCAACTTTTTATTCGAGGATGAACTTTTTCGGCAGGCATAGCTGGATTTTGCAAAAGCCAGCGCGTAAAGCAAGGGCGATTCATCCAACGTCGAGCGAATGGCCTTTGCTTAGGCGGGAACCTCTGAAAATTCCGTTGCTTATGCCTCGCCGTAAAATTGACCGTTATTGTAAACTGTTGAAATTATGGATCTTCCCGAACCTGTTTTTCGGCCCCTCGCATTTCATTCCGTACCGGCTCATGAACATTCTGAGCGTGCAGAAAGGTTTCTCGAACTGATGACGAGCCGCCGTACTGTTCGCGAATTTTCGGATCGTGACGTTCCGATCGAGTTGATTGAAAAAGCTATAGCGACAGCGGGTACGGCACCCTCTGGGGCGAATATGCAGCCATGGCGGTTTGTTGTTGTTCGCGATGCAGGGGTCAAGCGAAGGATTCGCGAGGCAGCTGAGAAGGAAGAGTACGAGAGCTATAACGGTAGGATGAGCGAGAAATGGCTACGGCGTCTGGCCATCCTCGGTACTGACGAGCACAAACCCTTTCTTGAGATCGCACCGTATCTGATAGTCGTTTTTCGGATAACGCAGGTTGAGGAAGGTGGCGAGACCGAGCCGACTTACTACTCGCAGGAATCAGTCGGCATCGCCGTCGGGCTGCTACTCGCCGCTCTGCACAACATGGGCCTCGCCACGCTGACGCACACGCCTTCGCCGATGAAATTTCTACAAGAGATACTCGGCCGGCCCCGAAATGAGGTGCCGTTCGTGCTTATACCAGTCGGCTATCCGGCGGACGACGCAAAGGTCCCGGACATATCACGCAAACCGCTCGCCGAGATCATGACGGTCGTCTAGCGGAGCCGCCGCTGTTTCAGCATCCACTCGATCAATTTCGCGTCGTTGTACGCCGGATCCCAGGCATTGTGATTGGTCTTTGGCAGTTCGAAGTATTCGTAGTTGGCTCCGAGCGTTTTCAGGGCCGCAGCCATCTTGCGTGACTCATCGGGCAGCACTATATCGTCTGCACCACCATGGTACATACGGACAGGGATGCGCGAGACACGTTTAGCGACCTCAGTATGCGGATCGGGATTTGATGCCAGCGCAGGGTATTCTATGCGGTTGCTCGGGCTCGTAAACTTCGAAACAAAGCCGCAAACAACTACCACCGCAGCAAATCGCTCAGGATAACGCGAAGCTAGAAACCAGGTACCATTGCCACCCGCCGAATATCCGGTGAGGATAACCCGGTTTGGGTCGCCGCTAAACTGTTTCAGCGTCTTATCTAGTGCAGCCATCGCTGCGGTTCCGCTTTCTAGCTGCCAACCGGGCTTTCCATCAGCAACTGCTTGGGGAAACACCACTATTGCCCGAAAACGATCGGGGTTTCGCCTGATGGCGGGAGCGAGGCCAACCAGCATCTGGCGATAACCATCGCTACCGTATTCACCGCCGCCGTGAAGAGCCATGATAACCGGCCATTTTTCTCGACGAGTAAAGTCGCGGGGAACAAATACCTGATATTTGTACTCAGTTTTGCCAATGGTAACAGATCGATTGAGGAAGCCCGTTTCGTCCGTACCAGCGAGGCCTGCTGCCGAAAAACCCGTAAAGACCAGGCTGATCGCCAGGGCTAATTTAGAAAAAATCTCTCTTCCCATTATTTATAGCATTTTGACTTTAGAACACTTTTGCTGCCGCCCTCATTTAGTGTAAGTGTCGTTTTCCCGATCGTTCCGGTAAATTTGCGATCCCCGATACTGAATGCAACCTTGTCATAGGCCTTGCCCGTGACTTCGGCAGGAATTAGGACCGGATCACTAAGTTCGCCCTCGGCGAACGATGCCAGCACAAACCAACTGCCACCGCTGTCCATGATATATAGTTCAGTGCCGCCCACGTCGCCGCCTTCGCCAGTTGACATATTGGTGTAGGTTTTACCGCAAGTCCGTTTCAGTGTGCTTTTCGTAACGTCTTGAACCAGCGTGATACCAGCAGCAGTAACAGTTCCCTTATACTTTTTGTCACCATTATCGTCCGGCAACGTAAACTCGATAGTCCTCATATCTTTGCCCGACATTTTGGCTTTGACCAGGACGGGTGAGAAAAAACCACCTTCGGCCCGCGTTATCATCGCAAAGGTATCGTTTGCCGATTGGGCCAGATAGATCGACAGGCCGAAGTAATCACCAGATTCTTTACTGGTCATTCGGATGTTGTCGTAAAGCCCTGCTGTATAAAATGAGCGAGGAGCCGCCGTTTTTTGTGCCGCTGTGACCATTGAAAGCGCAGCTACCAGACATAAGCAAAGTGCCGATCTTAGAGCGATTCTCATAGTTATTACTTCCTTATTACTAATTTATGCCCGCTATATTTAATGTTGCCATCAGGACGCGCTGGGTTCCCAGATAGCTGTCCGTTGAATCAAAACTCTCGCCAACAGAGTGCATGCCTTGCCAGCGACCGCCAGAACCGATCGTAACCGACGGGATGCCGTAACGCATCGGCATGCCAGAATCCGTGCTGCTCGCGGTTAGGTTGGATTTGATGCCAAGAGCCCTATCCGACGCCAGGATCGTTTGAACGATCTGAGCGTCTGCGGCTTGCAGGCCGACCGGTCGCTCACCGATCAGCTGAATATCTACGGTCAATCTCGCTGCGTCTCGTTTTGACTCATTTTCGTCACTAAGAGCTTTCTCAACAGCTTTTCGGAAATCCTTATCGAGGTTTGCGAGATTTGCGGCATTTACCGATCTTAGATCTACCTCCATCGAGGCAGCTTGAGCTATCGAGTTTACGGTTGTTCCGCCGTCGATCTTTCCGACATTATATGTCGTTCGCGGGTCCGCGGGTACAAAAAGTTTTGAGATCGCGTCAATGGCCCGGCCAAGTGCGTGGATCGCGCTCGGGCGTCCGAACTCAAAATAGCTATGTCCGCCTGGTCCGCGGAACGTTACCTTATACCGATTGCTTCCGATCTCGCGGTTAACAATGTCGAATCCCGACGCGTCGAGGCCAATAAAATGGGTTATCTTCCCTTTCATTTCCTGATTTACCAGGTGACCGACGCCACCGAGGTTGCCGAGGCCTTCTTCTCTCACATCGGCGACGAAGACAACATTACTTTTGGTAGCTATCTTCGCGTCATTGAGAGCCCGGACGATGGCTATCATAACGGCTAATCCGCGAGCGTCGTCACCGATCCCGGGACCTATCAGGAGCGGGCCTTCGCGTTTTATTTTGACATCTGTTCCTTCCGGAAAGACGGTGTCCAGATGAGCCGCAATGACCAGCGTTTTGCTCGGGTCCGAACCGGGACGTTCGCCGATCACGTTACCGGCCGCGTCGATCCTTACCTTTGACAAACCGAGATCGGTAAATCTCTGTTTATAATATGCGGCCCTTTTTCCTTCTTTGAAGGTTGGAGAAGGTATCTCGGCAGTTTTGATCTGTTCCTCGATAGTCTCAGGCTCGATTGATCTAATAAACTCCAGAGCCTTCTTCACTTTTGGTGAGGAGATATCCGGCACCGGGTTTTGGCCCGCCGATGCTAAGGCGAGAGCCAGGCAGCAGCAGATTATAGAAATAGTCTTTTTCAGAGCCCGCATAATTATGAAATGTGCAGATCTGCGACAACCGGAGCATGGTCACTCGGTTTTTCCCAGCCCCTAGGGCTTTTGTCTATCCAACAATCTGAGCAGGTTTCGGCCAGTGGCGGTGATGCCCAGATATGGTCGATCCGCAGGCCGCGATCTTTTTCGAAATCATGATGAAAATTGCTCCACCAGGAGAATTCGCGTTCGTCACCATTCATCTGCCTAAAAACATCGACAAAGCCCCAACGTTTCAATTCCAGGATCGCCATTCGCTCCGGTTTGGAAAAGTGCATCTTGTCTTTCCAGAGTAGCGGATTCCAAACGTCCGTCTCGTGGGGAGCAACGTTCAGATCGCCGCACAATAGAACGTCATCGTCGGGTTCGAAGCTATTATCGAACAGTTTTCGAAGGCGAGCGATCCAGTTGAGCTTATATTCAAATTTATCGCTGCCAAATTTCGTTCCGTGCGGCACATATACATTTACCAGGCGGATCCCGTTTACGGTTGCGGCTATCAGGCGTTTAGCTTCGTCGGGTCGGCCATCGCCGAGATCTTTTTGAACATCATCAAGCCTTACTTTGGAAAGGATCGCGACACCGTTGTACGCTTTTTCGCCGTGGGTCTCGATGTGTTCATAGCCAATGTACTTAAATTTTTGCCTGGGAAATTTTTCGTCAACACATTTTGTTTCCTGCAAACACAACACATCAGGCTGATTCTCGCCGCACCAGTCTATGACATGCTGCAGACGCGAATTTATCGAATTGATGTTCCAGGTAGCGATCCTCACCTTTATCATTACTTCTCGGCGGGCAGATCGCTGTATCCGTCCACCTGAAACCGCCAGATGTCACCCTTTTCCTTAACCGCTACCACCACAAATTTCCCGCGACCGATACTCGATTTGCCTTTGGCGTCGGTCGAGGTAAGCGTATAGATCCCAACATCATAGGCAAGCGTGCGATCTACCTTTCGCTGCGTAATGCGAAAAGAGATACCCAGCTTACCGTTGTCTTTCCTGACTGAGTCAAAGAAGCTGGCGAAATCCGCTTCTATTGAGCCTCTCCCGTTCTTTATGTTCTGTCCCGGTACGAGATACGAAGCTGACTGCGTGTACAGACTGCCGACCAGCGTAGAGTCCAGCTCTTGATAACCCTCGCTAAATTTGCCGTAAACAGCATCGAGGCCGCGGTGTGCCGCAACGCCGGAATCGAGGACAAGCTTTTTATCCGGTCCGCCCGCCGATTGACCCTGAGCGGTCCAGCACAAAAACAGGAGCGAGAATAAGAGAAAGGCTGATCTTGTCACGTTCTTCATTTGATCTTGGCCTTCAGTGAAAAGGGGACGGAGCCCGCATTCTCATCATTCATAACTATCACGACCTGATACTTACCGCCAAGCGGCAGTTTTCCTAACCATTCCGTTACGCCAAATGCGTCCTCGAGAGTTTCTTCATCGGGGCCGATCACTGAGAATCTCAGGTCCTGATTCTTGGCCGAGACGCTGATCTCCATGGTCTGTCCGGCCTTTGCTCCGAGAGTATAAACGTAGCTTCGGGCATATCTTGCGCTGCCCCACATGGTTGCTTCGCTCTTGCCCTTGGCAAACTTGATCTCTTTTGTGGAGACCGTTCCGGACATATTCTGAGCAGAAACGACTGAGGCCGCGCCCAGAACTACTGCGAACGTTGTCAAAACGAACATTCTTATTACAAGCTTCATGTTATCTCCTGTCCTGGCAACGTGTGATCGTATCACTGACGGCAATGTGACCGCCTTTTATAACCTTTGCGTTTATTCCACGCAGATTGTGATCGCGGCCGAATTCGGAATTAGCATATTTCATGGCATCGATCCCGAAACGCTCGACGAATTTCTTGCAGCCCAGATGCGGGATCGCTGTCACCTCGATGACCGCATCGCCGATCGCCAGCCGTGTCCCAACCGGCAAATTTGCACTGCTCAGATCCAGATCAACGAATATCTGGTCGCCCGCCAGCGGAACGCGTTCCCGGCTGCCCGCGATCAGCTCCGCAAAGCGGTAATTCATCAGATTTAACTGCATTTCCGGATGCCCCAGCCCGTTTTTGGTTCGCGAACTGCCCCGCGTCAGCCAATTATCACCGACCAGGCCGTTTGCTATATCAAGCATTCCGCTTTCAACGACCTCACGTTTGTTCACCTTTGGTCGGCGAACGATCATCTCGATTCTTCCGTTGTTCCTGGGCGAAGTAAGCACATTTTGGATCGAGGATTCGATCTCCGCTGTCGAGCAATGCTTTTCGAATAAAAGTCCGTCCATAACCTTAGCCCCCAAACTCCGCGATAACTGGCGCATGATCGCTCGGCAGGTCGAGGTAGCGTGGAGCCTTGTCGATCTCACAGCTTTTGGCGGTTGCGGCGAGTTTTGGCGTGGTCCAGATGTGGTCGATCCGCAGGCCTTGATTCTTTTGCCATGAGCCGGCCCGGTAATCCCACCACGAGAATTCCTGTACCTTACCATTGAGACGCCGAAAAATGTCTTCGAAACCCCACTGTCTGACGTATTCGATCGCGGCACGTTCCGGTTTTGAGAAATGGAGCTTCCCGGCGTACGCCGTCGCGTTCCACACGTCTTCCGGATAATGGCCAACATTGAAGTCACCGCAGAGAAGGACATTCTCATTGGAATCGCACGTCGCGTCGAAATAGCGGCGAAGACGAATGAGCCAATCGAGCTTGAACTTGAACTTATCCGACCACAGCTCCGAGCCGTTTGGAATGTACGTGTTGACGATGCGAATACCGCCCACGGTCGCCGCGATCATTCGTTTCGGAGCGTCGGCTTCATCACCGGGAAATCCCAGCTGCATATCCTCGATCGGTAAACCTTTTGAGAGTATCGCCACACCGTTGTATGCCTTTTCGCCGGTAAAGACTGACTGATAGCCAGCCTCCTCGAGTATCCCGTCGGGAAAATTCTCGTCGATAGTCTTTGTTTCCTGCACACACAAAACATCCGGCTCAGCGTCCCGCAGCCAGCCGATCAGCTGAGGAATACGGACATTTATCGAATTTACGTTCCATGTCGCTATCTTCATCTTAGGTACTCACTTCCTGTCCCACGTTTCTATAGCCGTCCCAGGTTGGGACAGTTTGGGACACAGTTGGACAGAGTTAAAACATTGATAATATTAGATTTAAGCCTGTCATCTATGCTTGTCCCACTGTCCCACTGTCCCACTGTCCCACTGTCCCACACAAATAAATTCTATTAAACAGAATAATCTTCAAAATATTGCGATCTCTCCACGACTATACGCTTCGCCGCCTCGTAAACTGTTGATAAATAATACTCGATAACTCTAATGGTTTCGGAGGCGCAAGATCCCATTGAAGCAAATACTACCATATTGTCGCATTAATGGCAATTTGTATTATCACTGCAATATTATTTAGTATTCGGTGCCGAATTTCTTTCCCAAAAAACGCCGTCCGAAAACCCTTGTATAGAATTGTTTTCCTTAGCCATCTCCAGTCGTTTCTGGGCAAGCAGGCAATATTGCTCATCAGCCTCGATCACGACAAAATCACGTCCAAGCTTTTCGGCGACAACGGCGGTCGTGCCGCTGCCGGCAAACGGATCCAGGATCAGGTCGCCGGGGTTTGTGCTGGCGAGGATTGTCTTGGCCAAAAGCTTCTCCGGTTTCTGCGTTGGATGATCGGTATTCTCGGGCATCGACCAGAACGGTACGCTGATATCTGTCCAGATGTTCGACGGGTGAGTATCACGGAAATTGCCGTTCTCGCCCGCATCCCAGTCCTTCGGTATGCCGTTGTTCTTATAAGGAGCCATTACCCGACGGCGAAGCTTTACGGCATCAAGATTAAAAGTGAATTTGTCGGAAACCGTAAAAAACCACATATCTTCAGCCGCGTTCTTCCAGTTTGCTTTGGCTCCGCGGCCTTTTTCCCGTTCCCAGGTGATACGGTTTTGCTGCTTGAAATATCTTGATCCAACGCGTTGTATCGCCGAACTCGAACGCCAATCGCCGCAGATGTAAACGCTGGCTGTAGGCTTCAAGAGCGGTACGCAAAGCGATAGCCAGGAATCGAGCCACATCTCATATTCGTCCGTGGACATCTCACGAAAGCTCTCTTTTCCAAACGATTTCGTTAGATTATAAGGAGGGTCGGCAAATAAAAGATCGAAACTTGCCGGTGGCAATTTGCCAAGGATCGCGAACGCATCACCGCAGATAACCTTGTTGCTGATGTCTAAGCGTTTGTCGCTAACCTCGAACAAAAGACTCGATCGCAGGCGGGTGATCTCGTCTGGCGTAACCTCGATGGTCTGGTTTCGCGGGGCTTTTGGCTTAGCTGGTTTTGAGGAACCGCTCATAAGACAATGAACAAAGACCTAGAATAACAGAACCGGCAAAAAGCCGGGAGCTACGCGGCATAGGTACTTTAACGGCATTTTCTTTGCATTTGCCCTTCACTCATCTTCGGTGCGATCAAATTTCCTCTATTATAAGCCTGTCCTTGACCCTAAAAAAGGGCGCGTGATACTCTTAACAGTTTGATAAATAGGGCGCTTTTTGTCCTTTTTGAAACCCGATAGCGGGTCAGAAAATAAGAATATGCATCTCTTTGCGTTTGCCGAGACAATTCAGCTTTTTCCGGACGGCACATTATTTATCCATGTCGGGTTGATCCTGGTCATGATCTGGGTCCTCAACCGCACCTTGTACCGCCCGATCAATAGGATCATTGAATCGCGTGACAAGAATAAAGGCGGCCATTCGAGCGAGGCGGTTACTATTCTGAGCGACGTTCAGGAAAAGGAGACCCGCTATACCCGCGAGATGCTGGAAACCAGGTCGGCCGGCTATGAGCTGATAGAGGCGGAACAGAAAGCTGCTACAGAAACCCGGGACAAGCAGCTTGCTGACGTCAAATCAGAGGTCACCGCCAAGCTGGATAGCGGAAAGGCAGAGATAGAGAAACAAGCTGCCGAAGCTCACGCAGCGATCAAGACCGATGCTGAAAAGATCGCCGACAGCATTGCGGCAAGCATTTTGAAAGGGTAGAGCCAAAAGCGAATATGTTAGCGTTCACCACATCTTTATTACTCCTCGCCGGGGGCGGCGGTTTTTACGACCGTTACTTTAATTACCCGGGTTTTGAGGCGTGGAAGTTTCTTAATCTGGCGATCTTCGTCGCCTTCATGATCTACGTCCTGAAAAAGCCATTAAGCGACGCTTTTAGATCGAAACGCGAGCAGATCCGTGCTGAACTGATCAAAGCTGAGGCAGAAAAGCAGTCCGCTTTATCAAAGCTCACTGCGGCTGAAGCCAAGCTTGCCCAGCTCGAAACGGAAAAGGAAAACGTCATTAAGAAAGCGAAGGACGAGGCAGCCTACGAATCGAAACGTCTCGCAGAGCAAACCGCTGCCGAGGTCGATCGCATCCGCAAGCAGAACGAAGCCGAAATAAATCGTTTGTCGACCCTCTCTCGTGCAGAACTTCGTAAGTTTTCTGCCGAAGAAAGTGTACGCCTTGCAGAGGCTAAACTTCGTTCGCAGATCGGCACCGACCAGGACGTGAAACTAGTCCGGGCCAGCATTCAAGAGATCGGAGGGCTTAACTAAATGAGTACCGAAACCATCGCCCGACGATATTCGACCGCTCTTGCAGACGCCGTACTGGCGTCCGGCGATTCGACCACCGTTAAATCAGAACTTGCCGCCTGGGGACAGATGTTCTCTGATAGCAACGAGCTGCAGACAGTTTTTGGCAACCCATCGATCCCGCATGAGGGAAAGGTCAAGGTTCTTGACGGATTGATCGCTAAGGCCAAACCGTCGAAGACAACCGCCAATTTTCTCAAAGTTTTGCTGCAGAATGGCCGGTTTGCGGACATTGGTGAGATCAATGATCGCTTTGCCACCGTTCTCGAGGAACGCAGCGGGGTCGTTATCGCACAGATCACGTCGGCGAGAGAGCTACCCGCGGGCGAGCGTGCTGAATTTGAAAAAAATCTTGAAAGCCTTACCGGTAAAAAGGTAAGCATAAACTACACGATCGATCCGGAACTGATCGGCGGGGTCGTAACCCGGATCGGTTCAACGGTCTATGACGGTTCGGTCAAGACGAAACTGGAAAATTTAAGAGAGCAGCTAGTTAATGGATAGATCGTTGATAGCTGGTCAGTGTTGGTTTGCAGAAACAGCAACGAACAAAGATCCACGAACAACGAACCACGATCAATTTTATGGAATCAATAAAAGCTAACGAGATCAACGAGATCATTCGTGCACAGATCGAAAATTTTGACGCGTCGATGACCGTCAATGAGGTCGGTACTGTTATTAAGGTCGGCGACGGTATCGCTGAGATCTACGGACTGGAAAAAGTCATGGCCGGTGAGCTGCTTGAGTTTCCGCACGGAGTTCGCGGACTCGCACTCAACCTTGAAGAAGACAAGGTCGGAGCCGTGCTTTTTGGAGACTTCCAGAAGATCAAAGAGGGCGACGAAGCCAAGCGTACCAAGCGCATCATGTCGGTACCGGTTGGCGACGCCATGATCGGCCGTGTGGTTGATGCCCTCGGCAACGCGATCGACGGAAAGGGCGACATCGTTACCGATACATACTTCCCTGTCGAGCAGATTGCCCCGGGAATCATTGACCGTCAGCCGGTTAAAGAACCGCTTCAGACTGGGTTGAAAGCTATCGATTCGATGGTTCCGGTTGGCCGCGGCCAGCGTGAGCTGATCATTGGCGACCGCCAGACAGGTAAAACTGCCGTCGCGATCGATACGATCATCAACCAGAAAGGTAAAGACGTTATCTGCGTTTATGTCGCTATCGGACAAAAGGCATCGACCGTTGCTCAGGTTCGTCAGAAGCTCGAAGAATTTGGTGCGATGGACTACACGATCATCGTTAACGCCTCGGCTTCGGATCCGGCAGCTATGCAGTTCCTCGCTCCTTACTCGGGATGTGCGATGGGCGAATACTTCCGCGACAACGGCCGCCATGCTCTAACGATCTACGACGATCTTTCGAAGCAGGCAGCTGCGTACCGCGAGATCTCGCTGCTTCTTCGCCGTCCTCCGGGTCGCGAAGCATATCCTGGCGACGTTTTCTACTTACACTCACGCCTTCTGGAACGTGCCGCAAAGATGTCAGATGCTCGCGGCGGCGGTTCATTGACCTCGCTGCCGATCATCGAAACACAGGCTGGCGATATCTCGGCCTACATTCCGACAAACGTGATCTCGATCACCGACGGACAGATCTTCCTTGAGTCTGATCTTTTCAACTCGGGCGTACGTCCGGCTATCAACGTGGGTAACTCGGTTTCCCGTGTGGGCGGTGCGGCACAGATCAAGGCTATGAAGCAGGTAGCGGGTACGCTGCGTATCGACCTTGCACAGTTCCGCGAGCTGGCGGCGTTTGCTCAGTTCGGCTCGGATCTGGACAAATCGACGCAGGACCAACTCGAACGCGGTAAACGTCTCACCGAGATCCTGAAGCAGGGCCAGTACCAGCCGATGGAGGTTGAGAAGCAGGTGCTCATCATCTGGACCGTGACAAACGG
>JBGSQW010000006.1:0-51558 GCA_041737885.1 Pyrinomonadaceae bacterium | reverse complement strand
TTACGACACGATCTTCGATTTTTTCAACAAACGCGTGATGACCGAGGGGCAAAAGCTTTCGGTTTTCTCGACGATGCATAAGTTCGTGTCGAAATTTTTCACGTCGAAAAAGCTGCAGCAGGTGATGGAATACACGATGGTCTTCCTCGGCACTTCGCCCTACGAAGCCCCGGCGCTGTACAACCTGATGTCGCACATGGATTTTAACCAGGGCGTGTTTTACCCGCAGGGCGGTTTTTATGAGCTGATCAGGGCCTTGTCGAACATCGCGGAAAAGAATGGAGCGGTTCTGCGGACGAATTCGCCGGTCGAGAAGATCATTGTTCGCGACGGAAAAGCTGTTGGAGTGCGTTTAGAAGGCGGGGAAGTGATCGACGCCGATCTCGTCATTTCGAACGCCGACATGTGGTTCACCGAGACGCAGCTACTCGATATTCCGCAGCAAACGCACAAGGAAAAATACTGGCAAAAACGCACGATGGCGCCGTCGGCGTTCATCATGTATCTCGGCGTGAGCGAAAAACTGCCTTCGCTGATACATCATAATCTGCTGTTTTCGGAAGACTGGCGAAAGAATTTTGACGATATATATAAGGATCCGCGTCTGCCGGACGAGCCTTCGTTATATGTATGTGCTCCGAGCGTAACCGATCCGTCGGTCGCTCCTGACGGGAAAGAGAATCTGTTTGTTTTGGTGCCGATCGCTTCGGGATTGGAGATATCAGAGGCGGAAAAGGAGGCGTATGCGGATCGGGTTTTAGCGTTGATGGAAACTGAGATGGACCTGCCGGGGCTTCGTGAAAAGATCGAATTTAAGCGCATTTATACGGTCGCGGATTTTGGGGTTGATTACAACTCGTTCAAGGGCACGGCACTCGGTTTAGCTCATACGCTGCGGCAGACAGCGATATTTCGGCCGAAGAATAAATCGAAAAAGGTCGAGAATCTGTTTTATGTCGGTGCGGGAACAAATCCGGGGATCGGAACGCAGATTTGTTTGATAAGCGCGGAGCTCGCGTATAAGCGTGTGCACGGGATAACGTCGGCGGAGCCCATGGAGACATTGTGATTTTAACCACATAGGTACATAGATCCATAGGTTAGAAAAAATGCTCTGTGCCCTATGTTTCTATGTGGTTAGAAAAGTTTTGAAAGAGCGACTTCCCAAAACAGAATAAACCCGGCAAAGATATTGATCAGCGGAAACGCCTTGTAGAGTTTGAAAAGCTTGCCCATTCGGTAAGACCGAACCGAGGCGAGCATCAAGAATACATAAGCGAATCCGAGTGAGACGCTGACGATGCCGAGGTATTCGAATGAGATGATGGCCGCGGCGAGATACAATGCCGCACAGGTCGCAAGCGTCAGATACGGGCCGCAGACGGTGGCTATGGTTTTGAGGTTTGCCTCTTTGTCAGCCTCAATGTCTGGAATCGCGGAATAAGCGTGCATCGCGGCAGTCCAGCATCCGGCGGCGATCATCAATGTGATCGGCGGGAATGAGCCGGAAAGCATTTGATAAGCGAACGCTCCGGGAAAGATGTACAGGATATTGAACGCCGAATCAAGAAACGGCTTCGCCTTTGCCCTGATCGGCGGTGCGGAGTAGAAGATCGAGAAGAATAAGAAACCGGCAAGCGATGGTAACGCAAATGGGGCGAAAATGATCGCGGCGATGATGAACGGGAGATTGGTGGCTAGTATGGCAATTGTCAGCGATTTGCGGCGATCGGGAACGACGAGGGTTTCGTACTCGTTCTTTTTTTCGTTTAGTTTGTCGGTCTCGTAATCGAAGATGTCGTTGACACCGTAGATCAGGAGATTTGCCGGGAACAGGAAAAACAGGGCGAAGACGGCGGGTCGCCAATTCAAAAGTTCGCTGCGTTCGGAAATAGCGGCGACAATGCCGACGATGTACGGCCCGAAAATGTAGAACCAAAATCGCGGGCGGCTGACTTTTAGAAAAAAGGGCATTTTGTCGATTATATATTTTGTTTTTGGGCTTCGCCCACCTATCGGCGGAAAAGCCGCGCTTTTCCATTCGTTACTCTAGAAGCCTAGATGCGGCTATGCCGACATTCTGATGACGAGAAAAACGGCGGCATAGCCGCGACTCTTCATTTCAGGCTACGGAAAAGCATAGCTTTTCCGCAAATAGAGCGGCACAGCCGCATGATCTGATGCTACCGATCTCGAAACAACAACTATCCATCATCTTTGCCGTGATGATCGCACTCGCTACGAGCGCTTTCTTCATGTCGAACGTCGTGATCCCGCCCGAGGCGGCGTTTGTTTCGGGGATCAACGTCATTCTATTCGCCGCTCCAGCATTTGGGGCGACGAGGTGGTGGCTTGGTTGGCGAGATTCGGTTGTCTTGTGGTCGTTGCTCGGCGTTCTAGCACTAGTTATCGAGACTAGCGCCATCATTACGGGTTTTCCGTATGGGCATTTTGGGTACTCGGACCTGCTCGGGTTTCGGTTGTTTGGGTTGACGCCGTGGACTGTATTTTTGGCGTGGACTCCTTTAGTTTTAGCAGCCTATGCAATCGCTCGGCGGCTGTTCGAAGTAAAGCCATTGGCTATTAGCTTTCAGCTATTAGCCAGCATTCTCCGCATCGTGGTAACGGCAGTGCTGCTTGTTATCTTCGATCTCGTCCTCGATCCGGGAGCGGTGAAGATCGGGTTTTGGCGGTACGAGGGCGGTGGTGTTTTTTACGGCGTTCCGGTTTCGAATTTTGTCGGCTGGCTGTTTTCGGGGGCTATTGCCGGCGTCGTGCTTGAGATCTTCTTTTGGATCAAAAAACCTTTGCTGCCCGCCCCGGCGCAAATGATCTCAAGCACGTTTTTTATCGTCGCGTTCTGGACGTTCATCGCGTTTTTCTCGGGAATGTACTGGCCGTTAGCTATCGGGATCGTTGTGGTTGGTTTGCTGGCAGCATTCTACACCAAATACCACTACGCCTTCGACGACATGATCGTTTATGTTGACGAAGACAACAACGCCGTTGGCACCGCACGCAAACTGCCCGCCCACGACGGCGAGACCCGACGCCATCGAGCCTTCTCCATCTTCATCTTCAACGACAAAGGTGAACTGCTGCTCCAGCAGCGAGCCCTCACCAAAAAAACCTGGCCCGGCGTCTGGTCAAACTCCTGCTGCGGCCACGTCATGCTCCACGAAACCACCGAATCCGCCGCCCGCCGCCGCCTGAAATACGAACTCGGAATGCAAGTCGACAAACTCCACCTCATCCTCCCCAATTTCCGCTACCGCGCCGAAAAAGACGGCGTCGTCGAGAACGAGATCTGTCCGGTGTTTGTTGGCTTTACTACAGTTCAACCCGTACCAAATCCGGATGAGGTCAATGATGTGAAATGGGTCGATTGGGAGCAATTCGTGGTCGAGGTTGCCGATCCCGCGAATGGCTATTCGCCTTGGGCTAGGGAAGAGGTTGAGTTGTTGGCAGGTGATCCGAAATTCAACGAATTCCTTTCAAAGCTCCGTTAGGAGCGAAAAGGTTGCAAAAAAACTAATCCGGCAGCTTATTTATTATTACATCCGTTTCGAAAAAGAAATCGCCGTCTGCGGTAGTCAGGAGCGTACCAATCTTGCTTAAACGAGATTTGGCTTCCGCGACCGGAAGCGGGTCTTTCATCTTTAGGGAAAATTGCATTTTGAAATATGCGTATTCGGGTATGGCGAATTCTAGTTTCGGCTTCTTGGGACTTATATCTTCGCGAAGTTCGACTTTAAAGCCAGTTTTAGCCCGAATAACGACCATGAATTCAACTGACTGGCCTGGTTCGATCTTTCTAAAATATCCCATTGGCCCAAAAGGGTTATCAAATGCCCGCAGAAATCTCGGCATTTTATCGCTTACTTCCGGCAAGATCCATTCATCGCTTGTGGCCTCTACCGGACTATCCAACGACGGGATATCCAGAAAAAAGATCTTTCTGGTGCCAATGAAATTATCTGGCCTTAGGACGATAAGCGGAACATCGCCGCGATTGAAATATTGCAATCGGAGAGATATCTCAAAATACGTGTCTTTTCTTACCGGACGGCCATCTTTACGTGTAAATGGTTCAACATATGGGCCGGTTGGTTTTACGCCTGTTACCGTTCCCGTAATCATCAGAGGCGAATTCTGAGCGAACGAACTAGCCGCAAATGAGAGTGCTACGATCAAAAATAGAGCGGCCTTTTTAATTATTAACATCCCCCTCCACCAAAAACTGCGGCAAGTTTAACTAATTGTCCTCGCTCGGCTTGCGATGAAAGAAAGAGACTTGAACCGGCTCCCTCCTCCGAAGAATTGTGGTTGACCAAAAGATCGAGCTTCTTATCGCCGTCTATGTCGCCGGCCCAAATCAAGTCTCCTAGTGCAGGGCCACTATCTGGCCAATATGGGCCCACGTGGATAACGCTATCGACACCGTTTACACTAAGAACCAAGACTCCGACTCGATCGCCTGACCTTCTTTGTCCGTTAGATACACGAAGCTTGTAGTCCGAGCCAAATAGACGAATCGATCTTGAATACCCGGTTTCCAGACGGCCTTCCTTTTCGTTGTCGTCGACGTGGTAATTCTGAGCGAATGCGGTGACTACGATCCTCTCGCGAAGCGGGGCAAAATTTTTGAAAGCTAGGATCGGCTTTCCGGGAATGTCGAAAAGGATGTCGTGAAATTTCTCACCATACTCTGTGGTACTTAGATTAAGTTTGGCCCGCGAGTTTTTGAGGGAAAAACGGCCCCTATGGTTCACAAAGACAAGCATGCGTTCGCCGTTCTTCACACTGTTGAAATCAAGTTCAAAGTTGTCGATCACTTTTTCAGAAGTGTCTGGATATTCGATATCTTGCCAATCTGGAAGGTTCACGAATTCCGGCGTAAATTCTGGACATTCTCCTTCGCATGAGTGAACGGTAACTTCTTGCTCTATCGCAGGGGCAAATTCGACCAGATTAACTGGGGTTTCCAGTGTTTTTAGTGTCGGCACACGAAACGAAAAAAACTCAATATACGCCTCTTGCGACGTGATAATGTGAAATGCGAATAAGCTGATAAACAGCGCAATCGGGAAAACAAAAAAGCCTGAAATCCAGCGTTTCATATTGTTTTTGAGTCTAACATAGCGATACACGCGAAGTGGTGTAAAATGTTGCAGTAAAGATGACGAAATTTCGCATAGGATTAGGCGTTTCGGGGGGTATTGCGGCTTATAAGGCGGTCGAGGTTTTGCGGCTGTTGCAGAAGGCGGGGTGCGATGTGCTGGTCGCGATGACGCGGCATGCTACGGAGTTTGTGCAGCCGTTGACGTTTAGGGCTTTGACGGAGCGGCATGTGATCGTGGACGATTACGATCCGGCGAATCCTGACCCGATCGCACACATCAATTTTTCGCAAAATATCGACCTGCTGCTGATCGTTCCGGCGACGGCGAATATTATTGCTAAATTTGCAAATGGAGTAGCGGACGATTTTCTTTCTTCGACGTATCTGGCGACAACTGCCCCGGTGATGATCGCTCCGGCGATGAACACGACGATGTGGGAACAGCCCGCAACGCAGCGGAACGTCGAGCAGCTTCGGACCGACGGCGTGCATTTTGTCGAGCCGGTTGCTGGGGAACTGGCGTGCAAGACGGTTGGGACGGGGAAGCTTGAGGATGTGGAGAATATTGCTTCTCAGGCTTTGGGATTTTTAACCGCAGAGACGCAGAGACGCGGAGAAGGCAGGACCCCAAACTCCCCTCCTTACGAAGGAGGGGTGGCACCCGCTTCGGGTGACGGGGTGGTTCTCTCGTCGAGCAAGAATTCAACATCCGTGGAACCCTGGCTAGAGAACCACCCCGTCGCCGCAGCGGCGACACCCCTCCTTCGTAAGGAGGGGAGCCAGGATCTCTTCGCCGAACGCTTTTTGATCACTGTTGGCGGTACGCGTGAGGCGATCGATCCGGTTCGGTTTATTTCTAATCATTCGTCGGGGAAGATGGGCTTTGCGGTGGCTGAGGCTGCTGCGGCGAGAGGTGCGCTGGTTACGGTTGTTGCGGGTGTCACGACGGTTGAGCCTCCGGCGGGTGTGAATGTGATACGGGCGGTTTCGGCGAGCGAGATGCACGCGGCGGTGGTGAAGGAGATCGCGAACGCGACAGTTTTTGTCGGAGCGGCGGCGGTGGCGGATTATGCTCCGGTTAATGCGGCAGCGGCGAAGATAAAGAAAGATGCGAACGACACGATGACTCTGGAGTTGAAGAAAACGCCGGATATTCTGGCCGAGGTTTCGCGAAATCGTCACGATGGGATGCTTGTTGTCGGATTTGCAGCAGAGACGAATGATGTCGTCGGCTACGCTCGTTCCAAAATGGAAAAAAAGGGGCTCGACCTGGTTGTGGCGAATGATATTACGAAGGTGGGTGCCGGATTTAATACCGACACAAACATCGCAACGATACTGACCCGATCCGGCCGCGAAATTGAACTGCCGCTGATGTCGAAGAGGGAAATGGCGGATTGGTTATTGGATGAGGTTATTGAACTTCGGGGGAAATAGGCCGCGGATGGAACGGATTTTCACTGATCATTAAGTATCTGTGTCGACCTGTCGGAACGTTTGGCTAAAGCCGACGACATTTGCGAGAACTAACCTCCAGCTAAAGCTGGAGGCAATTCATGGGAACTGACTTCACAACTAGATCGGAACTTTCTGAACTGATCGCTGACGTTCGCGAGCAAGTCTTGTATTTACAGGAGCTTGGCGTTGAGGCGTTTGATGTGAATTTGTCTGAGATTTCGGCGAAGCGGTTCGTTGCGGCGTTAGAGGCGACGCCGATAGCGGGTCAGAGATCTGAAATTTCAGATTTGAGATCTGAGATTGTCGCCCGGACAGACATTCCGAATATTAGATCAGAGATCAAGCCACAAGCATCAGAGCGGCCGCCGGGCGGGTCGCGGCTTTCGTCTTTGCCGACGCTTTCAACACGTAAAAAAACTGTGCCATTTTTTGATAAATACAACCCCGAAGATAGACAGGAGTTAGGATACAAGAAACGAGAGATGTCTCCGGCGGTTGAGGCTTTGCCTAGTTTGCCGGAGGCTGCCGAGACGATCGATCAGATTCGAGCTGAGATCGGCCCGGATTGTCGGCGGTGCAAGCTGTGCGAGCTTGGGCGGACTAAGGTTGTTAATAGCGTTGGGAATTTTGATGCGGATCTGATGTTTGTGGGCGAGGCTCCCGGTGCAGATGAGGATCTGCAGGGCGAGCCGTTCGTTGGGAAAGCCGGGCAACTGCTGACCGATATTATTGAGAAGGGTCTGCAAATACCGCGAAAAGAGGTGTTTATCGGCAACATCAATCGCTGTCGACCGCCGGGAAATCGTGCCCCTGAGCCGGATGAGTCTGCCGTGTGCAAACCATTTCTGCAACGTGAGATCGCGGTGGTTCGTCCAAAGGTCATCGTGGTTTTGGGGGCAACGGCGGCGCAAAATTTGCTTGAAACAAAGGTTCCGATATCGAAACTCCGTGGTCAGTTTCATGATTATTTGGGCACGAAAGTAATGCCTACATTTCATCCGGCGTATTTATTAAGAGACCCGCATAAAAAGCGCGAGGTCTGGGAAGATATGAAGATGGTCAGGGACTATCTAAGTTTGTAAAGTTATGAGAAAGATCATTCCGTTCATTTTGGTCGTCACATTTTTGGTTTGTCCTCTCGGATCGCTGGCTCAGAAACCGCGGTTCGTTGAGATCATTCAGCTTCAGGGGCCGCAGAATCCGCGGCTTGGGTTTATGATCCACGGTGGGGCGGGCGTTTTGTCTAAATCGGCGATGACACCGGAGAAAGAAAAAGCCTATAGGGCTGATCTGGAAAAGGCGGTTTTGGCTGGATACAAGGTTTTGCAGGAAGGGAAGACTAGCGTCGATGCTGTAGTGGCGGCGATCAAGATCCTTGAAGACTCACCGCTCTTTAATGCTGGCAAAGGGGCGGTTTTTACAAATGACGGCAAGAACGAACTCGACGCGTCAATAATGGACGGCAAGACACAGGCGGCTGGAGCGGTCGCGGGTTTGCGGCGTATCAAGAATCCGATCACCCTTGCTCGTGCCGTAATGGAAAAGTCGGAACACGTCATGATGATCGGCGAAGGGGCGGAGAAATTTGCACGTACGCAGAAGATCGATATCGTTGACGAGAAGTATTTCTGGACACAGCACCGCTGGGACGCGTTGCAGAATATTTTGAAAGAAGAAAGTGAGAAAATGAGAAAGGGGGAAAGTGAGAAGAAGCCGGGCGTTTCTGGGGTTATTCCCGCTTCCTCGCTGGATATTAATCGTTTTGGTACTGTCGGGGCGGTTGCTCTGGATAATAATGGCGATCTCGCGGCGGGAACCTCTACGGGCGGAATGACCAACAAAAGGTTTGGCAGAGTCGGTGATGCGCCGATCATCGGGGCGGGAACCTATGCCAACAACAGTTCGTGTGCGGTTTCGGCAACGGGTTGGGGCGAGTATTTTATTCGGCTTGGTGTGGCGCGTGACGTTTGTGCCTTGATGGAATATCGACAGATGCCAATTCAGAAGGCGGCCGACACGGTCATCAAAGAAAAGCTCCAAAAACTCGGCGGCGATGGTGGCGTGATCGCAATAGACAAGTTTGGTTTCATGGCGATGTCGTTCAATTCTGAAGGAATGTACCGGGCGTATATTGACGTGAACGGAAAGCCGGTGGTTGAGATTTATTAGTTAAAAGTTAATAGTGAAAAGTGAAAAGTGAGGAAGCCCTGGTGATCTTCACTTTTAACTTTTACTTTTATTTGTTACTAAAATTATGCTTTCTGCAGAAATAATTGCTATCGGTTCCGAACTTTTAACGCCGGAGAAGACCGATACGAACAGCCTTTGGCTGACGGGCAAGCTGAATGAGATCGGCATCGACGTTAAGCTCAAGACGATCGTCGGTGACGATGGATCGCGGCTTGAGGAGACGGTTCGGGACGCGATGCGGCGGTCGGATATTGTGATCACGACTGGCGGGCTCGGGCCGACCGAGGATGATATTACGCGGCAATTTACGGCGAGCGCGGTTGGGCGAGAGCTGGTCTATCACGAAGATATCGAGCAGCATTTGCGTGAGCGATTCAAGGCTTGGGGCCGTGAGATGCCGGAGATCAATAAGCGGCAGGCGTTTGTGATCGAGGGTTCCGACATTTTGCCGAATCCGAACGGTTCGGCGGTCGGGATGTTCATCGAGGTTGAGGGTAAAATGCTCGCGGTACTGCCCGGGCCGCCGCGTGAGAATCAGCCGATGTTTTTGGAGCATGTATTTCCGAAATTTCAGGCGATCTCGGGCGATGTTTTTGTGCGTCGGCGTTTGCTAAAAGTTTCCGGCAAAGGCGAATCGGCGGTTGATGAGATCGCCGCTCCTATATATAAGGCATATCCCGACGTTCAGACGTCGATATTGTTTAATAAGAGCGAAGTCGAGATCCACGTCGCGGCGACGGCGAGCGATGCGGATTCGGCTCAGGCGATGGCGAACAAATTAGCTGACGAACTTGCTGCCGCTTTAGGGAAATCCGTGTTTTCCACACACGGCGAGTCGATGGAAGAGGTAGTCGGGAAGCGTTTGGCCGAGCTTGGACAGACGATCTCGGTTGCCGAAAGCTGCACGGGCGGCTTGATCGGACAGCGATTCACTGAGGTTCCGGGGTCATCGGCGTATTTTATGGAAGGTGCGATCACCTATTCCAACGCGGCAAAGATGCGAACCCTTGGCGTACCGGCAGAAATCCTCGAAACCTACGGAGCCGTCAGTGCTGAATGTGCCGAAGCCATGGCGTCAGGGATGCGGGCGTATGCAGCAACCGATCATGCAGTTTCTATTACTGGAATTGCGGGGCCTGACGGCGGCAGCGAGGAAAAGCCGGTTGGTACCGTATTTATAGGCTACGCCGGTCCGAACGGAGTGAAGTCCATCAAATTCGTGCTGCCGGGAGATCGTTATCTGATCAGATGGCGGTCGAGTCAGGCGGCTCTGGATTATTTGCGGCGGCAGCTTAGCCAGGACGTTCGAGAACAATAAAAAGCAGATCGTCGTCGCCTTCCAGCACGCGTGACCAGCCTTTTCCGCTCTGACCAAAAATGAAAGTCGGCGTCAGCCCGAAAAAGTCGATCTGAACACCGATGGCGTCAGGAAGATTGAAGCAGTATTTATCTGCGTCAAAAACGGCGAGTGCGATGCGTTCGTTTTCAAACATCACAGGCAATGTCTGGGGCGGTCGTTTAAGTTCGGTGTACTGAGATATCTGTGAGGGGCTAAGAGCTATTTGATGAAATGACATACTACGCCAACTAAGTTAGCAATTCTGCCCATCGTGTTAAGTGCGCTGTATTACATTGCTGTATGATCTGTCTTTGCCTTTGGCTATATCTTGCTTTTTTCCAGCAATAATCCGAGAATTAAACAGTTACTTTCCTAAAATGCCGCATCAAACCTTTTGAAACTTTGCGGTCGGGCTCGCGTGTATATGATTTGGCCAACAGAAAACTGTCTGTCCGAACCCGATACCAGTATTAATCGTTATGAAAAGATCAATCCACGTTCGTTTCGCAATTAGTCTTTTACTTCTGCTTTCGCTGATCGCTCCGGTGACGACACTGGCTGCGTTTGATGGCGGCAAGAAGTATTTCGCACAGGGCATGAAGCATGAAGGAGCCGAGGAATGGGACAAGGCGGTCGAGCAGTTTGCTCTGGCGGTCGCCGACAGCCCGCGTAATCCGGAGTATCGCCTTCATCTCACGCGTGCGCTCTTTAATGCATCGCAGATGTTCATGAAAAAAGGGGCGACCGCCGCGAAAGAAAAGGATTATGAGGCGGGCTACGTCGCATTTAGACGTGCGTATGCCTTCGACCCGACGAACGAACTTGCTAAATCAGAGATGGATCGGATGGTCCGGCTTCAGCAGGAAGTCAATGAAGGTTCGACCGATACTAAAGGTCCGAAAAAGGATGACGGCAAGGTCAAAATGGTAATGACCGGCAATGCTGTTCAGACCATTCCGGCCGTTGGGCAGTTGCCGCAGAAGCTTGAAAAGCTCCGCGATCTCCCTTTCCCGTCAGGTGTGGAACTTCAGTTCATTATCAAGGAATTGGCGAGAGATCTCGACTTGAACGTTTTGTTTGATAACGAGTCGTTCCGTCCTGGTACGGCAAGCCGCAAGACGATAATTGACATCAAGAACGTCTCGGCCGCGAGAGCTCTGGATTATATCTTTCTGCAGGAAGGCCTTTTCTTTCAAAAGGTCGGCCCGCGTACGATCATCGTCGCTAATCAGGCACAGCGGCAGAAATTTCAGCAGCTTGTCCTGAGAACCTTCTATCTCGCGAACGCAGCTCCAAAGGATATTGTTAAGGTCGTTCAAACCGCTATTCCGGCCCAGCCGGGCCGAAGCCAGACGATCGTTCTGCAGGACGAGGCGACAAATAGCGTAACGATTCGCGACACCGAAGAAAACATTCGCCTTATCGGCCAGCTCATCAAATCACTTGATAAGGATCGTGCAGAGGTCGTGATGGACGTTGCGATCTATGAGGTAAATAAGAACGATCTGCTTCAATTTGGTAATCAGGTCGGAACGGCGTCGCAGCTTCAGGGCGGACTGGGTGGAACAGGAGCCGGACAGATCCGTTTGGGAGGCAAAGGCCTTTTATCGACGGCGACTGATACGGTCGCGTCTGCTGTCATTTCGTCGGTGATCCCGACCGGTATTTTACTGCCTACGGCCAGCCTTTCTGCTTTTCAGAGCAAGAACGACACAAAGCTTTTAGCGTTTTCGCAGATACATGCGTTCAATAACGAAGATTCGTCAGCTCGTATCGGTCAGCGTGTTCCTGTTCAAAGTGCTCAGTATCTCGGTGTAGGTGGTACTACTGGCGGCAACACGGGATTTGGCCAGACGGCGAACGTTATTAACTATGAGCAGGTTGGTTTGACGTTGAAATTCAAACCGATCGTTTTTCCTAATCAAGACGTTCAGGTTGCGATGGAGATCGAATCGAAGGATGTCGCCGGAGCCAACAGCTTTACGCCGACCTTCACCGAACGAACGATCAAAGGAACGGCACGAATTCAGAATAACAAGACCCTACTTCTTGCCAGCGTCGCTCAGGGCGTCGAAAGCCGCGGTAAACAGGGCTTGCCTCTATTAGGACTCATTCCGATCATCGGCCGTCTTTTCACCGCACCGACTCGTGACAATCGTCAGGTTGATATCGTGATCGCCGTGACCCCGCGTGTTATCCGAGCACCTGCCATTTTGCCGGAAGATGAAATGGAACGCCCCACGGGCAGCCTTGCTGTTCCGACCACCAATACGCTTCAGGAGCTGATCATTCAGGAAGATCGCGATGAACTACTTGCGGCAGCACGACGCATCCCGACAAATTCGGATGTTCAGTTGCCCGATCAAGCCGTCGCACCGGAATATGTTCGGGCAGAAGTAGCCGATGTTAGCAAAACGGCGATAACGGCTGGCGATATGACCTCTGCGAAAGCTCTCGAAGCAGCTATTCCAAACCTAAAGCCGATCGACAATTCAGCTAAAACGCTGCAATTGACGCAAACGTCGGACACCGTAAAAGCTGCTCCGCCCGTCGATAATTCGGTAAAAACGCTGGAGATCAAGGAAAAGCCGGAGAACGACATACCGGCAGAGCCAACAGAAACAAAGCCAGTGCCGTCAGAGAATACCGAAGCGATGGCGTCAGCGGTCGAGTTAAAACTCGGATCGGAACTCGCGGAAATGAAGGCGGGTGAGAAGATCAAGGTTCCCGTGATCGTTCAGGGTGGCGGATCTTTTAGAACGGCAACAATGGGGCTTAAATTTGACCCGGCGAAGGTGGCTATTCGGTCGGTGAGTTTTGGCGACGTATTTGGTCCGAAGGCGAATACGACGGCGAATCCATTCCTTAATGATCGCGGCAAGCTTTATGTTTCGTTCACTACGGCCGATGACAAAGGCTCGATCCCGTCGGGAACGCTGGCGTTTCTTGAGATCGAGGCGTTGGTAGCCGGTAAACCCGTTATCGATTTTGACCGCGATATGCTTAATTTCCAGACGACTCAGGGAAAGAATTTAGCTTTGAGATTTCAGGACTAAATGAATCGACTTACGCGAAAATTTAAGAGCCAGTCCGGTTACAGCATGCTTGAGTTGATAGCGACGCTTGGTGTGTTAGCTGTGCTCGTTATGGGCACGATACCGATGGCTCAGAACGCCCTGAAACGGCAAAAGGAGCAGAGGCTTCGCGAGTCGCTGGCGATGATGCGGCGGGCGATCGACGAATTTAAGCGTGACACCTTTGGAGCGTGCCCGCAGGGAGCGGTGAATTCCGTCAATCCGACTATACCGGGCGGTGGTGGCGGTCCTGTCGATCCGCGAAGCCGCGTTGTGATCGATGATTGTAAGATATTTGAATCGGACAATCTCGACCGTTACCCGCCATCGATGGAATTGCTGGCAGAGGGAATCAAGGTCAAATCGAGAATGCCCAATCTCACCGGTGGAAGCGGAATACGTGACGGACAACTGCAGGCGACGGAGATAAACGAGGAGAAAGACATTATCAAGGTCTATCTACGTGAACTTCCGGTCGATCCGATGACTGGTGAGCAGGATTGGAAATTCCGTTCGTCATATCAGGATGCCGATTCTGAGAACTGGGACGAGGTAAACGTCTTTGACGTTCGTTCGGCATCTGAGGAAGAGGCTTTGAATGGAGAGAAGTATAGTGACTGGTAGAAGAGAGACGGGGAGAAAGGGAGTGGAGGAGAAAGTGAGGTCATGGTCTTTGAGAGCTTGGCTTTCGATCCGTGATCTGAAATCCGCAATCCGTAATCAAAAAGGTTTTTCCCTACTTGAGCTTATGATCGCAATGTTCATCATGATCATTCTCTTGTCGATCGCTGTGCCTACCTATGAGCGAAGCGTTCGGAATGCTCGCGAGATCGTCCTTAAGGAAAATCTTTTCCAACTCCGTCGTTCGATCGATCAATTCTCGGGCGACAAGGGCAAACTTCCAAGTTCGATCGACGAGCTTGTTGAAGCCAAATACCTTAGAGAAAAGCCGTACGATCCGATCTCTGAGAACCAGGAATGGAATGAGGTCATGGGCGAGGATCCTAACTCGGCTGACGGCGAACAGGGGTTGGTCGATGTCAAAACTCTTGCGGAAGGCGAGGACGTAAACGGCGTTGCTTACAGCACCTACTAATTTTCCCTAACAGAATATGTTTTCTTCGATCACTCAGCCCAATTTCCCGAACGCGGCAATGGGCATCGGGAGCAACGTGATTTCCGCAGTCGCCCTATCCGGCGGCAGGCGGCAATACTCCATTAAGCAGGCCGGTTCGGTAGAACTGCCGCCGGGCCTTGTTACGCCTAGTTTTCTCGACGCAAATATTTCCGATCATCTCGAATTTGCCGCCTGCCTTCGCGAGGTGACGGAGATCGCTGGCCTTTTGAAACAGAAGCGTTGGTCGATCGCACTGCCGAGCAACACAGCCCGAACCGCGATCCTTACGCTGGACAGCGAACCCGCGAACAGCAAAGAGGCGGAAGAGGTTCTCGATTGGAAGGCGGAGCAAAATTTCGGAGCTCCGGCATTGGAACTTCGCATTGCCAAGCAAAAGATATCTCCGGATCGCGAGGGACGCTCGCGTTATTTCGCAACAGCTGTGCGGCTCGCGGTCATCGACGAATTCGAAACGCATTTCGAATCTATGGGTTGGAAAGCGGGCCTTATCCTGCCGCGTGCGGTTGGCGAAGCAAATTGGCTCATGGATCGGCAGGATAAGTCGGATTCGCTATTGATCAGCGGAAACAGCGATGGTTTTACCGCCTTGCTGCTTCGCGGTTCAGAGCCTGCGGTCGTACGTTCGGTCACCTGTTTAGAGTCCGAGGTAGATGATGAGATCTATCGATTGGTGATGTTTTACAATGACCGATTTGGAGCAACAGGCGAGGGAATACTGGAAAGATTGATGGTCGTGGGTCGCACCTTGGTATCGGCAAAAGTTCAGGCGATCGCCTCGGACGCCCTGGGCAGACAGTTACGCGTACTCTCGAATGACGATATTGGCCTCAATATGCCGGGGGGAACTCTGAGCTTTGATGACCTCGCGGCTCCGGCCGGACTTGCAACTCTTGGAGCGTAGGTTCGCGATTCGTTTTGCACGCTGAAACTATTCGGATAAACTTACCGTAATAACCAGCGAAGATGACAGCTCAGGCACTTTCAATTGAGGGAATCAGGAATCTAACCGATGGCGAGTTGATCGTTAACGCAGTTAACGGCCGCACCGACGGGTTTGAGGAGCTTGTCCGCCGATATCAGCGGCCGATCACCAGCTACGTTTTTCGTATGCTCGGTGACTATGATCTTTCACTCGACGTAACGCAGGAAGTCTTCATCAAGGTTTACAATTCGTTAACCAAATACAGCCCGGAATATAAGTTCTCGACATGGCTCTACCGTATTGCTCACAATGCTGCGGTGGACCATATGCGCCGTAACTCGGTGACGCCTCAGAGCCTGGAAACTGAGAACGCTGACGGTTCGTATCAGATCCAGCTCGAAAGCCGGGTCTCATCGCCCGAACAGGATCGCGAACGCAGTGAATGGAGAACCGAGATAGACTCGGTCGTCAAATGCCTGCCCACGCCGTACCGCGACCTGATATTGCTTCGCCACGCCCGCGACCTCAGTTATGACGAGATCGCTGATGTGACCGGGCTTCCGCTTGGAACCGTGAAAAATCGGCTATTCCGGGCGCGTGAAATGATGCGGGAAATGTTTATCGAAAGAGGATTTACAGGAGTTTAATTACGATGAGCTTCAACATTCAGCCGATGGGGCCAGTCGCCCTTCAAACCTCCGAAGAAAAGCAGATGGGAATGTTCCTGCATTTGTCAGGGTTGGCATTCGCTCTGGTTTTCCCGCTTGGTATCGTCCTGCCGATCGTGCTCTGGCAAACCCAGAAAGATAAAATGCCGGCACTCGATGCTCACGGAAAGATGGTCACCAACTGGATGATCTCGGCGACGATCTACTTTTTCGTCAGTTTCATTCTGATGTTTGTACTTATTGGATTTTTAACCATTATCGGAGTTTTTCTGCTCGCGATCATTTTTCCGATCGTTGGCGGCATCAAGGCGAATAATGGAGAGTTCTGGAATTACCCGCTGACCATTAAATTTCTCAAATAAATGACCAGCATCGCACCACACGGGGCAGCTCAATGCCCAACCCACGAGATATCGGCTTACATTGATGGTGAGCTGGATCTGGTGCGCGAAATTGAATTGGATGCCCATTTTGCCGAGTGTAAGTCGTGTCTTTCTGAACTCAATCAACAAAAGGAATTTCTCTGCGGATTGAATGCCAGTTTGAAGGAAGAAGAGAATCTTGAGCTGCCGCCGGATTTTGCCAAACACATCGTTGCCAATGCCGAGAGCACGGTAAGCGGATTGCGGCGTCCGGCGGAGCGTTACAACGCCGTCTTTATTTGTATCGGCCTTGTCCTTTTTGTGCTTTTTGCAATGGGGGCTGAAGCTGGCAAGATGATCACGAGCATGTATGGTTTTTTCGAACAGACGGCCGTTGTCGCGGGTGTTTTGAGCCACCTGATCTACTCGTTGTTTCTCGGAGTTGTGATCGTAATGCGTTCGTTTGCGAGCCAACTGCAGCTGGATGTCGTGGCCGGTGTAGGGATGGCGGGTTTTGTCGGAATTGTGTTGGCCCTGATCTCTCGACGCGTTCTAAGGATGCTTCGGGTCTGATCTTTTGCATTCAACGTGAAGCATATTTTTCAGAGAAAATTCGCACTAACTGTAGCCTGTAGATGGGATCACTGTACGAGTTTGAGAGGTGATCTCTCCGGCATTTTTCGAACGATCCTCCTCTGTTCCGTCGCGATCCCACTTTTCTGCCTCGCTGTTTTCGCTAACCCTGAAATAACTACTTCCGACGACCAGACAACCGTAATCGTAAACGACGCTCCTGAGCAGGATGTGATCGTGTTCGGAAAATCCGTGGTCGTACAGAAACGTGCAAAGGGCGTTTTGGCGGTCGGCGGTGACATTATTGTTGAAGGTAGTGTCGAAGGAGACGTGGCGACCGTCGGCGGTAATGTCATACAGCGAAACGGCGGCTACATCGGTGGCGATGTCATAGTATTTGGTGGTTCCTACAAACCCGAAAGCGACGCTCCCCTTCGTGAACCTGGGAAAGAGACGGTGATGTTTGGTGTCTTTGAGGATGAACTGCGAAGTTTTGGGCAAGATCCTTCGCAGGTATTTGCGCCGAGTTTCTCGCTTGGATTTTTAGCCCAGCGTCTCGTCATCGCTCTGTTTTGGTTTCTCGTGTCGCTCACGCTAACTACGCTTGCCCCGGGAGCTGTCAGCCGCGCCGTTGCTCGCGTTCATCTTTCGTGGCTTAAGGTTGGAGCGATCGGGGCGGGATCGTTTCTATTGATTGCGATATTAGTTTTTGGCGGCACTCTTGTTCTCCCGAATTACCTAAGCACCACCTTGGCCCTCATGGGCGGCCTGGTATTGATCCTTGGCTTTGTTTTTGGCCGTGTTGTCCTGCAGGTCAGTATCGGTAAACTCATCCAAAAACACTTTCTTTCGGGGAACAATCGCTCGGAAACCCTGGGTATTCTGATCGGCGTTCTTGCCTGGACGCTGCTGCTTTCGTTACCATATGTTTGGGTGATCGCTTTATTCGCGATCTTTGCCGTAGGCATCGGTCTCGTTCTCACCGGAAGAACCTCTCCAAAATGGCATAATCCGTAAGGGTAATGCTTGCAGATTTTTACATTTCTTTACAAATTGGCCCGAACCTTACTGCTACTATTGACGTCATAGTCTTATGGGACGCAATCGTAAGGTATTTTGCGTTCTTATCACTAGGACAAGCAACTGAATAATATGTCACAGGTTATAGTTTCGATCTTAATTTTTCTGTTTGCTGGTGCCTCGGCTCTGGTCTTTGGCCAAACGCCGCAATCAGCTGTCAAACCAACCGTCGTTGCTGGTGACGCAGTAGCGGTGAGCGAGGGGAAATTCGTAGTCGGTTCAAAGACCGGGCCGGTTGATGTTCTGACCAATGACAAATCTGCGTTCAAGCGAGTCTCGGCAGAGAATCCAAATCTCACGACAGCGACCAATGCGGTAGCGACGGATATCGTGGTCGGTGACAAGCTGACAGTGAGCGGCTTTCCAACCGCAGATGGCAAGGCTGTGACGGCTCGAACGATCTACTTTATTTCGAAGGCCGACATTGCCGCTAAGAACGCTAAAGAAAGTGCTGAATGGCAGCGACGTGGCGTCACCGGAAAGGTCACCGCCGTCAATGCTCAGACAAACCAGATAACGCTGGAAACCCGTTCGATGACCGGCACCTCAAATGTTGTTGTGACGCCGAAAGAGGGAGCCAAGTTCGTTCGATATGCTCCTGATTCGATCCGCTTCGACGAAGCCGTGCCAAGTTCTGTTGGTGATACGAAAGTCGGTGACATGGTAAGAGCACTCGGCGATAAAAGTGCCGATGGTGCAAGCTTTGCTGCTGAGCAGGTCGTAGCAGGTGCATTCCAGACCGTCGCCGGTTCAGTCAAATCCATCGACATCGCTAAGAACGAGGTCGTGATCAAAAATCTCCAGACAAATAAAGACGTGACAGTCGCTATCAGCGAAACGTCTGTACTCAAGCGTTTTCCAGCCGAGCAGGCTGAGATGCTAGCCCGCGTTCAGGGAATGGGGGCAGGCGGTGCCAGGCCAATGGGCCCAGGCGGAAGACCCGGTGCCCAGCCGGGAACAGGAACTCCGGGTGCGAATCCGGGTGGTTCACCGGGAGGACAGCCTGGGCAGGGACGCCCAGGTGGTATGGGTGGCGGCCAACGTGGTGTCGAGGATATACTCGAGCGCTCACCAAGTATCACGGTCGCCGACCTAAAAGTAGGCGATGTGATCGCTCTTTCAAGCTCGAAGTCCGCAGATGTTACGCGGCTCAAAGCTATCAAGTTATTTGCCGGCGTCGAACCTTTC
Source organism: Pyrinomonadaceae bacterium (assembly GCA_041737885.1). GTDB lineage: Bacteria > Acidobacteriota > Blastocatellia > Pyrinomonadales > Pyrinomonadaceae > OLB17. The sequence continues at coordinate 32,444 of JBGSQW010000006.1, read as the reverse complement.
CTGAGGGCAGCACAGGCTAGCAGTGGTGGCCGACGCGGCGGAGGTGGTGCCGGTGGAGTCGACGGTGGCTTCAGCATTCCCGGACTGGATGGGATCGGTTTCCCCTAAATTTTATTTTTCTGGGCGGCGTACTTAGTTGGGATGCCGCCCCATTTATTTTAATCAAACTATCATCATGAAACTCTTCAGACCCCTATTTTTAATAGCAATCATATCGCTTGTGGCGACTGGTTCGGCCTTGGCACAGGCTTCGGGCAGCTTAGCTGGTTCGGTGACCGATGCTAATGGAGCGATCGTTGTCGGAGCGTCCATCGCAGTGGTGTCACCGACAGGACTTCGAAAGGACACCGTTACAAACGCAAAGGGTGAATATTCGGTTACCGGGCTTGCTCCAGGCAAATATAAAGTCACCGTTTTTGCGAATAAATTTGAACTTTACGAGAACACCGAAGTTACGATCGCCGCTGGCGAGAAAAATGAAATGATGGTTGTTCTTACCGTTGGCGGCATCATCGAGAACGTCGATGTTTCCAACAACGAGCAGGTTTCGACCGATCCCGCAAATAATGGAGACGCTCAGGTTCTGAAAGGAGCTGATCTGGATGCCTTGCCCGATAACCCGGAAGAGATGGCTGCGTACCTGCAATCACTCGTTGGGGCATCTGGCGGACCAGAGGGCGGACAGATCTATATCGACGGATTCCAGGGCGGACAGCTTCCTTCACGCGACCAGATCCTTCAGGTGCGTATCAATGCAAACCCGTTTTCGGCTGAATACGAACGTATCGGGAACTCGCGCATCGAGATCATCACGCGTCCCGGATCAGAAAGATGGCGTGGATCGGCTAACGCAAACTTTAACGATGAGAGCCTGAATTCGCGCAATCCCTTTGCCCTCAACCGAGCTCCATCGCAGCAGAGAAATTTTGGCGGTAGTTTTGGCGGCCCTGTTCAGAAGGGGCGTTCGGCATTTTCGATAGATTTCAATCACCAGATGCAGGATTCCAACGAGATCATAAACGCTCAGGTTCTGGATTCTTCGTTAAACTTTGCGTCGTTTCGACGTGACGTTCAGGTGCCGACGACCAATATCCGCTTTAACCCGCGTTTCGATTTTGCTATCAACAAAAATAACGTAGTGATCTTTCGCTACAGCTTTAACAAAAATCGACGAGAGAATGCCGGTCTCGGTGAAACCACGCTTTTGTCGAGAGCTTACCAAACAGACACGCGGGAGCACGAAATTAGAGTTTCGGAAACGATGATCCTGAATGCGAGCACGGTCAACGAATCGCGGTTCGAGTACAGCGATAACTACCGCGAACAGGTTGGCGATAACTCGATCCCTACGATCAACGTATCAAATGCCTTTTCAGGTGGTGGAGCGTCGATCGGGCAGAGCTTTAATAGGAATAAGGTTGTGGAGTTCCACAACATGACAAACACCTCGTTCGGCAAAAATCTTCAGCACACGGTGAAATTTGGCGGAAGAATTCGCCGCGTATCCATAGATGATCGCTCAGAAAACAACTATGCGGGTGCCTTCTCGTTCCCGGGTTTTCAGCTGGGTGTCGGTGTTGTCGACAACTGCGATCTGAATACGGACACAGTTATCTCACCGCTCGAACAGTATCGCTGTAAGCTAGCCGGTGCGGTTGGAACTCAATACAATCCGACTCAGTTTTCGATCACCACAGGCAATCCGCAGATCGATGTGTCGCGAATCGACGGAGCATTGTTCGTTTCCGACGATTGGCGCATCCGCCCGGACCTGCTGATCAGCCTTGGGCTTCGATACGAGAATCAGACGAACATTACCAGCAAGTTCAATTTCGCTCCGCGTTTTGGGATCGCCTGGTCTCCAGGCGGCGGCGGTGCTAGACAGCCAAAGCTAGTTTTTCGTGGCGGAGCAGGTGTCTTTTACGATCGTTTCAGTGAGAACCTAACGCTTCAGGCACTAAGAAACAATGGTGTTAATCAGTTGAGCCTGTTGGTTAGTGCTAACGATCCAGATCCTATTCGTCGGGCTGCTGCAATTCAGCTCTTATCGCAGCCGGTATTTACGTTGACCGGCGTCACAAATGTTCCTACTCCTGCACAGATAGTCGCGGCTCTTCCGCAGTCGAATTCGGTCAGACAGGTATCACCTACACTTACAGCTCCGTATTCGGTACAGGCTAGTTTTGGTGTGGAAAGAGCTCTTACCTCAAAGCTCACTCTTAGTGTTAACTTTACGGGTGGTAGATCATTTCATCAGCTAAGGACGAGAAATATCAACGCCCCGATCTGCCCCTCGATCACCAATTGCGTCGGTGCTGTTCGGCCAAATCCAGCGTTAGGCAATATCAATGTTTACGAGTCGAGCGGTACGAATGATATTAAACGTCTGAACATGAGCCTTAACACGAATCTCAGCCGTAACTTCACAATGAGATTTGGTTATACGCTCGGTTCCGTCAAAAGTGATACGGATGGAGCAGGAAGTGCTCCGGCATATGCTTACGACCTAAGCGACGAGTACGGACGCAGTGGTCAGGATGCTCGTCACTCGATCTTTATCATGGGTAACGTCAACCTGCCGTGGAGCATCTCGATGAACCCAATGATCAACTTTACGACCGGTCGTCCTTTCAACATCACGAAGGGGATCGATAGTAACGGCGACGGATTTGCGAATGAACGGCCGACTTTTGGCGAGTTGCTTAATCGATGTAATGAACTCAATCTGAACACATCGTTTTGCGATGTAGGTGGATTTGACCCGAACGCTGTTCTGCCGAGAAACTTTGGTGAGGGACCGTCAACCTTTAGCTTTAATCTGCGGCTCAGTAAGAACTTTGGATTTGGTAAAACGGCGGCTGAACGCACGGCGGCAAACAATCCTCGACAGGGTCAGCCTTCAGGCCCTGTGATGATGGGACCTGGCGGCGGCGGCGGCGGAATGCGCGGCGGTGGTGGAGGTTTCGGCGGATTTGGTGGTTTCGGCGGTGACGCCCGGAAGCCATACAATCTGAACATTGGAGTCTTTGTCCGTAATGTCTTTAATACCGTGAATCTTGGTAACCCCGTGGGCAATCTGCTAAGCGGACGTTTTGGAGAGTCGACGTCAACCGGCGGTGGCTTCTTCGGAGCATTTGGCGGCGGTGGTGGAGGCGGCGGTGCAAATCGTCGCGTAGACCTTAGCATGCGATTTAGTTGGTAAACCTTTTTCCTGGTTACCTAATCAAACTATGATGGAGCCAATAGCGTACAAGCTACTGGCTCCATTTTGCGTTTGTTGTTATTTTTTGGGAATCTCTATCTATGAAAAAGATCATTTGCCTTACTGCGATCCTGTTTTCCTTTTCATTGGCCGCTATTGCTCAGACTGCTCCCCCGGGAAAGTCGAATGGGTCGGGAAAAGTTTCTTCCTTGACGGCGACATCGCCAGCCGAGATAGCCAGAACGGTTTTAGCTGCCCACGGCGGTGACAAGCTGAAAAAGATGCAGACATTCCTGGTCAAAGGCGGAGTAGACGTAAGCTTTCAGGGACAGTCGCTGCCCGGAGCCTTTTCTACGGCCTTTAGCGGCGACAAGTATTTTTTTGAGATCGTTACTGCGGTTCAGCAGCTAAAACAAGTTTTTGACGGCGTAAATACATCTTCGTCGCTTCCTGGCTTTTCTTTGCCGCCTGTTACAAGTCTCGGATTTCCACTGCTGCCAAAGATCGGTGAAGCAGGCTACGTGATCACTGAGTTGCCCGAAGCCAGCAAGAAGCGAAAGGGATTTCGAATGACGACGCCCGAAGGCTTTTATACCGATTTTTTTATTGATGAGAAAACTAGTCAGCTAAAGGCGTATGAATCGAAATGGATGGATGGCGATCGTGCGATAACAACATCGGTAGAGATCGATGAATTTATGACAGTTGACGGTATTGCCATCCCCAAGAAATACGCTCAGCGATTCGATCTCGGCCCAATAACGGCCTACGTCAACTTTAAGGCAAAGGATATTAAAGTGAATTCGCCGATCGAAGACAGCGCTTTTAAGATGGGGAAGTAACCTAGCCAGGCCGAATTTAAATGGTGGCGAGGTTGTGATCTACACCGCCCTCGCCACCTAAATTATTTGGCAAACCGACTTCCGCTCCACCAGTCGATCGTTCGTTTCAAGCCTTCTTCCAGACCTACCAACTGTTCGTAGCCGAAGCATTCGACAGCTCGACGATTGTCCGCTTGCGAATCCTTAACATCGCCGTTTCTGCCGGGCTGATACTCAGCGGAAGCTTCTGGTTTACCGGTTATCTTTTTCAAGACTTTGAGCAGCTCATTCAATGTAATTCGATCGCCGTTTGCGGCGTTCATTGTCTCACCCAAACCATCGGACGTCTGAGCCGCCTTGATGTTTGCATCCACGACATTTGCGATGTACGTGAAATCACGTGACTGTTCACCGTCGCCAAAGATCACGGGCGTGCTGTCCGTCATGAGGGCATCTATGAACCGCGAGATAACCCCGGAATACATCGAGGCAGGATTCTGCCTAGGGCCAAAGACGTTAAAATATCGAAGGGCTATCGTCTCGAGGCCGTAAACGCTATTGAAGGCTCGGCAATAGAGCTCGCCAGTAAGCTTTGCCGCCGCGTAGGGGGAAAGCGGGTCGGGCTTCATTGTTTCGACTTTTGGTAGCACAGGTTGGTCGCCATATGCTGAACTGGATGCTGCGTAGATGAACCGTCGGACGCCCGCATCACGCGACTTTATGAGCATGTTCACGGTCCCATTGACGCAAACGCGGTGTGTCTCAAGCGGGTCTTCCACTGAACGCGGAACGCTGGGCAAGGCCGCCTGGTGAAATACGATCTCGACCCCTTCAATTGCCTTGGCAACCGCTGCGTCGTCGTTAATGTCGCCCTCGATAAAGTTAAAATCGCCTTGTATTTCGTCAAGGTTTTCGCGAAAACCTGTGGTGAAATTATCGATAATGTTTACACTGGCACCTTGCCGGATCAGTTCTTCCGCAAGGTTAGAGCCGATAAAACCGGCTCCACCTGTGACGAGAACTTTTGTTGTTATGGCCATAGTCTTTTTAATAGAGGGAGTTCGAGTCTCGATGAACGATTATCTACCTACCCCAACATACTCAAATCCCATGTCACGCATATCTTTCGGTTCGTAGATGTTACGCAGATCCGCGACCTTAGGAGCGGTGAGCAGCGAACGCACCTTTTCCATATCCAGGGCCCGGAACTGATTCCACTCAGTGACGATGACGAGGGCGTCAGCACCTTTGATCGCGTCATACTCATCAACAGCGTATTCGATCTCCGGAAGGTAATGTTTCGCCTCGGCCATGGCAACAGGGTCAAAAGCCCGAACGCTTGCTCCGCGTTCCAGCAAAGCCTTTATAATATCCGTTGCAGGAGATTCGCGCATGTCGTCGGTCTCAGGCTTGAATGAAAGACCGAGAACACCGATCCTTTTTCCTTTCAAATCGCCGACGAGCTTTTCGATCTTGGGTATCATCGCGTCCCTTTGTCGCTCATTCGCCTCAACGACGGCATCAACGATCCGGGTTTCGACGCCGAATTTGTCAGCGACAGTGGTTAACGCCCGGGTATCTTTAGGGAAGCAGGAGCCGCCGTAACCAGGACCCGGATGCAGGAACTTTCGTCCGATACGGTTGTCCATTCCCATTCCTTTAGCAACGTCGTGAACATCGCAACCGATGGCATCGCAGAGGTTTGCGATCTCGTTAATAAACGTGATCTTAGTCGCAAGGAAAGCATTCGCCGCGTATTTGATCAGCTCGGCCGCCTCCAGCGACGTGATCACGACGGGAGTTTCGATCAGGTATAGCGGACGGTAAAGTTCCTTCATGACCTCGATCGCCCGCTCTTCATTACTGCCGACCACAACGCGGTCAGGCCGCATGAAATCAGCGATCGCTGCACCTTCCCGTAGAAATTCGGGGTTAGACGCGACGCCAAAATCTGTTTCGATCTTTAAATTCTCCGAGACAAAATTCCTCAGCCATTCACCTGTACCAACAGGAACGGTGGATTTAGTGACGAGCACTTTATACCCGTTTATCGCCTGAGCGACATCAAGAGCCGCTTGGCGGTAGTAACTCATGTCCGGCGAGCCATCAGCCTGTGGCGGCGTTCCGACGGCCAGAAACACTACCAAAGCCCGTTCAACGGCAGACTTTATGTCGGTTGTGAAGTGCAGCCGTCCGTCGGCAACATTCTTCTCAACTATCTTGTCGAGGCCAGGTTCATAGATCGGAATGATCCCTTTATTAAGGTTATCGACCTTAACCGTATCGACATCCACACAGGTGACATCAATACCAAATTCGGCAAAGCATGCTCCTGAAACTAACCCAACGTATCCGGTACCAATTACAGCTATATGCATATATAAAAAACAATAGAACGTAATATAAAGAATTAATAAGAACTAATTTTAGACAAAAGTATGCGGGTCACGTATTTTTACATGACCCGCATAAATAAAAACTAGAGGTTTAGATTAACGAACCGGGCTGACGACGATGCCGCCACCGCCGAAGTCTGAGTCATCATCCTGCGTACCGAGGTAGATACCTGCACCTGCAGCACCAGCTGCAAGAAGAAGAAGCCATGGCCAGTTACCAACTGCTGGACCAGGAGCTGAGTCAGGGCGGAGGCAAGGCTTGCAGCCCGTCTGAGCTACATTTCCAGCGGTTGCGGTCGATCCGGCAACAACCTGCTTGTCGGTCGAACCTTCACGCATCGTAACGATACCTGCACTTGTATCAACGTGCGAGTGTGAACATTCTGCTTCAACCAGGAAATTGTCAGCCTGTCCCGCATCAGCGATGAACGTAGCGTTCTTCGTTGTTACGGTAGCTGCAACACCAGCGGCGTTGGCTACACGTGCTTTACCTTCGGTAAGGATAGCGACAATGCTGGTTTCCGTGAAACGGAGGGTTACATTTGAATTTGCGAGAATCTCAACACGACCGGTTTTCCCGAGGCTGATCTCAGCATTGGAATTATCACCAGTGGTAATGACGGCACCCGACATTACGGTCGAGCTTGAAACAGCGGCTTGACCATTGACCATAACCTGGCCAGTAACTTTGATCTCACCTGCAAGATCCTTCGGCAAAGCGAAGGCAACCATTGAATACACACACCAGACGGCTACCATAGTCGCCGATGCGAAAGACTTACGTAAAATATTTTTGCCGAGCATTAGTTAATCTCCTCCAGGAATCAGTTCTTCCAAAATCTAAATAATATTACCTTATAAGGCTACTGAAAACAACTTAACTATCGAACAGGACTCGTTACGGTGGTGTCGTCATCGTCGCGAAGAGCAACAACGAGTACTACCGCCGCCGCTGCACCGCCAATGATGGCAGCCCAAACCCACCAGTCCAATCCGCCCGGCCCGGTCTGTGCTTTTTTCGAAGCTGCACCCGAGTTTGCCGAGACTGTCTCGCCTGAATTTAGCGAGACCATATTACCTGTCAGCGTCTTGACGCCGATGCTCTGAGCAGAGCTTAAAACTGTAAGGCTGCCCGAGGTCAGATCTCCGCTGACCGCGTTGCCATTTACGTCGACCACAAAGGTCGATCCAGCTGCTAACTGTATTTTTCCTGCTTTTCCGAGGTTAATGACCGCACCCATACCTTCCGGAGTCGTTATCGAACTCGACGAAAAGATGGTGCGACCGCTCTTTGCAGGCTCGCCGTTGACGGTGACAGATTTTCCGTCGGCCGCTCCGGTTACGATGATCTCCCCGACCGGCTTACTAGATGCCGCCAGCGTGACAAACGAACCCGAAGCAATAACAGCGAAGAGTACGCACGAAGTAATAGCCTTTAATGCCAACCGCTTGGTATCCATGGATTTCATTAATATTGCTCCAGTTCAGTGGTTTAAAATTCAAACCAGTCAAAGTTTTACACGAATTTGACTATATGTCAATAAATCGCCCGCCCGTTCGCGGCAAAAAGGGAAATAATCGGTCAGGAACCTAATAGAACCTTAAGCTGATATTTATGTGACAGTTATACCATGTTTTTCAACATTTTCAAATACAAAATCGATCAAATATCGTCGATCATTGGAATTCTTTTCTCATTGACCGTTTCAAACAAGTTTCCGCCAGGGTTTAACGCTCTTTTTCCTTCGATGCCGAAGGTTACTCTTTGCCCAATCAGGTGTTTTCTGATTTAATTTGCACAGTTCATAACAATTTTTCGAAGGGGAGTAAGATTCGATGAAAATCAAATTATTGTTTGTTTTGTTCGTTTTAGCATGTTTAAGCGCGTGTTCCAGTGGTGAGCCAAAAGAAAAGAGGATGAAGATCGGCTTTGCCATGGACACGCTAAAAGAAGAGCGTTGGCAGCGGGATTTTGACTCGTTCAAGGCACACTGCGAGAAAATGAATGTGGATTGCGTGATCACTATCGCTGACAACAAGGCTGACAAGCAGGCGAATGATGTCGACAATCTTTTGACTCAAAAGGTAGATGCTCTCGTGATCGCCCCGCACGATGCTACGCAGGCCGCATCGATGGTCGATAAGGCAAAGGCTCAGGGAATACCTGTGATCAGTTATGACCGTCTGATCAATTCGGAAAAGATCGATGCGTATATTTCGCACCAGGTTCCGGTCATCGGACGCAAGATCGCTGAGTATGCGTTACAAAAGGCTCCAAAAGGGAACTATGTAATGGTGTATGGTGCCTCGACCGACAATAATGCGGTCATAATGAAGAAAGAACAGCTCGCGGTTCTGCAATCAGCTATCGACAAAAAAGAGATCACGATCGTTGCAGATAACTTCATGACCGATTGGCGGCCTGATGAAGCCTTGAAAATGACGGAGAACGCCCTGACTCAGAATAACGACAACATCCAGGCCTTCGTTGTTTCCAATGACGGTATGGCTGGTGGTGTCGTTTCCGCGTTAGAGAAGAAAGGACTTGCAGGGAAGATCATCGTCACCGGGCAGGATGCCCAGCTTGACGCATTGCAGCGAATTGCTGAGGGAAAACAGTCGATGACGGTTTACAAGCCAATTGCTCCTCTTGCAAATGCAGCGGTCGAGGCGGCAATAAAACTGGCAAAGAAAGAAAAGCTTGATACAAAACCGTTTTTGAACGACACGCTAAAGAAGGAAGTTCCGGCCATTTTGCTTGAGGTCACGACGGTTGATAAAGCTAATTTGATGGATACTGTCGTTAAAGATGGGTGGGCAAAATACGAGGACATCTTTAAGAATGTGCCTGAGGCAGATCGTCCAAAGAAAGCTGTAAACTAAGACTGCTAAATGAAAAAAGTAGTGCTCGCTGCCGACCTCGGCGGTACAAATTTGCGGATCGCCGCCGTTGATAGCGACGGGGCGATCCTGCATATCGTAAAACGCCCGATACCGCGTGATGTAATGCCGGACCAGCTGATCGGTCAGGTCGATGAGATGGCAAAGGAGTTAATTTCTTCGGTTGGAACAGCCTCCGGAGGGCAATTCTTTTCAGGAATTGCATTTACAGCCCCGGCTCCGGTTGCCAAGGATTTCGACGGAGTTCTAACGAAGCTTCCCAATATCCCGACGCTGGTCGGGATGAACTTGAAGAAAGATCTTGAACATCTTTTTAACCTGCCTGTCTCCGTCGAGAATGATGCGACAGCCGCCGGCATAGGTGAGCACTGGATCGGGGCCTCGAAAGGCCTCGAAAACGCGGTTTGTGTGACGCTCGGTACCGGTATCGGCGGCGGTATCATCATAAACGGTGAGCCAATTCGTGGACTCGATGGAACGGGCGGCGAGATCGGTCATATCTGTGTCGAACCGGACGGCCACCCATGCGGATGCGGAAGTCACGGCTGCATAGAGCAATATTCGTCGGCCACGGCGATCGTTCGGATGGCACGCGAAACTGGTTTAAATGTTGAGACGTCAAAGGACGTTTATGACGCCTTTAAGGCGGGAAATGGCTTGGCAGACGACGTTTTTAGATCAATGGGCCGCTATCTTGGCATCACGCTAGCCGGGATCGCCAACACTCTGAATCCCGAAATGTTTGTAATTTGTGGCGGTGTGACGCAAGGCTGGGATGCTTTTGCAGGGCATGTCCAGAGTGAGTTACGCGAACGTGCGTATCCTGCCGCTTCTGCTAGAGGACCCATTGTTCGAGGAAAGCTAGGTGACAATGCTGGCATCGTCGGGGCTGCTCGGTCGGCGCTTCTGGGGCGATTAGAATAATGAGCTTGCGGATAATACTCGCCGCGTACTTTAAGGAGGGTTTTGTGAAAATTTTATCTTTGCGTGTTTTGATCGTTGGCGTGAGTTTTCTCGTCGTCCTTTCTGCTTTGACGATCGCCCCGCTCAACCGTGCATTCGCCCGAAATTTATCCGCTCCAAACTTCCTTTTTTCCTTTAGTTCATTTCCCACGGTTGCTAACAGGGGCAGTGTCCTTGTGACCGTGCGCGACAGTATAACCGGCGAAAGAATAGCCGCAGATCTAAGGTCAGTCGCTGCTGATGGTCAGGTCAACGGAGCCAGAGCCGACGAAGCGGGAAGAGGAACCCTATCTGCTCTTGGACGCACTGATGTTGAGGTTTCCGCAGACGGCTATAAATCGTTAAAGACCTACTTCATCGTCGATGGAAACGCTCTGAATGTAACGATTTACATTGACCCGATCGAGGTACCTGTCGAGATGAGATCGGCCTCGGCCGAAGCCGAGATCCTGCAGGGGGCGACGCTTTTGCATGGGCATATTAGCGATGAGAATGGTAAGCCAGTCGTAAATGCTCGCGTGTATCTTGCGGGCGGCGAGACTGAAGGCTTCTCGGATGGCAACGGCTATTTCAAATTCCTGACACCCGCGGCGCCGGTCGATCCAGTAGGTGACTTGCCTGGGACGGCAGTGCTGACCGTGGAGAGCGATGGGCAGGTCATTTATCAGCGTCCCAACACAATGATCGCCGAAGGTGCGGCTCATTTTATTATCGACATCAAAGCCGATGGGGCGACTGTCGATGACGGTACGCACAAACTCCGGCTTAGCCCGGAAGAGCTTAAAAGTACACAGAATTATGAACCGCCGCCGGATCCAGAGCCGATAATGCCAGCCCAGCCGGGAGCCATTACCGTTCCTGCTAGCATTCGCGTCGGCTCCAGCTGTTTGAACGGCCGGACGTCTTGCACTGTCTTCACGGTTTACACGCTCGACACCTATGTCCGTTTTGGCCTGGACGACGAATGGATCGCCTCGTGGAATGCAAACTCATTGAAGGCCGGAGCGATAGCGTTTAGAAGTTACGGCGTCTATCACGTATTTTTTCCGATCAACGCTGCTAATTACGACATCTGCAACACCACATCCTGTCAGGTGTGTGATCCTTCCGACTCATTCACGGCTACCAATAATGCGACGATTCAAACCACCGGCACTATCGTCGTAAACGCCGCCGGAACCGGCCCGTTTTTTTCAGAATACTCTGCTGAAAATAACCTGGGAGGGTGCCCGGACGGTTTTACCGGGAATAACGGAACATGGCCTTGTCTAAGTGATCCGGTTGACGCCGGGCAGGCTTTTTTCGGCCACGGCCGTGGGATGTGCCAATGGGGTTCGCAGCGATGGTCTATAAATCAGGGTAAGGATTTTATGTGGATCGCGAATCATTATTACAACGCGAATGGTAATCCGAGCGGGCTAAGAAACGGCGTTCTGCAGGTAGGTGCTGACACTATTCCGCCACCGCCTAGTCTCACTGAGCCGGGTAATACCACCGCTCCGGGAACGATCGTTACGACTCTGACGCCCACCTTTCAATGGGAGCCGGTCGAAAGAGCCGACGGATATTCTCTGTATATCAGCAAGTACAATGGCTCGACTTACGATGTCGTGTTTAACTCCGAAACCGCCCTCGGCCAGCCCATTACCGGTACGACATTTACTCTCCCGGCGGGGATATTGGTAGCTAACGGTGAATATCGATGGAACATGAGTTCGCATATCGGCGTGGGGTATGGAACGCCGAATACATTTCGCAACTATTTTGTTGTTAACCCTATCGCAAGCGTATCGGGCCGCGTTACATCGCCGAATGGGATCGGGATCAGGAATGCCTTGGTAACGATTATCGATGCTCAGAACGTTAGGCGAACGGCAACGACCAGTTCATTTGGCCTCTATAGTTTTGCTAATGTGGCTGTCGGGCAGTCCCATACCGTCTCAGTTACGACAAAACGCTACCGATTTGCACCACAGGTGCTGACTGTTAACGGCAGTATTGCGAACGTGGATTTTATTGGTCAGGAATAATTGGTTCCAAGGACGTCCATAAAAAAAGGCTCGGGTTTTCGCCCGAGCCTTTTTCTGTTTTGGATGTACGATCAATTATTCGAGCCCTATCAGATCTACGTCAGCAAGTGCTCCGTTGACCTGTATCACGCGTGCCGCAAAGCGATAACGTCTTGATTGAACGGTGATGCTAAAAGTCTCACCGCCTCGTACGTTTGCGAACTGGTAGGCTCCGAACGAACTCGTCGTCACAACCTGCTTTATGCCTCGGTAGTCAGTCAAGGTCACGGCCGCGTTTCTCAATCCCTGACCACCCGGAGTTAGCACCCGGCCAGAGACGGTGAAAACCGGGCCGATCGTAATGTAGAAATCAGAGGGCACCTCAACACGGGCGCAAACCTGTCGGGAATTGAAATTTGGGGCAGGGAATTCCGGAGACAAGACCGTGCGATCTACCAGCTGCTGGCCTTCCCTGTGAAGAATTCTGAGCCGAGCGAATTCCGTCGGATCATCGACCGTAAATGCCGTGAAACAAACGGTTACCGGTCCCGCGAACGGGGCAGAGGTGCTGATGTTATAGTGCTGGCTGCCATCACGCAGGATGTAGCCTTCGGGCGGAAATCCTGCTGAAGATGGCGGGATTTGCATAAATGTAGTCGTTCCCAACTGGAAAACTGAAGCAAATGACGCGCTTACCAAGCCCGTAATATCCGACACAAAAACATTCGTTCCCGGCGGAGTGTTGCCCATTGGAGTCGGCGTCGGCGAAGGTGTCGGAGTCGCAATTGGAGTCGGAGTCGCTACTGGAGTCGGAGTCGGTGTTGGTGTCGGCGTAGGTGTCGCGACTGGTGTAGGCGTTGGCGTTGCTACAGGAGTCGGTGTTGGCGTTGGGGTTGCAACTGGTGTTGGAGTCGGGGTCGGTGTCGCAACTGGCGTCGGTGTTGCGACTGGAGTTGGCGTTGCTACTGGCGTTGGTGTCGGCGACGCAACCGGAGTCGGCGTTACAACTGGTGTCGGGGTTGGCGATGCAACCGGCGTTGGTGTCGCTACCGGAGTCGGAGTTGGTGTCGGATCTCCTCCGGTTCCTATCGTGACAATCCCTGTTTGGTACGTTGTGCTTAGCAAGGCTCCGGTCGCACTCGAAACGCTTTGAGGAGTCGGCGAACTGCCAAAGCTTATGTTTGATGGACCGGACGGTGCCGCCGGGTTAACGTCAAACCTGATCGTAAGCAACTGCCTGGTACCAGCAGCATAGGTGTTCGTCGAATCTATCAGGATCCCAATTCTTCCGTTACCGACCTGGCTAAGGTTCGTGCTCAATGCTGAACTCGGCGGGACGCCTGTTCCGATAGCTAAAAACGGATTCGAAAGCTTTGCGGGGTCAAAATTGATCGTAAAACTTAACGAAGATTCATTTCCCTGAGAATCGAGTTCAAATGAAACCAGAACCTGCTGGCCCTGCGACGTGCTTATATTGGCCGCTCGTATTACACGGCCGCCCTGAGCCTGTGCTTGCCAGGAACTGAACCCAAAAGCACCAACAAATGTGGCGATCGCAAGCACCAAAATTACCCTGATGTTCGACGCGAAAAACGTTAAAGCGGATTTTCTCATTGTTTCCTCGATATGGAATTAAAACGACACGCTCCGGAATGAAGCATGTAAATTGCGGAGTCGCAAAGGACCGTACCTACACTGCAGACTTGGTTGTTGAACGTGGTCTAAACTTGACCAACACTACTAAGTTAGTAGTTTCGTGCCCTATGTGTCAACGTTTATCTTCGCCTGTCATGGGTTAGCACAGAAACGGCAGGATACGGTCGAATGTTTTCCGCTTGCGTATTTATCAAACTTTAGATAGTATATTCGTTTGCTACGAAGCGCGGATTACGTGTCGAGTGGGTTTCGCGACCCACTTTTTATTTTGCTTTGGGGACGATGGACAAGTATTCGATAACTGAGCACGTCAAAGGCGTTGCTGAAAAAATTGCGGCGGCGTTCGCCGTTGAGCTTGTTCAGATAGAAACGGCGGGTACGAAACGTGACCTGGTCGTTCGAATCTACATTGATAAAGAGGGCGGTGTTACGATCGAGGATTGCACCAATGTCTCTCGTGGTGTCGAGGAAATACTTGATGCTGAAGATATTATCCCGACCCGTTATGTTCTCGAAGTTTCGTCGCCGGGAATTGAACGCGAGCTTTATTCGTTAGCAGATTTCGTGAAATTTACGGGTAGTCTCGCAAAGGTAAAGTTGAAGACGGAGATCGACGGGCAGAAAACATTCGTGGGCGAGATAGTGGTTATTGAAGATCAGGAGATCACCATTTCTGATCGAACACGAGGGCCCGTTAAATTTGATTACGCCGACGTTGCCAAAGCGAATTTGAAGATCGATCTTTCTAAGGAATTTGGACACCGATAGATCGGTGGTGGTTTTGTTCTTATAAATAGTTGAGTGTGAACGCGATATGACATCACAGATTGGGCAGAGCATAGACGCATTGTGTAGCGAGATGGGGCTGGACCGCGAATTGGTCATTGAAGCCCTCAAGGACGCAGTTCGAGCGGCAGCCAGAAAGCAATTCAAGGCTGGAGACACTGTCCAGGTCGAATGGAATGCGGAAGAAGGCGATGTTGAGGTTTCTGTCCAGAAGACGGTCGTCGAAACCGTTGAAGATCCACTGAGTGAACTGTCGCTTGAAGAAGCGGTCGAGCTTGCCGGTGATGAGATCGAGATCGGTGATGCTTTGTTGATCCCGCTTCAACGTGAAGAAATGGGAAGGATCGCTGCTCAGACGGCTAAGCAGATCCTCGTTCAAAAAGTTAGAGAGGCTCTTCGTGAAAAGGTTTACGACGAATACATCGACCGCAAGGGCGAGCTGATCAATGGTTCGGTCAAGCGTTTCGAGCGCGGTGATATGATCGTCGATCTGGGAAACAATCTTGAAGCGATCGTTCCCCGTCGTGAACAGTCACGCGGCGAGATGTGGAATCAGGGTGAACGTATCCGTGTCGTTATCGTTGATGTTTCTAAGGAGCAGAAAGGACAGCAGATCATATGTTCGCGAGCTTCATCGGAACTTCTTAAGCGACTCTTTGAGATGGAAGTGCCGGAAATTTACGATGAGACCGTCGTTATCAAGTCGGCTGTTCGCGAACCGGGCGACCGTGCAAAGATCGCCGTAACATCTAATGAGAAGGACGTCGATCCGGTCGGAGCCTGCGTTGGTATGAAAGGGTCGCGTGTTCAGGCGATCATTAAGGAACTCCGCGGCGAGAAGATCGACATTATCGAGTGGTCGGACGAGCCGTCGGTATTTGCAGCTAATGCTCTTTCACCGGCCAAGGTTTCGCAGGTTCGCATTACGAACATCGAAAGTCGCTTGATGGAAGTCATTGTCGGCGAAGATCAGCTGAGCCTCGCGATCGGTAAGAAAGGGCAGAACGTCCGTCTTGCGACGCGCCTGGTTGGATGGGAGATCAAGATCGTCAGCGAAGAGCTGCTTAAGAAAGAGATCGCTCAAAAGATGGGCAAGATGATGGCTTCGGGCCAGACTGTTCCGATAACGGCTCTGGAAGGCGTAACAACGTCGCAGGCCGAAACCTTATCTGCTAAGGGGATCTCGGATGTCGAAGCTCTTGCCGCTGCATCGGTTGACGATCTTGTCGATTTCCTCGATATCAGCCTTGATGCTGCTGAGGCTATCAAG
Source organism: Pyrinomonadaceae bacterium (assembly GCA_041737885.1). Classification (GTDB taxonomy): domain Bacteria; phylum Acidobacteriota; class Blastocatellia; order Pyrinomonadales; family Pyrinomonadaceae; genus OLB17. The sequence goes on along the minus strand of JBGSQW010000006.1, from coordinate 16,440 downwards.
GCAGCAGCGAACATCGTTGTGAGCGCTAAGAACGCTGAGATCGGCGGTGAAGAAGCAACTGAAACTGCCGAACCTGCCGAGACTGAAGCGGCGACCGAGGAAGAGAGCACCGATGCGGATGTTGATGTGGCAGAAGAGGCAAGCGTTGCTGCCGATGAAGCTGACGTTGAAGCTGGTGGTTCGGACGAGGCTGACGTTGAGACCGAGAAATAGTATTTGGACGCGGGTGAATGGTGAAATTTAAATTTATGAATTAAGACCAAACACAAAAAAACGCGTCAAGACGTTGAGATTAATTAAATATGGCGACTGGAAAGAGCATCAGAATCTACGATCTTGCACGCGAGGTGAAACAGGACACTAAGCGCGTCATGGAGGATCTGCGACGTGAAGGAGCTGACGTGAGCGTAGCGTCAAATTCCGTACCGTTTGAGATCGCCGAAAAGGTCAGAAGTAAGTATTTCCCAAAGACCGAAATTGCTCCGAAACGCGCGATCAAGGTCATCAAAGCCGCTGCAAAACCTGCGGATGAGGCGGTCGAGTCAACCGATCCTCCTTTGGAATCCCCAGCACAGACTGAAGTGCCGGTCGAAGTTCCAGAGGTGAAACCCGTTGCGGTTCCTGTTGACGAAACTCCGCTTTCCACAACACCGCAATCGGTCAAAAAACTATCCAAAAAAGCCGTTGCTGAGCCTGAGGCCGAGGTCGAGAGCGAAGTTGAGGTTGTGGTCGAGACTACCGAAGTCCCGGTCGTCACCGAGCCAGCTTCAGTTGCTCCTACCCAGCCGACGACGGTAATTCGCCGCGTCGTTAAGCCAAAAACAGAGACACCACCGGCAGAAGTGGTCGCGACTCCTGAAGTTGCCGACACTGCGGATATTCCACCGGTCGAAGTGTCCGAACCCGTCGTTGCGGAAACGCCTGCGGAGCCTGTTGTAGGGCCTGGCGGAACTACGGTTAAACGTCTGACGCTCAGCCCTGACGCACTCAAGAAAGGAATTAAGCCTGGCGATCGTCTCGTAAGTGACGCACCGACCAAAACCGGAAGCCTTGTCACGCCTTTGCGTGGGCCTGATGGACGCCCACAGTTTCGCGGTACGCCGGGTGAGAATTCGGCTCCTCAGATGACCTACACGCCGCCGGCTGATAACCGTCGTCGTCCCGGTCGTTCAGGAGGGCGTAAGAACGATAAGGGCGGCAGATTTGCCGAACGTGACGTTGACGCACCACAAAAACGCTCGATCGAAGAGCGAGTCATGGATCAGGTCGGTGGCGGAGCGGCTGGGAATGTAAGAGTTGTCCGTCTGACCGAGGGGGCAACCATTCGTGAGTTTGCCGAGGCTCTTGGTATCACGCCGCGTGACATCGTGCAGCTTCTTATAAAGAAAGGTGTCTTTGCGACGCTTAACCAGCCAATAGGCGAGAAAATGGCAACTGATCTCGCACGTGGGTTTGGATTTGACGTCAGCTTCGTACCGTTCGAAGAAATGGTCATCGAGCAGGAGTTTGAGGAACTGATCGCGGCTGATGCCGACGACACAGAATTTACTCGTGCTCCGGTAATTACTGTCATGGGCCACGTCGATCACGGTAAAACCTCATTGCTCGACGCGATCCGCTCGGCAAATGTTGCCGATGGCGAGGCCGGTGGTATCACGCAGCACATTGGTGCATATAGCGTGATGGTTCCAAACGCGGATAGTCCAGATGTGCCGCGGCGCGTAGTTTTCCTTGATACACCGGGTCACGAAGCCTTTACCATGATGCGTGCACGTGGTGCGAAGGCGACCGATATTGTTATTTTGGTTGTCGCAGCAGACGATGGCGTCATGCCGCAGACGATTGAGGCGGTCGAGCATTCTAAGGCTGCTGGCGTTCCGATCATTGTTGCGATCAACAAGATCGACAAACCAGGTGCGAATGTCGATAACGTCAAGAATGGTTTGGCGGGACTTGGCCTACAGCCCACAGAGTGGGGCGGTGAGACGGAAATGGTCGAGGTTTCTGCTAAGCAGAGAACGAATCTCGACACATTGCTTGAGACCGTTCTTCTTCAGGCAGATATTTTAGATCTCAAAGCCAGCCCGACCCGTCGTGCTTCAGGCGTCGTTCTTGAAGCGAAACTTGATAAGGGCCGCGGAGCCGTTGCGACCGCTCTCGTACAGCAGGGAACACTGCGAGTCGGTGATCCGTTCATTGTTGGTCAATTTTCGGGTAAGATCCGTGCGATGTTCTCAGATCGTGGAGCTTCGGTTAACGAAGCTGAACCGTCAACGCCGGTTGAGATCCTTGGTTTGCAGGGCGTACCGCAGGCAGGTGACACTTTCCAGGTAGTCGCGGATGTCGATCGTGCTCAGGATATTGCCCAGCAGCGTCAGATGCACGCTCGTCAGGCAGCGATGCTCAAGACGACCAAGCGTGGTATCGAATCGCTCGGCATGGCTGACATCAAAGAACTTCTGGTTATTCTCAAGGCCGACGTTCAGGGTTCGGTCGAGGTGCTCAAGGGGACTCTCGAGAAGCTTTCGACCGAGAAGGTCAAGGTACGCGTCATTCGTGCCGGTGTAGGTGCTATCGCGGAATCGGACGTGTTGCTCGCATCGGCGACACAGGTGGACGACACTTCGACGGCGGTTATCATCGTTGGATTTAACGTACGCCCCGAAGCTCGCGTTGCAGATATTGCAAAGAAAGAGGATGTAGACATTCGTCTCCATTCGATCATCTACAAGGTAGAGGAAGAGATCACGGCGGCGATGATCGGAATGCTCGATGCTATCGAGAAAGAAACGATCCTTGGCAAAGCTTTGGTTCTCGAGACATTCAAAGTGTCGAAGATCGGAACCATCGCGGGTTGCCGTGTTACCGAGGGGCTTATTCGCCGACAGGCAAAGGCTCGTCTTATCCGCGACGGAGTCGTGGCGTGGACAGGCGACATCGCTGCCCTTAAGCGGTTTAAGGACGACACGAACGAAGTTAAACAAGGCTTTGAGTGCGGTCTCAGCCTCGTTAATTTCAACGATATCAAGATCGATGACGAGATCGAGGCATTTATCATTGAGAAATTTGCGGCAACGGAGTTGTAAACAGTGATGCGCCGGCCAGAGCGCCTCGGCGAGGCGTTAAAAATTGAGATCGCAGAGGTCGTTGGGTTTGAGCTCAACGACCCCCGATTAGAGATGGTGACCGTGACGGATGTCGAGGTTTCACCTGATCTGCGGGATGCAAAGGTCTATGCTCTGATCCGCGGAAGCGAGGAAGAGATAGAAAAGGCTTTGAAATCGCTGCGAAATGCAGCAACCTTTGTTCGTCAGCAAGTAGCGATGAACCTTGACCTCAGGCATGCCCCGCACGTTCACTTTGTCCGTGACACGGCGGAAGAAAATGCCTCGAGAGTCAGTGAGATCCTCGACGATCTCACACGAAAAGGGGAAATAAAGAAGGACGAGAGTGAATAGTTGATGGTTGATAGTTGATGGTTAATGGTTGATGGTCAAGTTTTGCTTGACGAACAACGAACAACGATCAATGAACAACGATCGACAACCTCACTTCTAACGAAGTGCTAAGTCAAGTTGTTGAGTTAATTGAAAATAAGAACGTATTTGGGATAACGACACACATCAAGCCGGATGGTGATGGTGTAGGTTCGTCACTCGGATTGTGCTGGCTGCTCAGGTCTCTAGGTAAAGAGGCGGAGGTCATTGTGCACGGCGAGGTTCCTCCGGCGTATCGCAGCCTGCCTGGGGCGGATGAAATCCGCGACGTTAAATACGTGAACGGGAAATACGATGCTGTTTTTGTTATCGAGTGCAGCGATCTCAGCCGGCCCGGAATCGACGGGCTTGAGAATCAGTTCACCGTAAATATCGATCATCACGCGACCAGCGAGCATTTCGGAACGATAAACTGGATCGATTCGACCGCTTCGGCAGTCGGAGAGATGATCTACAATCTCTGCAAAGCTATCGGCGGCCGTATCACCAAAGAGATCGCCGAATGCGTCTATATGGCGCTCGTGACCGACACTGGCTCATTCCATTTTCCAAACACATCGGACCGCACTCTAAAAGTTGCATCTGAATTGATAAAGGCTGGTGCCAAGCCGGAACGCATCAGCGAAGCTGTCTATAACAATTATCCGTGGTCCCGTATTGAACTGATGCGGCAAGTGATCGGAACGGTCAAACGAGACGAAACGGGACGCATTGCCACAATGCGGCAAACGCTCGAAATGCATAAGGCTGCAGGCGCGATCGATGGCGATAATAACGGATTCGTAAATATCCCGCTGGCTGCTCGCGAGGTGCTTGCAACACTTTATATGCGGGAAGTTGGACCAAACAAGTACCGTGCGAGCTTGCGTTCAAAAGGCGACATCAACGTCGCTCGTGTAGCCGAGAAATTTGGCGGCGGCGGACATAAAAACGCCTCGGGCCTTAGCATTGAAGGTGATTGGGACGCGAAGGAGAGCGAGATCGTCGCGGCTCTCGGCCTGGAGATCGAAAGAGTTCATTCCTAAGCGACCAACGAAACAGACCCGCCGAGAGATCTAAAACCTATGTCCGAAAAGCGTTATAAATGGCGCCGCGATGATTACCGCGAAAATACTAAAGGCCTGCTGATGCTCAACACCGGCGACGGCAAGGGCAAAACGACCGCTGCCATCGGTGTAATGGTTCGTGCCGCCGGACGCGAGATGGATTGCTGCATGATCCAGTTCATGAAGTCGAGGACGGATCGTTACGGCGAACACGAATCCTTCGAAAAACTCGGGATCGAGGTCCATACAATGGGCGACGGATTCACGTGGGACACCAACGATAAATCACAAGATATCAAAACGTCCGAGGAAACGTGGGCTCTCTGCGTCGAAAAGATGCGAAATGGTGACTATGACGTACTCGTCTTTGACGAACTTCTTTACGTCCTGAGCTACGGATTTCTCGACATTGATGCGGTATTGAAAGAGATCGCTGAGGTCAGGGCGGAAAAGCCTCACCTTCACATTATTCTGACCGGACGGAACGTCGATAATGCCCTTGAAAAGGTCATCGAAGCGGCTGATCTCGTGACAGAAATGAAAGAGATCAAGCATCCATTCTACGCCGGGATATTCGCACAACAGGGAATAGAGTTTTAAATGAAGCAGCTCGTTGAAAAACGAAACCCGCAGGGAGTTGTGGATTATGCCGCGCTCGCGTTAACCACGTGGGGCGTCGGTTATCTGCCCGTTGCACCCGGAACATACGGTTCGATGATAGCGGTCGCGATCTACGTCGGCATCGACCGCATGATGCCTTTCATCGAGACATCGCTTTTTAATATTTCCACTCATACTCCGACGACCGATGCGTGGACTCATTCTGCGGTAGCTGTTGCTCTGGCTTTGTTTGTCCTGGTTGGCATATGGGCGTCCGATCGTGCTGTTTCGCTGCTCGGGAACTCAGATCCGTCCGAAGCTGTGGTGGATGAACTGATGGGGCAATTCATTACGTTTCTGTTCGTTCCGTTCGGCCTTAGCTGGCCTCTAATACTCGCAGGGTTCCTGCTCTTCCGCCTTTTCGATATCTGGAAACCATATCCGATCAATGATCTGCAGATCCTGCCCGGCGGCATCGGCGTCTGTGCCGATGACATTGTGGCGGGCGTTTACGCGGGCATTTGTCTTGCTGTCATTCACGCTGTTACGCTTCTGATATGAAGTATCACGTTTTGCCCGGCGATTCGACCGTCGAGGAATTTAAAAAAACTAAGATCGATGGCGAAATAATTGTATGCCGTGAAGCGTTTATTGTGGGACCCGCGACGGCCGACGCTCCTGATGAATTTTGGGATGACAGAGCCAGATTTGTACTTGCGGAATACGCGGAAGACGAGATCGATTTTCACGAGCGTGTCGCTGACGAACTGGAAAAGCTGACGGACATCGATGACGACGACGAAGTTTATCTGTGGTTCGAATATGAGCTGTTTTGCAGCGTAAATATGTGGTTTTGCCTGTCACAGCTGGCCGGTTCAGGAGCTACGGTATTCCGCGTTGAGCCCGCAATTCTGAGTGAGAAAGACCGCTGGTCGGGCTTTGGCCAACTCGGAGGCGATGAGCTTCAGCGATGCTTCGACGCTCGACAACTTTTTAGTGCGGCCGATATCAAACTCGGTACCGACCTCTGGAATGCATATCGCCACCGTAAACTTCAGGAATTGGCTGAACTGGCTGAGGAAGGATCACCACGCTTCCCATACCTTTTCGAAGTTGCCAAAGCTGCCTCAGAGATGGAAACCCGACCATTCGAATTGCTAAAGGACATAAAGGCTGAAGGGAAGACCGAGTTTGACGAAATATTTCGCGAGTTCGTCAAGCGGGCTGGAGTTTACGGATTTGGAGACCTGCAGGTACAGGGCATGGTTGATCGAATGTAAAGTTTATATCAATTTCGGTCGGCGTCGTCACTGTCCCTTTTGATCACGATCTCTTCGCCGCCCTGCATTATCCATCCGCGTCGCCAGAACACGAACAGCAATATGATCGTGAGCAATGCCATAAAGCCGAGAACCGCAAAATAGCCGATTGGCGACTTTAGTTCTGGCATATGATCGAAATTCATTCCATAGATTCCTGCGATCAGCGAGAGCGGCAGGATGATGGCTGAGACCACGGCTAGTGTTTTCATCACGTCGTTAGTGCGGTTGCTGACGACGGCAAAATGAATATCAAAAAGGCCAGCGACGAGGTCGCGGTAACCTTCTGCAAGATCTGAGATGCGTTGAAGATGATCGTGAACATCCCGGAAGAACGGAAGCGTGTTTTCCGGAATTAGCGGAAACTCGCCGTGAGACATACGGTAAAGGACCTCGAGCTGCCGTGAGGAAATTCTCTTCAGACGTGCGACACTGCGGCGGATGTCCATAACCTCACCGAGAACGGAGTTATTGTCGCTTCGCATGTCGAAGACGTCTTCTTCCAACCGATTGATCGCCTCATCAAAATCATCAACGATCGGCATGTATAGATCGACGATCTCGTCTAAGATGCGCTGAAGCAAATATGCTGCTCCGCGCTTACATACGAACGGACTTCCACGAAGCTGCTCTTTGACCTTTTTGATGCTACGAAAACGCTCAACGTGAAATGTAACGACAAAATTTGACCCAAGGTATCCGTCGAGCTCCTTTGTCGCAAAATTTGAAGGGTTCGTTTCGCCGGGTTTTATACCGTGGATGATGAAATATAGGTACTTTTCAAACGCATCGACCTTGGGCTGATTTCGGGTCTCCAGGCAATCTTCGACTGTCAGGTAGTGAAACTTGAATACATTCAATAAAATGTCCTTCGCCTCTTCCAGATGCTCGGGACACTCGCCTTGAAAATCAACCCACACAACATTGGTCTGATCGGCAAGCAATGCTGGCAGATCTTCTCGCGAAAATCCCTCTTCGACGGCATCACCGTCTCTGCGATAAACAAATATTTCCATTTTGATCGATAAGGTTAGAGCTACGTAATTTTGCCACTACGAGCCAGCCGCTGACAAACCCGAACGGAAAGTTAGGCCATTGTGTGCTTCATTACAAACGTTTCTGCCTTCGATTCGATACAATATAGATAATCCGGCTACCCACGCCCCGTCGGTATTGCTACTACTCGCGGGATAACGAAGAGCAGGACTTCGGGATTCGAATCGACCCGATAAAGAAGGATGAGCTGAGAAATCAACGGCTCATCCTTTTCTTTTTAATGGTCTTGCCATGCAGTATCGGTTCTCTAACGGCAAAACAAATACAAAAGTGGGGCAAAAAGGGCGTCTCACTTGGTGTGGAGTATTTTCTTAAGTGAGACGATATATTCCCGCAAACAGTTATGTGACAACATTTAAGCCGGATAACTTTGTCCTCGTAAGTGAGACGATAATAGGAATATTTTTCAGGTAAACGGTTAACCTGCCCAGACCTGTTAACAAACCTGTTATACCGTGATAAGCTACGCAAATATCATCGAAAAACGAGCCTTATTGCTCGTTTTTATCTTTTTAATAACAGCAGTTTTACAAATTTTAGATCGGAGAATCTACTTTTATGATCGAACTAAATATTCCAAGCACAGTAACCAATGAAGAACTCATTCGCTGGGTCACCGATGCGGTGGATCTGTGTAAACCGGACAGCGTTCACTGGTGCGACGGATCGCAGGCCGAATATGATGCGATGTGCCAGGAAATGGTTGATTCCGGCACTTTTATCAAACTAAATCAGGACAAACGCCCTAATTCCTTCCTCGCCCGCTCGCACCCGTCGGATGTCGCTCGGGTCGAGGACCGCACATATATTTGCTCGATCGGCAAGGGCGATGCTGGGCCAACCAATAACTGGATGGCTCCGCTGGAAATGAAGGCTATCCTGAAGAAAAAGTTTAACGGAGCGATGGAAGGCCGCAAGATGTACGTTGTACCATTTTGCATGGGCCCGATCGGTTCGCCGATCTCGCAATTCGGCGTACAGTTGACCGATTCCGCCTACGCTGCGGTCAATATGCGGATCATGACGCGAATGGGCACGCAGGCTCTCGAAGCTCTCGGAAACGGGGACTTTACCCGCTGTCTGCACTCAGTTGGTATGCCGCTGGCTGCCGGTCAGGCCGATGTTGCGTGGCCATGTTCTCCGGATCCAAAAGATAAGTATATCGTGCATTTCCCTGAGGAGAACTCGATCGTTTCGTACGGCTCGGGATACGGCGGCAATGCCCTTTTAGGCAAGAAATGCCTGGCTTTGAGAATAGCGTCGACGCTAGGCCGTGCTCAGGGCTGGCTCGCCGAACACATGCTCATTGTCGGTGTCGAATCGCCGGACGGTAAGAAAGATTACGTATGTGCGGCTTTCCCCTCAGCCTGCGGGAAAACTAATTTCGCCATGCTAATTCCGCCTAAGGCATTCCAGGAGGAGGGGTGGAAGATCACGACCGTAGGTGACGATATCGCCTGGATCAAACCCGACGAAACAGGCAAATTGCGTGCGATCAACCCCGAAAATGGCTTCTTCGGCGTGGCACCCGGAACGAATTACACCACAAATCCGAATGCCATGCTCTCGATCACCGAGAACACGATCTTCACAAATGTCGCTCTGACCGATGATGGCGATGTTTGGTGGGAAGGCATGGATGGCGAACCGCCTGCACACGCGATAGATTGGCAGGGAAATGACTGGGCTCCCGGCTCGGACGTTAAAGCCGCGCATCCAAACTCGCGTTTCACAGCCCCGATAACGCAGTGTCCCGTAGCGGACGAGAATTTCAATGATCCAAAGGGCGTTCCTGTGTCGGCGTTCATTTTTGGCGGACGTCGGAATAGTGTCGTCCCTCTTATTCTCCAATCGTTCAACTGGGCTTTTGGTGTTTATCAGGCAGCGACAATGGGATCGGAAATGACAGCCGCCGCGTTTGGAAATATAGGCGAGGTTCGCCGGGATCCGTTCGCGATGTTGCCATTTGCGGGCTATCACATGGGCGATTATTTCTCGCACTGGCTCAATTTCGGTCGCCAGATACCTGAACCGCCACGCATTTTCTCGGTCAACTGGTTCTTAAAAGACGAAGACGGAAAGTTCGCATGGCCCGGCTACGGCGAAAATATGCGCGTTCTCAAGTGGATCGTGGAACGATCACGAGGCGTTTCAAAAGGCTACGAAACACCGCTTGGCTGGATGCCTCGCTATGAGGATATGGACTGGCGGGGCTTGGATTTTAGCCGTGAACAGTACGAGAAGGTGATGCACCTCGATCGTGATATGTGGCTCAAGGAGATTGCGATGCATGACGAGCTGTTCTTTAAGCTCTATGACCGGTTGCCAAAGGAGATGACCTTTATTAGGGAATTACTGGTATCCAACCTTTGGCGAGCCCCGGAACTCGGTCTCGCGGCTCCGCGGCCCGAACCTGAACCGGTCAAAGCCGTGGGAAAAGGCGAATAGGATCAAGAGACGGCTCGACGGGGCCGTCTTTTTTTGTCTTTTGAACTGACACTAGCGTAGACTTAGGTTGATTTTTAACTTATCTATGACTTTGGTCTCAAACGCGAAAGAGCGTTCCTGCTATAAATGCGGCTATTTTGCCGAGACTTCTGAAACGGCATGTCCGAATTGTAAACGCTTGCTATTTACGACGACATCGACACGTATTCGTGGCACCCTGATGATACTTTGCGGAATCGCACTGATGGGAATGCTCGGATACATCACGCTCTGGGCTTTGTCGAGCGTTGGTGGCAGCGGCGAATCAAGATTCACGGGAACTCAACAGGAGAAGCTCGTGATATTCGGTCTATTTGGACTGATCATATTTTTTGGCTTTGGCTCCTTTGTCACAGGTCTGGGACAAGTGATCACCGGTCGACGCAACAAGGCTCTTGCCTGGGCAGTCGTTGCAATTGGCATCGTGATATTCGCTGCAGCCGGAGCAGTTTACTGGATATTGTAATGCCCTTAAAGCCGCAATACCGGATGCGCTATAATCCATATAAGATTTAAGGTGACAGGAGCTTTTTGAATGGAAGGATTTCTCGGTCGTTACTCGACCTATTTGTACGCGATTCTCAGGATCGTTTCAGGGTTTTTGTTCATGTGGCACGGCACGCAGAAACTTTTCGGCTTTCCGCCTTCGGCTAATGGCGGAGGGGAACTCTCGGCTTTGATGGCGGTTGGAGGCGGGATAGAGTTTCTGGGCGGGTTACTTATAATGATTGGTCTTTTCACCGGATTTGCCGCCTTCATCTGTAGCGGAACGATGGCGGTAGCGTACTTTATGTTTCACCAGCCCAAAGGACTTCTTCCGATAATGAACGGCGGAGACAGTGCGGTGTTGTATTGCTTTATATTCCTATATATTGCCGCCCGCGGTTCTGGTATTTGGAGTGTCGAGTCAATGTTTAAGGGGACACGGCCAGAATCTAATTAATATTCTTAGCAACGAAGAATTGCAGTTATCATCTAAGTTCGCAGGAGAAATATGGAAAACTTCACATCAACTTTTGGCAACTCAGCAGCACAGGCGGCACCAGTCGAACGGGCAGCGTTCATACGACGAACTTACACGCTGCTTGCCGCTGCGATACTGGCATTTATCGCTGTCGAAGCATTCTTTTTCGCAACTCCGATAGCCGGCATGATCGGTAGTCTTATTTTTAGCGGCGGAGCTATCGGCTGGCTTCTGGTGCTCGGCCTGTTTATGGGAATCTCGTTCCTGGCAAACCGCTGGGCGGTTTCGGAAACCTCGAAGGCGACCCAGTATTTGGGACTTGGCTTGTTTATCCTTGCGGAGGCAGTGATCTTTGTTCCGCTGATCACCGTTGCGACCTATTATTCGGGCGATTCGTCAGTTTTGGTCAAAGCTGGGATAACGACGCTCGGATTATTCATGGGCATTACGATGACTGTGTTTATAACGAGAACTGATTTCTCATTTCTCGGACCGATACTAGCAATAGGCGGGTTCGCGGCTCTTGGATTCATTCTAGCGAGCGCGATCTTTGGATTTTCGTTAGGTAGCGTTTTTGCTTTTGTGATGGTCGCGTTTGCAGGAACAGCAATCCTTTACGAGACTTCGAATGTGCTTCATCGATTTAACACAAAACAGCACGTAGCTGCTTCCTTGACGCTGTTTGCGAGTGTGGCATTGCTCTTCTGGTATATTTTGAGCATCTTTAGTTCCAGAGATTAACTTGCCTGCGTTATTATAGATGCCGCCCGTTTAAGTTATATACTTAGGCGGCGGCATCACTATTTACCGAGGTTATTTACAAATGAGAAAACTATCGTTGATCTTTCCGTTGATTCTGGCCCTAGCCATATCGGCCATTGGTCAGACTACGGTTCCACCGCAATCCACCCATCTCAAGGTTGGTGACACGGCTCCGGATTTTTCGCTGCCCGACACAACAGGAAAACAAGTGAAGCTCAGTGACTTTCGCGGCAAGAAAAACGTCGTGCTTGCGTTTTACGTTCTTGCTTTCACCGGTGGCTGAACGAAGGAACTACAAGCGTATCAGGCTGATATCGCAAAATTCGAAGCAAAAGAAACTCAGGTGCTAGGAATTTCAATGGACAGTTCGCCGTCCAATAAAGCTTTTGGCGAAAAGATCGGCGTTACGATGCCTCTACTCAGCGATTGGAAACGCGTAACGACTAAAGATTACGGCCTATTCAACGAAATGACCAGTTATGCCCGACGAGGTACATTCGTGATAGATAAGGAAGGTAAGATCGCGAGTATCGAGATCGGAAATACTGCAGTAGATCCGACCGGAGCCCTCGAAACGTGCAATCTGTTAGAGAAGAGAAAGGCTGACGCAGCGAAAAAGCCACAATAGTTCGAATAAGAAACGAAGAAGAAGCAGGCCGTCGCCTGCTTTTCTTTAACCACACAACTCTAACTCTTCAAGTAAAAACTCTCCATACTCATCCACGAAGCCCATCGGGGTCGATCTCATTCGCGATGAGTTCGCCGTCAGCGTCTTTCATTAAGATCTCGATCCGTCTTTCCGCATTGGTTAGACGTGCACGGCACTCGCGCGATAGTTTAATACCTTCCTCGAATAGCACAAGGCTGTCTTCAAGAGGTAGGTCACCATTCTCGAGGCGTCCAACGATGGTCTCGAGCTCGGCGAGCGATGTTTCGAAGGATTTTTCCATATTATTTGACCAGTTCTTCTGCCTGTTTTAGTAAGTCAGTTAAATTGCCAACGCCGAATTCATCCGCAGCCTTCTTACCACCACCGACGGCCACAGCCATTATTTCCTGACCGACCTTGCGGGCTATCGCCGTTGCGAGTTGCTCTTCTTTCACACCGATGATCTGCCAGCGATCGCCGCTGCGTTTCATTTTGACCTCGAACTGATGTTCAGGCAACTTGCTGGTTACGCTTGCCGTTTCGCCGTCGATCCTTATATCCAGGTACCTGTCGGCTCCAAGAACCATTGCGAAAAACGGTACCGAGCCGAACCTCTTAGTCCGTTCGCGGATAACACGCGGTAGTTCCGCTCTGGCTCTTTCTTTTACGGCGGGAAGCAATGGTAATGCTAACCTTGCAACCCTTCTCAAAACATCCTGTGACTGGCCGCGGCCGTACAATTCGACTGCCTTATTCGTGATCTGCGGCACGAAATCATCGACTACTGCGTCAATGTTAACCAGTAAGGCTATCTCGCTGCGGTCGTCGCGTTCGGCGGCGTCAACCAACAGAGCAAGCGAATACTGCGGTGTTGATTTCAGGCTTTGGTAATAGACATAGAATCCGATTCCCGCGACCAGCACGAGTCCCAGAAATACAAAGCCGGCGATCGCAAAGGGACGTTTCGACATTTATAAACAGAAATAAAAGGTTCGCAGCAAACTACTAAATTTTCGGGATCGAGTACTCAAACTCATAAAGGTGTTTTTTACCCTCTATGATGATCTTAAATTTACCGGAAATTCCCGTTAACTCCTCGGTGCCTGAATCCGGAATGACCGAAATATTCATTTCGTATTTGCCAGGCTGCATCGTGCCGATGTGCTGTAAGATAAAACTTCCCTTGAGCCCGTTGAGTGTACAAACAAGTCGCTCAACCGCCACATAACCGCCTGATCCTTCGACCGACGTCGATTGGACGCCAAGCATCTGGCCTTTACTCGTGCCCGCAAGATCGCCGACAAACTGTTTGGTCATGATCAGACGTCCGATCATCGGTTCGCCGTCGGGATCTTCTGCTTGGGGGGTTATCTTGACCTCGAACGTGCCTTTTGCCAATTTTGTTGTCATTTTTGTTTTTTTTACGCTATTTTTGTCAGCCGTTTGAGCATTTAAATCAACAATCGCGGCCAGACAAAAGACCAAACCGATGCATGCAAAAAGTTTCTTCATCATCAGAACCATAAACGTTTATCCGACCTTACAAGACCTGAGCGTCCAGTTTTCCATTTTCAAGGCGAATCTTAAGTTTATCGCCCGACTTTGTTTCTGCTGCATCACGCAAAACCTTTCCATTTTCACCCTGTACGATCGAGTAGCCTCGGGTCAAAACCGCGAGCGGTGAGAGGACGTCAAGTTTTGCAATATTTACCCGCATTTCCTCATTCTTCGATGCAATAATTCCGTTGATCGCGCTGTTTTTTCTTTGTTCAAGCCGAGCTATTGCGTTTTGATGCATTGCCGTCTTGGCCTGAAGATCAGATGGCGACAGCCGTGAAGCCAAGTCCGCAAATCTCGATCTGAACCGCTGAATAGAGCTTGAAAAACTATACTGCAGCCTGCTTGCAGAATCGTTTAGAGACGATGTTGCAATGAGCAGCCTATGATCTAATATGGATGCGATCGTTGCTTCGACAGACTCCAGACGGTACAGGATATCTTCTTCGCGATTTGCGACGATCTCGGCCGCCGCTGACGGGGTTGCGGCTCTTAGGTCGGAAACGAGGTCGGCGATCGTCCAGTCGATCTCGTGGCCGATGGCAGAGATCACGGGGATCTCGCTTGATCGCAGCGCCCTGGCGAGGCTTTCGTCGTTAAATGCCCATAGATCCTCAGCCGAACCACCGCCGCGACCGACGATGAGGACATCTATCTTCTCGCTTTCATCGAGGCTCCGATCATATTTATTGACCGCCGCTACGGCCCGCCGAATGCTATCTGCGGCACCTTCGCCCTGTACCAGAGCCGGAACCAGCAAGATACTCACAGATTTTGCACGCCGAGTCAGAACGGTGAGGATATCGTGATAGGCAGCACCAGTTCGGGACGTGACGACCGCAACACGTCTCGGGAATGACGGGATTTCTCGCTTAAGTTCCTTCGAAAAAAGGCCTTCCTTCTCAAGTTTGGAACGAATCTGCTCGTAGGCTGCCGCTAAGGCACCTTCCCCGGATGGCTCAAGCGATTCGACGGAAAGCTGGAGCTCGCCGCGAGCCTCATACACCGCCATTCGACCGCGAACGCGAACGACGATCCCATTCTGCGGCTTAAATCGGATGCGATAGTTCGTGCCTTTCCAGCACACGCATTTCACCTGCGAGGTTCCGTCGTTCAGGTTAAAGTACCAGTGACCGGACGATGCCTGTACGAAATTTACCACCTCGCCTTCGACCCAAACGTTTGCAAACTGACGCTCTAAGGCTCCGCGTACTTTAGCATTCAGCTCCGTAACCGTCCACGGTTCGTGAGTGCTGTCGTCAAGCAAGAATTGGAAAAGTTCGTCGTTCAAAGTAGTTCAATTCGAATGTAGATCGTCGAGACTGACAAAGCGGATCATCTTATGGCGAGGGCATTCGGTATCCCAACCAGCATAAAACCATCAAAGACCGCGTACTTGTTCGCAGGGATCTTTGTTCTCTAAGGATACGTTCGCCAATTGGGAAATACCAATTAGTTTTTAGGAACGGGAGCCATCGTAACTGGTATGCGGTCGATATTGAAATATATCTTCAGCGGATCGTTTGTAACATTATCCGTAACATCGTGTACCTGATAGCGGTGACCATCAATTACCTCGATCTTATTGGAGACACGCTTCAGTTCCAGGGCATTGAGTAGGACGAACTGCTCAGCGATCGAAATTACATGATAGGCCTTCTTTGGCGATTCGCCGTCAGTATCCTTAAGGATGGAATTCACCAGATTAAGGTAAATGCCCTCGTGAAACGCTGCCTTTTTGGCGTCGCCGAGACCTTTGTACGCCATCGCGGCCATGATATGCGAATTCATATCGACAAAAGTCGTCTTGTGGATACCGTCCGCTATCTTGACCACGTCCTTGTATTTCTTTTCATTGAGCAGGGTCGCCATTTGGGCCTGCAGTTTCGGGTCGGCTACCCGGGCTTCGGCTGGAACCTTGTTAGCGAAAGCGAAACGCATAACCTTAAAATCGACTGATAAACTGCCGCCTTTGACGAGGGCGAGCATATCATCATAATTAGCGGTTTGAGCCGCGGCGTTCATCGACAAGAGCGCTAGGATCAGCAGCAGAAAGAAATGTTTTTTCATATTTGACCATAGAATAAACACTTCACGCCGTTTGGCGCAAATCCAATCTTTCGTATGTATGCTGGCACACAGTATTTATTCGAAATCATTGTTATAACCTTTAATCGAAGAGGAAGAATAACTATGAATGAAGAAAATGGTACTGGCAGCAATGCCGTGTGGGCGATTGCACTGGTGATCATTGTAGCGATCATTGCGGGGCTGGTTTATTACAGCGGAATTCTCAAAACCGGGCCGCAGAAAAAGGAGATCGATATCAACGTGACCGTTCCCAGCGGTCCGGCTCGATGATCAGAAAGGAGATGGCATGATGAATTAAACGGTGGCGATGTACTCTGATGTTGAAATACGTTGGAGTAGAGAGGCTTGAAGCTGAATTTTTTCATGCGGCTATTTGACCGCGTAAAGGAGACTAACTCCGATCCCGCTTCTC
>JBGSQW010000050.1:0-6800 GCA_041737885.1 Pyrinomonadaceae bacterium | reverse complement strand
CGGGGCAAATCTACACAGACCGGAGCGGCCGTACTTGAGATCCAGAATCCCGAGAAGTTTCCGGATGTGAGGGTTGTGTATTCCTCTGCAACTTCGGCTGGTGAGGTAAGACACCTCGCTTATATGTCACGGCTCGGTCTGTGGGGTACAGGAACTAACTTTCCAATAGGCTTCGAGCAGTTCGCTGAAGAGATCGAGTCTGGCGGTGTCGGTGCTCTGGAGATGGTATGCCGCGACCTTAAGGCAATGGGAAGATACCTATGCGGCAACCTGAGTATGGGAACTGATCCTGAATCCGGCCTGTCGGTAGAGTTTCGAGAAGTAATTCATAAACTCACGCCCGCCCAGCGAAGGATGTACGACAACATGGCCCTGGGCTGGCAGGAAGTCTTTCGGAATATCCATCGAGCGCTGGAACTAACTAATTCCGGCAAGGCCACGCGAAGCAGTGCCGTCAATCAGTTCTGGGCCGAGCATCAGAGGTGTTTTCGCAATCTCATCACCGCCTTTAAGGTTCCGACTCTGATTCGCGAGATAGAAGATGCCCTCGGCAGAAAAGAGTCGATCGTTGTTTCGATAACCGGCACGGGGGAGAGCCAAACCAAAAAGCAGATAGAAAGGGCAGCAGACCAGGAAGAAGCGATTGACAGTCTCGATTTCAGTCCGAGAGAATCTCTTACTCGATTAGTAGCGAATTGTTTTCCGACCGCGTGTTTTCAGGAAAGAACCAACCAATATAGCGGAACGATCGAGTACGTCCCTCTCGTTGACGCTAACGGCGAGCAGGTTGAGAGTCGTGCAGCTTTGCAACTGAGAGCGGAGCTATTGGATAAGCTGTCAATTCTAGAAGTCCCCGAGCATCCGCTTGATCAACTCGTAAACTACTTTGGTGTCGAGAACATTGCTGAGATGACCGGCAGAAAGAAACGCCTGATCCGGACGGCGAATGGCACGCTCGAGTATCGGCCGCGCCAACTCGCTGGTGTCCCTTCAAAGCTTATCAACCTCAATGAAAAGAATGCATTTCAGAATGGTGATAAACGGATCGCTGTCATGTCTGAGGTGGCATCGACCGGAGATAGCCTTCACGCAGGCAAAAGCGTCGGAAATCAGCAGCGACGGCTTCATATCGCAGCCGAATTGAAATGGTCAGCCGATAAACAGATCCAGGACTTCGGGCGCACACACCGGACAGGTCAGGTGGCACCGCCGGTCTATCTGCTAGTCTTCACGGAACTCGGCGGCGAGAAAAGGTTCTCTTCTACTATCGCCCGGAGGCTTGGTAATATGGGAGCTCTTACAAAGGGCGACCGCCGTGCCGAAAAGGCCGGTAACCTTGACAAATATAACCTTGAATCTAGAGAAGGGCGTTCGGCGTTAAGTGTTGTGCTCACCGGCATAATGGGAGGCCGGGAGATCGAGGGGCTCGAAGATCCGAAACAGGCACTGAGAGATATGGGTCTTGTTAAGAAGGTCGATGGTGACGAGCAGATCCCCGACAGCGAAAAGACAAATATCCCTCGATTCCTAAACAGGCTGCTTTCGCTTGAGGTGGACCGGCAGAACGCTCTTTTCGACTACTTTTACTCAACATTCCTCGAAACCATTGAATATCTAAAGCAGAAAGGAAAACTCGATGATGGAATGGAAGACCTGAAAGCGATGTCAGTCGCCATCTCGGGATCGCCCCAGGTTCTTAACTCAGATCCTTTGACCGGAGCAAAGACGGTCTATTACAAATTGGAACTCAAAGTCGCAACGACGCCAGCCCGGTATCAGGACATGGCGGCCAGCGAGATACACCAGTTCTATCAGGACCGACGAGACGGTTCGTTCATAGCGGTGAGAAGGACCTTATCCCATACCGATCCGGAGACGGGTGAACGATATCAGATATTCTCTATAACAAAGCCTTCCGGCCGCAACGTAGCCTATTTACGCGAGAGCGAGTTGAATCAGCGGTATCGGATCGTTCCGAAAACCAAGGCGGAAGACTGGTGGATCAAAGAGGTGACCAAGATACCTGAATTTGAGAACAGGACCGTCCATATTCTCAGCGGTGCATTGCTTTCGAATGATCGGACTTAGTTCAAGGGTCTTTCTCCGTAAGTTGCGAGTTCTTCATTCGAAAGTTGATCGGATGGTACCAACCGGTAGTGTTTCTCCAAAGAAATTTGAATCTGTTCTCCATTCATTTCCAATTCAAATAGAGCGATTGCTCCATTGTTCATGAATTGTGCCGCAACGGACTTACATTTGAGAGTTGGGAATTTAGAAGCCGCCAATGCGAAATCTTGCTCAATTTGGACGATACCTAAGCTATCGTTGTGACCCTTCGCTTGGACGGGAATAATGAAATGTGCGCCGCGTTTATCAACGCCGATATAGATTTCGTCAACTTCGACTTGGCCCATATTAGGAACGGTCGTTCTGAGATGATTCTGAAGTGAATAACAAGTCAGGCCAGTGAAAATATCGATGAGGCGGTTGAAACGAACGATTGCCAACAGAGCTTGCTCGTCACCGAGAGCATACTTTGTGATTATTCCCGGAGTCGCATCCAGAATCTTTGTTTCGACAAGATTAGCCGTCGGTGAAAACTCAAATATCGGTGCTAAAACAAACCTGTATCGCCCGATACCCGCTGGCCTGATAATCCATTCTTCTCCGTCCGCCGTTGTTGCCCTAATCCTTTGTGGAAGAGCCTTCCGATAACGATATGTGTAGGGTATATCTCCGATGTTGTCTGGCGCCCTCAATCCAAGAGCATCGGCAGCGACCCTGAACTCTTCCCGTTCGAATTCAAACTCGGTAACTCCTTCCGCGAAGTGAGCGAAGAAGATTCTTTCGATAATTTGGTCGTAGCGGTTTTGTGGAGGCATAGGCAGTTATTTTCCAGGCCAGCGAAGAACTACAACTTCTTCGTTAAGATCGCTTTTCGTGGCAGTTGAAAACCTTGTTCTAAATTGCTCGATTCTCACTTTCTCGTACCCGACGGACACCGCAATCTTTTCAATGATATGTCCGGTTCGAATCATAACTCGCAAGTACGATGCCTGATCGCCAACTACATACGCGAGGTGAGCTCCGGGCTTAAGAATGGACTGTAGCTGAATTAAATGCCGAGCCATTCCGCCAAAGTACAATTTGGTTAATCTTGCATACATGCGTTCGAAGCCTGACGTTTTACCTAGCTCGATTCGCTTTGCTTCGATTTCAGCAGCAATTTGTTGTATCTCGGGAATACTAGCAACAAACTTATCGTCGTCATCTTCCTTGTACACGCCCCGCGTGTTGGAACGAAGCATCGACTTTTTCATTTCCCTCAACTCGTGCTTGTCTGCAATAAAGCCCAGCATGACTGATTCGAGTCGGGTCGTCCGCGTGTAGTCTTTCTCGTTGGGATAAGGCGGCGATGTTATAACTGCGGAAACTTGTCGGTTCTTTAACAAAGTTGCGGGGTTGCGAGAATCTGAAAGAAAGACTTCTGCGTTTGGAAACTCTTTCCCAGTTATGCTTTCAAGGTCGGAACAAATCTTTTCCACCTCAGTGAACCATTGGCCCACAGCCTCGACATCTTCCTTAGCCTTTCCAATTCCGACTTCTGGGCCAAATCTTAAATTGCTTATCTTGTAAACCAAAGCGTTCGCAAAGGCCAGTCTTAGATGATCGCCGAACGTATTTTTCTTAAAGCGGTTTATTTCGTCCAACAAGACTAGCGACTTGTGCAACGGAATCGGACTAATGGAGTCTTTGAGAATTATTCGCTCCTGCTCAGGCAAGAGCCGTCGAAGCTCACTCGGAATGGCCAAATGTTTGTTTGGTTCATCCGATATTCCTTGCCTTTTCAGTCTTGAAATAACGCGATCTCTAATTCCTTCTGCGTGTTCGAGTAAGTCACGAGAGTCTTTATCCCAGTTGACCTTTGTCGAACCCGCAAACGCTGCAAATCGGTTAGCTTCAAGTCCGATTGAGGGAATGCCGCGAAGTTTTGCCTCAACAACGGTTGTGCCGGTGCCGCAAAAAGGATCAAGGACGAGATCGTTTTCATCCAGTTCGAATTCGTTCAAATATTGCCTAACCAGATGAGGCGGGAACGAAAGAACGAATCGATACCAATCATGAAACGCACGATCCGAGTGAGAGAGCTTATTTCTATCGCCGTTAGCTGTCTCAGACTGCCGGGCTTGTCCGAGTCCACTCTGACCAAAATCGTTCATACTCCTAATTTAGCATCTTGTGGCGCCAAAGGCACTTTTCCCCTTTGGCGCTCAAGGTGAAGACTCATTTGCCGGTTAGCGGTTTTGTTTTTCTTGTCAATCCCGACGCTCTAGCAGATTTGCGGACGAAGCCCATTGCGCCGTAGAGCGGGCTGTCGTTGCCATAAGCAGCCGAACCTGCGACGCCGAGGCCGACTTTGGAGCGTTTGTCATTTAGAGCGACGTATTTGTCGTCACGCACCTCGCGTTTCATCTTTAGTTCGGCTTCGAGATCGGCAATGGTTGCGTCATCGGCCGCACACGCAGTAATGTCAGCGAGAAACGCCGCTTGCGTTATTCCATTGAATTCGACAGTTGGTGCGCCTTCGAACCAAGCATCGTTCATAACAGCACACTTTTCTCTAACACTCTTAATATCGACTTTTGCCATCAGATTTCTCCTTCGTATCGGTATTTACTGGGTTTTATTGAAGTGCGGAACCGGAAAACGACCCGCGAAAAAGATAATACACCTGATTTGGAAGATAGTCCAAGCCATTGGGACGGCAATCCAAGCCATTTTGAACGTCGCCCAAGTCATTTGGCTCGCTCTCCAATCGACTTGGAATAACGTCCAAGTCAGTTAAATCGTTCACCAAGCCAAGCGGCGCGTCGTCTGACTCGCTGTGATTCGTTTCTACGTGTCGTTAAATGGTTTTCATATCGCGAAAAATCTCTACATAGCTATCAGCGATCAACGCCATTCCCAAAATGGTCCAGGCTCCCGGATCAATCCGTGAATTCTGCCATTTTGATTTCCGCTTTCATCACTAACTCGAATTGAAAATTCTCCGGTGTGTTTAACCGAGCCCAGAAAATCCCACTTTACCTCACATCTCTTACAGAATGTGTCCGAAAACAAAGGACTAATAGTTAGGATCGATTCGGTCTGACAGCCACACTTTGGACATTTGTTCAAATACCTCTCGGCGAGCTGTTTTTCATAAGAGCCCTTTAACTTCTTTTGATTCTGTTTTAACTCGAAACGACGAAGGCGTTTTCTTGATTTGTCTTCGTCGCTTGCTGGTGAGAGATGCACAGTCTCACATCTAGAACACATCATGCTATCGTCGGATTTGAAATAATCGAAATCTTCGCGGCCTAAATTGGTCAATATATATTCGACATCCGAACCGCTCACTAAGCTATCGATTTTTGCGCCGCAAATAGGTAGCGGATTGCCAGTCACATCATCCGTAACGTGATAGACAAGCATCGTCTTCCGATTAAAATCGACTTTCTTTACGTTTATTCCGACTGAAAGCATTGAAGACTATACCTCGCGACCGGAAGCCCGGTCTTCGATTTTTTCCAACTCAATAACCGCTTGATGCAAAACGCGTGCGACTTCGTCGTTTAGTTCCGAACCGTTCGCGAGATTCGGGAAAGGATTGATCTCAGTATCGGAAACGATGTCGCGGATGACGGCGACAATTTCGTAAACGCCCTCAATTGAGATGAGTCGTTGAGTCATTGCCCATGTCGGACTCATTGAATCCGGTTTACGCGTTCGAATACTTATTACGTTGTCGTCGTTTGCCATATTTTCTCGACACGAACTAGCTTTTTATTTCAAGGATTGACGCGATTATACAACGCACTGCGTTTTTGCGAAAAGCGGGTGTTGATAAAGGCGTACAGCGAACGGACGAATGAGTTCTTTCAGCTAATAAATGATAAGTGCTTTCCATTACTCGAATACTGGCATGACGATCCCGAGCTAGAACTCGAACGATTTGCCATCCCGCCGATGAACTTCGACCTGTGCTGCGAAGAAGTTGATTTCGCACACTTGAGGGACAGCTACCTGGCCGGCCTGATGTTCTATTTTAATGAAGATGATGAGATCTGGAATTACTTTTCTGAAAAGTACGGAGTTGATAAAAAGTCACTGCCTCCGATCAAGACGGCACATCAAAATATCTGGAAAGAAAAGCACGGTGAAAAAGCAAAATCTTTCAGCGATCTGATCCGCCTAGTGGATCACTCCACCGGCAACCCGTGGCTGGACATTACTAACTGCCAATATCCGGATTTGTTTGAATGGGACAAAGAGACTGTTGAATGGTTGACCGAGGCGTATAAGGCAGCGAACCTGTACTTCAAAAATCTCGAGCATTTAGATAAAAGGATCGAAGAAAATGCTCAGACGTTCTTTAGTGAGCTTATTTCATTCTGGAATACCGGAAAGATAGGGTCGGGAGGGAAAGCTAAGCGATGAATAAGCCATTGCAACTACCTGTCGATGCTTCCGCTGCGCTGTATTTCCTGCCGGGTCAGTATCTCTTTGCCGATCTTAAAGAATCATCTGTGTCTTTGAAGGCTCTTTCGAGTGACCAAGTGGCTAGAGCGTTTCGAAAGATTCATACAGATACGGGATGGCTGGGTAGACGGGTCTTGCGTTACCGCGAGACTCCCGAAGGCAACGCGATCCTTTCGTACGAACCGGCCGCAATACGAAAGATAGCCGTCGCTTTTGCTGACAAGGGACTTGTGGAACTCTCAGTTCCGTTGCCCCCTCTCATCCTTCTCGGTAAAGGG
>JBGSQW010000018.1:0-23077 GCA_041737885.1 Pyrinomonadaceae bacterium | reverse complement strand
GCGAGAAGCGGGATCGGAGTTAGTCTCCTTTACGCGGTCAAATAGCCGCATGAAAAAATTCAGCTTCAAGCCTCTCTACTCCAACGTATTTCAACATCAGAGTACATCGCCACCGTTTAATTCATCATGCCATCTCCTTTGTAGGTTCAAAATCTTGGTCTAACGGGATGGAGAGAGTGTAATCAATGACACGACGGCGGGCAAGTCTGCTGAGTGGGAATGTGATAATCTAATTGTTTGCCGAATGTGCCGGAGCAAGTGTTTATGAAGAAAGTCGGATTTGTCAGTCTTGGATGTCCAAAAAACCTCGTAGATAGTGAGGTGATGATGGGACAGCTTGCGGAGGCTGGCTATCAGATCACAAATCAGGCAGGCGACGCCGACACGGTCGTAGTAAATACCTGTGGATTCATCGAGTCAGCCAAGCAGGAATCGATCGATGCGATCCTGGAGGCAACGAGTTGGAAAACTGACGGGAAGGCAAAACGTGTCATCGTTGCCGGTTGTCTGGTCGAGCGCTATCGCGACGAACTCATGAAAGAGCTTCCTGAGGTGGATGCATTTATTGGCACGTCGCAGATAGGCGAGATACTAAACGCAGCTGACGACACCTTCGATGCGGAGCAGCTCACGATATCGCCCATCGGAAATAAAACGGCGACCTATCTTTATGACTTTGATACGCCGCGAATGCGGGCGACCGATTCGCACACGGCGTTTATTAAGATAGCAGAGGGCTGTGATCGGCCATGTGCTTTCTGCTCGATCCCGGGAATGCGGGGTTCGTTTCGTTCGAGGCGTTTCGGTTCGATCATCGAGGAAGCCCGAGGCTTGGCAAAGCAGGGCGTGAAAGAACTAGTACTGATTGCTCAAGACTCGTCGCGATACGGCGAGGATCTCGGTGAAGTCGACGCTCTTGCGGCATTGATCAGGGCTCTCGGCGAGATCGACGATATCGAATGGGTGCGGGTAATGTACGCGTATCCGACGCACATTTCTGATGCCTTTCTATCAGCGATCGCCGAAACCCCGAAAGCAGTTAAGTACCTTGATATGCCGTTGCAGCATGGTTCGCGGAATGTTCTGAAGCTTATGAAGCGCGGCGGTACGCGGGAATCGTTGGAAAAATTGATCCGACGCGTACGGGAAAAGGTTCCGGGTATTACGATCCGTACCACCTTTATCACCGGCTTTCCCGGCGAGACCGAATCAGATTTTGAAGAGTTGATGGAATTCGTGAGGAATTGCCGTTTCGACAATGTCGGTGTTTTTACCTATTCAGATGAAGAAGGAACGCCTGCTTATGAACTTGGAAACAAGGTTGATCCCAAAATCGCCAAACAGCGACGGAATAGCCTAATGAAAGAGCAAGCCAAGATCAGCAAGCAATTGAATCGAGCAAAGGTCGGAAATATTTTCCCCGTGATGTTCGAGGGGCTTTCGCAGGAGTCTGATATGCTATTTCAAGGCCGGCTCGAAGGTCAAACTCAAGAGATCGATGGATACATATTGATCAATGATGTGCCTGAGGATATTCAGCCCCAAATTGGCAGCATCTACAACGTGAAGATCACGGAAGCCCACGATTATGACTTGGTTGGCGAGATCGTCAGCTGATCTAACGCGTCAATCGATACAAAAGGATCGCTGCCCGTTTCGTAAGAACCGTCAGGTTTTCTATGCTCGCAGATTCTCCTTTAGCGTGCGAATTCTGGCCGCCGCCTATTCCGATACCATCCAATCCGGGAATTATCCCTGAAATGTAAGCGATATCGCCAGCTCCTCTTTCGCCCGGATCCAAAGCTTCAACGCCGCCAAAACCTAGATCTTTACTAACCTGATCGAGTTGCTTCAGCAAAGCATAGTTGCCTTCGACGGGCGTCATTGCTGGTATGCCGTCCTGAAAGGCTATCTTCGCCGACGTTCCTGGTAAGTTCCGTGCTACGATGGCCTTCATTTTTGACCGGGCCGTTTCTTTTTGCTCCTCGCTGATAAACCTCAGGTCACCATTGACCGTTACTTTTGCCGGAACGACGTTGGTCTTTCCCGATGCAAATCCATCCGAGTCCTTGACCGTAACGGTCGTACCGCCCAAAAAGAGGGAAGGATTAAATGTGAGATACTTTTCGCCGCCTAGCTGTGTTCGAAACTCGTTCAGGATCCGCGACGCTTCGAAGATAGCGCCATTTCCCATTGATTCACGAAAAATGGCGCTCGAATGGCCTGTTTTCGCCTCGACCTCAAGCGTCCATGAACTTGCACCGCGTCGGCCTACCGTTGCGGTGTTCCGTACGGTTCCTTCAAAGCTAAGAGCCAGATCGCTACGCCTTGCTGCCGAGATCATGTCGCCGCGGCAGATAGTAACGGGCTCGCAGGCATCCTCCTCGTCGCCGGTGAACATCAATATTATTTGCGTATCGTCCAACGCCCCTACCGCTTTCAACGCTTTGAGAGCATAGACTGCGATCGCATTACCACCCTTCATATCCCCGACACCAGAGCCAAATACCTTATTGCCTTCACGGCGAAACTTTTCTCCTGCTAGAACAGTGTCGAGATGACCTAGCAACAGTACCTTTTTTCCTTTTGTGCCTTTGATCTCCGCGACCAGGTGACCGGCTCGGATCGCAGACGACGGCATCTCGATCCATCGTGTCGAGAACCCTATTGCATCAAGCTCTTTTTGCATCAGGGCTCCGACCGCCTTAATGCCTTTATGATCTTCTGTTGGACTGTTGATATTGACCGATCTTTCTATGAGTGAAACCATGGACGATTCATTCTTATCGATGAATTCGGCGATCTTTCGCTCATCGGAAGACAGGGTTTGGCAGTCCACGCTAGAAATCAGGATAGAACTTACGTAAATATAAAAAGCTAGGTAAGACAGGATTTTTCTCATGATGTTTGAGCAGATAGTATTTCTAAAGCGATCACGCGGTCAACTGCACACGGAAAATTTGGAATTTCTATTGCCTGAGTTCCTCAAATAAAATATACTTTCGGGAATCGTCTAAAAACTTGCAGATGTATAAATTGGGGGTTCTTCTTGATGTTTAAGATACTGGTTTCGGTGGTTTTCGTCGTGTCGTTAGTTGTTGCGGCCTCAGCACAAAAGGTGCTGGATAAAGAGATTGATAAATGGTCCAAAAAAGACGCTCTTGAGATCCTAAATGAATCGCCTTGGGCGAAACTTCATCAGTCTATCCAGGGAGCCGCAAATGCTTCTGCGTCGGAGGCGTTGAGGGCTCAATCAGACAATAGGCTTGCGGGTTCCGAGCGTGGCAGTTCGGCTCGAGTCGGGGCCCCGCCTCCCGTGATCATAAGACTTTATTCAGGGTTGCCCATACGCTTGGCTCTCACTCGTCTAAATCAGATCGGTTCGGATTATGACAAGATGAACGACGAGGGGAAGGCCAAGTTTAACTCTGAAGGTAAGAAAATGCTCGACTGTGCGATTTGTCAGAATTACTATGTTGTGACAATGATGCAGGTTCCAAATCCATCCGGGCAGGCGGTAGAAGAAGCAATTTTTCAAGGGATGACCAACGAACAGATGAAAGGCAACATTTGGCTCAAAAATGACAAGGGCGAGATCCGTGAACTAGCACAGTTCTTACCGCCTCAGAAACGCGGGGATTCGGCGACGTTTTTCTTTCCGAGGTTGAATGACAAGGGCGAACTGCTGTTGACGAAGGATAATAGCGACCTTAGCGTTGTATTCAACGGGAATTTTCTTACGGCAAACAATCGCTTCGCGTATTTACTTCCAAGGCAGTTCGATTTTAAGGTGTCCAAGATCACGCGTGGTGACATGGTTGTATTCTAGTTTTGTCCGAATTAAATCTTAGCTAAGGGCCGCGAATATCGCGGCCTTTAGTTGTTTAAACCATTTCTGTAAATTAAATTCCGATCGGTCAAAGCCCTACGAAAATGTAGGATATTGCAGAAGAGGAACTTGAGGTCGCCTGAGAGGTTTTTATCTCCGTAATCGTCGGCTAGAATCGTTGCTTTGGATCAGGATCGATTCATTGTGATTACAAAATAACGAGATTCAGGAGAATTATGAACGCTAAGAATGTTTTAGGTTACGCCGCAGATCAAGAGGCGAGGTTTGTATCGGTTAGGTTCACCGACCTTATCGGTTCGTGGCATCATCTCACGTTTCCTATCGAAATGCTGTCAGAGGACAGCTTTGAAGATGGCTTTGGCTTTGATGCCTCAAGTCTGCGAGGCTGGGCGGCGATCCACGAATCAGATATGCTTCTGGTTCCGGACCCTTCACGATTCTGGATCGATCCGTTTACCGAGGATACGACCCTATGCCTGATCGCAAACGCCGTTGATCCGATCACGAAAGAGGGTTACTGGCTGGATCCACGCTCGGTCGCAATGCGTGCCGAAAGCTATTTGAAATTCACGGGAATCGCTGACACGATCAATGTGGGACCTGAGGCTGAATTTTTCATCTTCGACGAAGTGAATTACCACAACACTCAGCATTCTGCCGGGTTCTATGTCAACTCTGAAGAAGGTCACTGGAATTCGGGTCGTCAGGGTACACCGGAAAACCCGAATAATGGCTATCACATTCGCCCAAAAGAAGGTTATGTTCCAGTCGCCCCGCTTGATACGCTGATCGATATCCGTAACACGATCTCGTCGATCCTCGGCGAGGTTGGTATTAATGTAGAATGCCATCACCACGAGGTTGCGACCGCTGGACAGTGTGAGATCGATTTCAAATTCTCTAATCTTTTGCACACCGCTGATAACTTGATGCTGTTCAAGTATGTGGTTAAAAACACTGCTCATGCAGCTGGCAAGTCGGCAACCTTCATGCCGAAGCCTATTTATGGCGACAATGGTTCGGGTATGCACTGCCATCAGTCTTTGTGGAAGGACGGCAGCCCGCTGTTTGCTGGTGACCAGTACGCAGGGCTTTCGGAGATGGCTAAGTTCTACATCGGCGGCCTGCTCAAGCATGCTCCGGCTCTGGTAGGATTTGCAGCTCCGACCACTAACAGCTTCAAACGCCTCGTTCCTGGTTTCGAAGCTCCGGTGAATCTTGCTTACTCAGCCCGAAATCGTTCGGCTGCGGTTCGTATTCCTATGTTCTCGTCGTCACCGAAGGCGAAACGCCTGGAATTCCGTCCGCCAGATCCATCGTGCAATCCGTACCTAACGTTTGCGGCACTTTTAATGGCTGGCATTGACGGTATCCAGAACCGGATCGATCCGGGCGAACCGCTTGATAAGGACATCTACGATCTTCCGCCCGAAGAATTATCAAAAGTGCCTTCACTTCCGGGTAGTCTGGATGAGGCTCTGGATGCACTGGAAAACGATCACGAATTCCTCCTTAAAGGCGACGTATTTACCGAATCGATGATCGAACGCTGGATCACTTATAAACGTGAGAATGAGATCACGCCCCTTCGGCTGCGTCCACATCCGCTTGAGTTCAGCATGTATTACGACATCTAAACTCAATATTTGAAACAACATAGAAAGAACGGGCAGGTCGTGCGATCTGCCCGCTTTTTGTTATCCTGAATACTGATGAAAGTTGCACCGGTAGTATTAGAGGGAAAGTTCGTAAGGCTTGAACCTCTGCGTGTCGATCATTTACCTGCTCTTTGCAAGGTTGGACTCGAGCCTTCTTTGTGGGAGCTTACGGCGAATATCGTCAAAGACGCTAGCGATCTTGAACGGTACGTTCGCTCAGCTCTCGCCGATCAGATGTTGGCAAAGGCAGTACCGTTTGTGACGATCGAACGTGATACGGGCACCGTTGTTGGGTCAACGCGCTTCGGAAACATCGACACCGCCAATCGAAAAACCGAGATAGGCTGGACCTGGATCGCCCCTCGGTGGCAACGCACCGCAATAAATACGGAGGCGAAGCTTCTGATGCTGACCCATGCATTTGAGACATGGAAGTGCATCCGAGTGGAACTAAAGACGGATATTAAAAACGAACGATCTCAGAACGCAATGCGTAGGATCGGGTGTGTTGAGGAAGGGATCCTTCGCAATCATATGATCACCGAGAGCGGTCGTTTTCGTGATTCGATCTATTTCAGTATCATTGAAGAAGAATGGCCTTCTGTTAAGGAGGCATTGATATTAAAGCTGGCTGAAAGAGAATAATGAAAAAGATCATCGCAATATCGGTTTTAACGTCAGCGGTTGTCGGGGTTGGGTGCAGTACCAATACGTCAAAGAATAGTTCGACGGATACTGTTTATCAAACAAATAAAGCACCTGCACCCGATCCGGCCGCTACCGTGGAAGAGCTGAAAAGGGACAAAAAGAAACGCGAGCGTCCTGATGCCGACGCATCGGCCACGCCCGAACCATCAAGTCCAAAACCTGCTCCGGAAAATTCCGAGGCATCTGTGATGATGAACAGCGATGGCTCCATAACGGAGATACGCGTATTCAAAGACCATCCGCAGATCGCGAAAGCCGAAGCGACCTGGACAGATCCGATGAGCAAATCGTTAAAGGTTACGTTGAAAAGCGGTAAGGTCATGCAGGCTAAAACCGACAAGGTTCCTACGCTTGCCTCGGCCCCCAGTGCTGACCTGCTGCGAATAGTCGGAGGAAAGTCGAGTCAGACCACTGGCGACCGGCCCCGTGTTGTCGATGATAAATAGAACGCTGCCTGTCAGAAATGTATTATAATCTTCGTTGTTATGGCAAAGTATTCGATAATCTGCCCATGCTGTGAAGCGACTTTAACAGTTGATGCCGACACTGGGGCTTTGCTGGGACACGAGGAAAAGAAAAAGGTTCTTGGTTCGTTTGAAGATCTTAAGAGTGATCTAGTCAAAAAGAAGGAACTTCGTGAGAACATCTTTGCTCAGGAGATGTCGTCGATGAAGGACCGCGAACGACTTTTGGAAGAGAAGTTTAAGGAAGCTCTCAAGCGGGCCGAAAACGACCCGGGTACGCCATATAGAAACCCGCTAGACATGGATTAATGGTAAACATCTCCGCAACCGCATCCCGAAAACTTGAGCTTAAAGATCGGATAATAGTTGCTCTCGATGTCGATAGTGCATCCGAGGCGGAGGGGATCGTTCGTGAACTAAGAGGGGCGGTCGGCGGCTTTAAGATCGGGTTGCAGCTGTTCACGTCCGAAGGCCCTCGATTTGTAGGCAAAATTGCAGAGTCTGGGAATAGGGTTTTTCTTGATCTGAAGTTTCACGACATACCAAACACGGTTGCCAAGGCGTCTGTTGAGGCGGCGAAACTTGGCGTCTGGATGTTCAACGTGCACGCGAGTGGTGGCCGCGAGACGATGGTCAGGGTGCGCGACGAGGTTGATGAATTCTGCAAACAGGCTGGTCTTGATCGTCCTCTGATAATTGGTGTAACCGTGCTTACAAGTTCAGACGTCCTAACGTTAAAGGAGGTCGGGGTAGATCGCGGGGTTGAAGAACAAGTCGTAGCCCTGGCTCGGTTGACAGCAGAATGTGCATTGGACGGAGTCGTAGCTTCACCAAATGAAGTAAAAGCCGTCCGAGCAGCGGTTGAAAATGAAGGTTTTTTAACGGTCACACCCGGAATTCGCCCTGTTAGTGCAACACTTGACGACCAAAAGCGTGTAACAACCTTTGGTCAGGCAATGGCCAATGGATCGGACTTTGTAGTAATAGGACGTCCAATCACTAAAGCCGCTGATAGACAAAAAGCAGTTGAGGACATTCTCAGGGAATCAGCAGAATAAATGTATAGAACGGTTACAATTGGGATAAGATCGGGGCTGACGCGTACTGCACTATTGGCAGTTATTTCTTTATCGTTTATCGCTTTATATTCACTTGTAACCAGCTGTGAAAGATCGGCTTCGGCCCAAATCGTTGCTCCGACATCGATATACAGGATCGGCGAGAAACTTTCCTACAATATTTCATTTGGCAAGATCCAAAACGCCGGTTACGCCGAAACTCACGTGGTTTCTCGTGGCAAAATAGCGGGTAAAGAAGCTATTGAGATCAAGGCTCGCGTTAAGACCATTGATCTAGTTTCGGCAGCATTTTTCCTGTTTGATGAGAGCCGTACTGTGTTTGCGATACCGGAAACGGGACTGCCGCACTACGTTACAACCAGTAGCCTGGACACGGTCACTCCGAAGGAGACCATCAGAAATTTCATTTCTCAGCCGACTTCAAATTTCGATTTGCTTACCTTGATGTTCAAGGCTCGCGAATCTGGTGGGATCGGATCTTTTCCGCTGTTCGAGGGCGAACAGATGCACACCGTTACATTTCAAGGCACTTCAACGGAAAAGGTGAAGACTGAAGCAGGGGATTTTGATACGGCGGTGTCAGTGGTGCAAAGTGATTTCCTAACCTCTAACGGCATTAAAGAACTTAAGATAAATTTCTCAACCGACGAGAACCGCTTGCCTGTTCAGATCCGACTCAAAACGGCAAAGGGCGATTTTCGGGTATTACTTTCGGCGATAACGCTGCCTGAGCCTGAAGTCCCTGCGCCGACACCATCACCCACACCGTCCCCAAATTCCAAAGCAACGCCGCCCGGAAAGCCGACCCCGACACCGGTTCAGTATGTTGACAACCAACCGCTCATTACTGAATTGGGCTTTGAGTTGGGTGAAGTTCTTGACTATAGGGTTACCTACGGGGGTAAGCCTGCGGGTGTTTTGACGCTGAATGCACGCGAACGTAAACTATTTGAAAAGGTGGATAGCTTGTTGCTGACCGCGACAGTTTCTGGAGTTGAAGCCGGGAGCGAAAATTTGATTCTCGGGGAGGCGGCGAATGTCCAGGTTGATCCGGAAACACTCGCTCCGACACGCCTCGAAGCAAAGTTTACTTCCCCTTTTTCCGGGCTGAAGCAGATTGTGACGTTTGACAAGCGTACCGGAAGCATAAATTACGGAGCCAAGACGGGTGTTGATGCTCCGATAGGCACGCATAGTTTTCTGTCGCTCCTGTATGCGATGCGATCCTTCAATCTAAAACCCAGCAAGGATCTATCGAATCCCGTTAACGACACACGTGTAGCAGTATTTTGGGAGACAAAGTCTTACGTGTTTACACTTCGCCCCTCAAACCCGACCGATATGGTGATCAATGGTGAGACGATCTCCGCCCAACTGATCACAGTTAATACGGGAAATAAAGAGCTCGACGCCCTTGGCTTAAAGGTATGGCTCAGGACCGAAGACCGCGTGCCGGTACGCTTTTCCGCCGGAGCATACCAAGCGGAACTCATCTCTCGATCATCAAACCTTTTCTGATCTTATAATGTGTTCACTTTCAAAAGTCGCCTGACTTTCGTTCAATTGAAATTGAAAATGATTTTCAATTAGTTTAATATTTCGTTGGCTGATACATCTCGGCACGATTAATGGCAAGTGGTCATAATTGATGTCGTTTTTGAATTGAAACCAACAAAATAACATAAGAAACCTATTAACAGAGACGAAATGATACTTACAAAACTTCCAGTTGGGCAAGATGCACGGGTTACTGCGATAAACGGGCAGAATTCTGTTACGCGACGTTTAATGGAAATGGGGGTTATCCCCGGTGTTTCGGTTCAGATGGTCAAGACAGCTCCATTTGGCGACCCTATAGAGATTCGTGTACGCGGATATAGTCTGGCGATGCGAAAGAATGAAGCGGATTCGATAGAAGTAAGTTTCTGACACTGGCTTGGCAGCAATTATGCCGATGAATGGACGATATCTCACATAATTCTCAGTTGACGATCGCTCTTGCCGGCAACCCTAACGCCGGCAAGACAACCCTCTTTAACTCCCTCACCGGCCTCAAACAAAAAGTAGCAAATTACCCGGGCGTTACAGTCGAGCGCAAGGAAGGACCTTGGAAGGTTGGCGGTCAGTCAGTTAACCTTATCGACCTGCCAGGACTTTATAGTCTTGACGCCACATCACTCGACGAACAGATCGCGAGCGATATAATTCGCGGGGTTCAGGCAGATGTTCTGAGGCCGGATGTCATCATTGCTGTCGTCGATGCAACCAATCTTGAGCGCAATCTTTATCTTGTTACGCAGATCCTAGAGTTTGGTGTTCCCGTTGTGATCGCATTGACGATGATCGATGTTTTTGAGAAACAAAAGCACGAGATCGATATCGAAATGCTTAGCGTTCTGCTCAAAACGCCGATCGTGGCGGTCAATGCTAAATCAGGACGCGGAATCGATGAACTGGCGGAAAAAGCAGCTGAAATGATAGGTGCTGTTCCTACCGTGCCAGCTATTTTTAACGAGGTTGCTAATGACGACGATTCAAACAGCAAGATATTTGCTCGATATAACTTTATTTCAAATGCCGTTCAGGAATCTGTCTGGCATAGTGATCAGACAAATCACCGTGTCTCGGAAAAGATCGATCGGGTTCTCACGCATCGGGTTTTCGGATTGGTCATTCTTGTCGCGATCCTTTTAGTTGTTTTTCAAACAATCTTTTCATGGTCCAGCCTGCCGATGGATCTGCTCGAACAAGGCTTCGGATCGCTCAAGGATGGAGTTCGTTCCCAAATGCCGCCGGGAATATTGACGGATCTTATTGCCGACGGCATTATAGCGGGCGTTGGCGGCGTTCTAGTTTTTCTGCCGCAGATATTGTTGCTTTTTCTGTTCATTTCGCTGCTCGAGGACAGCGGATACATGGCAAGAGCAGCGTTTTTACTCGATAAGCTGATGAGCCGTGTCGGTCTGCACGGAAAGGCATTTTTACCGCTTTTCAGCAGCTTTGCCTGCGCAATACCGGGCATCATGGCGACCCGCACGATTGAAAATCGTCGTGATCGATTTGCGACTATCATGATCGCTCCGTTCATGAGTTGTTCCGCTCGGTTGCCGGTTTATACGTTGATGATCGCGGCTTTTTTTGCCGGCCAAACTTTTCTTGGGTTCATCTCGGTCGGAGCTGTTTTGATGCTGGCGATGTATGCTCTCGGCATCTTTGTCGCGGTAATTGCTGCATGGATCCTAAAACGCACCATCCTGAAAGCTCCGCCGCCGCCATTTCTAATGGAACTGCCGCCCTACCGCGTTCCCAATATCCGAACGGTTTTGCAAAATATGCTCACTCGGGCCTGGCTTTTTCTGAAACGTGCAGGAACGGTTATTCTCGCGATATCGATCATTCTTTGGGCTCTGATGTATTTTCCGAGGACGCAAACAACTCCGGCAGCTACGGTTGAGGTCACGGCTTCGAGTACCGAAAACATACTGGCCGAGCCTTTGCCTGAAGGCGAACAGCTTAGGAATAGCTACGCGGGAAAGTTGGGACACGCTATCGAGCCGGTCATCTCACCACTTGGGTTTGATTGGAAGATCGGAGTGGCTCTAATTGCAAGTTTTGCGGCACGAGAGGTTTTGGTTTCTACGCTGAGTATCATCTACAACGTAGGTTCCGATGAGAACGAAGAATCTGAAACTCTGATCGCAGCGGTCCGGGATGCGAAGGATGATGATGGAAAGCAAGTTTGGACGCCGCTGACGGCTCTGACGCTGATGGTCTTTTTCGTACTTGCGATGCAATGTATGTCGACGCTAGCGGTCGTTCGGCGTGAGACGAACTCTTGGCGTTGGCCAATATTCATGATGGTCTATATGACCGCTCTTGCGTATTTTGCTGCATTTTTGACCTATCAAGGCGGTAAACTTCTCGGCTTTCAATAGATGGATATTCAATCAGTCATTGTCATCGCGATGGTTGCAGGTGCTCTCTCCTACGCGGGGTTTCGTGTTGCGAAACGAACAAGGTCATTTTCTACAAAACGCGGGTGCGGTAGCGATTGCGGTTGCAACGGAGCTTCGAAAAAATTAACCTCTTAGTTTGGGCTCACAACAAACATTCCTGACCCTAGGCGTGCGTTCGATGATCATCTCGACGCTCGCCTTTTTTGCGGCTAATGTTTGCGTGAAGCAGGTTGCACATATTCCGGCGATGGAGACTGTGTTCTTTCGCTGCGCGGTCGCGACCGCATTTTGTATTTATGGATTGAAACGTGCAAAGGCGAGTTTGATCGGTACCAACCACACGATGCTCCTCTTACGAGGATTGTTTGGAACTACGGCACTTTTTTTCTTTTTCACCACGCTACAGAACATGCCGCTGGCGTCGGCGCAGACGATCCAATATGTCTCGCCGATCTTTACGGCCGTGATCGCGATCTTTGTGCTGAAAGAGGGTGTTCTGCCTACACAGTGGATATTTTATGCAATAGCGTTCGCCGGGGTTCTGCTGATCGAGAGGTTTGATACGCGGATCTCGCCGTTTTATCTAACGCTTGGATTGATCTCGGCGTTTTGTTCAGGCGTGGCGTATAATCTGGTTCGCAGCCTGCGCGGAAAGGAACACCCGTTGACCGTTGTTCTGCATTTTCAGTTGGTTGGTGCCGTGCTTGGTTTTATCAGCTTGTTTTTCGGCTGGGTAACGCCGCAGGGTTGGGACTGGTTATTTCTGTTCCTGATCGGAGTGTTTTCGCAGCTAGGGCAAATATTCCTGACAAAAGCCCTGCAAAGCGAACGAATTGCCGGAGTCGCGATTATCAATTACACCGGGCTCGTCTACGCGATATCTGTTGGCTGGATCGTCTTCGGAGAGACGCAGGATCTGGCATCGCTTGCGGGTATGGCTCTCGTTGTTTTGGGTGTGGTGCTCAGCGTACTTTATGGCAGACGGCGGCAGCGGCTCGATGAATTGGATGTGACGGCGGCTTAGGAGTTTTAACGCAAAGACGCTAAGGGGCAAAGACGCAAAGTCAGGACGTTTGAGGGATTATTGGAATCGGAAGATATTTTTTTTTGCCTAGCGTAAAATAACAGTATGTCAGAATTAATCAGAGCAGCGGTAGTTACAATCAGCGACACCCGCAAACTGGGCGATGATCGGTCTGGCGACAAACTTGTGGAGCTGTTGAATGAGTTCAACGCCGCAATCATCGATCGAGGCATAGTCACCGACGAGCTGCTGGATATTCAACAAACTCTCTTGACACTTTCGGAACGAGAGGACGTCAACCTAATTTTGACCACAGGCGGAACGGGCTTCGGTCCACGCGACAACACTCCTGAAGCGACCCGGTCGATCATCGAACGCGAGGCTACCGGCCTCGCCGAGGCGATGCGGCGGGAAACGGCGGCTAAAACTCCGACCGCGATTCTTTCCCGTGCCGTCTGCGGAATTCGCGGAAGCACTCTGATCATCAATCTCCCGGGTTCGCCAAAAGGTGTCGAAGAGTGTTTTGAAGTTCTCAAACCGGTTCTAAAGCACGCCATCGCTCAGGTCTCCGGCGATACAAAACATTAGTTTGCCTTAGGTTTTGGTTTGGCAACAGGCTTCGAGTTTTTCGCACAATTACTCGCGACGGCTATCACCGCAAGCGTTCGGAAGTAGCGATCGTCCAGCGATTTCGCATGACTGAGCGACATCGGAAAATCTTTTTTGCTTAACTCAACAAACGTTTCTTCAAGATTGTAGCCAGGGGTGCCGAACGAGGCGAAATAGGTGAAGGTTTTTCCCTTGATCTCGCGCCTGACGAAGGTCGTGAACATATCGGGATCTTTAAGGCTGTTTGTGACACGGATCGCCTCAGCAAGTTCGTCGAGAGCAGTTGAATGATTGACCTTTTCGTACATATTTGCGAGACCT
This sequence comes from Pyrinomonadaceae bacterium, assembly GCA_041737885.1. Lineage (GTDB taxonomy): Bacteria > Acidobacteriota > Blastocatellia > Pyrinomonadales > Pyrinomonadaceae > OLB17. Next base: position 9,408 of record JBGSQW010000018.1, on the reverse strand, counting down.
AACAGCACCTGAGCCTTCGAAACGGAGTTTTCGGAGCTTCGTGTGACCTTTGAGAGGCGGTTGAGTGTTTCGAACAGGATCGATGTATCGCTTTCATTCTTCGCCTGTAACGCCGCCATCTCAAACATCAACACTGCACGGTGTTCTGCTTCGGGCACCTTGATTATGAATTTTTCAGCGTCTTCCCAACGCTTTTCCTTGATCGCAAGGCTCGCACGGAGGAACCAGAAGTAGTTGGTCATTTCGCGACGCGGGGACTCTTCTTTAACCTTGTCGAGCCAGGGAAGGATCTTTTGGAACTGCTCCTCAGTTCGTTGGGGGCCGGTCAAAAGTCGAAGGATCATGCCATCTGTCAGTTTTCCTTCGCCATCAGCTTTTTCGACCTCGGCGAGCAATTCGTCGAAGGACTGACCTAGCCCGCTAGTCCACTTATCTCTTTCCTCAAGCGACTTACCCATGTCGCCACTCATGAGCGAGGAAGCCTGCGATTTGGCCACGGATAGCTTCTGCAACAGATCCGGAAATTGCTGCATGACGATTGGTTCCATATCACGGAGAGCGGAAACCATATAAACCGGTGGAGCGGGATAGTTTTTCTCAGGCGGCTGGTTCATTTCCTCAGCACTTGCCGCATACCGTTCGATCCTCGTAAAAAACGTTTCGATGAACATCCGCTGTAGCACAGAGTTTGGAACTATGTCGGATTGCGGACCCATGTGAACACTATATTTGTCAGCGCCAAAAATTCGTTCGTTTGCGAAAGGATAGGCTGACAAATAAAGCAATGGTCGAATAGACTCATTTCGATAGTTGGCCAATGCTTCCTGATATAGAGAATTTGCAAACCCCGCATCAACTTTGGCAACTTGGTAAAACGCGAAGAACCAATGCGTGAACAACGGATATCGCATCAGGCGTCGAAATAGGGAGCGGCTCAATTCAGGATCGGTTTTGACACTCGCTGTGGCGAGTGCGAGCAGGCCTTCGATCTCGCGGGTTTGGTCCCCGTTTTTGCGGTCCGCAGCAGCCTTCTCGTAATCCCTCAACATTTGCTCCGACAGTCGTTTAGCCCATTCGCTGTCTCTCTTAGCAATTGCCCGGATCACTTCCATCCGCTGATCTGGGAGCAATGTCGCGATCGAACTGGTGGTCGATTTTTTGGTTTCAAAACCGGTTTCCTTAAACCGGTCGTCAGCCATTTTCCAAGCCTCAGCAAAGTAGGCACGGCTTGTTGGCTCATTAAACGGCCATAAAAAATCGGCTGAACGGTTGAGGATCTTGATGCGTTTGACTGGGTCGGTAACCGACTTTCCCTCCATTACTTGTTGCTGGACGAGTATCTGGGCAAAGTCTGCGTTACAGGCAGGAGCGGCGATCTCGGTATTTTGACTGAGGGAAACTACTGTTGTAAAAAGCAGGATAAACGAAACGGTAAAAGATCGAATGTGCATATTGGTATCTCGGGTTCAAAATATCACACGCAAATGCCTCGAAAATGTTTCGGTAACTCTTAGAAGTTCTTCGACCATCTTACACGTTGCAGTATCGAAACAACAAAAAATTGTTAATTGTGCAAGAAAAGCAACGGGTCGCGTTCTTTTAAACGTCAAATGAGAAAATATTTACTTCTTCATGTTATTTCGGAGCCAACTAGAAATGAAGTCTAACCAAACCGTCCCAATAATTACCGCGATCCTTCTTAGCCTGTTCTTCGCACTGTCATCGAACGCCCAAGGTGTCATTGTGCCGATAGTCTGTGACATTCGCCCGTGTCGCCCGATGCCGCCCAGGCCACTGCCGCAGCCTCTACCAAATGCTTTACCGGTAAAGTCGATCAAGCTCCATACGAAAATAAACGGTCAAGTCGCGACGACCCACGTCGAACAGGTTTTTCGAAACGACACGAGGTTTACACTTGAAGGAACCTACTTCTTTCCAATTCCTGAAAGTGCGTCCATTACCGAATTCGCGATCTGGGAAAACGGGAAAAAGCTGGTGGGCGAAGTCCGTTCGCGTGAGGAAGCAAGACGCATCTATGACGAAATAGTTCGCCGCCAACGTGATCCCGGATTGCTGGAGTATGCGGGGAAGAATCTGTTTCAGGCGTCTATATTTCCGATCCCGCCCAACTCGGACAAGAAACTCGAATTAACTTACACCGAGGTGCTCAAGGCAGAATCGGGGACCGTAGCATATCGATACCCGCTGGGAACGGGGAGGAACGTTTGGGGCAGATCAACGGATCTGGTGCGCGACATGGAACGCGTCGGTGGCCCCAAGCAGGAGTTTGGCACGATCTCGGGTTCTGTCGAGATCGTGGGAAAAGAAGCTCTTCGAAATATTTATTCACCTTCACATTCAATAGATGTCACGCGGAAGGGCGAAACGGGAGCCAACGTATCGTTTGAAACAAGTGGCGGCAATGCTGATTTTCAACTGTTTTATGGCTTATCGAAGGATGAATTCGGAATGTCCCTCGTAACTTATCGCGAGGCCGGAAAAGACGGGTATTTTCTCCTGATGTTGTCGCCTAAAGACAACATCTCTGAACGAGAATTAGCTAACAAAGACATCGTCTTTGTCCTCGACACATCCGGATCGATGGCCGATGAAGGGAAGATGGAAAAGGCGAGAAAAGCTTTGCTTTTCGGTATCAGAACGCTGAGAGAAGGCGACCGTTTTAATGTGATCAATTTTGCAGGTGAAGAACATCTTATGGAAACGGGGTTGATCGCGGCTGATGCTGCTGGCAAGAAACGTGGCGAGCAGTTCGTCGGCAAACTCCAACCGACCGGCGGTACGAACATTAACGATTCTCTGATCGCGTCGATGAAACAGTTTGATAAGAGCGATCGACCCAAGATGATGGTGTTTATGACCGACGGCTTGCCAACAGTTGGCGAGACCAACATCGATCGGATCATCAAAAATGCTCAGGTTAACAAGGTGGAAGGGCTGCGTCTATTTACCTTCGGCGTCGGTTATGACGTAAATACCCGTTTGTTGGATAAATTGGCCGCTGAGAATTCTGGAGATGCCGACTACATCGAGCCGAAAGAAGATATTGAGATCAAGGTGTCCAACTTTTTCTCAAAGGTAAATTCTCCGGTTTTAACCGACCTTGAGTTTGATTTCGGTGGTGTTGAGACCGATCTGATGTATCCGAAAAAGCTGAAAGACATCTTCAAAGGATCACAAGTCACCATCATTGGCCGTTATAAAAATGACAGTGACCTTCGCGACATCACGCTCCGGCTCCGAGGCAAAACGGGACGCGAGATGCGGACATTCAATTATCCGAACCTCGATTTTCCAAAACCAAAAGAGGGGAATGAATTTCTGCCCAGGTTGTGGGCGACGCGACGTGTCGGTTGGCTCGTAGAACAGATCCGGACCAATGGTGAGAATAAGGAACTGAAGGATGAAGTGGTCGACCTCGGTACTCGGTACTCGGTACGGCATCGTGACGCCGTATACATCCTACCTTGCCACTGATGGCAGCGAAAGGCGAGAAATGCAGACCGGAAATCTCATGCGGAGTGCCCCGGCCGCTAAATCGATCGCTGGAGATGCTCCGAGCGGTGCAGACGCGATATCGCTCAGCAAAATGTCCCGAACCCAACAGGAACAGACAACTCTGGACGGCGATTTCGGTAGAGGAAAGCAAAGGTCCCGCAGTGCGACAGTCCAAAATATCGGTCTAAAGACTTTTTACCTCGAGAACGGTGTGTGGATCGATTCCGAATTCAAAGAAAGTGCCAAGATCACAGAAACGCGAATAGAATTCGGCAGCGAAGCGTATTTCGACCTTGTATCTAAGGAAACCGGCCTCGGACAGTTCCTGGCGATCGGAGATCAGGTACTGGTCGTATGGAAAAGCAGGGTTTACCGGATCGTTAAATAACGTATTTTGTAAACCCTTAACTCAAAACTAACATCAATAAGGTGATTTTTAGCCGCTGAACGATTATCCTAGTGGCTAAAAGTCACCTTAGTTTTTTTACTGCCGTTGATAGGGGGAAGGTCATTTTGAAGAGTTTATTAGTCGCAATGATGTCAGTACTCTTGTTTGGGGTTTCCGTTGCTGCCCAAACGGGATGGACGCTCCAGCCAACGAATTCGAATGGCGATCTGATCGCGGTTTTCTTCACATCGTCTGATCGCGGCTGGATCGCCGGTGACGACGGTTTTCTCTCTTCCACGATCGATGGCGGGAAGAGTTGGGTCAAATATCCCTTGAACACAAGCGAGAATATCAACGAGATCTACTTCAGAAATGGTGACAACGGTTACTTGGTCGCTGGCCGTAAGATGTTCATTACAAAGGATAAAGGCCGAACGTGGCAGGATCTGCAGATCTATCGTAGCGGAGAATTTGGTGCCGGTCGCCCTGAGTTTTTGAGCATTCGGTTCTCGGATAAGAATAAGGGATACGTCATTGGCTCCGTACTAAGGAAGAGCGGTGATGATGAGGTCGTGGTCGATTCGCTATTGATGCGAACAGCTGACGGCGGCGAAACCTGGAAGCGAATCACGGTGCCGACAAAAACGGAACTGTTTCACTTAGATTTTAGTGGAAACAGCCACGGATGGATCGTCGGCGACGGCGGCGTTATCATGCATACGTCCGACGAAGGACTTACCTGGCGAAAGCAGAACGCTGGGTCAACGGCCCCGCTCTATCACGTCGACTTTCGTGATGATGACGAGGGCTATATTGTCGGGAAATCAGGCACCATCCTTAGAACAGAGAACGGCGGTGAGACATGGCAACAGGTTATGACCAGTTCCAAGGATACCCTGATGCGCGTGGATTTTGCAGATGATAAGAATGGCTGGATCGTCGGTTACGGCGGCAGCATTCTCCGCTCCGATAATAAAGGAAAAACCTGGACCAGACAGGACGGCCAAACCCGCAGCCGTCTCTATGGCCTTTTCATGGACAAGAAGTTTGGCTGGGCAGTCGGTGAAAAGGGGCTTATCCTTCGCTTCAAAAAATAAATACAGACAAAATTGTCTCTCTTTCGCCGTGTTTCATTTAACACGGCTGTAAATCTGTGTTATATTGCATAACAATTTCCAACGAGTTTACATTTAATCATCAAAGTTTTTGATATCTGCCAAGTTTTTGGAGGAGAAAAGATCATGAAAGAGCGGTTTTTGAACGCTTTCGCGGTTTTCGCGATTCTGTTTGTTTTTGTTGCATCGGCATTTGCTCAGGGTACGACGTCGCGTATCACGGGTATCGTAGTCGATAGGTCGGGAGCGACGGTTTCCGGAGCGACCGTGAGTGCACTTCGTGACGGAACAGGCGTTCCGCTAACCGCCCAAACCGGCGACGACGGTGCATACTTATTTGACCTTATTCAGGCCGGTACATACACCATTTCCGTTGAAAAAGGTGGGTTTAAGAAGTTTATTTCCACCAAAAATACAGTCTTGATCAACCAGCCCGCTACGATAAACGCGGTCATGGATGTTGGAGATGTATCGGCGGTTGTATCAGTCGAGGGAAGCGCTGAGCTGGTTCAGACCAGCAGCTCCGGTAATATTGGTGGCACTGTCGAACAGCGTACAATCGAGGCTTTACCGATCGTCGGTACTCGTGGACGAAATCCTCTTGATATCCTTAACTTCCAGCCGGGGGTCGCAAATGGAGCAAATACCGGTGGCGGCGTTCACGTCAACGGTTCTCGCGACCGTGCATTCAACTTCACGCTCGACGGTATCGACATCAACGAGTCTACAGCGGGCGGTTCTAACTTTACGCCCCTAAGACCAAATCCGGACTCGATCCAGGAATTTCAGATCGTCACGAGCGGATTCACGGCCGAACTTGGCCGCAGTAGTGGAGCACAGGTTACATTTGTCACACGTTCTGGAACCAATAATTTCCGTGGGAATATTTTTGAGTACTACCAGACGCCTCGTCTATTGGCTCGGAGTTATGCGGCAAACGTCAACCGAACCGGGAAGGAACAATTTGTCCAGCATATCTTTGGGGGAAGCTTTGGCGGACCTCTTTTTGATCCGGGTTTCGGCGAAGGTAATGGCCCGAGATGGCTTCGCGATAAAGCATTCTTTTTTGTAAACCTTCAGATGCTGCGAGCCTACGACAGTCTCCTTTCAACCAGAACTGTATACACACAGTCGGCTCGTCAGGGGAATTTTCGTTGGGTTCAGGGCGGCGTGAATGGAACGGGAGCGGTCAACGCATCCGGAGCACCAGTCAACCCGATCTGCGGCGTTGGACAGGTAGGAACAACAGCCTCGCCCTGCGTTCAAACGTATAATATCGCGGCTGGCTCGGGCATTTCGCTTGACCCGACCTTGATGGCTTACCTCAATGCTATGCCATTGCCCAATAGCTTTAGTGCGACCGGCGACGGCCTCAATACGGCGGGATATCTGTTCAACTCACCACAGCGTGAGAAGCAGTATGATTTTGTATCGAAGTTTGATTTCAAGATCAACGATGAGAACAATTTTTATATCCGATATGCGCAGGGTGAGCAAAATACCTTTGGTGACGGAGCTAATGGCGGCCGCCCGCGATTCCCAAATTCACCCAATTACGTTAATACCTTTAGAACGCCTAAGAATGTGGCTTTCAATTACAGATGGGCGCCAAAGGCGACCTTCGTCAATGAGTTTGTATTAGGATGGAGCCAATTTGGCTTTCAGTTCCTTACGCCTGAGCCGGATCCCAACTACGGGTTTGTTTTTAACCTTCCAACGGATAGCAATACAAATTTTTCCTACAATGCTCGTTCTTTCCGAACGTGGCAGATCGTTGACAACATGACGTTCGACTTTTCGCCTCATGTCGTAAAGGCGGGAATGAATTTGCGCTTAGGACGAAGCCGCGATGATCGGTCCGGAGTTGCGGGCGGTGCTATCGAACGTGCATTTAACTTCAGCAGAACGATCAATAACAACTTTGCGTTCCCGACGCCATTGCCGACCGGAACAGCTATCAACTCGGCTGATCGCACTCGTCTCGAGAATACTATCAACGATATGCTTGGCCGGGTAGGCTCAATATCGCAGGCTTTTGTGCGAGACACATCGAATCCGGGTTCGTTTGCACCTGGTGGTTCGCGTTGGTTATTTGATGCAAACCATCCTGAGCTTGATTTTTACGTCCAGGACACATGGAAGATCCGTCCTAACTTTACCGCGGACATCGGTGCCCGTTGGGAACTTCGCTTGACGCCAAGAGCTGCCGGTGATCGTCCGATCCTCGTTCCAAATAAACCTATCACCTTGGGGTCGGCCCCGGCTAATAATATTCAGTGGGTAGAAGGTAAGCTGTTCGAAGACGACTACAGCTTGATCCTGCCGTCGATCGGATTTGCATGGGATCCATTCAGCAATGGCAAAACCTCGATACGACTCAATTACAGAACGGCTTCGGACCGTTTCGGTACATTCCTGTTCAGCTCGGCTATTTTCCAGAATACGCCTGGAAATACGGCACTTACAAATGACACTACCTTTGGAGCAAATGGCGGGTTGCTTCGAAATGGTCTTCCGTCGCTGGTACCGACAACATCGCCTTCAGTCCTCAGCACGCCGCCGGCGTTTGGAACGGCATCGCTGAACGTAATGGATCCAGATCTGAAGTTCCCACGGATCCATAACTGGACGGCTAGCTTCCAGCAGGAAGTATTCGGCGGAAATGTTATTGAGATCAACTACATTGGGAAAAAGGCAACGAATCTATTTGGTTCCTACAACGCCAATCAGGTCAACATCAACGGTACCCTGCCAGGCGCTGGCGAGACGTTCCTTCAGGCATTCAACTCGATCCGTGGAAATGCGGCTTACAACAGCCCTCTTATCAATCTGTTGTTCACGGGTAGTGCCGCAAATAATGCCGGCACGACCAGATTTCGTGCTTTGAATGGTACAGCGATCACGCAGGGAAGCGTTGCGACGCTTGCACTAGCAATGTCGCAGCAAAGATGCGTTGCTGCTTATGTAACTGCCGGACTTTGCACGGCAGCAGATCAAGCTGCTGGAGCACGTATCCTGGATCTACGAGGAAACAGCTCATTCTTCCAGCCATTCTCGCAGTACACTGGTGGATTGTTCGTGACCGATAGTAATGACTTTTCGTTCTACAACGGCCTTGAATTTACCTTTAAGCGCAGAATGCGAAGTGGTTTGAGTTTCCAGGTTGGATATACATATGCGATCTCCAAAGACAACCGATCGTTTGACCCGGTCTTCACGACCGTTTCGACCGGAACTGCTCAGTCGTCGGCAAACACTCCGCTGAACAACTTTGATCGTGCGGCAAATTACGCGTGGTCTGATTTTGATCGTCGTCACTCCCTCCTAGGAACGTACGTGTACGAACTTCCATTTGGAAAAGGTAAATCATTCGGAGCTGAGACGCCTGGAGCCCTTAATTATTTGATCAGCGGTTGGCAGGTCGCGGGAAGCCTCCGTGTAACCTCGGGCCGTCCGTTCACCGTTTTCTCCGGCCTTAATACGGTCAGCAACACCTCAGGCTCGTTTGCTAATTGCAGCAGCTGTTCGCGCGATATTGGCGGGTTACTTCAAGGCGATTTCGACAGTCCAGGTTCTGGTCTCAGAAACTGGTGGTTCGACGTGGCTACGAGAAACCTCTTTTCACAGCCAGGCCCTGGCGAGACAGGTAACGTCGGCCGCAACTATTTCATCGGCCCACGTTATATGGAGACGGATATTTCGCTATTGAGGAAGTTCCGTGTTTCCGAGCGGGTCAATTTTGACGTACGTGTTGATGCAAGAAATCTAACAAATACTCCGAATTTCGCGGCTCCAACGGCAGTTTTGCCGGCTGGATACACGCAGTCCGGATTTGGGAACAGCATTTTTGGACGCATCAATGCTGGCACGACGAATAACAATCGGCGTGTTCAGATCTCAGCTAAGTTGAATTTCTAGTTTTCGTCGCTTAGTAGTGATGAGACCCCGGCAATCTAGGTTGCCGGGGTCTTTCTATTTGCATCCGGTAACCCAAAACGTCGATCTACCGTCCTATTTAACAGAAAATTAATACTGTGATATATTGCATAACATTTCCAGAGGGATTTTCGTATAAGCATCAGATTCCGTGATATTTCAATTTTGGAGGTAAATTATGAGTAAGAGACCATGCTATTTGGTGTTGTTCGCCCTTTTTCTTTTAATGGCAGCAACAACTTTCGGTCAGGAAACTACTGGCGGTATCGAAGGGACCGTGCAGGACGCGGCGGGGGCCGTAGTGCCCAATGTTTCTTTGACCATTACCAATGCCCGTTCGTCAACCAGCGGTACGACGACCACGGGAAGCGGTTCTGGCTACAGACGAACGCTAACGACGAACTCGGAAGGTTTTTTCCGTGCGATCCAGGTTCCCCCAGGCACCTATAATAT
>JBGSQW010000145.1:0-12694 GCA_041737885.1 Pyrinomonadaceae bacterium | reverse complement strand
CGCTTTAAGCGGCACAAGGACTTTTTCCGTGAATACTGCTTTATCGGGATATTCTGTCGCTGCAACTTCTTGCCATCGCGGCAGGTTTTCGAGTGCGCAATCTTTGTGGTCGCCCACGGCTTTTAACGAGATCTCGGTCAGGCCCTGAACCACGCTACGCTTGGAAGTCGCGACTTGGTCGGCACGGGTGTAGCCGAAGTACGCAACGCCAAGTAGGAAGAATCCGATAGCGAATGAGGCCATCGCTGGGACCAGCCAGCTGGAGCCCGCAAAAAGACTCCGCCACGATCGTTTGGAGGAAGCCTCGGCTTCCAGGTTGGCCGCTAACCGACTCAGGAATACCGGGCTCATCTGAAAGGTGTCTGATGCCAGCGTCGCATTTCGTAGTCTGCTACGAAACTTGCGTCGCCCCGCAAAGTCGGCCCGGCATTCCGGACAATGTTCCATGTGTCGAAAGATCTGGTGATTGGTTTCAACCAGCAACTCATCGCTCAAGTATGAATCTGAAATTTCGCGAAAATCTTTGCACTGCATATCTGTGTACCTCTCTAGTTGCCGGCGGCCTGCCGGTTTTCTCCAAACCCAAAATTCCTTGCATATTCTGCCAAGGCTAGCCTGAGTAGTTTTCGAGCCCGATGAAGCCTGGACATCACCGTTCCAATCGGAAGATTCAGGATCGTTGAAATCTCTTTATACGAAAAATCCTCGATGTCGGATAGTACAAGCACCTCTCGAAAGTGTTCAGGTACATTATGTAATGCCTCGAGCACTTCCTCATCCGTAATAGTTTCAGGAACAGACGGCTCAAATGGTATCGTTTCGGCTATCCTGTCTTCCGTATCGGCAACTAAGGAAAGCCTCATCAAGTCCCGCAAACGTTTTGCGTTTGTGTTATGCATGATCGTCATCAGCCACGCCCTACAGTTTGTTCCTAATTCGTAGCCATGAAACGACCGCATTGCCTGGAACATCGTTTCCTGTACAAGATCCTCCGCTTCTGTCGGATTCCTGGTCATCCACATCGCCACCCGGTACAGGTCTTTTGAAAAAGGCATAGCTTCCGTTTGGAAGTTCTGCCATTTGTCATCGCTGTTTTCGAACCACTTAATTCCGAGCATCTCTCAGTTTCCCTCTCTAAAGCCAGTAGCCTCTCACGATCCATATATCATATTTGACTCCTAATATTCCCAACCTTAAGAATTTTAGATTTATTTTTTCGCAGGGAATAATTTTCAAGACAATGCATATCAATCTCCCGAACGCCAAAAACGCTTTGGCGAATCGACGAAATAAATTTCAACTAGGAGAAATACAAAAATGAAAATGAAAAAGTACTTAACGATGGGCCTTTCTATTGCCCTCCTTTTAACGGCGGCCTCTGTAAGTTCGTTTGCTGTTACCACGGCCAGAGTCAAACCGGGACGCGCCGCTGCAGCCAAAACAAAACCACGTGTCGTGATCATCAAGGCCGACTGGTGTAGCGCTTGTCAGCAAGTTGATCCAGTGATGATGGGTCTCATGAAGGAATATGGCGACAAACTAGACTTCGTCATGCTAGATGTAACGAACGACGAAACGACGGCCCAGGCAGCAGCGAAGGCGAAGTCACTCGGTCTCGCTTCTTTCTTCGAATCAAATAAGAAGATGACGTCCACGGTCGCGGTATTCAAGGGCAAGAAACAAGTTTTTAAAACCGCGAAAAACACTAACCGAGCAGACTATGTAAGTGCCTTCGATAAAGCGATCAAATAGATCGAAGAAGTTACCGGGATGTCGGATATCCGGTAATAGTGGGGAAATGTCCGGTTCTACAGCCGGAGGGGCATGCATTGCCGGATATTCCCCACGCCAACATCATTATGGAATTTGTAAATAATCTGAATTCATATCTTGCGGGCGGATCTCTGCTTGCAATACCGGCTGCATTTATTGCCGGGCTCCTGATCAGCTTTACGCCGTGCGTTTATCCAATCATACCGATCCAGCTGGGATTCATTGGCGGTCAAACCGCCGCTGTAGATGGAGAGACCACCTCAAAATTCAGTCTTCGCGGATTTCAATTATCGGTGCTCTTCGTGATCGGAATGGCTATAGTATACGCGGCTCTCGGTGCTTTTGCAGCATTGACAGGGACTTTGTTTGGCTCATGGGCATCGAGTCCCTGGACCTACATTGTCGTGGGGAACGTCATTCTGGCACTCGCCCTTTCAATGTTTGGCCTTTTCCAGATCCAGGCCCCGCAGTTCTTGATGAAACTCAATCCTGCAAAAAAAGGAAATGGTTACGTTTCCGCGGTCTTTGTTGGAGCCATTTCAGGACTTGTTGTTGGCCCCTGTACGGCCCCCGCCCTGGGAGCGACATTGGCATATGTCGGTACCCAAGGCAGCGTGATATTCGGAACGGTTGTGCTTTTTGTTTTCGCTCTTGGAATGGGGACTCTGATGATCGTACTGGGAACGTTCAGCGGAGCTATGTCGATGTTTCCGCGTTCGGGTGGTTGGATGGAAAAAGTGAAGATGGCATTTGGCGTCATCATGGTAGTTATCGCCCAGTACCTGTTTGTTCAGGCGGGCATGAGATTTATTTGAGGTGAATTATGAAGTGCATATCTTGCTCTCCTTGTTTAGTTAGCAAATTGGCGTTCCTACTGATCGTCATAGTAGTAGGGTATTCCGCAAGCTGCGGCGTTTCCGGCGAACCGAATCCAGTTACTTCCGACGGCAATACACAGAAAGTCGAAGTAAAGCGTGGAACCGCCATCGGAAATATTGCACCCGAATTCGATCTAGCAAAGTTCGATGGTGGAAATATCTCGTTCAAGGAACTTGAGGGGAATCCAGCGGTTCTCGTCTTTTGGACGGCTTGGTGTCCGGTATGTAAGGAAGAAGCCCCGCACATCAACAAACTCGCCGCCGAATTTGAATCCAAGGGCGTGAAGGTCATTGGCATAAACATCGGAGAGAGCGATGCCCGGGTGACTGAAGGCATCAAGGATTTTGGGATCAAATATACCGTCGCCAGAGACAAAGATGCATCGGTGGCGAAGAGCTATAAGGTGGTCGGAACACCAACCGTTGTTTTCCTGGACAAGAAAGGAACCGTTCAATATTTTGGAAACGAACTTCCCAAGAATTATGCCGACCGACTGAACAAGATCATTGACGGCTGATTCCGTTTCATGATCGTCCTCTGTAACCCCGCCTCAGATCCTTGCCTCGATGACGAGCATCTTCTGCATCTTGCGGAAGATGCTCCCTTCACTATGAAGACGGTAAAGAGAGAATCGACAATAACGTGTCCGCAATGTGGCTTTGGGTCAACTGAGATAATGTCGGCGGATTCATGCCAGTTTTTCTACGATTGTAAGGGCTGCGGTTCAATCCTAAGTCCAAAACAGGGTGATTGCTGTGTGTTTTGCAGCTATGGAGATACAGCTTGCTTGCCCCTGCAAATCGGGAGTCTAGATTGTAAGAATGGAGAAGAATATTGCTAAACGAAATTAGTAAAAAAGTTGTGATCTTAGGTTCCGGCCCAGCCGGATTGACCGCCGCTATCTATGCCTCCCGTGCTCAGCTTGAGCCGCTCGTAATAGAAGGCCCACAGCCCGGAGGACAGTTGACGATTACAACGGAAGTTGAAAACTATCCAGGTTTTGCCAACGGAATAATGGGGCCCGAGCTTATGGATGAGTTTCGCTCACAGGCCCGGCGTTTTGGAACGGAATTCATGAATACATGGATCGACCGCGTAGATCTTAGCGATCGACCATTTACGCTCTATGGCAAAGAAAGCTACGACAGTGAATTGATCTCGACTGTTGTCAAGGCCGACACGCTAATAATTTCCACCGGAGCATCCGCTAAGTGGCTTGGCGTTCCCGGTGAAGAGCCGGTTCCGGAAGGATTTGGCGGAAACGGAGTATCAGCGTGCGCGACGTGCGACGGATTCTTCTTTCGAGACAAATCGATAGTTGTCGCGGGCGGCGGGGATACCGCGATGGAGGAGGCGAACTTTTTAACAAAGTTCGCGTCGAAAGTTACGGTCGTTCATCGCCGCGGTGAGCTACGAGCTTCCAAGATCATGCAGGAACGGGCTCTCAACCACCCTAAGATCAATTTTCTTTGGAATACCGAGATCCGTGAGATCATCGGCGAACCGAACACTGGCGTAACCGGGATCCGAATATTCAACCGCGACACGAAAGTAGAGTCGGTCTACCCGGCCGAAGGTGTATTTGTTGCGATTGGCCACAAACCAAATACAGATCTCTTTGCAGGTGTCCTGGATATGGACGATGTCGGTTATCTAAAAACGGAAGGACGAACAATGAAAACGAATGTCGAAGGTGTGTTTGCCTGCGGCGATGCTCAGGACTCATATTATAGGCAGGCGGTAACCGCCGCAGGCACTGGCTGCATGGCGGCGATTGACGCGGAGAAATTTCTCGCCGAGTTTGAATAAAAGTGATCGATCTGAAAACACTTTAGATCTAAAGGAAATCTCCGCAGAATTGTTCGTGATACTGCAGTCCAGTTTTCGGCAGAAGGGATAAGGACTCTGTAACTTACGGGTCAGAAAATCAGGATTTTGCCGATTCAATTATGGAAGGCTCAAGTTTAGAAAACGCTGCGACCTTAGGAGTCCTTGAATCTTCAACCTTCGAACTCGCGCTTGTACGAACAGAGTTGTCGAATTCGTCAACGCTTCTCGCTCATACCCAAGCATTCGTTGGCTTGCTGATCTCGGCAATAGCGGTTTCGAAATATCTCGAATCTTCATGGATTTTCGACCTATGCGGATTCTTTTTTGTGTTGCTGGCGTTTGGCGTTCTGATCCGCGGCATCGTGCTTTTTCGCAGAACCTCCAGGATGATCGAGTCGCGAAAGCTCTTTTTATAGGGCAGTCCGACTAACAACGTAGGTAGTGACAAACAAGAGCTGAGCTACGTGGAGCTCGTACTAAGTCTTTGCTTTTGTTAGACTGCTATTTGATCAAATCAATTGGATAAGTTTATTCTCGGATTTTCAGCGGAACAGTTCAGTCTGCACAATCTCCGGCGGCACTCCACTGCTCGTTGTCGTTTACCGTTAATATCGGGTACTTTGACGTGGCCCCTCCAATGCCTGATACTCGTCGAGCGTAAATAACACTAGAAATCGAAAGGTGGCGTATTTCGCAGGAGCAAGATAGTACGGTTGGTTCGTCGTACAAAGCGTGTGGTCTGATAGGTACTCGGTATCTCGCCGCTTAATTGCCTCAATTGTCGCCAGAAACTACGCGTGTGCAAAAATGTCTTGCGTACGATTTCGCTCACTGGCCTCCGTAACGACCTTGCCGTTTGTATCTGCCAGCAGAGTGACTGCGGTATCGTCGTGCCTCCGCGCTTCTTGGTGCAGCATGGCGATTTGCGACAACCGCGCTAAGGTTGCAAAGTTCCACAAAAAGAGAAGGATGGAGAATTAATGTTGAGCGTACGCGGTTTCCACGAGCCCTTCAGGAGAAATCGAGCTGCTGAACCCCACGTCCGATTCCGAGCGAGTCAGCCACTCGATTTATGTAGTTGAACCATGCTGCAATAAGAGTGATCTGTAGTATCGCCGTATCGTCGTAGCCAAAGGATCGGAGGTGTTCGTGATCTTTTGGTGTGATCTTGACTGCATCGATCGTCAGTTGTGCGGCATAGTCCAACATGGCCATTTCTTTTTCTGAGATCGGGGCAGACCTATAGTCCCGCAGAATTGCTTCCACCAGTTCATCGTCCGAAGTTGCTCTACGCAGTAACTCTGCGTGCGATTGCAGTCAGTAATGGCAGTCGTTCTTGATAGAGACGACTGTTGCGATCATCTCGTGGTCCTTCCGCGAAAGCGGCAGGTCCGGCGACATGAGGGCTCCAAAGGTTGAGAATGCGTGGAATAGTGCGTCCGGTATCAGCGTATGGGTCGAAAGCACGGATTCCTCATTTTCACTTGTCGGGGTCGCGTATTCCGGAGGGAACATAGCCCTCGGTCCGCGCAAAGCATCCCGCAGCTTCTTATCCGCCTTGTTAAATGGGATTGTCTCGATCCAAGCCATAAAGTTCTCCTTCTAGCATTGATCTTTATCCTGCCGTCAGTTCGAGTTTACGTCAAATGCCGAAACCCAACTGATCCAGTCTCTGCTCTCGGTTCAAAAGCGATACTCGAATTTGAACCTGATCTTCCGGCTAACACTATTTGAAAGAGACCCGAAGTCCTCGCTGTTAATATTATTTTGGATGTCTCGTGGATTGAAGTGGTTTGTTAGATTGAAGAGCTTGACGCCTGCGCGCAGCTTGTACTCCTTGCCGCGAAACGGAATTTTGAGATCCTTAAATATCTGTAGATCCGTTGAAAAGAAATTATCAAAACGGCGATCAGAGTTCCTCTGGCCGACAAAATTCTGTTGCTGGTCAACAACGGAGTACGGAAATCCAGTTCGCCAGTCGATTACCGGACTCAAACTGATTCCTAAGGGCAGCCCGAATTCTCCCCAGAAAAGAAAGCGATTCGGAACGTCGAACCCAAGCCTCGAGTATTGATTGGCCCGGATAATCGGATTCTGAATATTTCCCGAAAAGCCGCCAAACACGTTCAGGTCACCAGCCGCTCGGCTCCGGGTGTACGAAATAAAAAGGTCGCGGTCCTGCTGTAACCGAAGGCGAGACATTATTAGAAACTCGCGATAACTCGAACGTCCTCCGTTACCAAGCTCGTTCACCCCATTCCTGCCGGATGCGTTTAAAAAGGGGTTTATGCGGAAATCCCGCTTTGTTTCGCGCTGCTCATACCCTACCCTTACCATTAATCGATTACTGATCTCGCGATCCAATTGCACGTTCCAACCGATACTGTATGGACTTTTGATGTCACTGTTTTCCACGACGTTTCGGTAGTCGGTTTCACCGGCCACAGTCACCCCGTCGGGACGGAACCTACGGATCAGCACATTTTGATTTTGTTCAAATACTCCGACGTTGATCGGTATCTTCGAGAAGAAAACGCCGACGCCGCCACGAATAACAGTCTTATTATCCAGGAAAGGTGAATAAGAAAACCCTAGCCGCGGGGCGGGGTTGACCGAACGGCCGAGATTGTCCCGGTCGAATCGTACGCCCAGATCGAGAGTTAAAAGATTATCAATAGTCCACTTGTCGTGTACAAAGAATCCGATCTCGGTTTTGTTTCGGCTTAAGATCCCATCCCCGCTATATTGTTGGAGCTGATTTAGCACACCGTCCGAATTGATAATTCGAATATCGCTGTTGCTGCTGCGGCCCTCGAAGGTCGTGTAAGCGATCCCGCCGCCAAACTTTAGTAAATGCTGTCCACGCCAGCTGATTGCGGGTAAGGAATAGATCGACTGAGCCTCGTACCGGAGAGACTCTCTTTCCTGGCGGTTGAAAAAGCCACCCGAATTTCCTTGCGGGGCAATAGTGAATGTAGAAGTCGTATTGCCGAATACGTCCGCATCAGTTCGCTTTACGCTGAACGTTGTCTGTAGAATTCCGCCCGCTTTGGTCACAAACTGATCGTTTACCGCCGCCATCCATCCACGTTGGTGTAGGTTGGCTGCCGTCTCTTGCGGGTTGAACGTGTTCAAATTGACGAAATCGATCTTCTGCGGAAAGATCGCAACGGTTCCGCTGATTCGATGATTATCGCTGGCGTTGTAGTCAACGCGGGTGAAGCTATTGAAACTCTCGAGTTTTGTATCACTGCGGAGGTCGGGGAGATTTTCCACTTCAGTTTGTACAAATTTGTACTCGAGGGACTGGAATAGGAATAGCTTGCCCTTGACTAAAGGACCGCCGAAGTGGATGCGGGGTGTCGCGGATTCGATTCCCCGTATGCCACCATCGCGTTTCCTTAAGCGAGGCATAAAGCTGCTCAGTCCCATTTTCCATTTGTCGGTGCCTGCCTGTGTCTGGATCTGAACCACGCCGCCATTAAAATTCCCGAACTCGGCCGAATACGGATTTGAAATAACCTGAATCGATTCTACTGTCTCGAGAGGCAGACCGATGGAAGAATTGCCTGTTACCGGATCGTCGCCGTTCGAGCCTCCGATCAGGGTGCCATTCTGTGAGGACTGAGCCCCCTTGACGTTCATAAGTCCGTCCGGCCCCCGAACAACGCCCGGTATCAACGGCAAGGCGTCCTGAAAATTCTCGTCGACAAGCGGGAGGTTCTGAGCGTTTCGCGCGGTGATAGTTCCAGGTACTGTCGAATCTGTGGTATTTATCGACTGCGTCTCTGAATCAACAGTCACCGACGCGCTGACCCCGTCCAATTCCAATCGGAAATTCTCGATCATCGTCTGGCTTTCGCCGACATTTACGAGCCTTTTTGCTGAAACGAATCCGTCGAGACTTACCTCTAGGATATAGCTGCCCGGCTTCACTTCTCTATACTCAAATCGGCCGCTCTCATCGGCAAACACCGTGATCGGCGTCGAGGTCTGGGATGTACTCGTTAAGACTGTTTTTGCTCCGGAAAGATTGAGCGTGTCGCCCCCGGGCATAGTCGTTGAGATCTCTCCTGAAAGTTTGCTCGATTGGCTTTGCGCGTTAATCTCAACAAAACCTCCGAATATCGTTAGTAATAATATTGGTAATGACCAATAGGCAATCTTTATAATTTGCTTCTTCATAATAATTGTTCAAATTATTTGGGACTTTCCAGTCCACAACTTATTGCGCACTGACCGGTCGTCCATAATGTCAATCGGAATTGCGAACGTAGCTGGGGTCTACGTCCTCAGTTGGGAGCGAAGCCTCGTTAGGGCATTCTCTGCCTGTTCCCGAACATCAGACTCACTGTCCGATTTCGCTAGTTTGTTTAATGGATCGATCGCTCGCTCGTCTTTTAGCGACGCGAGGGATGCGATGGCGTTAAGGCGAACCCGCTTGTCCAGATCGTTTAGGGCCTCGATGAGCGGTAGAACGGCTCGCCGATCCCGTAATGTTCCAAGCGCGAATGCCGCACTTCTTCTGGAGATGGGATTCTTGTTTTTCAATACACCGATAAGTGGAGTGACCTGTCTCCTGCCGCCTATCAAAACTAGTGCGACGGCAGCATTTGGACAAACATCGGCATGCTCGCCATTCAACCATTCGAATAATTTATCGGCGGGTACTCGGCTTTTCACCTGCCCCAGAGCCAGAGCGATCGGGGCACAGCCGTCGTGACCATCGTCATGGGGCAAAGCAAGCAGCGGCTCGACCGCCTGCGGGTCCCCAAGACGGCCAAGGGAAACGACGATGTTTTGCCTGAGTTGAGGGCCAGCCGTCTTCATTTGCTCGATTAACGGTTCGACCGCACGCCGGTCTCGTATGATCCCGAGAGCAAAAGCCGCAGCGGAGCGCTGCCCAACTTCAAGCCCTGTTCTCATGGTCTCAATAAGCAGCGGAACGGCCTTACGGGCTCGCAGTTGTCCAAGAGCAAGTGTTGCCTGCACTCGAACAGCCTCGTGCGAATCACGGGTTGCGATCATCAGAGGCTTTATCGATCGTCGGTCATCGCGTTGCGCCAGTAACTGGGCCGCGTAGGCACGCGTTGTAGGATCCGGGTCTCCGGTCAGCATCTTTATAAGCCCCGCGGTCTTTTCTTTTTCGACCGAGGAAGTGAACTGCGCGAAGGTTCCGGCGGCAAAAGTCAAAATGAAAACCAGACCAACGAGCAGTAATACCGAGAACTTTGTGGCAAGGTGCGGATTTCCCATAGTGATATGCGGCCAATTAAATCGCTTCGATGCTCTCATTTGTTCCTCCGATGGAAATTCCCTGTCGGACAGAAGATGTGCAATGTGACGACAAATATTCCCTGCGAAGATAACACTTACACCACCTTTGATTTATTGAGGCCAATCGTATGCCGCTGAGGTCCTTGTCTAATAATCTAAATCACCCATAGAGATTTCGAGGGAATATATTTCCCCTTCTTGAACATCCTTCATCTAGGAAATAACAGGAGAAGATGTTGAACGATTTAGAGTTGAGTGTCGAAAAAGGATCGCGCATGAATGCCACGCGGAATTTGGTTAAAGCTCTGATCAACGAATTCGTCGAGGCATCGACGCTGATCGGAACACTGGATGACTATATCTACAGGCTGGATTCTGATAAAAAGCGGAGTATTGGTGCCCATTTTCGGCATAACTACGATCTCGTCAATAATTGCCTGGTAGGTTTACGGTCTGGCAAAGTGGACTATGCCCGCCGTGAACGCGATCCTCTTATGGAACAGAACCGCGCCCACGCCATCGAACGAATGGCTATGCTCCGTAATAATCTTGAGGCCCTCCCGGACGAGTTACTCGATGGACCAGTCCAGGTTCGTTCGGAAATCGATAACGCAATTTGGCACTATTCGAGTGGCCTGCGCGAGATAGAATTCCTGCTTAGCCACACCGTACATCATCATGCGATGATCGCAGAAAAACTCAGGGGCTCCGATAGTTTCGTCCCGGACAACTTTGGAGTCGCACCTTCAACCCTTGAGTTCTGGGCCGCGAAGAGTGGATCGGCTAAATGAAATTTCGGCTTTAGGACTACATGCCTTCTGAATTTATTCAAAGCGTTCTTCAGGTATTAAATTCCGACCTCACGGGTGTAACCGAGCTTTCGGCCCCGTTCATTTTCCTCGCCTTTTTTTTAGCAACCTTTGTAAGCGAAGACGGTGCGTGTCTCGCAGCGGGAGTTCTTGCCGGACAGGGTAGAGTTTCTTTGGCTCTTGCCGTATCTGCGTGTGTCTTGGGAATTTTTGTTGGTGATATTTTGCTTTACTGGATCGGCAGAATATTCGGATCACAGGTTGTGCAAACGAGATTTTTCCGCAGATTTATATCCAATGAGTCAATTTCTCAGGCCACTGCGTGGCTTGAGAAGCGCGGGGCATCGGCGGTCTTTCTTAGCCGCTTTCTGCCAGGAGTCCGTTTGCCCACATATCTAGCAGCCGGCTTCCTTAGGGCCAATTTTGGCAAGTTCGCATTATACTTTCTTATCGCTTCGATCATCTGGACACCGATCCTTGTCGGCTCAGCGGCTTATGCGTCCCTGAGTTTGATTCCGGGCGGCCTGATAGTTGAGACCGTCTTAATGTTCATAGTGGTTAGATTGATCATTCACATTACTTCGTGGAGAAATCGCCGATTACTCGTCGGCCGGATAAAACGAACGCTGAATTGGGAGTTTTGGCCGATCCGCATTTTCTATCTTCCGATTGTTTTGTACGTGCTTTTTTTAGGCATGAAGCACCGAAGCCTAACTGTGTTTACATGTGTAAATCCCGGAATTCCCTCGGGAGGTTTTGTCGGTGAATCGAAAGACGACATTTACAATCGGCTCGGTCGAAGTTCCGGGACTAATCCCTTTTTGCTTGAACATGTGCTTTTGCCATCGGATGTTTCGTTCGAAGAAAACTTCGCACGGGCAAAGAGGTTTATTTCGGAATGGTCATTGTCGTACCCAGTCGTGTTAAAACCGGATGCCGGTGAGCGCGGCCGCGGAGTAGAAATAGTCCGGGACGAGTCCGAACTCGGTGCCAAGCTCAAGGTGAACTCGAAAGATACCATTCTCCAGGAGTACTTTGATGGTGTCGAGGCAAGCATCTTTTATTTCAGGCATCCCGACCAGCAACGAGGCTGGATTTTCTCGATAACCGAAAAGTATTTTCCTACGCTCCTTGGTGATGGCCGATCCGATCTGGAGTCCATGATCTTGAAGGATCGGCGAGCAGTCTGTCTCGCAAAAAGCTATTTCGCCCAAAACAGAGACCGTCTGAAGTATATACCCGGCAACGGTGAGGAAGTTAAGATAATAGATATCGGAACCCACTCGATGGGGGCGATCTTTTTGGATGGCAGATGGCTAGAAACTGAAGCCCTGCTGAACCAGATCGATCGGATTGCTCGCGGTTTTGAAGGGTTTTATTTTGGTAGATTTGATCTCAGAGCTCGGTCTTTTGCTGATCTTCAAGCGGGTGATAGGTTTCGAGTGATAGAATTAAACGGAGTCACAAGCGAATCGACGAATATATATGATCCAAGATTCTCACTGTTCGATGCATATAGAATATTGTTCAGGCAGTGGGAGATCGCTTTTGAGATTGGAGCTAAAAACAGGGATCTCGGAGCGTCACCGACCGGCATCAAAGATATGATAAATCTTATTTTGCGACGATCTACGAACGAGAAGACCGGAACAAGCCAAGATGACCTCCGAGCCATTGATCTCTAAAAGTAAATGTGTGTCCTTTTTGCAGCCTACAACGTACGAAGTGACTATCCGCTTATCTTGCTCGCGAACAGAGACGAATACTTCGATCGTCCTACCGAAAGAACAATGAATTGGAAGGATTTCCCCGAAATTGTGGCGGGGCGCGATCTTGTCGGCGGCGGTACCTGGCTGGGAATGACGACGACCGGTCGTTTTGCCGCAGTTACGAACTTTCGAGACCTGAATGCTCCGGTGGGTTCACGATCACGCGGTGAATTAACTGCGGACTTTCTAAAGACGAATGAACCCGCGGCGCAGTACCTTGCAAAGATTGAAGATCGAGCATCCGAATATTCGGGGTTTAATTTGTTGATCGGCGAAATAAATTCAACAAGAAATGAACTTTTCTACTATTCCAACCGGCTGAGCAAGATCCAAAAGCTCGTGCCGGGCGTATATGGC
>JBGSQW010000113.1:0-3267 GCA_041737885.1 Pyrinomonadaceae bacterium | reverse complement strand
GTTGCCGATCGCTCGGTGACCACGTCAACGACGGAGTCCTCAGTAATATCCGACGGCAGGCACGGGTAACATTGGGTCATATCGAAAGCCCACAGCAAGGCAGTGCAAATAAAAATTCTAGAAAGCGTCATCTACTAAGCTTGATGGCTGTCGCGAAATACTATTTTGAGCAAGAATCGCCACAAATGTATCACGAAGTTCTAAGCAACACAATATTTTTCTCCAGACCTTTTACACGTTAGCAATCAACAAGGCGAAAAAGGGCGGCTCTCGATCGAGGGCCGCCCTTTTCGTTTGGGTTATGCTCGACCGGTTGGTCGAGACTGCAGGTTTACTCGAGGCCGACGAGGTCGAATATCAGAAAGACTTTTTGTTTCATAGAAATCGGGAGCAATATTTAGATTTGGGAAATAATATCGCAGTAGATTCAAACGAGCAATAGCCAGATTTTCTGGAGTCTGCGAACTCGCTCTGGCTCAATCATTAATTAGCATTTAGACGATCAGTAACGACATTGCAAATTCCTATCCTTGTTTTATACCGATCGCCCGTGCCCGTAAGTCGCAGCCGCAACCAGCGAAGGTTCCGACGTTCGCTACTCCGTTAAAAGGAATCTGATTCGATGCTAGTCAGCTTCTTAGTCTTTGGATCAAACCGTAGTATCCAGCGGTCAAAATATCGGAACTCTCCATCCCTTAGGATATACGTTCTCACTCGCCTTTGTTCCCCATTATTGGTCGTGTAGCTTAACAAGAGTGCCCGGCCAGCAGAGCGAAGTCTAAAACAGCTTAGTAAAGGGTACGCAGACGCTCAGGTTGAATTGGACAAAAAGCAGCATGTCGAAAAATGAGACGTCCGTTCCCGCGGGCAATTCTCCTCAGGTAGATCTCACTAAGCCCTGCGAGCGAGGGCACCCAATAGCTTTACATTTGACACAATTAGGTTCACACTTACGCATGACCTTGCATTGCGTTAGTATTCCGGCCACCTCCACGGGCTTTTTGTTGGGTTCGGAAACTACATCCTTGTCACCGCACTGTGCTGGCCATATCTAATTCCGAAACATAACAACCTTCGAAATTATTTACTCGTGTCACTCGCTTGCCCGGCGTAAACACCGGCTGTTTTGCCGACGGCAAAATTGGATAGAAGCATTGGACAAGGGAGAAGTAATGACCAGTTCGAAGCTATCAACAGAAAGGATGCGGGTATCGGAGATACGATACAGGCGCCTGTTTGAGGCCGCGCGGGACGGGATACTCATACTAAACGCCAAAACTCTCAAGATCACTGAGGCTAATCCTTACATGACCGAACTACTCGGCTACTCGCATGATCAGTTCATCGGCAAGGAGCTCTGGGAGATCGGGCTGTTTCGTGACAAGGCTGCGAGCATAGCCGCATTCGATGACCTGCAAAAGACGGGCTATCTGCGGTACGAAGATCTTCCACTCCAAACGGCTTCGGGAAAGCGGCGGGAGGTCGAATTTGTCAGCAATGTATATGACGAAGACGGCACCAATGTCATTCAATGCAATATCCGCGATATTACCGAACAAAAGGAATACGAAGCCGTTCTTGAATCGCTTGCCGCGATCGTTGAATCCTCTGACGACGCCATCATCGGTAAAGATCTGCACAGCGTGGTGACTGCATGGAACTCGGCCGCTGAAAGAATATTCGGATATACAAAGGAGGAGATGATAGGAGGGACGCTGCTCCGCCTTTTCCCGCCCGATCGCATTGATGAAGAAGTGGAAATTCTCGCCAGCATCGCGCGGGGCGAGATCGTCGAGCATTTTGAAACAGTCCGCATCCGAAAGGACGGAACGCCGATAGACGTATCCATAACCACATCACCGATCAGAGATGGACGCGGAAATGTCGTTGGAGCATCGAAGATCGTACGGGACGTCACGGAACGAACCCGTGCTGAGACCCGATTTCGACTTGCGGTAGAATCCGCTCCGAACGCAATGGTCATGGCCGACAATGAAGGCGAGATCATTCTGATCAACGCTCAGACCGAGGTTCTGTTTGGTTATCATCGCGACGAGCTGATCGGCCTGCCGGTCGAAACGTTGGTGCCGAAACGATTTCGGCACGCACATCCGGCACATCGAAAGGCTTTTGCCGATGATCCGCAGGTGCGGGCGATGGGGGCCGGCCGCGATCTGTTCGGCCTGCGCAAGGACGGAACAGAAGTGCCGGTTGAGATTGGCCTGAATCCGATCGAGATGGAAGGCGGGACCTATGTCCTGAGCTCGATCGTCGACATTACCGGAAGAAAACTGGCTGAGCAGCAAATACTCGATCTCAACGCCGACCTGGAACGACGAGTATTGGAGCGTACGACCGAACTCGCGGCCGCGAATCAAGAGCTTGAATCCTTTTCATATTCCGTCTCGCATGACCTGCGTGCTCCGCTTCGCCACCTCAACGGTTTCAGCCTGGCCCTGCTTGAGGACTATTCCGAGAAACTCGACGACGTTGGTAAGGGTTATCTGAAGCATATTCGAGAAGCCAGCCAGGAGATGGCGGTTCTGATCGATGATGTTTTGAAGCTCGCCCGTGTCACGCGGACCGAGATGCATCGTGAAAAGATCGATCTGAGCGACCTTGCAGCCGATGTGATAGCAAAGTTGAGGAAGGCCGCTCCGGAGAGAGATGTTGACATCAAGATAGAGCAAGGGCTTGTCGCGACCGGCGACAAACGCCTTTTGCATATCCTGCTGACCAACCTGCTCGGGAACGCCTGGAAGTTTACCTCAAACGTGGCAGCTGCAGAGATAAGCTTCGGGGCGGAAGAAACGGATACCGGCCAGTCGTATTTTGTTCGCGTCAACGGTGCCGGTTTTGACATGGCATATGCCAACAAACTGTTCGGAGCCTTTCAGCGTCTGCATACAACGCGCGAATTTGAAGGAACCGGTATCGGGTTGGCGACTGTCCAGCGGATCATTAATCGGCACGCCGGGCGAGTCTGGGCAGAAGGGACTGTGGGAAGCGGGGCAACATTCCATTTCACGTTGTCAAAGGAACTAGAAAATGAAAGATAAATTAATTTTACTCGTCGAGGACGATGCTCGAGACGAAGAGTTGACACTGCGGGCTATCGAAAAGAGCCATATTGCAAACGAGGTCGTCGTCGCACGCGACGGCGTCGAGGCATTGGACTACCTTTTCGGTACCGGCATGTATGCCGATCGCGATCTGAGCATAATGCCGCAGTTGATAATGCTCGATCTGAAATTACCGAAGATCGAT
>JBGSQW010000102.1:0-11069 GCA_041737885.1 Pyrinomonadaceae bacterium | reverse complement strand
CTGCCGGAGCTGCGGTCTCGGTGTTTTCGCCTGAGGCGTTTGAATCTTTTTCGTCTTTCATAAGATCTCCGTTGTGATTTTCTGCTTCGACAAGAAATGCCGGTTCCGTTTCAGTTTCAAACTCTACCTGAGCGGAATTCTGAATTGTTTTTTCTTCCGCGTATTCGTCATCGTTAAGAGGATCGTCGATCTCATCCGGAATCAACTCGTCTTCCTCATCATCGGCCGGATCTGGCGTTGCAGAGATATATCCTGGCGTGTGAGTACGTGCCAATAGATCGATCGTTTCTTCAAACGAACCGAGCCGATCGGCAAGGCCCGCGGTGATCGCAGATTCCCCGACAAACACATCGCCCTGGCCGAACTTATCCAAAACCGTCTTTACCGACACGCCGCGACCGCGAGCTACCTCATCGACAAATACCTGAGCGAGAGAATCAATGCGTTTTTGAATTCGTGTTTTGCCGTCGCTCTCGTACGGTGGAGCATTTTTGTAAGGTGACTGCGAAGAGATAAATTCGATCTCAGCAAGCCCGCGCATCTCCAGCTGCTTACGATCGTCCATGTAAACGGCCATTACGCCGATCGAACCCAGCTGAGCGGTTTTGTCGACAACGATGTCGCCGCACATGGCTGCGATCCAGTAAGCTGCCGAACATCCCAGGCCGCCGACACGGGCTGTGATCGGTTTCTTTGATCGGGCCTTGTAGACCATCCGGGCAAACTCGTGAACACCGGTAACTTCACCGCCCGGCGAGTTGATCTCGAACATGATCGAAAACACTTCAGGGTTATCGAGTGCGACCTGCAGATCCTTGGCCAGGACTGATATCGACGTTCCACCCGAGAAAAACGAGAACCAAGACATGTAACGCGAGATCGGGCCGGTGACCGGAATTATCGCGACACCGTTACGAACTGTGACGGAATGCGAATGCTTCAATTCCTCGGATCGATACGCCTCGACCGCATTGGCCGGGTTGGTGCGCGAGACGACGGCGAGAACGGTTCTCAGTCCATCCTCAGTTATCGCCCAATCGGCACCGACGGCGGCATCAAAGACGCGTCCGAACGAAGCTTCTGTGTTAGTGTTTTCCGTCATAATTCCTCGTCAGCAGCGGGTTCTTCGTCCGAATCGACCGGTTCATCTTCGTCGTTGGCTTTCGTTTCCTCGCCCGGATCGGTCGAGGTGGCATCAACCGGGATGTTTGCTTTGCCTTTCAAATAGGCCTGTTCCTCGACGTTGAAGGTCACGCCAGCTTTGACCAGGACATCGATGAACGAACCGAGATCCTTCAGCGTGATCTCTTCAAGCGTTCCGCACTCCAGATACGGAGCCCGTTCGCTGGTTTTGCCGTTGAGTGCAAGTAGTCGCGGGATCGCGTAACGGTTTACCGTGTCGCAGATCGAATCGAGCCACGTTTTGAGAGCTTTTAGAAAGGCCCGAAACTTCGTGTCCGAAAGTGCATAACTGCCTGTCGTCTTTGTACCGAGCAAAAGGAAATCGGCCATCACCGACATCAGCATACGGCTGTCATAACGATCGATGATCGCCGACGTGTCGAACTGTCGTGCCCCGCCTGTCGAAAGCAGCGTCAGGCTGAAAACGTCATTGCCTTTCTCGTCACGCTGCGTCGGCATCACGACGCCCTCGGATTCATCTCGCCGGATCTTCGTGACTAGATCGGTCAGGTAATTCAGAATTGCTTTTTGATCGGCCGATGCATCGGATTTGAAATACTCAGGCGGGCACGTGACGACCGGATAACCGGCGAGATCTCGTTCGATCCCGATGCCTTCAATATTCTCGATGTTGGATTTGAAGAACCACGATCGATACGCACCGCGCAAGACGCTTGCCCCTTCAGGGTTCTGCTTGTGTGACGAGGTACGGAAATGAAGAGATTTTGCAAATGGAATAATTCGCTCTTCAAAATCAGGTTCGGGCGTCTGGACCATCGCGACGACCTCGTCCCAGTTGTCGAATTCCCAACGCGTCAAGGACTCCTGTGACCTGATCGCCCATTTTCTCCAACCGATGCGACCATCTGAGAATCGTGAGTTTTGCGTCTTATCGTCCGAGATCCCGCCGCGTCGTTTATAGACGGTTTCGAACCAGGACCAGCCCCACGGAAGAGACGAAAGGATCTCGGCAACGGTGTCCTGCCAGGTCTGCTGCATGTCCTCAAACATGCACTGGCGAATAAATAATGCGAGCTCTTCGTCGTCTGCATTTTCTTCTTCAAATGGCTTGATTTGCCACTCGACTTGCCGGGCGATCATTTCGACCAAAAAGAGCATCGAGCGGATGGAAGCATCATTCGCCGTCATGTCGCGAACAGCCTTTCGCCATAGGTCGCCAGTCAATTTTGACAGCGGTTCGTCATCGACCACGCCGCTGTAAATAGGCAGTCCGGTCTTGCCGATCTCACCGAATTGTAGGGCTCGTTTTGCCATTGGTTGAGAGATTAACGTGTATAGAGGGTTTATTGTCCGCGCCCAGTTTTAGCTCCAAACGCTAGTTTTTCCGACACTTATCGGCTTGATCGCTTCGACACGCCGCAAGATATGATCGGGTGCCACGCACAAAAGGAAGCCGTCGCCGTCATCAGGTGAACGCTTGATGACCTTGCGAAAGGATTTCTTGTCCTGGATCTTCTTTAGCTCGCGTCCGGAACGATTGACCGGCTCCCATTCGCGTAAGGTGAGATCGGATTCGAGTGTTTCGGGTGGATTGATCAGACGAATACCGAGAAGTGTTTCTTTCGCTTCGAAAAACATCTCTGTGACCAGGTCGTCATAAACCGATGAATTCTTGGCCGTCCCGCCGAAATTCACCGGCGTTACCGTAAACCGAACGAACGCCTCGCGAAGCTCCTGGCTGTGAGTCAAGGTATCCACCAGACCGGAGCTGTCACCACCAGCATCGATCCGGATGTCGAGTAGCTTAACGCCCTTTTCCGCGAGAGCGAGCGCGTCATCTTTGACGGCATGGAAATATGCCTTGGAGTCCTGCTGATAGAATTGCCTTGCTCTCCAAACCTCATTCATATGCCTGATGAACGATGTCCCGTAATCGATACCAAAACGAGCAACGTCGATCCCCATCGTCGCTCGATCCTGATCCTCCGGCGTGGTAATTACCTCAATGCGGGCTTTGGCGGCATTATATCGCCCGACCGGAATGACGGTCTTATCCGACAGATCTGCAGGAGCAATACCCAGAACACGCCACATGAATTCGGGATCGGGCTGGAAGATGGTTCCGGCCGGATAGATTTTGTCGCGTGTTATGACATCCCAATCGAGTTCAAAGGTCTCATTGTCGACATCATGCTCAGCCACCACCTCGCAGTGGTCCTCGATCATCGAACGGACGTATTCACGCTGTACGGCGTTCGGCACGATCTCGCGTCCGGCGACCACATTCGGGTGGTTCAGGCAGTTGATCCGGAATGAGACGACGTTCGACTTGTCTTTGATCTTATGGAAGCGGGAAGTACGGGTCTTTGGGTTCGCGATCATGAAGACGATCGTGATACCGCCCGAGGTCATCGATTCGATGGCGCTGAAAACGTAGTCCTCGACGCCTTCAGCTTCGTCGAGCATGAACGCGAGCTTCTCACCGTGCTTACCCTGAATGCGCTCGGTGCCTTTGTTGTTGCTGTTGGAGGTTGCACGGCCGCGAACGTAGTGATTCGGACCCGAGCGGATCTCGATGTTACCGACGATCAAACGACCTGGCAGATTCTTGCCTGCTCGATCCATCTTGATCTCTTCCCAGAGGTTGTCACGGAGAGCATCGCCCGTCGGCGCGTACATGTTCACGACGGACGGTCCAAGACAATCGTGAAAGTGAGAGATCAGGCCGGACGCAAGCTTCGTCTTTCCAACGGTGTGACCGGCCTCGACGCGGATGTAGTTCTGAATGATCTGCCCGGGCTGCCAGTATTGAAGATCTTCGATCGAGAGACGTCCGGCTTCATAGTCCCGCTTTTCAAACTGTTGCTGCAGGGCGAGTGTGTAAGCGTTGATGATCTCGATCTGACCGGGACGATCGTTGCCAAGACCCTCCCACGGATCCCATTGCAGGAACTTCCGGATATATCCGGCCGGGTCGAAAATGTAAGGCTCGTATTTTGAAGTTTGAGGAGCTTCGCCGTATAGTTCCACGGCGAGGGCGGCGGCTTCAGCCCGCTCGTCCTCGTCCGCGATCGCCATTATCGCCTCAGCGACAGCCTCACGACTCAGGATCTCCATTTGGAAGTTCCTCGGGTGATTTACCTAGTAGTTTGGCGAGTGATTGACGAGCATCGACCTCGAGCTTCACTGGTTTGTGAGTGCCGAGAACTGCGTCCTGACGCTCCCATATACGCTGGAAACCACGCGTGTATTTCTCGAACTCATCTGCAGACGTCGCTTTGAGTAATTTGCCGATATGAGCAGCTTCAATGCGTTGAAGTTTCTTAAGGATCAGCTGGATGTGATGCCTTCGTTTGATCGACGTATATTCAGCTTCAGCATCGAGAGCGGCGATCAGATCGTTGTGAATTGTCTGAAAAGCGAGAGGTTTTTCACCATTTTTCACCCGGTCGGCGTTGATGTGATCGGCGATCTGACGGATCGATATGTCATGCGAAAAGAGCTCGAGCACGCGTTCACGCCGTCTCAGAAGCTCTAACTGCTTTGGCGTCAGTTTTCGTCGCTTTCCCATATCGGATTAGGAATGTTAGCAAGAAAACGAGGCTTATTGTTCGGGATCGAGAATGCCGGTGACTTTTAGGAAGTTGGCAAATTGCCAATTGCGGCAAGTGTTGTATTTCGGATCCGACAGCTTTGGGTGGTTTATGGCTTCCATCGATATCGTCTCGATCGGGAGCGGTATTGCGTTACGAACGGTCATAATAATGCCGTTCTCGGCTACCTCGAAACTCTGTCCGGGAGAGAGACGCATTGGTAGATGGAAATTCTTTTCCCATTTGTACGGACGGGCCACGCCGCAGAGGTAAAGGATCTTGGCGGGATGCTCATCGAGAGGGATCAGCTTTTCACGGTAGAGATCGATATTGACTCGCTTGGAATAATTGCCGGCGAGCGATCGGGCACAGTGAACGTTGAGATTAAATCCCGTGACATATTTCAGCCACAGGTACCGAAAAGGTCCGTTGATCTCGATGTTATAAAATTCGATCATTGCTCTGCAATTTTAACATAATGGCCTCGACCAAACCACCGTGTTTATTGAGTTTGACGCCGGAATAGTCCAGGTTAAATTCGGTCTCGAGGGCGGTTCGGTAGACGTCCGCGGCGAGAGCTTTCGGCCGTCGACAGATCGCATGGATCTGCAGCTTTGCCGAGTCCGCAAACTTCTGGATCTCCACCTCATCGAAGTACCGATCGAGCGTTTCCTTGAGCGTCTCCTCGGTGTGAAACCGCTGCTTTGTCCAGACGCCGTCGCGGAAGATCGTCGAGAAGCCGTGCTCATCGATGAACTCGATATTGCGCTGCTTTCGGGTGCATCGTTTCTTCGACTGCTGATGAGCGAACTCGAACTTACGCGTGCCCATATAAAACGTCCCGTCATTTGAGAGCAGGGAATTGCACGCGGTCAGCACGAAATGCTCATACTCGAGGGAAGTAACGGAATTGATAACGGAGTCCAGGACCACGTAATCGAAGAGTCCGTGAGTCTTTACGGATTCCTCGACCCGTTTGATCGCTGCGCGGATGGTCGGAAGGTCGATCTTGCCCGTACCGGTGATCCGTTGAAACGGCTCGTAGCCGATGATGTTGTAGCCGCGGCCCTGCAGGAGTTTTCGATAGTCGCCGTAACCCTCGCCAAAGTCGATGCCGCGTTCTGTCGGTTTGATCGACGGTATTATCCGCAGCTCGTAGCAGCTGGACTTGTTGCCCTTGCCGGACTCGCCGTCGCGCAGCCGGTGCATCTGGCATTTCGTCTGAGAGATGTTCTGAACGTTGAGCGTGTCGTAGTTGTACTGGCCATAGTCTCGGGACAGATAGGGAAACATCTTGTCGGCGAGATCATCCGTCAGCACGTACGCGAGCATCGGCATCCGGACCAGCTGCGAGGCGACGGCGTAATCGGAATTGAAAAGGACATCGCCGGACTGATTTACGATCAGGCTGCCCCATTCGCCATATTTGATCATCAGCCTACAGATCTCCGCGACGACTGCCGGTTTCTGCCGATCTACAACCTCGATATCGCCCGGCTGGATCCAGTGATAACCCGGCATCGTCAGCGGCTCTTTCAGACGGACCTTCGAGGCGTTAGTTTCGATCGAGTTGTGATAGAGGTTGAGTCGAGCTTCGTCCTTCAGACCAACTTGCTTGATCCGGAGCATCGGCACGTGAGTGCCACCGTTGGCCAGGATAGCCTTGATGCGTTGGTGACCGGCGATGAGAGTACCGTTATGGTTGAGTAAAACGGGTTTGATGATGCCGAAAGTTCGGAGAGACTCGCGCAGAGTCTCGAATGAATCAGGATCGATACGCCGCGGGTTATAGTCGGCCGGCGAGAGCTCGGAGATAGAGAAGTCAGGGACGAATTCGATCATGTCACGGTTTCGTGTACTAGTTATTGAGGACGTTATGACCGATAAAGAATTTGACCAGCTACTATACAACTTTCTTGTTGACGAGCGGATCGCGATTTTACGTGAAGCTCATTTTGTATTCATGCAGCTTGTGCAGGAGCCGGACATCGACGACTTCGAACCACCAGCCGCCGCCAACCTTAGCCCCAAGCATTTGCCGCCCAGTCCGATATGTTTTCTTTGTGGACGGATCAAACGCGACTTGTGAGCCTTGCATTACGATCGCATGAGTGACGCCTTCCAGATTTTTACTTGGGACACTGGCGATCCAAAAACTCTCACGCCAGATCCGGGTTGCGTCGAATTCGATAGACAAGCCAAATCGTCCCAGCCAATCCTGCCATGTCTGAAACCAGCCTTCGCCGTGAGCATTTGGCAGTCGGTCGTCATTTGGCAGTTCAAGGATCGATGCTATGCAAGCCCTGAAACAATCGCCATTCCCGCCACCGAAAACTATTTGCTTCTGAGGAATCATTTCAACCCCAACAACGTAGCCGGAAATCCATAGAACGTCTGATGCTCTTCGACGTACGCCTCATAGCGCCGATTAAACTCCTGCAACTCTTCATCGGTCAAGGGAATCGCCACGCCATTGAACCTCAGATAGTTCAGCTGCTCACCCAGGCCGCCGCCTTCTTTCACGAGTTCGGCCGTCTCGATCAGATCGTTGCGCGATAGATCTGCAATGACATCGAGCAGGCCCGGCGTGTCGATATCGAGAGAGCCGAGGAGCTCTGAAAACTTCTCGTTATTCGTAACAGCCAGACCGCCGATCGGGTCGAGGAGCAAGAGCATTTCCCGCTCTTCGTCTTCGGTCAGGTCGACGAGCGTAAACGGTACCGGCATCGTCGGATCCGTCTTCAAAGCTTCCTCGATCCGGGCGTGTCCATCGATGAGGTGTCCGGATCGCTGCGAGACGATAACGCCGGTGACCCAGCCGATCTTGCTGAAGATCTCGTTGATCGCGTCACGCTGGACCTGCGGGTGCATCCTCCAGTTAGCAGGATTGAAATTGAATTCCGACGCCGGCTGTTCGCCGTTCGAAACGATGCGATTCTTCCAGGCTGGTTGTGCTTTTGCCATTTTGTTAGTTCACAGCCTCTGCTGTACCAAAGAACCGTCGCAACTCACCGCCTGACCGAACATACGGATTAGCAAGGAGCCGGACGGTTGAGTGTGTTTTGTTGGATAGCCGGAACCTGACGGTGGTGTCGATCGGCATTTTGTTATCGATCGCTTCGGTAAGCTCGTGGATCAATCGGGTCCGATCGTCAGGGTGGACGCGGCTTAGATAGTCGCGATGCAGCAGCTCTTTCTCGTCAGCGTCGACCAGTTCGCGGAATGCGCAATTTACAACCTCAAGACCGCCACGTTCGTTCAGCTCGAAGATCGCCCGTGACGATGTCTCGTCCTGATGCTTCGCTCTTGCCCCGAGGTGCTCGACCTTTTGATCGATCGAACCAACCATATCCCGCAATGAAGAACCGCCGTTCGTCATGAATTGGCGGTTGATCTCGTCGATCTTGGTGTCCATCGAGCCGAACTTCGTATCCATCGACCCGATCTTATCGATCACCTCATCCAGCTTCTTTTGCCGAGCCTGACGCGGCCTGATCCAACGGTCACGGAATGGTTCCCAGCCGTCTTTGCGGATCTCTTTGATCGCCTTGACCAGACCCGCGAAGCCGACAACTAGAAACACAAAGCCGAAAACGGCCTCGCTGGCCGTAAATTCGATCCCAAATAATTGATTGGTTAGGAAGATTGCCATTGCCCTGTATTGTTAGAAATTTATCAGTCCGATCTTTTTCGGCCGGACGCTCTTGAGCAGGATGTCGATTATGGCTCTATCCTGGACGGCGTTCTGACGTAATGCCGTGTTCTCGCCGGACGCAGCGGCAAACTCGATGCGGGATTTGTTGAGCAGGTCGCGTAGATCGGCGATCGCCTGGTCTTTCGCACGGCCTTCAGCTTCGAGAGTTGTGACTTTGTCGGCATCGGCGACCGCCTTTAGTGCGGCCGGACGGGAAATGCAGACCTTATCAGCAGGGCAAGGCGTCTCAGATTGATCTTGTCCACTAATCGAAAGTGTCAAAAGGAACCATACCGTGCACATGCACGAAATGGTTTTCAGTATTTTCATTGATTCAGTCTCCGTTCCAGTTCTGCGGCCAGCTCATCATTCGACATCGCGTGCGCTTTTTTCCGGGCTTCGCCGAGGGTTTTGAGCTTCTCAAGCTCCGCATTAGCGAGGTTGGCGTTGATCTTCTTTTCGCCTAATTCGCTCTCCGCGAGGATCTCGACCATCTCTTTACGGTCTTGTTCGGCGATCGCTTTCTGGGCTTTCTGGATCTGCTTTTCGTTGAGTTTGGCGGGTCGAACCAAACACGACCTGATCCACAAACCGCTAACGATCACCGCGATCACGACGAGTATCATCAAGGCCAGAAGTACCCGTTTTTGCACCACGGATATATCCCAGCCGAATAGACCGGCAATGAATTTTGAGATAGTGAAGATCATGGTTAATAGAAATACCGCCAAAAGCCCGTTTATTGTCAGGCACGAAAAAAGGCCCGTCACGTGTAGCGTGCGACGGGCCCTTCGATTCGAATCTGCTTTAATTACACCGTTTTAACAAAGTTGCAATGTTGGCAGACGCTAGGATTCCACTATTCGAGAAGGTCTGGAGCTCGGGAAAAGGTGTTATCGCCGGTGAACCCAGTCCGTTTTGTGGTTTGTTCCGTTGCTTCCGGGGTGAACTTAACATCTCTAGCATGCAGCTCAACGACGTTAAATACCCTGGTTGTATAGCGGTTCTTGCTGTCAGCGGCACCAATGACGTAGGTACGGTTCGACTCGACGGCGGCAAAGATGTACCGTCCGTGAATGTCCGTCTTCGTCACTCGCCGGTTCCCGTCGGTATCAGTAAGAATGACCGTGACTCTCGGTACGGCTTTGAGGTCATTGCCGGTCACATGCCCAACGATACTAACGGTGTCGCTCTGAGGCGACTCTGTTTGGGCGGCCGCAGTGATCGAAAGCTTGTTAACTAGAACATCGGCTAACGCCGAAGCCGTAAACAAGCTAAAGACCATCACGATCGCCAACATAAATACTCGTGTAATTTTCATAGGCTCTCCTTGGTTGGATTTCATCGGTTTATGATGACGGTATGAATTAAGGAAATATCGGATGAACATCGTTCTCGCCCGTGTAATGGTTAAAAAGCTCTCGATCATTCGTCCACAGCCGGACATGTTCGCTCTCGTGCCGGGCAGACTCCTGTAGATAACTCTGGAAATTCCAGTTGGTATCAAACTGGTGCGGCAATACGATCTTCGGGCCGTATGGCCGTCCATCGTTCAAACCGATGCATGTTCCGGCCGCCTGAATGCCTTTCACGAAGATCGCCGGGCTTCCGTCCTGATTCGTGGCCATTGGTTCGATCAAGATCACGCCATAGTCAGGGAGGCGATCAAACCGTGCCCACTTCGGATGCTGCAAGTAACTCTTCCAGATCTGCGTTCCGATGCCGTTCTCGATCAGGAGCATCACGTAATCAGGCACGGGAACGACCGACATGATCTTGACGCCATTTGGCGAGGTGTAGTGATATTCGAAGATCTCGGGAATGACGAAGCTCGGCTTTCGCGTCCGGGCCCAACGGATCAGGAAGATCGCGACCGCGACAAACGCACAGGCAATACGGATGATGTAGAGCAAGGTCATTTCTTCTCGAATTCGAGTCCGATATTCTTTCGGTTAGGATCAGCAAAGCTCCTGAACTGCTCGAGCTTCAGTGCGGGAATACCGCGATTCTGGAACAAGTAAATGCCGGCGACGATCACCGTGGCCAAGATACCGATGCCGATGATCAGCACGAGCAGCACCGCCGCGACGATCGCGTAGATGTGCCAATTAGAGCTGTCCGTGATAGCTGCGAACCCGAGAGCTCCACCGCCAGGTATAGTGATCGACGATACGCCGGTCCAGATCCTGGAAGCCCACCGCTTGGCCCACGGCTTCCAGTCCTCGATCTTCATGAAGAATGACGGCTCAGCACTTGGGGCGTCCCCGATCGGTTCACCAGTACCGGCGACGGCTCCGGGATCCGCAACCGCCTCCGGCTCCGGAGATTCGACAGTGTTTGAGGTAGGTAACTGTAGGTCTCCTAACGACCCCGCGGGATCTCCATTGTCTGCTGTCGAAGTTGAACCGATCGAATCAGTGAGACGGTCGATGTCGAGAATGTCGATCACCGGCTGCTCTCTCAGCGAACGGCGAAGAATGCCCTCAAAATCCTCCGCATAATCTGCGATCCTCAGAGCTTTATCGAGACCGTTGATAACTTTTCGGGCGTTGAAGTAGTCGCATTTCGAACCGGCGATATAATCCGTCAGCTTGCGTCCTGTTTAGGTTCCGCGAAACATGCCGACGGTCATGATCCGG
>JBGSQW010000099.1:0-122953 GCA_041737885.1 Pyrinomonadaceae bacterium | reverse complement strand
GGTTCATATTGCACGAGGTAGAAATTGCATGTGAAGACAACCAATAGAAAATCTCGTAGCATCAGACATAAAAGAGAGCAAGCCTTCGTAGAAACCGAGTAAACATTGAGGAATCAGGATGCGTTCGACGATCTTCGCCTTGTGCGTAATAGTATTATTGTGTTCATTTGCAGCCCACAGCCAGACGGTGTTCGAACCGGAATCGACCGTACGCATCGAGGAGAAAACGGCATTCGTATTTCTGTCGGTGAGAGCTGAATCGGACAGCGGTAGCATCCCGGCACTTGTCGAGCTTATCGATTCCGACAGCACCGTTAAAGGCCAAAGCCTAACGAGGACCGTCGCGATTCGAACCGGAGTACAGACACTGGAATTCCGGATTCCAATCGGAGAGATTGAGCTATCCACTTCAGAAGATATCGCCTGGTATCGCCTAAGATACAAGATCGGCAATTCGTCGGGAATTATCTCAATGTCCGAAATGCTTGCCGACCTTTTCGAACTCCGCGTAATTGCGAGTTCAAACCTGCTCGCTGGGATGACATACCGAGTGCGTATGCGAGCGATCAACCCATTTACAGGCCGTCCAGCGGGCGGGGTAAGTATTTCAACGGTCGTCGATCTGGATCTTTTAGGTGACGGTGATCAGGTATTAAAGCTCAGTGGCTCGGCTGAGACCGATGGAGATGGATTTGCCGTTATCGATCTTTTGATACCCACAGAAACGAAACTCGATGGTGACGGCGTGATAAGGGTCACAGGTCGAAAAAATGGGATGGTGCGCGAGGCAAAACAAGACCTCATGGCATTAAAGGACGACGTGCAGTTTCTGCTGATGACCGACAAGCCGATCTACCAGCCTGAACAGATGCTCAATGTACGGGGGATTCTGATGAAGGGCGGCGAAGGCAAGGTCGCTCTCGCTGACAGCGAGGTCGAATTCAGGATCTCTGACGAGGACGATACCGTTCTCTACCGCGAGAAGGTTCGCTCCTCTGCGTTTGGAATCGCAGCGATCGGATGGCGCATTCCGGCAAACGCAAAGCTCGGTGATTACCGTCTTGAAGTGCGGGATGACACGGGTGAACAGATAGGCGGTCACCGCGTCAAAGTTTCGCGTTATGATCTGCCAAATTTCGTCGTCGAGGCGAAAGCGAGAAAACCGTACTATCTACCTGGCGAAAATGAGGCTGTTGTTGAAATAAGGGCCAACTATCTCTTTGGCAAGCCAGTGACAGAAGGCAAAGTCCGCGTCGTCGAAGAAACGAGCCGCCAATGGAACTGGACACAACAAAAATACGACATCGATGAAGGCCAGGTCCGCGAGGGCGAGACGGATGCGAGCGGCACATTCATAGCTATATTAGATCTCAAAGGGGCACATAAGGACCTTGAAGGCGACGATTGGCAGAAGCATAGGGATATTCATTTTGCGGCATGCTTTACGGACCCCACGACAAATAAGACGGAGCAGCGGCGGTTTGATGTGCGGGTTACACGCGAGCCGATACACGTCTATTTTATAGGGGAAACGAGCGGCCTTGATCCAGCATTGCCAATCAAAGGGTACGTCTCCACATTCTACGCGGATGGAACACCGGCCGAGTGCGAGATCGAGATACAGGCAAGTGAGGAAGATAAAAACAAGTTCAAAACTGCCCTCCGCCTGAGCACTAATGCTCTCGGTGCGGGGAAGATAGCGATTCCGCGGCCAAGGATCGGCGACCGGGATGACGATCTGGATCTCCGCATCGTAGCCAGGGACAGGAATGGCCGCCGGGGCACTGTTACTAGCGATCTCGGATTTGACGTCGACAGCGAAACTCTTCAGATATCTACCGATAAAGCGATTTATAAGCCAGGCGACACAATGACTGTTTCGATCGCATCTGCCATCAAAAGCGGGCCTGTGTATATCGACGTTGTAAATGGCTGGTCGGTCGTAGATTCGCGGTTTGTAGTGCTGAAGAATGGCAAGGCGACCTTGCGGATACCGTATTCCGACACTTTCAAAGGTGAACTCAAGGTTGCGGCATTTGTCGAGGAAGACGATGAAGAAATCATCCACGCAAGCCGCGGCGTGATCTATCCCTCACGTCAAGGAATAAGCGTTGATGCCAGCTTTGACCGGGCCATGTACAAGCCAAATGAGGAAGCGACCGTCAGATTTGGCGTTGTAGACGCGGTAGGCAAGGCGATCGAAAGTGTGCTGGGAATCGTTGTTGTCGATAGAGCCGTCGAAGAGAGGGCTCGGACTGATGCGGATTTCGGCGGAATGTGGGGAGGCTTCGCAGGTTGGCTTGGATACGGCGGCCAATTTGGAACTATCAACATCAAGGACCTCAATGAACTTGACCTGAGCCGGCCGATCTCTGACGAAATGCAGCTTGTCGCCGAGATCATCCTGCACGACAATTACTATAAGCCGGATCTTTTTCGAAGCAATAGCTATTACAAAGAGGCAGGCTCTGTCTTTGCGACAAGCGTAAATAAACAGTTTGAGCCCGTTGCCGCTGCTCTAAAAAATGCATTCGAAAAGAGCGATCACCTCCACCCGGTCGACGATGCCAGCCTAAGGAGCATACTTGCCACGTACAATATTGATCTGGACAAAATGCCTGATCCGTGGGGAGTGGCCTATAAGGCCCGTTTCTCAGTCGACAAGTCACGCAACATCGTAACGATCACTTCCGCCGGCCCTGATAAGCAGTTCGAAACGCGGGACGATTTTACGGCATTTGCAACCGGGTTTGAGTACTTCACGCTGATGGGCAAGACGATAGACACGGTTGTGAAGAATTATCACGCACGCACCGGCGATTTCATTCGGGACGAGAATGCGCTTTTTCAAGCACTAGGAATAAGTCAGATCACGGATCGGTTTGGACGGCCTTACAAGATCGTCTTTGAAGGGGATGGACGTTTTCTTAAGATACGGCTACGTAGCGCTGGAGCGGACGGCAAATTTGAGATTTACGACTGGTCTGGCGACGATTTTTACGTCTGGAACAGTCAAATTGATTATTTCGCCGCTACCGAAATGAAGATCAGCGATGCTCAACGGTCAGTGAAGCCAATCCCGATGAATGAAGCCGGGTTTAGAGCGTCGTTAACTGCCGCAGGCATCAACGTTGCAAGTCTTCGCGACGGTAACGGTAATCCGCTATATATCGTTGCGGCCCAGTCATCGCGTAACTGGGACAGGGTAACGATCGAGAATGTTCAGAACTATGGGGATTCGCGGGTGACTGAACGCCGCACGATCACACCGGTCTCGCAAAAAATCA
This sequence comes from Pyrinomonadaceae bacterium, assembly GCA_041737885.1. Lineage (GTDB taxonomy): Bacteria > Acidobacteriota > Blastocatellia > Pyrinomonadales > Pyrinomonadaceae > OLB17. The sequence continues at coordinate 119,666 of JBGSQW010000099.1, read as the reverse complement.
TAGAGTTTAGTATTCGCAGTAACGGTCGCGACGGCATCCGCGGCACGTATGACGATTTTACGCTAACACAAGTCACTCATGTGTTGTCCGAGCAGACACGAGACGATCCGAACCCGGCTCCGATAGTCAGGCCCGCTTCATTCTCGATGGCGACCGGTTCCATCACCGGAACCGTGACCGATCCGAATGGTGCAGTGATAGCCGGTGCGGCTGTGGCGGCGACCAACACGGCGACAAATGTGAGTAGAAGCGTGACTACGAACGATTCCGGCAGCTACTTGATCTCGGGCCTCGACGCGGGGACGTATTTGGTTCGAGTTAGTGCGATGGCATTTAAGGACACGGTGATACAGGGAATAGCGGTCAAAGCTAATGCTACGATACGCGCAAATGTTTCTCTTGAGGTCGGCAGCGTAAGCGAGACCGTTAGTGTCTCCTCTGGCAGCGAGAATGTTATGTCAACGTCCAGCTCCGCCGTAAGCACGACCGTCACGTCCCAGCAGATCACGAGCGTGCCGCTGGCCGCACGCAACTCCCTCGATCTGATGAAATTGCGGCCCAGCACCGCAGCAACACAAAACTCCACGCCCCGATTACGTGAATATTTCCCCGAAACATTAGTCTGGCAGCCCGAGGTTTTAACTGATAAGAACGGCAAGACCGAGGTCCGGTTCCGGATGGCCGACACTATCACCACATGGAAGATGTATGCTATCGCCTCGACAAAAAACGGCAGAATTGGCGTTACGGGCAAGGAGGTTGCGGCTTTCCAGCCATTTTTTGTCGATCTCGATCCGCCAAAGTTCTTGACCGCGGGCGATGAGATACACCTGCCGTCGCAATTGCGAAACTATACAGAGAAGAAGCAACGCGTTTACGTGACGATGGCACAGGCGGACTGGTTCTCGATCCTAGGGGCGGACAAGCAGCAGATCGATGTCGAAGCTGGAAATTCGCGAAATGCGATATTTGGCTTCAAGGCGGTGAGGCCTATTAAGGATGGAAAGCAGCGGGTTACTGCGATCGCTCAAAGCGAATCCGATGCGATGGAAAAGCCGGTTACCGTGCGACCGAATGGGCAGGAGATCGTAGCGACCGAATCGCGCGTCACAACCGGTAACGCGGCGTTTGATATCAACTTCCCTGCGAATGCACTTCCGCTCACACAAAAAGCAGAGCTTAAGATCTATCCAAATCTTTTCTCGCACGTATCCGAATCTGTCGACGGACTGCTCCAGCGGCCCTACGGCTGCGGCGAACAGACCATCTCGTCGACATATCCAAATTTAATGATCCTTAAGTTTGTAAAAGCAGATTCGCCGCTCGCTAAGAAGGCAAAGAGGCTTCTCCAAGCTGGTTACGAACGTCTGCTTGGCTACCAAATCGCCGACGGAGGATTTACGTATTGGGGCGGAAAGGATAAAGCGGATGTAGCTCTGACGGCGTACGCACTGCGTTTTTTGAATGATGCCCGATCGCAGATCACAGTCGATGATCGCGTAATAAAGAACGCAGAAGATTGGCTGGTTCGCCAGCAACGCTCGGACGGCAGTTGGTCGGCGAATCAATATTACGAGACGACCGAAAATGCTAAACGAACAAAGCTAACAACGACCTACGTCACCCGGTCGCTCGCGATGCGGTCCGGGGCGGACACTGCTGTTCTTAAAAAAGCCCTCAACTATCTCAGGACACGAAATGCAGAGATAGACGAACCGTACACTCTTGCCTTAATTGGTTTGGCATCTCTCGATTCCGGTGACAGCAAGCTGGCTAACGAGATCGCACAAAAGCTTGAAGCTATGGCGGTCGATGAATCCGGCTCCACGTATTGGAATCTCGAGACAAACACACCCTTCAATGGCTGGGGTACCACCGGAAGGATCGAGACTACAGCCCTTGTTTTGCAGCTGCTCATTCGAGACCTAGCGGCCTTCGGGGACGATAATAGTCAAAGAAAGGAGCTGATCGAAAAGGGCACCCTCTTTCTACTAAAGAACAAGGATCGCTACGGCGTATGGCATTCGACCCAGACGACCATCAATGTTCTCGACGCGTTCCTCGCTGCGATCGGCGATAGGGAAAAGGCGAAAGATCAGACGATCCAGCTAGTCGTAAATGGTACCGTAATTCAAAACGTCGCGATCCCGTCGGACAAAATAGATCCCGCAATAGTGGATCTCACGGGCAAACTTGGTACGGGTGCAAATCGCGTCGAGGTTAGACGCCAGGATGGCCCGGCTCTAATGTCGCAGGTGGTAATGTCCCACTATATTGACTGGCGCGATTCCGATACGGCGAACAGAACCGTTAATCGATCGCGGGCACTCCGACTCGATTACAAATGCGACAAGACCTCCGTCGCGATCATGGAAGAAGTGACCTGCTCGGTCGAGGCAGAACGAATAGGTTCGCAGGGCTACGGGATGTTGCTCGCCGAGATCGGAACTCCTCCAGGAGCCGATGTCAGCCGGGAATCGCTCGAAAAAGCGGTCGAGTCCGACTGGAGTATCAGCCGCTACGACGTTCTGCCGGACCGCATCGTCGTCTATATGTGGTCAAAGGCGGGCGGCACGAAATTCAATTTCAAATTCAAACCACGCTACGGCATAAACGCACAAACTCCGTCCTCGATCGTCTACGACTACTACAATCCCGAGGCACGGGCGCTCGTATCACCGCTACGGTTCTTAGCGAAATAAAAAATCCCGGAGTCGTCTGCTTATGGATTCAGCGTCGGCCTTAAACAGTTTGACACTAACATTCATCAAAAACGCCCCTAATCGTTGCCTCCGACATCCTCATTGATCATGAATTCGACAATCCCGCATCCTCTGCCTCGAGGAGCACAGACGTGCCTAGATCCTCACGGAGTTGCTAACGCCCGAACTCTAGGCGAAATAGTTTTCTCCGGACGGAGACGATACTCCGGCCTCCAGCGGGGAATTCCCCACTGAGGGCTACCATTCCTGAGCCTGAACTAACTCAAAATATGGAACCGTCCTCCCTTCGACCACATCAAAGTGATGCCAAAGAAATATCATTTTGATATCAAAGTGATGTTTAAATGATGACACTCGCACGATCGCTTTTTTTGGATAACGGGAAAAATTACGGGAAATGACAAAACGGCAGCCCTTGGGGCTGCCGCTAAGTTGTTGTAAAGATTGGCTCCGCAGGTAAGACTCGAACTTACAACCCTTCGGTTAACAGCCGAATGCTCTGCCATTGAGCTACTGCGGAATATCGCTGCCTTGCGGTGGCGAACCTAAAGATTAAAAATTTAGCCGGCGGTTGTCAAGTATATTGGGTATTTATGGCTAATTTCCTTTGGTGATCAGGGCTCGTACTGTTTCTAGTTCGCGGTCGATCTTTGCCCCGATGTCCGAGGGTTTCTTTTTGACCAGAATGTCGGGAATAATGCTCTCGTCTTTTTGCGCTTTTAGCGGCGCGATGAAGTACATCGGAATGTCGATCTCTATCTTCGAATTTGGCAAGAAGAGGAAGAGGTAGTTGCCGCCGTTTATTCCCTGTTTATTGCCGCCCGTTGGCTGGCCGACGATGGTAGCCAGGCCGTTTTGCTGGATGTAGTCGAGGAACTGGAACGTTGCAGAGGCATTGCTTGAGTCGGCGATGATGTATGTTCGACCGGCAAACCGATATTCGAGCGGCTCGACCGCCGGGTAATCTTCGCGTCCCAGGATCTGAAAGAAAGTGTCGTCGGATCTGCGATACATGGTCGCTGGAAGCCCATCGTTTAGAGCGGTCATCAAGTCTTTATCATAGGTCGTCAGGTACTTTGTCAATTCAGGCTGAGGACCTACATTCCGCACAAGCCTGCGTCCAGGAGCATACGGCGGCAACTTTTCCTTTGCCAAATAACGCGAGATCTCAAAACCCGGATCCATATCGCCGCCCCCATTACCGCGAACGTCGATGATCAGGTTCTTGATGTCTTTAGCTCGCAGTTCTGCGAACGCTGTGGCTAAAAACTCCTTAAATTTGATCGTTTTGAGCCGCCACGTTATGGAATTATCCATTTTGAGGTAGCCCGTGGAATTGTCCTGAATTTCAAATTTCCAGCCGTCATCGTAGGTAGGCGATTTGCCGTATCGCTTTGCCATCTCTTCTTTACGTTCGGATTTGGTTAGGGCGGGAACCTGAAATACTGTCTTCTTGTTCGTTGCAAAATCCAGCGCCTCGATTGAGAATTTCTGATCCTCTAGCGGAAAGAAAAGCGGGAAATACATGTCAAACAATGCGTACCTTTCCGCTTCAAATCGAGTTAATTCCATCGAATTGATCCGGTGTTCGAGTGTCGCGGTTCCGTCACCTTTTGTGACGGTCAGCAGCTGTGCGATGATCTCTCTGACCTCGACCCCCTTGATCTTCGTGATCTCACTTCCGATCGGCAATGGATTAGTCGACGCATTTTCGGTGACGATCATCCTGCCGTCGATGATGCGAAAGTAGAATGGAAGGTATGTTTTGCCGTTAAAGATCCTGTCTCTGACGATGCTGTTCTGATTATACGGATTCAGGTAGGTATGGCCGCATTTTATCTTTTCGGTTAGCTGCGACAAGAGCAGGAACGCTTCGTTTTCAGATAGTGGCTTGTAAAGTTTCGCTCGGACCTTCCCAAATTCACGGTCGAGGCTTTCAGGTGTGTTGTAACGATAGATTCCCGGATGGAGAGCGATCATTGCTTTTCTAAACACCTCTAGATCTTCTTTCAGTTGAACGGGCGTTAATGTCTTCTTCGCGAGGATGTTCTCCGTTGTGCGTTTTAGCGTAAGCTGATTGCGGAATTGCCAAGGGGTACGAGTTTCCTTCAAGAAAGTAAGCGAATTGTCGTCGAACGTGACCGTTTTTCGCATCGGCTCCACCTTCTCGCCGTCCTGGCCGCTGCCGAGTAGGACGATCTTTCCGTTCTCGATCGATTCGATCTTGTATTCAAAATCGCCGGATAGGAAGCGCTTTGCGGCTATGTCTATCTTCTCTGTTTCGACATCTTTAACGATCGTCCCGAAGTCGTCGTAAACGGTCGTGATCTCTGCAGAATTACCGTCTGCCGCCGCTTTGACTATCAGATATGTCTTGAGCTTAACGCGTTTGTTTTCTGAATAGTCCTGATATTCGAGCGTTCCTTCCCAGTTTCCGTTGATGGTTTGAAAGAAGGATTTACTTCGTGAAACTGCGGTTCCCGCAAAGGTTATTAAGGCTATGATCGCTGCTAAGAATAATTTGTTCATCTAGTTCCTCTCGAAGTAGTGTTCCTACTGTTTCGAGATTACGGTTCGCAGCACAACAAATCGCCTCATATCATCATTCGAGCCTCATTTGGGATGATTTGAGACTATTTAGCGGGTCAAGTTGTCCTGATATTCCTTTGGCGAGACGCCCGTGAATTTTTTGAACGCCCGGTTGAAAGTGGCTTTTGAGTTAAAACCACTCTCAAAAGCGATTGTGAGCATGGTTGCATCGTCCGCATGATCTAGCTTGGATTTGACTTCGTTTATGCGGTATTCGTTGATGAAATCGTTGAAATTCTTATCAAATCCCTGATTGATCGCGTGCGAAAGAACGTTCGAATTGACGCCGACGATCCGCGTCAGGTCGGTCAGCGTGATCGTGGGTTCGAGATATGGCCGCTCGTCGCGCATTATGGTTTGTAGCTTTTCTTTTAGCCGTTCGAGTTCCTTGTCGGACAGTAGCGAACGCCGCGATTCAGTTGGTTTTACATCGACATCTGAAAAACTCAGATCAATTGTTTTCGACCGCAAATACCCGGCGACCGCTAGATAATATGTCGAAAGTGCGAGAACGATCTCGAAATAAAAGTACTGAATGTAAGAAAGCCGAAACAGAAAGCTGTTCGTAAAATCAAACAATGCCCCGAGAAGCAGGATCGTCGAGAACGTGTAAAGAAAATTCCTCAGCCAATCGAACTTGAGTTTTTCTGTGTCTGAGAAATTTTCATCCAGCCATTTTCGGTATTTCTGATAGTGTCGGATCGACCAATATAAAATCAAGACGCTCCAGGCGAACTCGGTCGCGAAAACGAACGGCCCGGCGAACGGACGGTAATAGGCCTTGTCAAACCATCCTTTCCACGCCTCGCTTTGGAAGAAGATCGAGAATCGAAAAACAAGATACAGTACCGTTGGAATCAGGAGCAGGAGGTCTTTTCGCGACAATTTCCAGTGCGAATTTGTCAGGCTCAACACGTAGAACCACACCAAAACGGGTGGCAGAAAGTTGATCGAGAACGGGAAATAAGTCAGCCACTGATTAAGATCATATACATTCGCAAACCCGATAAACGGCGTGATCAGGCTCGAACTCAGCGCAACGAGCAGCAATGCCAGCCACAGATCTGCCTTCGTTTTTTGTTTGATCCCGCGATTTACGAGCAGCCCGGCAAAGATCAAACCTTGCAGGATGCATATAAAGATGAGGATGCTTCTGATGTTTAGGAAATCGTATTCCACAAGGTTATCGACAATATTTTTCTTTCGTCTGAATGCTGATTAGAGTTTCAAACCTTCCGTCACGACCGCATTCTGCAAACGCTGACGAACGGCGTATAATTCTCTTTTTATACATATCCGGGAGCATCTCTATTTTGCATCACGAAACCATAATTATCCTCGATTTTGGCTCACAGTACACGCAGCTGATTGCACGGCGTGTTCGTGAGCAGGGCGTTTATTGCGAGATACATCCATTTCATCTTTCGGCAGATGTGATCGCGGCGAAAAATCCGATGGGCGTTATTTTGTCCGGCGGGCCGTCGAGCGTGACGGATGAGGACGCACCGCGCGTTGAGGAAGGTTTTTATCAGAAGCTCAGTGTTCCGATCCTCGGCATTTGTTACGGAATGCAGCTTGTTGCTGTCGATCTCGGCGGGGCAAGTGCACCAGCGGCCCGACGTGAGTATGGACACGCGAAACTAAAAGTGCTCAGTGGTGCGACCGCTCTATTCAACGAACTTCCGTTTGAATTAGACGTATGGATGAGCCATGGCGACCATGTTACTCGGCTTCCCGCAGGATTTGAGACGACTGCAACGACCGGCGATGTCGTGACCGCGATCGAGAATCCGGAACGCGGGATCTATTGCGTGCAGTTTCACCCGGAGGTTTCGCATACGCCTTTGGGCAAGGAAATAATCAGAAACTTCATATTTAATATTTGTAATTGCAAAGGCGACTGGACGCCGGCTCAGTTCATTAAAGAAGAGATAGAAAAGATCCGTGACATCGTCGGCCCGAACGATAATGTTGTCTGCGGCTTGTCGGGCGGTGTCGATTCGACCGTTGCAGCGGTGCTCGTTCACGAGGCTATCGGTGACCGGCAAACCTGCATCTTTGTAAACAACGGCTTGCTGCGATACCGCGAGTTCGAAGACACGCTGGAGGTTTATAAGAACAATCTGCATCTTAACGTGCGAGGCGTTGATGCGTCTGAGGATTTCTACTCAGTCCTAGCAAATGTTGTCGATCCCGAGCTAAAACGAAAAGCCATCGGAGCTAAGTTCATTGACGTATTCGATGCCGAAGCGAAAAAGGTCGAGGGCACAAAATGGCTCGTTCAGGGCACGCTTTATCCCGATGTTATCGAATCGGTTTCGCTTCGCGGCTCATCCGTCACAATCAAATCCCACCACAACGTCGGCGGCCTGCCGGAAAAGATGGACCTCAAACTCATCGAGCCTCTGCGTGAGCTTTTCAAGGACGAGGTCAGGCTGATCGGCAAGGACCTTGGCATTCCCGACGAAATTCTCCAGCGTCACCCATTCCCCGGCCCGGGACTCGGCGTTCGAATCCTCGGTGATATCACGCCGGAGAAGGTCGAGTTGCTGCAAAAAGCCGATCGTGTCTTTATCGAGGAACTCCACAATTTCGGGATCTACCAGGACGTCTGGCAAGCGTTCGCCGTCCTGCTCCCGATCCAATCGGTCGGCGTCATGGGCGATTTCCGCACCTACGAACGAACCGTCGCCCTCCGAGCCGTCACATCAACCGACGGCATGACCGCCGACTGGGCACGCCTGCCGCACGATTTTCTCGCGGCTGTTTCGTCCCGAATCACGAGTGAGGTGCGGGGGGTGAATCGTGTCGTTTATGACATTTCGTCGAAGCCGCCGAGTACGATCGAATGGGAGTAGGGAACAAATTAGACGCATAGGGTTTCTAATGTTTAGATGCGATTTTCTATAGGTGTTTGTTTGCTGCTGGTAGCGTATTTTGCGAACGGAGTCAGCGCGCAGAGACCGAACAAGGATCAAGTAGCCGCTCTACTCGCGGCGGTATTAGAAGATGAAAGAGCGACAAACGAATGCCGACAGCAAACCCGTGACTCTCAGATAGCGAAATTTGGCAAGCCACTCCCCAGAATCTCAGGTCATTGTTGGGACGGTTGCCCAACGTCAATGCCGAAACCGTACTACCCCGATGTAGCTCGTCGAAATCGTATCAAAGGTGAGGTAATTGTTAACGCCATCGTTGATGAGACTGGAAAGGTAGTTTATGCAACCGCCGTAAAAGGTCCCAACGTGCTAAGATTGCCCGCTGTTGACGCCGCTTACAATTCAACGTATTTGCGCAAAATAGTTTGCGACCGACCAATCAAGTTCTGGGGGCGAATTCGTTACTATTTCCAGCCATGAGTATAGTGAAGTAGACACAATCCCAAATCCCGAATAATATTGGAAAGACTTTTTCAAAACCTTCAAATTCGGGGTCATCTAAATGACTAATTTCAACTGGCTTCTGGACGGGAGCATTGTCGGGCTTTATTTGCTTGTGACGATGGCGGCGGGGCTGTACGTGCGAAAGTACGTAGGCAAGGTCGACGATTTTCTGGTTGCGGGCCGCGAGATGAATGTCTATCTGGGCATCGCTTCGCTGGCCGCGACTGAATTCGGCATCGTGACATGTATGTACACGGCCGAGGCTGGTTACAAATACGGCTTTGCGGGTGCAACGCCGGGCATTGCGATGGCTCTGTCGATGCTTGTGATCGGCTACACGGGATTCTGTATCAAGCCACTGCGCGATTCGGGTGTGATCACGATACCGCAGTTGATCGAGAAGCAGTTCGGGCCGCGTGTTCGCTGGCTTGCTGGCGTGGTGATCGTGCTCGGCGGATTGCTGAACATGGGCGTCTTTCTGCGAATCGGCGGCCAGTTTCTGGTAACGATCGTCGGGCTCAAAGTCACTTCGTTTAATCTCCTCGGTTATCAGGTTGGCTATTTGGAAGCGATGATGACCGTCCTGCTCGTCGGCGTCGCGACATATACGATACTCGGTGGGATGCTGTCGGTTTTGATCACAGATTTTCTGCAATTTGTGGTGATGAGCATAGGGTTGATCGCGGTGACGATCCTCATATTGGTTTACATTGGCTGGGAAAAGATAGTCACAACGGTCGAGGTTAATTACGGCGCGGGCGGATTTAATCCGTTCGTTCATCCCGATCTCGGCTGGGAATATGTTTTGTTCCAGGTTCTACTCAATTTCGCTGCTGTTCTCACTTGGCAAACAACCATCGCACGCGTTCTCGCGGCAAAGGATTCCGCGACCGGACAGCGGATCTACGTACGCACAAGCTTTTTCTTCGTCTGCCGATTTCTTATTCCCGGGATCTGGGGCATCGCCGCTCTTGCGACGCTCGGACAAGTAACGAATACGCTCGATGCGATGCCGACATTTCTCTCGACCTTTGTCCCGATCGGCTTGATGGGCCTTTGTGTCGCGGCAATGCTCGCGGCGGATATGTCAACAGATTCCAGCTACATGTTAACGTGGGGCAGCGTTATCTATAACGACATTATGGCCCCGTTTCGAAAGAAGCCGTGGTCAGAAAAGAAAGGCATTCTGATCAACCGAATGATCGTCGCATTGATAGGTATCTTTCTACTGTTTTACGGATTGTGGTACCCGCTCGAGGGCGATGTCTGGACCTACTTAGGAATCACGGGCACGATATATCTCGCCAGCATTTCTGTTCTCCTGATCGCGTCATGCTATTGGAAAGGTGCAAATAGCTGGGGAGCTTTTGGGTCGATCATCTTTGCTGCGGCGATCCCGATCGCCTTTCTGGTTATTGAGAAAACACCTGGAACTAGAGATATGGCAAAACAGATCGGGCCTTATTATTCTGGCATCGCGGCTTATGTATTCTCGGCACTCGCGATGGTCATTTTCTCGCTCATCAAACCCCGAAAAGGAGAAGCTGCATGAAGTACTTTTGGCTGGTATTAACCCTAGCGGCTGTCGTTTGGTATATCTTTGTGACGGCTTACGTTTCGTTTAAAGGCGTGACCGATATCAAAGAAATGCTGGCTAGGCTCGGCGAAAAACAGGGATCAGGTGAGGACGATCTGTGATGGGCGGGTAGTGAAAAAATCACTGCCCCGTTTGTGCTGCGGGAAAGACTGCAAATACGTTCGCTGCCATTCCTTACTAAACGGCTCGGCGTCCGACGCCTGTACGATCGCGTAAACACTCCCGCCAAAGCCCGCCCCGAACGCAGATGCCGCAACCGCCCCGATCTCGCGGGCCGATCTTTGCAAAAACGCCGTCTCTGGGGTCTGATTGCCGAGAAACCGCTCAGCGTTTACATGCGATAGATCGATGGGATCACCAATATCGCCGATCTTGCCATCCGCGAGCATATCGCAAACTGCCGGAATGATCTCAAAATTCTCGATCCGAAACTGCTCAACGCGGTCGAGCAGTTCGCGGGTCATAAACTTCGACCGCATTCGTCGGATCTTAGCTAAAACATCATCAACGCCGAATTCCTCGAACATTCGAGCGAGCGTCAGCCCTTTCCCGATCGCACCAGTTATCTCCGAGACCATCCTCGAAACACGGTTATAGCTGTCGCGAGCCGCACCAGTTTTCTCAGCCATAACGCCGCTCGATGCGATAACGAACGAGTGCGTAGCCGGAAACGCGACGTCGGCGTCATGCCGCAGGGGCGAAAACGAAAAGGCACTTAGCTGGTCCGCTTTTCCCAAAACGATCGCCGCATGATCCTGACTGCCGCCAAACGTACCGACGCCTGCAGAACCCGCAAGTTCGCGAAAGCTCTGTCCGTTCTCGATGCAGCCGAGATATTCGGCAAGATCGAGATCGTTGTGAATGTTGTCCTGATAACGGCTTGCTCCGCGAAGGTCATTCACCATATCCAACGCTGCAAAGACCATTATCATCAACGCACTCGAGCTCGAAAGCCCCGCCGCTTTTGGCAGATCACAGTGAAATCGGATCTTGACGCCGTCTTTCAAACGTTCCGGAAAATTCGCACCCAACCGCCGAACGACCTCAACTGCATAGTTTCCCCAGTGTCCGGGCAAACTCTTTGTATCTTTCAAAGCGATCGAAACTCTCTCGCTAATATCGCGATTCTCAAGGACGACGAGCGGTTGCGATTCCTCCTCGATCTCGACATGAAATCCACGATCGATAGCGCAGACTATGCTCCGGCCGCCGCAGTAGTCGGTGTGTTTGCCAAGAACCTCGATGCGGCCGGGAATGAACATTATTTGTCAGTGAGAAAACGAGAAACACTCTCGATATCAGAGCGGCTCGAAAGGTCGAGCACGCCTTCGTCAGTTTTGACGGCGGTGAATTCTACTCCGAGTGTATCAATAGCGTACTGGACTGCCGTCGTTATCTCATATTCGCCGCGTCCCGACGGATTGATCGAGCGGCAGGCCTCGAATATCGCCGATGAAAAGAGCCACGCATTCATCGACACGAATGAGTCTGCCTCAACCTTTTCCGGCTTCTCCACGATCAATAGAAGCGAACCATTCTCGCCGATCTCAACGGTTGCAAATTTAGCGATGCGTTCCGCACCGATGTTACTTTTTGCGATCAATGCCTCTCTTTCAAAAGCCAGCATCGCTGGACGAGCCGCTTTGCGCAATGTTCGCAGGCTTTCGACGGGGTAGAGATTGTCGGAATTAATGACGAGGAAAAGCTCGTCCGGTTCGACACAACTTTCGGCCGCGAGAACGGCGTCGGCCGTTCCCTTGGGCTCGGTCTGCGTCGCAAAATCGACATTGATTGCTTTGGCCGAACAATATTCGCGAATAACATCATGCTCGGGGCCGATTACAAGACAGATATCTGAGAAACCTGCGGCAACGAGATTTTCGACGATCAGCTCAAGCAGGGTTTTGCCGTTCGCGACCGGAACGAGCGCTTTTATGCCGGCATTGGCTAGGTGTTGCTGCTCCGGCGTCAAGTCTACGCCTGCGGCGTCGGCACGCATTCGCGTACCCAGCCCGCGGGCGAGGATCACTGCCTTTGTCGAAGGTTTAGGCACGACGTTTAATTTTGCGGGAAATCCTTATAGATCTTATCGCGTGGCTGAAATCCGTCTTTGACAACAGTCGCATCGATATTATCCTTATCGACCGCGATCGGCTCGATCAGGATCGACGGAACATCTATCCGACCGTTGTTCACCGTTCGGGTCGCTCCGGTCGGCTGTTTTTTGGCAAGAGCTACTGCCGCATCGACCGCTGCAGGAGCCAGACGCGAGATCGGTTTGTAAACGGTCATCGTCTGCGTACCTTTCACGACTCGTTGCAGGGCCGCAAGCTCGGCGTCCTGGCCGGAGACGAGAATTTTGCCCGCGAGGCCCTGTTTGCTCAGTGCCTCGATCACACCGCCAGCCGTGCCATCGTTCGAAACAACAAAGGCGTCGATCTTGTTATTGTTTTGCGTTAGAGCATTCTCGGCATGTTTGAGAGCTTCCTCGACGAGCCATTCTTTCGCCCATTGGTCGGCAACTACCTTGATATCCCCACGATCAATGGCGGCCTGGAGAATATTCATCTGGCCTTTACGCAAAAGGGTCGCGTTATTATCCGTCGGTGCTCCGCCGATCAACGCATAATTACCATTTGGCATTTTTTCGAAAAGATACTTTGCCTGTAGCTCGCCAACCTTTTCATTATCGAATGAAACATACAGGTCCGGTGCGCTGTTGCGAACCAAGCGGTCATACGAGATAACCAGCACACCCTGTTTCTTCGCCATTTCGACCATTGCTCCGGCAACCTCGGCATTGTGCGGAACGATTACCAAGACATCAATGCCCTGCGTCAGCAGACTTTCGACTTGCTTCATCTGCGCGTCATCATTGCCGTCAGCTGTTTGAAGCAAAACCTCGGCTCCGAGTTCGGCAGCACGTGCTAAAAACAGATCACGGTCCTTCTGCCAGCGTTCCTGTTTGAGTGCGTCCATCGCAAAGCCGATGCGGATCTTTTTGCCGGTTGAGTCAGCGGTATTCGAATTCGCGGGTGCGGCTGGTTTGCATGCCGACCATGCGCAAACAGCCAAAATAGCGAAGAAAATAATTGCTTTTGATCTGATCATAAAAATAGGGTCAATTGCCCCACAGTATATTAGGGCAACTGACTCTGTTAACAAAATGTTGCGGGGAAGATCAGACCTTCTGCTACCCTTCGTTTTGTGTGAGTCGTTCGAGAGCATTTCGGCTGATGACGGCTATCGCAATTATCGCCAGGACGCTCGCAACCGCACCAATGACAAAGAGATACGTATCTCGCGTGTTGTTCAGATCCAGCTCCGCCAACCCCGCACCAACAAACGCCATTGACGCGGACCTCGGCAGCATACCCGCGGCCGTTCCGATCACAAATGCCCAGAATGGCACACGCGACGCCGCCAGCAAAAAATTGGTAAATGCAAAGGGCATTACCACCGACAATCGCAGAAGCAGAATGATCAAGGTCGTTTTCCTTGTATTCTCCTGCAGCAGTGCATTGTAGATAGCGGTTGATCTCGGATGCTTTTTCAGCGTTTCAGGGAATCGAGTTCCGCTCATTCGCGAATTAATAAGAAATGAAATTATCGAAGCACCCACAACGCCGGCCATCAACACTAAAAGACCTAGTTCGAAACTAAATGCCCAGCCGCTCACAATGCCGATCACATTTGTCGGCAGCAATGCGAGTCCGCAAAAAAACAGAGTTCCCGCCAGGAAAACCAGTATGCCGAGTTCCCAGTTCTCCCGAAGCCACTGTCCCAGCGGCTTGAGAAAAATTACCATGATCGAGAAGCCGAGTATTGGCAAAAAGGTTGAGACCAGAGCCATTGGCGTGAGGTGCCCTAGATCTTTTAGATTTTCTCGTACCTTTTTGATCACTCACGCACGATTCTAGCACTTCGCAAGTAAATTACTCGATGGCAGACCTCATCTCGCTAAAAAGACTTATAAAATCGGCGAGCTGATAGTTTGCGTTGAGACCACTGGTATTTGGCAGCAGCCAGATCCTGGTGTTGCCAAGTTTTTCGGCTTGCAACCCGACCTTCGCCTTTGGCCGATCGAATGCGGTTCTATATGCTCCAAGGCCTAATACCGCGAGCATTTTGGGCTTATACCGATCCAGCTTTTCCAGCAAGGCCTTACCACCTTCAATAAATTCGCCCCTCGAAAGTTCGTCCGCCCTCGCCGTCGTGCGGTCGACAAAACAAGTGATCCCATAACCGCTCTTGAGAAGTTCAGCCTCTTCCGATGGATCAAGTAATCGATCCGTGAATCCAGCGCCATAGAGCACTTTCCAAAACCGATTTCCCGGCCGTGCGAAATGGAGTCCGGTCGCACCTGAATACAACCCCGGATTGATACCGCAAAAAAGCACCTTCAGGTCAGGACCGATGATGTCCTCGATCGTCAGATCGACTGCAGCGGCGAGTTCTTCTTTTGTCGGTTTTCGTGCAGGCATATTTTGTAACATGGTAGATCAGGCACGGAGGGACGTCTATTCCGTACTAGCGGAATAGAAATATTCGGTCTAATGTATTCGAAATGAATGATTTGCCCGACAACGTCAAGCACCAAACGGCCAACCCCCGGCCGCTGGCGTTGCTTGTTGTCATCCTGGCGTCACTTACGGCTTTTGCTCCGCTTTCGATCGACATGTATCTGCCATCATTTCCGAAAATTGCAGAGGATTTTGGCGTTTCGGTTGCACGCGTTGAGTTGTCGCTGGCGGCGTTCTTTATCGGACTGGCATTCGGGCAATTACTTTACGGCTCAGCGACCGACAGATTTGGCAGAAAAAGGCCGCTGTATGTCGGGCTTAGCATTTACTGCATCGCGTCGTTCGCTTGTGCATTTGCTCCAAGCGTCGAAACGCTTATCGTTCTGCGGTTTTTTCAGGCACTCGGAGCTTGCGGCGGTATTGTGATCGCACGCGCGATGGTTCGCGATCTGTTTGACCACAGCGAATCGGCCCGCGTTTTTTCGCTTCTAATGCTCGTGATGGGCGTAGCTCCGATACTCGCACCTCTGATCGGCGGTTACGTTGCGTTATTTTTCGGCTGGCACGCTATCTTTGCCGTTGTCTCGGTGATCAGCGCTCTTTGTCTGGCAGCGGTTTATATATACTTGCCGGAAACTCGCGAGCCGGACCAAACGGTTCGATTGAGCGGGACGTTCGGCATCTATCTCAACATTCTCAAAAACAAACGCTTTCTCGGTTTCACGCTCACCGGCGGCTTGGCTCAGGCCGGAATGTTCGCCTATATTACCGGCTCACCTTTTGTTTTTATTGAGCTTTTCGGAGTTCCTGCCGAGTATTACGGCTGGATATTTGGCTCAAATGCAGTCGGTCTGATCGCTTTGTCTCAGATCAACGGCAGGCTGGTGAGATCGTACGACCCGACTAGCATTCTGCGTTTCAGCATTTCGGCAACGGCGTTCTTTGGTCTGCTGCTGATAATTGCCGGAGTGTTTAGTTTTGGATTCTGGGGCGTCGTCATTCCAGTCTTTCTTTTTGTCGCAAGTTTAGGAATGGTCTTCCCAAACTCCACTGCTGGTGCGCTGTCCGAACAATCTCAAAACGCTGGCTCCGCTTCCGCTTTGCTTGGCTCGCTGCAATATGCTCTGGCCGCGACAGCTTCATCGCTTGTGAGTTTTTTCAATAATGGAAGTTCGCTCGCCATGACGGCCCTTGTTGGAGTGTGCGGCATCGCAGCCTTTCTCACTTTCTATCTGCTGATCCGAGCAAAAAAGGTTGAGCAATTCCCTATTGCTGAGGAACATATCACATTCGGCTGATGATAGAATCAAGGCATTCACATGGCATTGGAATCCACGACAATTGTCGAGTTCAACGACGCTAGCTACGAGATCGACGGCACGCAGATCCTCAACGGCCTGAATTTCGAAGTCTCACGGGGCGAAATCCTGATCCTGCTCGGCGAATCCGGCTGTGGCAAAACGACCACGCTCAAACTCATCAACCGTCTCATCGAACCGACATCTGGCGAAATTTGTGTCGAACAAAAACCCACCATTGAATGGGATAAGATCGATCTTCGTCGTCATATAGGTTACGTTTTGCAAGACGGCGGACTTTTTCCGCATATGAACGTCGAGGAAAACGTCGGCTTGCCCCTAGCGATCAAAGATGCGAATTCGAAAGGCCAGCCGCGAGTCTTCGAAATGCTCAACCTCGTCGGTCTCGACCCTGCGAATTTTGCAAACCGTTTCCCTCACGAACTCTCCGGCGGCCAACGCCAACGTGTAGGCGTTGCCCGTGCCCTGGTTTCCGACCCCGAACTGCTCCTGCTCGACGAGCCTTTTGGAGCACTGGACGCTATCACTAGGACGAATTTGCAGAAGGAGTTTGCGAAGCTTGTGAGAGAACTCGGCAAAACCGCCGTCTTCGTAACCCACGACCTGCACGAGGCAATGATGCTGGGAACAAGGATCGCTCTTATGGAAAAAGGTAGGATCATTCTGTTGGAAACGCCGGAGAATTTCAGACGATCTGATGTTCCTCTAGTTCGTGCATATCTCGATACTATTTCAATGCCGGTTTGATCGAAACTGCGGTATTATTTGAGCAAATCATGAAAAATAAAAGTCAGAACAGACGTGAGTTTTTAAAGGCTCGTGCGGCGGGCTTAGCCGCTATTGCATTATTCAGAAATGCGGACGGCGAGGTAATGGCGGTTTCTGCGGGCGATCCGTTTCCGGAACTCGTCGAGGTCACGATTGCCGAGCTTCAGGCCCAGATGAAATCAGGGAAGCTAACCGCGCGTCGCCTGACCGAGATGTACCTCGAACGCATCGACGTGATCGACAAGAAAACCCGCTCGGTTATCGAACTAAATCCCGACGCTCTCGCTATTGCTGATCAGATGGATCGCGAGCGAAAACAAAAAAAGGTACGCGGCCCGATGCACGGCATTCCCATCCTTATCAAAGACAACATCGACACTGCCGACAAGATGCTCACCACAGCAGGCTCACTTGCTCTCGTGGATGCTCCAACGCCGAAGCAAGATGCATTTATCGTGCAGCAGTTACGCAAGGCCGGAGCCGTGATAATCGGCAAAACAAATCTCAGCGAATGGGCAAACTTTCGCGGCAACCGCTCGATCAGCGGCTGGTCAGCACGCGGCGGTCAGACGAACAATCCGTATTATTTGGATCAAAATCCCTGCGGTTCGAGTTCAGGTTCAGGTGTCGCACCGTCGGCGAATCTCTGTGCAGCCGCAGTCGGTACGGAAACTAACGGATCGATCATCTGCCCCGCTAATACTAACGGAGTTGTCGGCATCAAGCCGACGCTCGGTCTCGTTTCGCGGAGCGGTATCATTCCCATCGCCCACACGCAGGACACCGCCGGACCAATGGCAAGAACGGTTGCCGACGCCGCAATTCTGCTGGGAGCTTTGGTCGGAGCCGATAAACAGGATGCAATAACAGCCGATTCCCCCCAGAAAGGGGCGAAAGACTACACAAAGTTTCTCGATCCGAATGGACTCAAAGGAGCAAGGCTTGGGCTCGTGATGCAGTTTATCCAGGGCCGAACAGCAGAACAAACTAAGGCCTATTATCAGCCATTCATCGATAAGATCCGATCCGCTGGAGCAACGCTGATCGACGTTACGTTCGAGACGGATTACAGTAAAGTTCAAACCCAGCGCCTCGACGTCCTGCTATATGAATTTAAGGCCGACCTGAACAAATATCTCGCATCGCGAAACTCAAAATACAGAACACTCGCCGATCTCATCAAGTTTAACGACGAGAATAGGGAAAAGGAGCTTCCGCTTTTTGGGCAGGAACTATTTGCCCAGGCTCAGGCAAAAGCCGACCTTGCGGACAAAGGCTACATCGACGCCATGGCGGCGGTAAAACGAACCAGTCAAAACGAAGGCATCGATGCCGTCATGGCCAAGCACAACCTAGACGCCCTCGTCTCGCCAACAACCGGAGCAACCTGGGCCATTGCCGCGACCGCTGGTTATCCATATATCACGGTCCCAACCGGCCTCCGCGAGATCCCGGCCTCAACCAACGCCGCCGGAGCCGCCGTTCCAGCCTCGGTCTCCGCCACCGGAATGGCATTCTGGGGCAAAGCCTGGAGCGAGCCGACTTTGATCAAATATGCTTATGCATTTGAACAACTGACTAAAGGTCGTGTAACGCCCCAGTTTTTGCCGACGTATGTAAAGAAATAAGCCTAGAGTGCCGGAATTCATACAATTTCTCCGCCAAAACTGGCCCGAGCTGCTCACGCTGACCCGCGAGCATATTTTTCTTGTGTTTATTTCGACGGGTTTTGCGGTGCTGGTTGGCGTGCCGCTGGGGATTTTGCTGACTCGTGTCAGATCGCTGCAAACACCGATACTCGGCTTTGCGAACATCATGCAGACGGTGCCCAGCCTGGCACTCTTTGGATTGCTGATCCCAATTCCATTTATCGGAGGAATCGGCTCTCGAACTGCTATCATTGCCCTCGCACTTTACGCTCTCCTTCCGGTGATCCGCAACACCGTAACGGGTATTCTCGGCATCGACCCAAAAACTAAAGAAGCCGCCATCGCTCTCGGATTGACCGAATGGCAACGGCTCAGGATCGTTGAGCTGCCGCTCGCGATGCCCGTGATATTAACGGGAATTCGGGTCGCGGTTGTTATTTCGGTTGGTGTTGCGACGGTCGCTGCGGCCGTTGGGGCGGGCGGATTGGGCACGTACATCTTTCGCGGCCTGCGGCAGAATGATAATAATTTGCTGCTCGCTGGAGCCCTTGCATCCGCACTGCTCGCCCTGATCTGTGATTTCGCTCTTGGTCAATTTGAAAAGAGCTACACAATCGGTGAACGTGAACACGCAGGCCGACGAAGATTCGTTGCCGTCGGAGTCGCCGGCGCTCTAGCTATCGTGGTCGGTCTAGGTCTTATTTCAAATTTTAGATCTGATATCTCAAATAACACTCTCGAAACCGGGATCGAGAAGAAAGATCAGAAAGCGATCGTCATCGGTTCAAAAGATTTCACCGAATCTATCATTCTCGCCGAGATTCTCGCTCAGATGCTCGAAAAACAAGGTGTTGAGGTCACACGTCAATTCGAACTCGGCGGCAACATCGCTCACGAAAGTCTTCTGTCAAAACAGATAGATGTCTACCCCGAATACACCGGCACCGCCTACACCGCAATTCTTAAACACCCTCCGATCACCGACGCCGATGCTGTTTATGAGCAAACAAGAGCCGAGTACGCTGAGAAATTCAAACTCGATGTCAGCCCTTCGCTCGGGTTCTCAAACGATTTCGCCATCCTCGTTCGCGGGGAAGTGGCTCGAACCAACAACTTGAAAACCATTTCCGACGCAGTGCCGCTAGCCAGGAATTGGAAAGCCGGGTTTGGCCAGGATTTTATGTCGCGGGCCGATGGCTATGCAGGATTTTCAAAAGTTTACGGCTTTTCTTTTGCCAAACAGCCTCGCGAAATGGATCTTTCACTCACGTACCGAGCCCTTCAGTCCGGCGAACTAGACATCATCGCCGGCAACTCGACCGACGGACTGATCGCCGCGTTAGACCTATTCCAACTTGCAGATGACAAGCGCTACTTCCCTCCCTATCAGGCCGTTTACATCGCGCGTCAGGAAGTCAGCGGAACGTTGAATTCTGTCCTTTCTGAACTAAAAAATTCTATTTCAACCGAGGACATGCGCAAGATGAACTACGAGGTTGACGGCAACAAGCGGACTCCCAAGGAAATCGCCGCTGAATGGCTGGCAAAATATTAGCTTGCTATTTCCTGTAAACTGTTGTAATCTCACAATTTGATAATTCCGTATCTCATTCATCGACGGTAAGACTCGCCTTTCTGTTAGGGCGTAAATGATAGTTCGAGAAACGGTTCGTTTATAACTGTTAGAAGAGTTTCCTTATTGTGAAACCTCGAACGCTGTTCCTTCCTTGCTACCGTTACACTGAAGATCACGCCGCGTTAGTAGCTTCTTATTACAATCCCGAAGAAATATTCGGCGGCCATACTGTGTTTTACATCTGTATTCACGGTGATGGCCCATGGTGAACTATAAGTTTGCCTGAATAGCGCGGAATGCATCTTCAGTCGATATATATATTTTTCAATTAATGACTTTTAAAGATTTAGGCTTGCTTCCGTTTTTGACGGAAAAGTGCGAGCAGTTGGGTTTCACCGAACCGACACCGGTTCAGCAACAAGCAATTCCAGTCCTGCTTCAGGGTGGAGACATTCTCGCCAGTGCCGAAACAGGTACAGGCAAAACCGCAGCTTTCCTTTTGCCGATCATTCAGCATCTGAGCGAAAGCAAAAACAAACCGGGAACCAAAGTTCTCGTCCTTTCGCCAACGCGCGAACTGGCGAATCAGACCGAGGCTGCCTGCCGACAGTTTGCTCCTAAGGGCATCACCTGTACGGCGATCATTGGCGGTTCGGGCTACAGACGTCAGATGGACAGCCTCAAACGCGGTGCAAATATCATCATCGCTACGCCGGGCCGTCTTATCGATTTTATGGATCAGGGTCTGATCGATTTTCGCGGATTGACCCATCTTGTATTGGATGAGGCTGATCGCATGCTCGATATGGGTTTCTTGCCGTCGATCAAACGTATCGTCAAGGTGATCCCGGCTAAACGCCAGACGCTTTTCTTCTCGGCAACGATGTCCGGCGAGATCGAGCACATTGCCTACGCGATGCTGACCGATCCGACCTTCATTGAGGTCAGCAAACGCGGCAAAGCAGCTGTCACTATTGAACAGACCGCATATCCGGTTGCACAGCAATCGAAAATGCCGCTTCTCCTCGATCTGCTTGATAAAGAGGATTTCGAACGCGTGCTCGTTTTCACCCGTACCAAACGTGGTGCCGACCGTGTCGCACATATCCTCGAAAAGCGTGAACACAAATCGAACCGCATCCACGGCGACCGTTCACAGTCACAGCGTGAAGCCGCTCTCCGCAGCTTCAAATCGGGACACACAAATGTCCTGGTCGCAACCGATGTCGCGGCACGCGGAATCGATATCGATTCGATCTCACATGTGATAAACTATGATATACCGGAGGCACCGGAGGATTACGTTCACCGTATCGGCCGTACAGGCCGTGCCGGTAAGAACGGACGTGCGATCACGTTATTCACGGTTGCCGAAGAGCATTCGATGCGAGCCATCGAGCGTTTGACCGGTGAAAAGGTGGAACGTATTGTTCTGCCGGATTTCGGCGGACACGACTTTATTCCTGCGGCAGTTAAAAAGAATGGCACCGCATCTCGCAAGAGTTTTCGACCATTCGGCCGTCGCAGATAGTACTTGGCAGGTGAAAATATGAAAGAAACAGCTTACGCGGTCGATCAGACGATCGAGATGATGTGTTCGGCATGTGACGAAGAAAAAAGTCACAGGATCGTGACGGTAACCAAACAAGGCAAAATAACCAAGGCCGCCTGCGAAGGCTGCGAAACGGTCAGCACTTTTGCCCGCGGTGTTAAGACATCGGTTACGGCTAACGGCGGAAAAGCCGCCTCGCCCTATGACCGCAGCCGCAAATACCGCAAAGGCCAGGCGATGACCCACGACAAATTTGGCCGTGGCGAAGTCACCGCCGTCATCGAACCACAAAAGATCGACGTCCTATTCGGCGACCAAACCCGCCGTCTGATCCACGCTCAGGTCTAACTTCTTTTACAGACATAAAAAGGCTGTCCGAACCATAATAGGTTTGGACAGCCTTTCTACTATTTAAACCCTAACGACCCTGACAATCTCGGCCGACTACGTTAGAGTCGCAACATGGACAATAAGTACCAGATCGTAAAACCCAAAAAGCCCGAAACCAAGATCGAGATCCTTCAACAAAAGATCGAGGACCTCGTAAAACTCCGCGACAAGGAAAAAGACCTCGCCGCCAAATCAAAACTCAACGCGGAGATCATGACCCTCTACGCTCAGTATGAGCGTCTAAAGCTCTAACGCTGCGGTTGGTCAGTCCATCTTTCAGCCACTGTATATGCCCACCATTCGGCGTGATCGCTTCCCCATGCCGACCAGTACCAAGACGAGACATCCGTCCACACACCTCCGCGTTTATCTTCTATCCGTTCGCAAACTCTTAATTTGTCACCTTCTTTGACTGCGGAAAAGCATGACCACCGATGTTGGGCCTCGTCGATTCGGACCGGCAGTGGTTCTGTTATAAATCCGACCGCTTTAAAGCAGTCAACAGCGGGATGCAGCTTACGGGTAGCCTCGGTCACGCGGCGAATAATGATCTCGCGATCTCCGTCACTAAATCGACCTATCTGTCCCGGGAAATCGGCAAGAAATCCCTTTTCGCGATCCGAAAGGCCAAGGTCATTTAGCCTTCGCCCTTCAAATTCCGTCGGAAAGTCATGGTTTCCGGCACTTTTGGTCGCTGTGTTATTCGTTGTCATGAACGGAACGATAATAGCGAACAAGCAAGCTGTAACAAAGATCACTTTAGCCATTTGACCTCCGCAGCCTTACCCACCAAAAGCACTATGAAAATGGATGTAAGTGCAAAAGACGCGACGCCTACCGCAGAATGCATCCATTCCGGAGCCTCTATCAATCCACTTTCTATATAGAACAACGCCGACGCACGCAGGACATTACCTGAAATGACGGCTAGCAGCCCCAAAAAACCGACAATAGCCAAACGGAGAAGATCGAACTTAAGAAATATCGAAAGAACGATGGTCAGAAAGGTTCCGAACCAAAGCATCTTGATTCCGCTGCACGGAGCATCTATCCATATCAAAGTTTCGTTGAAATGCAGGCCGACACCTTCCCGGTACACATCGATTCCTTGTAGGTTCAATAAAAACACGACCGCTTCGCCGACCACCACACGCATCGGATAGCCGAGGAAGAAATTTAGCGATTCAACGATCGGCAGGCTTAGCAAGAACAGGCCAAATATTCCGGGATGAAAGATTCTGCCAAAACGCCATGAACTGACAACCACAGTAATAGACGCAAATGCCAGGATTGCTCGAACAAGAGAGGGTACAAACAAAAAGGCAGCAGCGTAGACTCCAATTAGAGCAGAAGCAGTCAGCAATGCCCTGCGATCTAGGTCAGTGCGGGTGCTGGATCCTGTGTTCCAACATAGAAAACCTATGGCGATAAGGGGAAGGAACTCCCAACCTACTTCAACTGATGAAGCAAACCTACTAATAGCCCATTGCCATACAGCCCAAAACGCGACAGCCTGAATAGCTAATAGCACCAGGGGCCGGTGAAGCACCGAGCTTATAGCGATCTGTTGTGGTCTAACAATTCCGTCCATTTAGGCAGTTTGCAGATTTGTTCGTCTAAAGCGCCACGCAAAATATGCGAGGGCAAAAATGATCACCGCAAAAAGCAGATATTCCTCGGGTTCCGGGATCGTGGGAACGGAGTTCGGATCAACGGGTTTTAGGCCGAATTGATCGTATTGCTGTTTAGTCTCCAGCACGACCGCCCCACTAACCCGCGTCACAAGTTGATTCTTCACTGCGAGATCGATTGCTTGTGCTTCCGAACCCGATCTGAGCAGCTTATGAGACTCGTCATTTGCCCACAAACGTGCCAGGTGCTGAGATGTTTCCTTCACTGTGGGCGAGGAAAGCGGCACACTTCGTTCGACCGTGCGTACTGCTTGGAGAGTTGGTTTTTGCGATAGCAGATTATCGAAAAGGCGGGTGAGGTCATCACCGGGATCGCCAAAACGAAGCACGGTCGAAACCCCGTCGCTCTCGTTAAGGCTTCGCTCGACGGCATTTCGGCCTGTGCCGATCTGCAGCGAATAAACGGGCACTTCATTCGGTCGGCGTTTCCATAGTTGATCAAGTCTTTCGGGCGACTCAAGCTCGACTGGCTGTGGGCCGTGTACCCAGATAATTACGCTGCCCGGCTCCGTATGGCCCAGTTCCCATGCAGCCTCGATCGCCGAAACAGGATCGGTTCCACCTTCGAATCTTGCCATATTTACTCGTTCAGCAACCTCACCAGACGTACCAGATAAGGATGCAGGAGCAACAATATCAGCATTCACACCGTTTCCGCTCGCGAGCACCACGGCAAGCGGTACCTCGGACGGTATTTTTCTTATTGCACCAGCTATTTGATCCTTAAATGGAGCCATAGAGGCAGACGGATCGACGACGAAGACGATCTTTTTAACTGTAGGCTGCGTAACAGGACGCAGTTCTTGTTTCACAATCGTGCCGGGATTTACCGTATCCTTCGCCCACGCCGTCTTAATTTCGGGAGATCTACTGACTTTTATCGGTGAGCCTACGTCAAGCGCTTTATCGCTAAGTCTGCCACGCACGCCGAACATTTCTGCCCCTTTCTCGTTCTTAAAAGCTGCATTTGCGATCTCTAGTTCTCGTTTTGATTCGACCCAGATCGAATGATCTGTAGATATGAGGAAATTCCTGTCTTGGAAATACGGCATTGCCAAAAATCCAGTTGAGTCGTTCTCAAGAGCGAGCGGCACTGTGAAGCCTATACGTACTTTCATCTCACCGTTTGCTGGAACGGGAAAACACTTTAGCTGAATGCGGTCTTTTCCCGTAGTAGTCACGAGGGCCGGATCGAGCCGTCTAGCAGTGACCGAGTTATATGCCTCGATGACCCTTGAACTTCGTGCAAAAGCTGCCTCGCGCTCTTCGCCGTTGATCCATAGCGTTAATCGCGAGGCGACCGCTCCGGGCGGCATCTGGATTTGAGAAACTGCCTCCTGCTGCGTCATGGACTGGTTCTTGAAAACCAGAGTCCACTCGAGGTAAGCCAGAGCCGCATCTGCATCAACGGAACCATCGATTTGGGAAGCCCCAAGCGAAAGTCCATTGTTGACCCGAAACAGGCCCTCAGAATCGAGGTCGTCAAAGTTCTCGACTCTCTCCCAATTCCTGATTCCTCGTGGAACGGGAACTTGACGGTAACTCTGTCCTGTCAGCCGGTAGTATGCCTTTTGTGCTTGCTTCGAAACAGAACGTTCTTTGTCCCCGTGACCGGCCGGGATGAGCATTTTGACCAGAAGCTCGCTGGATACTGCCGCATTCCCGTCGTATCCCAATCGTAAGATGTGATCTACATCACCGAATCTTTTAAGAAGTGAGATACCCTCTTGCTGCGTTGCCGGATCCGATGAATTCGCTTTTACGATGCCTAGCCGTGTTAATGCGAAACTG
This sequence comes from Pyrinomonadaceae bacterium, assembly GCA_041737885.1. Classification (GTDB taxonomy): domain Bacteria; phylum Acidobacteriota; class Blastocatellia; order Pyrinomonadales; family Pyrinomonadaceae; genus OLB17. The sequence goes on along the minus strand of JBGSQW010000099.1, from coordinate 94,115 downwards.
AATTCGGCAATACCAAAAACCGCCGATACGAACAGAAAGCCAGCAGCAAAAGCCTTCCAATGAAACAATTTCGAAGTGGCTCTGGGGTGAAGCCTCCGAATCCATAGCCGCATCATTATTCCCGTGATAAGAGAGAACAACGGCGCCAATGGAAGCAGGCCAGCCAACAGTAATAAGATAGCTATGATGGCGAGTGGTATAAGCGGAGCAAAGGCTAATGCATAGAAAAGGGAGATAAATAAAGCGACCGCATTAGCAAAGCTAAGCCACGCCGGACGTGATATTTGTCCCTCGCGCAAGGCAAGCCAGGTCTGAAGGTTCGTCGCCGGAACGAAAGCAACCAACAAAACGTGCCACCAGGTCGGTATAGGATCAAAGAATTCCTGAGCACACCAACGCCATACCAATTCGACAAACAGGGCAACTGTCGGGAGGAGAACTCCACCAAACAGAAGAAACCCAAGCCCAAATACACCGGGAAGATTAGTCTCACTTCCACTCGAACCCAAAATAGGTTTTTCACCTTCGCTCATACTTAAATATCTCCACCCAAAGAGTCAGAAAAGGTTAGGGGTAATTTACACGATTGAAGGTGTTAAAAGATACAAATTTTTACAAAAAAAAGAGCCGTTCATGTCTGAACGACCCTTTTATCTCATAAATGGTTCTGTCCGGTTACGACCTACGGCCGCCCTTTAGGATCAGACCCACAATTAGGCCGATGGCGGCGGAGATGAGGATGGTTTGGCCGGGTTTTTGGCGGGCGAATTCTTTGGCGTCTTCGACCAGCTCTTTCGGGTCTTTGGCCGAGAGTTCTTTGAACTTATCGCCAGCCTGGGCGAATTTATCGTTGGCAAAATCCTTGGCTTTGGCGGCCGCGTCTTGAATTTTTTGTCCGTATTCCTGTGCCTGCATCTTAAAATCTCCTAAAAACTCATCATCCGTCACCTTGTCCGTAGTTGCACCCACCGGTATCAGGCTCTGTTCCAATTCACGTTCTGCTTTCTTAACTTCTGCTTCAAATTCTGACATATCAAGATCCTCCGAATTATTAAAGTTTTCAATAATGCGACGGTTCAGATGTATCTGTTCCGTGAATAGTTGTAACGAAATCGACAACAAATTTGTTCCGATAATTAATTTTATGTGACGCGCATCACATTTGCAGTTGACAAAGATAATTTGAAAATGCGAGGCTATCAATTTGGTAAGTAAGCACTTACTTTAGAGGAGCGATATTGATCAAAGATTTTTTCAAGTGTGACCACCCTTCCCGCATGACGGGCGATGCACGTCGAGCACAGATCCTGCAGACGGCCGTCGATCTGTTCTCACAGCGGGGATTTAAGGGCACGACGACTAAAGAGATAGCCAAGGCATCCGGCGTTTCCGAGGCGATGGTATTTCGCCATTTTGCTAGCAAAGACGAACTGTATGCCGCGATCTTGCACAACAAAGGCTGTCAAGACGGAGTTCAGCGATTTCCGTGGGAAGAGAATGAGGTGCTGGCAGAGGCAATTCGACAAAAAGACGATTTTGCCGTGTTCTACAATCTTGCCATCAATGCCTTGGACAAGCATCACGAGGATGTCGGCTTTATGCGGCTGCTCTTTTACAGCGCCCTCGAGGAGCACGATCTGGCAGAACGATTCTTCGGTGAGTTCGTCGCACGCATTTATGGATTTATCGGCGGGTACATCGAGGAAAGACAAAGGGACGGAGCGTTCCGCGAATTTGAGCCCAAGATCGCTGTCCGCGCATTTATGGGGATGATGATCCACCACTCTCTGAACAATATTCTCTGGGATAAGCAACGCAACCTTTTGGATATAACAAATCAGGAAGCCGCCAAGAATTTTGCGGAGATCTTACTAAGAGGCATTCGAGCCTAAACGCTGAAAAGCAATTTATTAATGATGAGAAACAGGATTTTTACCGTTATATCTTTCGCATTTGTGATCATAGGGCTAGTATCCCTGTCGGGGTGCGGTTCGGGCTCGACCAATACGAATGCGAATAGCAGTTCGACCGCGCCGACGACTGTCGATGTGAAAACAACCCAGGCAGTCACAAAACAGATACCGACATATTTTGAGGCAACCGGTAACCTGGCGAGTGACGCACAAACGGATGTTGCCCCGGTTGTCGGCGGCAAGGTCGTCGAGGTCAATTTCGACGTCGGCAGCTATGTGACAAAAGGCAGCGTGCTGGTAAGGATGGACGACCGCGATGCCCGCATCCGGCTAGAGCAGGCCCAGGCACAGGTCGAACAGCAAAAGAAGGCCGTCGGAACTGCTATTGCTGCGTTGAGGCAGGCGCAGATACGCCTTGGTGTAAAGGATGGCGAGGTTTTTGATATCCAGGGCTTTTCCCAGGTCAAATCAACACGTGCCAATCTTGTTCTTGCCGACAAAGAACTGGCAAGAGCCGAGAAGCTATTCTCGACCGGCGATGTGTCTAAGGCAACGGTCGATCAGCGGCGAGCCCAGAGAGATGCTCTGCTGGGGCAACTCGATGAATCTCTATCAAATGCCGCTGTGGCGGTCAGGGCGATAAATTCTGCCGAAGCTCAGGTGGCCGCTGCCAGGAGCGGAGTTGTAACCGCCGAAACTCAGGTCGATGCCGCCCGCAAATCGGTCTCAGATACCGTTATCCTCGCCCCGATCAGCGGTTACGTTTCCGATCGAGTCGCCGACCTGGGCGAATTTCTCACGCCAAATGCCCCAAACACAAAGGTAGCCACCATCGTTCGCACGTCGTCCTTAAGACTCAGGATCGATGTGCCCGAGGCCTCGATCGGCAAGGTTGCGGTCGGCCAGGGTATTTCAATGCAGACCAGTGCCTATCCTGATCGCAGTTTTGCTGGAACGGTGGTTCGCCTGTTACCGAATTTGAACACGACGGCCCGAACCCTCATCGTCGAGGCCGAAGTTCAGAATGGTGAAGGCCTGCTCAAGCCCGGTCAGTTCGCTACTGTCCGCATCACTCAGTCAAAACCTGAGAGTGCTGTGATGATCCCGGCTTCGGCTATTAAGACAGCAGGAGACATAAGCTCTGTGTTTATCGTCAAGGACGGTTTTGCACGCGAGCAATTCGTTCAGACAGGCCTGCTTGAGAACGATCTGATCCAGATCAAACAAGGCGTGGCGGAAGGCGAAATGATCGTTTCAGAAAACGTCGGAGCATTAACGGACGGAATCATGGTTCGCCAGATCAATTAAAAAGCGGGAAGCACGGAGATAAGCAATGCAGTGGTTAGCAGAAGTTTGCGTTAAAAGGCCCGTCTTTGCGACGATGCTCATTTTGTCGCTCGTCGTCGTTGGAACATATTCATTTTTTAGCCTGGGTGTCGATCTTTTTCCAAAAGTCGATTTTCCGACGGTGACCGTCACGGTCGTTAACCTCGGCTCATCGCCGCAGGAGATCGAAACCGAGATAACAGAAAAGATCGAGGAAGCAGTTAATACCATCAGCGGTATCGATGAACTTCGTTCGTCATCCATCGAAGGTGTTTCCCGCGTTTTCGTCCAGTTCGTACTTGAGAAGGACGTTAACGTGGCGGCCCAGGAGGTCGAGAACAGGGTTCAGACAGTGATCCCAAATCTCCCCATCACGGCAGAACAACCAACGGTGCAAAAGCTCGACTCCGACGCGGCTCCGGTTTTGCGAATCGTAGTTTCGGCCCCGACCAATATACGAGATGTGACCGAGGTCGCCCGCAAACAGGTCAAGGAACGTATCGAATCGATCAACGGCGTCGGCCAGGTCACCATCATCGGTGGCCGTCAGCGTCAGGTAAATGTCTGGGTCGATCCGGACAAGATGCGGTCATACAGCATCACGCCCGGGCAGGTGTCGAATGCTCTGCGTGTTCAAAATCTTGAATTCCCAAGCGGACGACTGGACGAAGGGCAAACCGAAACAAGCGTACGAACGCTAGGAAAAGTAAAGAAGATCGATGATTTTAACCAGGTCGTCGTGGCAGATCGCGGCGGCTACCAGGTTAAGGTAAAAGACCTTGGAACCGTTGAGGACGGAGCGGAAGAGTTGCGATCTGAAGCTCGCCTGAACGGTCTGCCAGCCGTCACGCTCATCGTCGCAAAACAGTCCGGCCAAAACACAGTCGCTGTCGCACGTGAGCTTAAAGAACGCCTTGAGGAGATCAAACCTACACTTCCGAAAGGCTACGAATTAAGAGTTGTAGCCGATAACTCACGGTTCATCGAGGCTTCGCTCGGAGCGATCGAGGAGCATCTGATCCTGGGATCTATCTTCGCATGTATCGTGGTTTTCCTATTTCTCTGGAATCTCCGATCGACATTTATCGCTGCCCTCGCTATTCCGACCTCGATCATCGCAACTTTCGCTCTGATTTATGCGATGGGTTACACGTTGAACCAGATCACGATGCTTTCGCTGACGTTGATGGTCGGTATCGTGATCGACGACGCGATCGTTGTGCTTGAGAATATCTTTCGTTTCGTTGAAGAAAAGGGAATGAACCCGTTTCAGGCAGCGATCGAAGGAACTAAAGAGATCGGCCTGGCGGTTCTCGCCACCACCTTGTCGCTTATGGCGGTGTTCGTTCCGATCGGCTTTATGCAGGGCATCGTCGGACGTTTCATGTCTAGCTTTGGCCTGACCGCCGCATTCGCGGTCGGCGTCTCACTTCTTGTTTCATTTACGCTCACGCCGATGCTTGCCGCCCGGCTGATCAAGGTCAAAAAACGCGAGCCGGTCGAGGGTGAAGACCAGATCGACGGCGACGGCATGATCGAGCATCATTCCGAGCCACACTCGGCAAAAGATCGTGGTTTTTATCGCTACATTGATAGCGCTTACACGGGCATGCTCAAGTTTTCGATGGCTCATCGGTGGCTCATCGTCGTTCTGTGCATCGCGGTATTCGTGAGCATCATTCCACTGTTTGCGATGGTAGGCAAAAACTTTCTGCCGGTCGATGACCAGTCACAGTTCGAGGTATCGGCCAGGGCACCTGAGGGAAGCTCGCTGTCGGAAACATCATTGACGCTCGAAAGGATAGCCTCTGAGATACGAAAAAAAACCGGCGTTACCGACACTCTCGTGACGGTCGGCGGTGGAGATCAGGGCGTCGTTAACAACGGAACCATCTACGTAAAACTTTCCGAGATCAGCGATCGTGACAAATCTCAGGAACAGATGATGTCCGACACCCGCGACCTGCTCAAGTCATTCCCGGATCTGCGAACAGGCGTTCAGCCTGTGCAGGCTTTCTCAGGCGGCGGCTTTAGAAACGCCAACGTTCAATTCATGATCGCCGGGCCGGATCTTAAGCAGCTTGAGGTTTATTCGGAAAAGATGGTCGAGAAGATGAAGCAGATCCCCGACGCGGTGGACGTTGACTCGACACTTATCAGCGGCAAGCCCGAGGTTCAGCTGATCGTCAACAGGACGAAAGCCGCGGATCTTGGCGTGCAGGTCGGCGATGTGTCTCAGGCGCTGAACATACTGGTCGCGGGACAGGAAGCAACCACCTACAACGAAGGTACGGAACAGTACGAGGTTCATGTAAGAGCCCAGAACGATTTCCGTTCAAGCGTCGAAGGTCTTAAACGGATGATCGTTCCTTCATCAAAGGTCGGTTTGGTGACACTGGATAATCTGGTAACCACCCAAACCGGATCGGGCCCGAGCTCTATCGAACGCGTGAACCGGCAGCGTCAGGTCACGCTCTTGGCCAACACGAGGCCGGGCGGTTCTGCACAGAGCATCCAGGACGGTATCAATGAGGCGATCAAGGACCTAAACTTCCCGACCGAGTACAGGACAGGTTATATCGGTCAGTCAAAAGAAATGGGAAAAGCGGGACTGTACTTCCTGATCGCGATCGCACTCTCCTTTATCTTCATGTATATCGTTCTCGCGGCTCAGTTCGAATCCTTCATCCATCCGGTGACGATTCTGCTGACGCTGCCGTTATCGATCCCGTTCGGCATCTTTAGCCTTTTGGTCATGGGTCAAACAGTAAACATCTTCTCCGGCCTTGGCTTGTTGCTCTTGTTCGGAGTTGTTAAGAAGAACGCTATTTTGCAGATCGACCACACCAGCCACCTGCGATCCCAGGGATTGAGCCGGTATGACGCCATCATCCAAGCCAATCGAGATCGCCTCAGGCCGATCCTCATGACGACGATCGCTCTTGTCGCGGGCATGATCCCGCTCGTTATCTCTACGGGCCCCGGCTCGGGAACCAACCAATCTATCGGCGTACTCGTGGTCGGCGGCCAATCGCTGTGTCTCTTGCTGACATTGCTTGCCGTTCCGGTTTTTTACTCTATTTTTGATGACCTCTCGGAACTCAAGCTCTTCCGGCGTTTTAACCAGTTTTCATCGCGGCTCTTCGGCGTGTTCAAGCGTCGGTCGGCAGCCGCAACAAGTTCATTGATCACGAAGTAGCAGCGGATCATCTTTATATGTATCGGTTTTCATTAGTTAGATATTTTCTTCTGCTCGCAATTTTGCCCGCGTCATTTATGGCGCAGGACGCGACACCTACGCCGACGGCAACGCCGGTGATCGTCGATAAGCAGAACGCTCCGCCCGAGGAAATAAAAGGTGTGCCGTCGATCGCTCCTAATTACCGATCGGACGACCGGACAATGCCTGACCTCGGCCGTGTTGGCGTAGATATGCTGCAGCAGCGAACCTTAACTCTCCGCGAAGCGATCGAGCTGGCCATGGAAAATAACCGTGACATCGAGGTTTCTCGAAAAACGGTCACGATCGCCGAATTTGACCTGGCGGCCGCTCGGGGATTTTATCAGCCGAGATTGTCGGGCCAGGTGTATTATGACCGTTCAACCACGCCGAACGTCAGTATTTTCAGCAATAACCAGAAGACAACGGTCGGAACGATCACGGGCAATGCATCTCTACAGGCATACGCTTCGAATTACGGAACTGTATTTACCGGTGCTTTCAATAATTCTCGTATTTCTACCGACAATCCTATTTCGATCTTAAGTCCGCAATACAACACGGGCTTGAGTTTTTCGGTTCTACAGCCGCTCTTTCGCGGTCGAAAATTTGACCAGCAGCGTAGGTCGATCGAGATCGCAAAACGGAATATTTCGCTGACCGATACTCAGTTTCGCCAACGCTCGATCGAGATCGTGGCAACAGTTGAGAAAGCATATTGGGATCTCACCTACTCGCTTAGAAATCTACAAGTTCAACGAGATGCGGTTCGCGATGCCAAAGCTCAGCTAGAGCACAACGGGCGTCTTGTCGAAGAAGGCCAGCTCGCACCGATCGACATTGTCGCCTCTGAAACGCAGGTCGCAAATTTTGAGCAGGCAGTTTACGATGCCCTGAACGTCGTGAACACAACTGAAAATGCCATAAAGAACCTGCTCTCGCCAAATCGCAACGGAAATATCTGGAACGAGGCACTAACGCCGACCGATTCCGTCGAGATAACCTCGCCGCGCGTTACCCTGACCGAGGCAATTGATCTCGCGATAGAGAATAGACCGGAGATCGAGGTAAATAAAACACAAAAAGACATCAACAGTCTCGACCAAAGGCTTTATCGGGAACAGAAGAAACCGCAGATCGACTTTGTCGCGAGTTATAACACATCCGGGATCGGCGGCAGCCAGAATCCCAATTTCAGCCCAACCTTCCCGACTGCCTGTTCGACTGACCCGGCATCGCCTGCCTGTGCTCAGCAGCAGGCCAATCTGGCACTCTTGACCGGCAACCCATTCGGCGGGTTATTTGCAAATCGCTATCCGGTACTACGTTTTGGCATCAATTTCAATCTCCCACTATTCGGAGATAAGACGGCAGAGGCTCAGCTGGGACGAACTCTCGTCGAGGCCGAACGCCTGGAAACTCAGCGTGAACAACTCGAGCAATCGATCCAGGTCGATGTCAGAAATGCACTGCAGGCGATACGGACCGGCGAGGCGCGGCTTCGATCAGCGGCCATCGCTCGTGAAAACTCGGTCACGCAGTACGAGTCAGAGCAAAGAAAGCTGGACGAGGGTCAATCTGATGTCTATAAGGTGCTCGAACGCCAAACAGCCCTGACGATCGCTCGCAGCAACGAGCTCCGGGCTCGTACTGAGCTAAATAAGGCGATCGCTGATCTCGAGAGGGCAACCGGCAACTCATTAAAGGCAAAAGATATAGTTCCTAAACTCAAAAAATAGTGAAGGCCGTTTACATCAACTCTTTCGGACCCGATCTCGATATCTCGCTAAAAGATGTCGAAGACCCGCCGCTTCCAACAGCCGATCAGGTCAGAGTTCGCGTCCGGGCAGCGGGATTGAATAGAGCGGACCTTTTACAGGTGCGAGGGCTTTATCCGCCGCCGGTTGGCTACTCGCCAGCGATCCCGGGCCTAGAGTTTGCCGGAGAGATCGAAAGCGTGGGCGAGGCCGTCAGCAAGTGGCAGCCTGGCGACCGCGTGTTTGGCATCACCGCCGGAGAGGCTCAAGCCGAGTATTTGCTTACGAACCAGCAAACTATTGCCCGATTTCCCGATGATCTCACTTTCGCAGAAGCCGCCGCTATACCCGAAGCTTTCATAACCGCCCACGATGCGCTTATCACACAAGCCGGAGTAACCAATGGAGATACGGTTCTGATCCACGCGGTCGGTTCCGGGGTCGGCCTCGCCGCTCTTCAGATCGCTAAGGCTCTTGGATGTACAGTCATCGGAACCTCGCGCTCGGCCGACAAGATCGACAGATCTGGATCTTTTGGATTGGACGCTGGTTTCATTATCGACGATCCCACTTCGTTTAGCGATGAGATTATAGAAATCACGAATGGAAAAGGTGTGAATGCGATCCTCGACCTCGTGGGTGGAGCCTATTTTCAGCAAAATCTCGTCTGCCTCGCAACCGGTGGCACCTTAATGCTTGTCGGGCTGACATCAGGATCAAAAGCGGAATTCAATATGTCGGTAGCTCTTCAAAAACGGGCTAGGATAATTGGAACAGTTCTTAGAGGACGCTCAACCGAGGAGAAGGCTCTCGCGACGAGCCATTTTGTCCGCGACGTCATGCCGTTCCTCAAGGAACAAACAATTAAACCAAATGTAGATCGTATTTTTTCGGCACTGGATGTCGTCGATGCCTATCGCTATCTCGGCTCGAATGAGAGTTTTGGCAAGGTTATCTTGGAATTTTAGACGACGATCCGAGCGGCGGCATCGTCGGTAACTATGCAGAGGCCCGGGATATCGTAAGCATCAAGCTCGAAGAGCAGATCGGTCGCCTGCTTATACGTCAACCCGCCTGCCTGTCTTTGATTGAACGAAACGACCGACCACATAGGTTTTTCTAACTCGCTCTGAACAGCGCTAGGCAGCACATCGTCAAAGATGGCTTCACCTATCGACCTCATCTCGAAAACATTATTTTTTACAGCCGTATCCATTTTCCTGTTTAGATGCAGGATCCCGGAACGCATTTCCTGAATTTTCATACACTTACAGAGCGATTGAAAAGTTACCACAGACAGGCGGCCGATGTAAACACTTTTTTTGTGTGATTTGCGTCCTTGAGCGAACCAAAATTCTGACTAAATTGGTAAAATGTTCTCTCGTTCTATGCTCTATCGCGAATCAATTTTCATCACCGGTTTTCCGGGCTTCATTGCCGGGCGTCTGCTCGAACGTCTGCTGAAACCGGAAACTCAGTATTTCCTGCTGGTCCAACCCCAATTGATCAAACGTGCGATGGAGGAGATCGAGGAAATTGCGGAGATCGCACAGGTGCCGCTAGAAAGTTTTGTGATCGTTGAGGGCGATATAACTCAGCCAAACCTCGGCATCTCAAATGCTGATCTTGAGACGATCCAGTATGAGACGACCGACGTCTTTCACCTCGCAGCGGCATATGATCTCGGTGTATCTAAGGACATAGCCTTTAACGTAAATCTCGAGGGTACCAAGCACGTTAATGACGTGGTCTGTTCGATAAAAAACCTGCGTCGTTATAACTATATCTCGACATGCTACGTCGCCGGAAAGCGCCCAGGTGTTATCCAGGAAACTGAGCTGGAGCATAAGGCAGGATTTCGCAATTTTTACGAGGAAACCAAATATCTGGCTGAGATCGAGGTCGAAAGGTTAAAAAGCTACTTGCCCGTCACGATCTTTCGCCCGGCGGTTGTGGTAGGCGACTCACGATCAGGCGAGACGGCGAAGTACGACGGGATATATTACCTGATCAATTTTTTGCGCCGGGCTCCGTCGATCTTACGGTTACTGAATATTGGAAATCCCTCAGTTCGGCTTAATCTCGTTCCGGTCGATTTCGTGGTCGAAAGTATCTATCGCCTTTCTTTTGACCCACACGCCACCGGTCGAACGATCGCCCTGGCAGATCCGAGGCCTCTGACAACCACTGAGATATTCGACGTGATCGTTAAAGACCTTTGCGGCAGGCGTTCCGAGTTTCAGCTGCCGCAGAAAGTGGCTGAATGGTTTTTACACACTGGAATTTCGCCGGCCGTCACGGGATTGCCGCACCATGCTGTTCCCTACTTTTTCATTTCCCAGACGTACGACACCTCGGTCGCGACTGAATTGCTCGAGCGGATCGACATCTCCTGTCCGCCATTCGATAGCTATGTAGGAAAGTTGATCGATTTTGTCGAAGAAAACCCTCGCTTATAGACTTAAGCTAGAATACAAATATTTGTCCGCCGCTCGCATCAAATAGTCAATGAGACTGTTAACCCAACTGAGATCGATAGCTGTGGCATTCGCAGGCGTTTGTATTTTTTCGGCGAGTGCGGCGGCTCAGAGCGGCCGGGTTCAAGCTACTCCGACCCCTACACCGTCCGATGACACGGTAAAAGTCGTTACGGAAGAGATCAAGCTGAACGTGCTCGCCTTTGACGAAAATGGCGACTTTTTCCGCGATGTCACTGCAAAGGACCTCGTGATCACGGAAAACAACATCATCCACTTGCCCGAAAGCGTTCGCCGCATTCCGGCAAATGTCCTGATCGTGATGGACACGGGCGGCGAGCTTCGCAGTATGAAATCGCTCGATACTACGCGAAAAACGGCTTTCGGGCTGGTCAATGCCCTGCGGCCGGGCGATGCGGTTTCGCTGCTGCAGTACAGCGACAAGGCAGAGCTCGTCTCCGAGTGGACCGAGGATCGCGGAGCGACAACAGACGCGATCAAGAAAACAAAATTCGGTCGCCGCTCAGCGTTTGTCGAAGCTCTTAAACTCGCGACCGACTACCTGACCAAGGCCGGGCTCGATAATAAACACCTCGTTCTGATCACTGACGGCACCGACAGCTTTGGCCGCTCGAGCGAGAAATTTGACGCGATGCAGCGGCTTTTGACGACCGATATCACCGTTCACGTGCTCAGCTACACCAGCATGGAAGCCGCCGATATCGAACCGCGTACAAAAGGCATCTCAAACACGCCGCCGCCAAAAGCCATGCCCGACGAGATCGCCGCCACGCTGCCGAACGGCGTCAAGGATAAAGGCGTAAAGATCGGCCCGACCATTAACCTCGACCGCACCCTGATCAACAAAATGAAGGCCCGCAAGACCGACCTAAAAACCGCCGAGGAGCAGCTCGAAAAACTCGCCGTCAACACCAATGGCGAATTCATCCTGCCCATCGGTGTCGACGAAATGAAAGAAAAAGCCGCCCTCGTAGCCCGCATGATCGACTCGTCCTACGTCGTCACCTACACCCCAAAATTCCCCGTTGCCGAAACCCGCGGCATCACCGAACGAACAATCGACGTAACCTCCCGACGCCCTGGCCTAGTAGTGCAGGCGAGACGGAAGTTGTTGATAGATCGGGCGAATGACTGATTCGCGGGCAAGCTTTCAGCGGAATACCGGATGCAGAAGCCCGCACGAAGTAAGGGCGCTGTTGGAAGGCATTCGACGCTGAGGTCGTCACGTCCATGGCGTTTCTGAGTTCTCAATCAGAGCCCTTATTTCGTGCGGGCTGCTGCATGCAGAAATTGTCCGATTTCTTCGCCTCGCGGTGTATTTATTTTGTAACCATTGAACATGGCCCTGCGTCATTGATTTCAACGGCCGCATCTTGCATGAGTAGTTATACCGCATTGCAGAAAGAGGAGATCTTACACCGAGTTGACGAGGCTGCGCCTGAGGCGTACGTTCATGCCGAGCGTACGGACAGGCAGCTCGTGGACTTGGTGTTGGCGGGCGATGCGTATGCTTTTGAAGAGATATTTGACCGGCACAAGCGCTTGGTCGCGGTTGTGGCGAGCCGGTATTTTCGGCGGCATGAGGAGATCGAGGAGATCGTTCAGATCGCTTTTACCAAGGCATTTTCCGAACTCGAATCTTTTCGCGGCAAATACGACCGTTCATTGTCGAGCTGGCTCGTCAAGATCACCTGCAACGCCTGTTTCGATGTTCTCCGCACGCAGAAACGTAAACCTGAGCGGCTGAACTGCGACCTTTCCGAATCCGAAGCCGACATTCTACTTACCGTAACTGCCGATGTCTCTCTCGCTCCTGAAAAGAACCTGCTCGACCGCGATCTCGCCGACAAGCTGATGGCAATGGTGCCCGAGGACGACCGGCTGCTGCTGCAGATGCTCTATGCCGAAGATATGACGACGGCAGACATAGCCGAGGTTCTGGGCCTGTCGCGGGCAAATGTTAAAGTTCGCGCATGGCGGGCGAGGGCAACGATGAAAAAGGTTTTGAAGCGGCTTTTGTAACCAGACGGGCGCACGCGCCGTCATTTGTATTGAGCGATGATTAAACGCAAATTAAACAACACGGAACTGGAGTCGATCGGCAAAGCGGTCTTTAAGAGCGAACCGCTGTCGGCGGCTGAGATCGACCAGATCGTTGCGAAACCCGAGCTTTTTTCGCTGATCCAAAAGCGCATTCAAAATGCTCCGGCCGCCGCCGCACCGGTTACGGCTCACGTTTTACCGGCTCGCAGGTATGTTCTTGCGTGGTCGGGCATTGCCATGACTTTCGCCGCCGCCGCGGCACTCGCGGTTCTTAATAATAAGGAAGTGCCGCAAAAAGCTCCGGTTCAGATTGCAGTTTTAGATCAAGTTCCGGATATTGCCGATCCGGAGGTCGTACGGTCCGAGGTTCCTCCTCAGCCGATCACTGGTAAACTTTCGGCGGACCGTACGACCAAAGAAGACCGTCTAAAGGTCGAAAAAGCTATTTTTACACGCACCGAGCCGGTAACCCGGCCAGAGCGTGCTTCGGAACCGGATACACGATTTATCCCGGTTTCATACACCGGCGACCCGGACGAAACGTCCGCCGGTGGCCAGGTGATCAGAGTTGAGATGAAGCGTTCATCGCTTTTTGCGCTCGGTGTCAGCATTCCGTTAGAGAATGATGACGAGATCGTAAAAGCCGATCTGCTAATTGGCCGCGACGGCGTAACACGAGCCATACGCGTGGTCAATTAATTTATTTGCATCGAAGGAGAGAAAATGAAGATCCTAATTAGTACATTAATCGTCGCGGCATCTGCGGGTGTGGCGATGGCACAGCAACCGGCGGCTCAAGCCCCGGCCGAGGCTGCCAAGATCTATGCCGAAGCCACAAAGGCGTATGGCGATAGTTCCAAGTCGTATCAAGCAGCCAGAGTTGTAGCTGAATTGTCAGCCTCACAGAACCGCAGTCTGCAAAAAAATTCACCATTGTCAGCCGAGGAAGTGAATGAAAGCGTTCAAACCCTTGCGGACGGCAACCGCATAGTTCGCAATTCTACCGGCAAGTTTTACCGCAACAGCGAAGGCCGTACGCGTCGTGAAGGCTCGGGCGGCATGGGCGGAGTTTTCGGAACGACCTTTTCGTTTGGCAACGGAGTTTCGATCACGAATCCTGTCGTTGGGCAGAAGTATCTGCTCGACTCAGAGTTGAAAACAGCTCGCGTTCTCGAACTCGGCGAAGGAAAACAGCTCACGATCGCCGGAGCGACCAGCGGCCGTGCCGTCGAGGGACGTGTGATCGAATCGCGAAAGGCTCATGAATTGAATGGCAGCCTTGCGACCGAGGGGCGGACGATAGCCCCGCTTGCCATGCATACGGTCCAGGGCTTTCCCGCATCAGTCACCAGTATCGCAAGCACGTCGGCAACTAAATACGAAACTAACACCGAGGAACTCGGCCAGCGTGATTTCGAGGGCGTCATGGCTGAGGGAACACGCCGAACAACGACGATCCCCGCTGGTGCCATCGGCAATGAACGTCCGATCGAGATCGTTTATGAACGCTGGTATTCGAAGGATATCGGTATGGTGGTTTACTCGAAGAATACCGATCCTCGTTTTGGCGAACAGGTCTATAAGCTGACGAATATCGTACGCGCAGAACCTGATCCGTCACTGTTTGCGGTACCGACAACCTACAAAAAGGTGAGCGAGAACGGTGTCGTTTATAAGGTTGGCACGCCAAGCTATCCCGCAGCTCCAAAGGCTATGAATGTTAAGGCCGTTCCTACACCGGCTAAAGCAGGGAGACCATAAGCATCGCAACTTATCCGAAAGCGGGCCAAGTTTCAACGGCCCGCTTCCATCTTCCCACCACAGCATATCGCTGGCAGTTCCCGATCTAAGAGCTACACAAATCAAATTAAAGGTACGTCGATGCGTAGTCGGAATCGCGGTCATTTTAATCTGCGGCCATACGCTGATCTACTGCGGACCTCCGTTGAAGAGGCACCTGACAAGTTCCCACGTCGATCAACTCTTTTCCGGGCGGTCCGATGTCCGCCCGGCTTTTTTGACCTGACGTAACAAAATACTCTACGATCTCTTCCTTTTGGTGTAAATTAGTGGGGTGCGAAGATCTATTTTTCTATTGTTCGCCCTCGTCACGCTTGTTTCGCTCGTTAGCGGTCAAAGTAACGATTGCCCCAAGGTCTACGTTGTTGGTGGCGGCTTCCCTGCTCCCGGCGAACCGATCCCCTACAGAGTAATAATAGAGCCAGCCGAGAAAGCGGTCGGATTGTCGTACTTGTGGAAAGTGGTTACGCGGGATGGCGAGCTCGGGATGGTTCGCGGCCAGGGAACAACCCAGATCGAAGCTCCATTCACGTACGACAACTTAACCGCAATGGTTAAGGTGATCGGCCTGCCCGATGGATGCCCGAACGAGGCTTCGGAAGCGATGTCGATCGATCGTGGCCCCGTGGCCACAAACCTAAACGAATCACGCGGAAATGTATCGAAGTTTCCGGAGTCCATTTTTGATTCCGTACGCCTGCAAATAGCACAGAACCCAACCGCTCTCTTATTCATATCGGTCTCCACAGGCAAAAGCGGTTCTGCGAGATCCAAGATCTCACTGCTCAATAGACGCCTGGCTCTGAAAGCCAACGGGCTAGATGGCCGCACAAAGATCGTCACCTCAAACCGCAAGGATGATAAGATCACCTTCTGGCTCGTTCCCGCAGGTGCCGACTTTCCCTCTTACTGATCCCAATTGATCCAGTCAGGACCTCCGCAATTCGGAAGCAACCATTCTTCAGGACGTTGCATCTGTGATATAATATTTGATTTGGAATACATATTTGGAAGGAAAGTGTCTCGATTGGATGTAAGTGAGGAGGGGTATTTATTGTTAACTAAATCATCGGCTTCTATGGGACAGACGATAAATAAATTTGCGTGGGACAGTGGGACACTTTCTGTCACAGGCGTAAGTCGTTTATTTGTAAGTATATATAGCATTCCAATTCTGTCGCAAACTGTCCCACCGTGGGACAGTAGATCGGTAGAAACTCTCGAGGCTATTGACATTTATTAGAATTAGAATTATTCTAAATTTGGTCGAAAATTATGAAGATCGATTCAACACAAGATTTGGGACTGACGCGGCAGAGGAAAGTTGTGCTGTCCGTTATTCGTGAGTCTGGTTCGCATTTGACAGCAAATGAGGTTTTCGCAGATTCCAAAGCAAAGCTGCCGTCAATTTCGTTTGCAACCGTTTATAACTCGCTCAGGTTTTTGAAAGAGGCTGGACATATTGCCGAGATACAATTCGGCAATGGGGCCAGCAGATTTGACCGAATAACCGCGAGACACGATCATGCGATCTGCACGGCGTGCGGCAAACTTGTAGATATCGAGTTAGAGCATCCATCCGATCTTATTGATCAAGCGGCGGCATTGGCGAACTTTCGGCCGGAATTTTTGGAGTTTACTTTACGCGGGACCTGTCCCGATTGCACTGATAAAAACTAATTACAAAGAACTTAGGAGATAGATAAAAACACATGTCAACAGCTACAGCAACTGCATTAGAAAACACAACAACCCTCGCCAAGGTCGGCAAACCGGCACCGGATTTTAACATGCCGTCGACCAAAAATATGGAAACGCTGGCCGAGAACGTCAAGCTTTCCGATTACAAGGGCAAATGGCTCGTTCTCTTGTTCTACCCGCTCGATTTCACGTTCGTCTGCCCGACCGAGCTGACCGCATTTTCGGATCGTTTGGAAGAGCTGAACGGCGTCGGAGCCGAGGTTATCGGCATCTCGACCGACTCGGTCCACTCGCACCGTGCTTGGATAAACACGCCGCGTGACAAGAACGGTATCGAAGGCCTGCAGTACCCGCTCGCGTCCGACGTCGGGGGCAAGCTCGCTCGTGCATATAACATCCTCGTCGAGGAAGCCAACATCGCTCTTCGCGGCCTCTACATCATCAATCCGGACGGCGTTCTACAGTATGCGGTCGTCCACGATCTGAACATCGGACGCTCGGTCGACGAAACGCTCCGCGTTCTACAGGGATTGCAGACCGGCGGATTGTGCTCGGCTGATTGGAAGCCGGGTGATTCAAACCTGAAGGTTTGAGTTTAGAGAGTTTTGTAGTTTTGAGAGTACCAGAGTTGGAGAAACGTCTTTTTAACTCTGGTACTCCGCAACTATGGTAACTCTGCAACTTTTTACGGAGTAAAACTATGCCAATGAGAATTGGAGATGCGATGCCGTCGCTCGAAGGGGCAACCACGTGGTTCAACGGCTCGCTCGCAGACACATTAGAACACGCCAAGGGCAATCCCGTACTGGTCCATTTTTGGGCCGTTTCGTGTGGTATCTGCAAAGATAAGATGCCGCAGCTTAACGATATCAAGGCGAAGTACGGAGCTCTCGGACTCAAAACGGTCGCGGTCCACATGCCGCGGTACGAAGCCGACACCGATCTCGATACGGTAAACGAAGCTATCGAGGCAAACAAGATCACCGAACCGACGGCGGTCGATAGCCTTCACAAACTGAAGGATGCGTTTCTGAACGAACAAGGTTGGGTGCCTGTTTACTATCTGTTCGACGCCGACGGCAAGCTTAAAACAAGGGCTGCTGGTGAATTTGGGATTGGCGTATTACAGACCGCTCTCGACAAAATGTTCGGAACGCAGGCAGCTACGGCGTAGTGCGGTTTGGAAAATGATACGGGCGTTCGATCGGCATGACCGAACGCCCGTTTTCAGACGAGTGACATCAACCACCAGATAACGGCGGAGAAGATCCAAATGCTGGCCAATATCGAGCCGATCAAAAGTGCGATGAGCAAGAATATCAGCCCTATCACAAACACGTAGTCGCTCGTCGTGCCTTTGCCGTGACCCGCAGCTCGTGTACGGATCAGATCCATATTTTGCTTATTTGCCTTCCAGACAAAGTCAAAGGCATCACCGATAAATGGAATTGCACCAACAATGTAGTCCAAACCGATGTTGAAAGCCATCCTCAGCAACGTGATCTTAGGTACACCGTAGCGAACGCCGGCAATGAGTATGTAGAATGAGGCAAAAGAGGTCAGCGTATCCCCGATATTCGGGATAAGGCCGATGAGCGAATCCAGGCCAAATCGCCAACCAACACCCGGCACCTTGAACAGTCCATCAAGATAGTATGCAAGATCATCCAGCCCTTTTTCGACCTCGATCTGCTTTCTTGTTTGAAGTTCGGTCACAGGCTCCATGGCTATCTCCTTTTAACGGATCGTCGAACTGGACCTTGCGGTGAGCTTTTCTCAATTATCCTCACGCTAAGTATCCGGTCGCCACGCACGATGTTATCTACGACCTTCATGTCACTTTCGTTCACCTTACCGAACACCGTGTATCCGCCATCGAGATGTGGCTGCGGAGCATGGTCAACAAACCACTGTGATCCGCCGGTATCCTTTCCTGAAAGAGCCATACCGACAGATCCGCGCACAAACTCAGCCATGTTTATTTCGCAGCGAATAGAAAGCCCCGGGCCACCAGAACCTGTACCGGTAGGATCGCCATCCTGCATGACAAAATTGGCTACCACGCGATGCACCTCGGACCCATTGAAATAACCGACCCGGGCAAGCCTGACGAAGTTGTCAACCGTCAACGGTGCATCTCCGCCGTTGAGCGAGATCGAGAACTTCCCTTTCGTGGTTTGAAAAACTGCAGTCGCCGAGCCATTAGTTCGCGCGAGAGCCCTACGGTAATCGGCAGTCGTATACAACACTTGGCCCAAACGGGACTGGGCGATCTGCTGATAAGGCAAAACCTTGTCCTGCCGCTTCTTTCGAGCGTCTTCGAGAGAGATCGCTATGCCCGGGAAATCCTTTTGCAGTTCAACATCTGCCAGCATTTGGAATGCTCTACGTCGCACGAGATAGTTGGGAGAATTGAGAGCAGTCAAGAGAATTCCGACGGACTCTCGCTTATTCAAACGGTAGATAGCCCCCATTATCCCAAGCAACGCGTCATCTGAATTTTTATCTCGAATGAACGAGTTGCTGAAGGCACTTTTGAGAGCATCAATATTCTCCTTGTTCTGAGGCTGATCTGCGATCAGACTTGCTGCCGTTGCTCTAACGTTAACATCCTCATTCTTAAGCATATTTCTAAGAATGTCGTTAAGATTGTCGGGCTTAAAAGCCGCGTTCGTCCTCTGAAGAGCCGGAATAGCTTTGAGCATCTCGCTCTGATAGCGAGGTTTTACACCGGTCGCCATACCATTTATGAAAGCTGTTAATCTTTTTGCCGCGTTAAGTTTGAGCGTCAGATCTGATGAGGCCGCTATTGAACCGAGTCCCTGTGCGTATGCATCTGCAACTCGCCAGTCCGTATATCCATTGTTATCGAGGTTGAACTCGGCAACATATCCCGAAGGTGCAACCGATGCCAATGCGACCTCAGTTTCACCGGCTCGAAATCGGTCAAGCTTGCGCAACGCCTGTAGAAAATCTACCGCGTCATCGTTGAAGGAATTCGGAACCAAACGCCCGACAACAGTTGCGATCTCGAGAAGCTCCGATCTCTGTGAAGGGTTTAGAGACTTGGAGAGTCCGGCTTTCGCTATCAGACCCATGCCGTGCTCGATCAACGGCTTGACTGCTTTGCCTTCCCGCAATGATCCCAAAGACCTTATTGCGGAAACACGTACACGCTGGTCATCGCCATTTACGGCAGCATCAAGCAATAAGTCGTACGACTCTTTATCCTCAGCAGCTCCGAGAGCCCTAGCCGCGTTTGCTCGTGCGTTAACATCTGGGTCACGCCGAAGCATCGATCGCAGTTCAGGATTCGCATTCTTGGCCCTTAAACGTGATAGCGTGTTACCGGCGTCGCCACGAACCCTGGGATCCGGATTTGTCAGAAACTTAGCAACGACCACCTCGGAACCAACAGGCCTAGCCCTGAGAACTGCGGTTATGGCCAGCAGCACAACCTCCCGATTTTGGCTCGATGCGAGCAAATCCTCGGTTTTCAGCGTGGCGACGATCGCGTCGCTCAGATCTTTTGATCGTGAGTCACGAACATTTGCCGCCACGATCTTACCTGCGGCCTCAACCGCGCGGGCTCGAACACGTTCGGAAACATCTTTATCTTTGAGGATCTGCAGAATGGCATCTGACCCTTTTGCTGATTCGATCTCGCCAAGCGCAAATGTTGCCATGACTTGGACATCGACATTTTTGTCCGCCAACAAAGATATCAGTCCCGGCACCGCCGCATCGTCACCGATTCGACCTGCCGCAAGGGCCGCTCGATACCTTAGCGCGGGATTGTCATCCGTTAGCATCGAGAGAAGCGGGAATACGTCGCGCGAATCTTCCGCCCTGACTATCTCAACATGGACATTATCGGAAACAGTCTGACCGGCTATCTTTGGAGAATGAAGCGTTTGCGCGTCGGCGGAAAGAAAAAGTAACGGGAACAATAAGGCGAGTATGGTCTGTGTTTTCATCAAAGTTAAAAATTAAGAGATAGAGAAAATGTCGTGGCTTCTAATATCTACACATGCGAAAACAGCATTGGCATGCACGAAATGGTTGAAATTGAGCAGGTACTTGAAACGCTGCTTTTGATTAAAAATAGGACCACTTTCAAAGGGTTAGCGAGATTTTACCACAGACCATGGATGTCGCATGGTATCGATTACAACCGTTGGCACGAAATATGCTTCCTAAATGGTGGTGGAATCTGACTAGATGGGATAGAGATCACTAACGAGGTAGATTGAGCACATGAGATATACACTTTCGCTTCCTATTGTACTTTTTACATTGATCTTTGGACTTTGTCTGCCGGTATCGGCGCAAAAGCGAAGTGATCGCGATATTAGCGACGCTGTCCGCAGCCTTAATTCCAAGATCGAGGATTTTGAGACGAATCTGCGGTACCAGATGCAGAGCACGTCCGCCAATAGCGGGCAGCTTTCTGATGTCTCGGGGGACATAAGGGCGTTGCGAAATAGCGTTCAGCAGTTTCAGGATCTGTATGATCGTAAGCGTGAGAATCGTGACGATGTGAGTGCGATCGTGGCGGCGGCTCGGAGGATCGAGGATTTCATGCTGGCGAGCAGGCAGAATCAGCGGGTGGAGGATGATTGGGCGGGTGTTAAGCGTCAGATCGAGCGGCTTGGAACGAACTACGGCCTTACGCCGAGTTGGAGTGGACGCTCCGTACCCTATAATACGAATTCCGGCTCGATAGCCGTACAGCCGAGAACTCTAAGTGTCGGCCTGTCAGGCACATACGACCTCGACGCGGCTCGGAGCGAAAGTGTCGATGAGATCGTTTCCGATTCGGGTGTTAACGCCGACCAGGGAACTGATCTGAAGGATAAACTGGCCGCACCTGAACAGATCGCCCTTGATATTCGCGGTAATCAGGTCACGCTTGCGACGACAAACGCCTCGCCGGTCACATTTGTGGCGGATGGCCGTGAGAAGTCTGAACAGACGGCGGCGGGCAAAACTGTGAGGCTAAAAGCCACATTGACGGGTGAAAAGCTCGTCGTCTCGAGCCTGGGAGGCGAGACAGATTATACGATCACGTTCACCTCGGACAGCGATGGAAAAGTTTTGAAGGTCACGCGTCGTATTACTACCGATTACCTCAAACAAACGGTTTTTGCCGAAAGCATCTACAACAAGACCGATTCCGTAGCGCAGTTGGGAATTAAAAGCGCTGGTTCGGTGACGAGTGATCCTAACGGCGGATATTCGGATAATGACACGTCCACTGGCGTTTCAAATGGCGGAGCGGGAACTGTAACCGGCAATCCGAGCGGCCGTGTCGGCGGCCCGCCATCGGCTGTAACGTCGCGTCCGGGTAATTACACTGTGCCGAACGGCATCTACGTAACCGGCATCCTGGACAATGAGATCAACACTAAAGTCTCGCAGAACAATGACCGTTTCAGAATGACGGTTCAGACGCCGGACGAATTTCGAGGTGCGACGATCGAAGGCTACGTTACCGGAATTCAGCGTTCCGGCACGGTAACCGGCGACCCGAAACTAACCTTAAATTTCGAAAAGATCACGCTCAGAAACGGTCAGACATTCGATTTTGCGGGCAATCTGCAGTCAGTTCAGGCACTCAATGGCAAGAACGTCACCGTTGATAATGAGGGTTCGATCAAGGGCGAAAGTCAGACGCGCCAAACTGCTAAACGCGGTGGTATCGGAGCCGGAATCGGTGCCGTTATCGGTGCCATCGCCGGCGGAGCCAAGGGAGCGGCCATCGGTGCAGTGATCGGTGCAGGTGGCGGAGCTGGAACCGTCGCCGTACAAGGAAAAGGCGACATTCAGCTTCAGCAGGGCACGACGATCACGGTCGTTTCCTCATCACCGATGCGGTAGTTTTGGTTCCCCGCAGGAACGGGATGGTCCCTAGTCGCGGATACTTTTCATCTCAATACCGGTTTGGGGGATCTCAATTTGTGTCAGCACGACACCAGTTGTTCAAAATACAGCACCCTCCGCACCCATTGAGCCTCGTTTATCTAAGATCGAGGCTCTTTTTTTTCTGCTTGACATTATACGCAACGTTATGCTATCTATGAAACAAGCAAGCAGAGAAGTAAAATGGAAAGCCAATATCCGCACAGATTCCCGCTCGATGTTAACTGGGAACGCCACTACGGCGGCCCTGAGCGGCAGCCCAGAGAACGCCTCCACGCCACGATCGGCCCGAAACGCCGAATACTGCTAAACGCCAATCTCTATAGCCTGCTCGGCAGCCCAACCGAGGTGCTGCTCTATTTCAACCCCAAAGTCTCCAAGATCGCCATCGAAGCCGTCGAACCCGGCACCACCGGAGCCTTCCCCGTCATCCCGCGCCGCGGCAGCTACGAGATCCCGGCCGCCTCCTTCTGCCGCACCAACAACATCACCATCCGAGCCACCCACAAATTCCAAAACCCCAAACCCACAGGCCAGGGCCGCCTCTTCCTCGACCTAAAACGCACGGCCATCGTCACCCGTCGGCGGCGAGGATCAAGATCGACTAGCTGATATTTTTCCGTGCGGTATATGGCGGTATATAATGCGACGGTGAGGGTGGTCTAGAGCGAATAAACAACGCGAGCGGGCGAAACTTGAATAAAGTGAATAACACTGAGCTAATAATCTATCAGTCAGAAGACGGCAAAACGCGGATCGAAGCTCGGCTTGAGGATGAGACCGTTTGGCTGACGCAGGCTCAGCTCGCGGAACTGTTTCAGACGACGAAACAGAACGTCGGTCAACATTTAAAAAACATCTTTGATGAAGGTGAACTGGTTGACGTTTCAGTTGTAAAGAATTTCTTTACAACTGCTGCCGATGGGAAAAGCTACAACACGGCATACTACAGTCTCGACGCCATAATTTCGGTTGGATACCGGGTAAAGTCTGGCGTCGCAACGCGATTCCGTATTTGGGCAACGCAAAGGCTCCGTGAATATATCGTCAAAGGCTTTACGCTAAATGACGAGCGTTTAAAAGAAGCGGGCGGCGGGAATTATTTTGACGAGCTGCTCGCACGCATCCGCGACATTCGTTCGTCAGAAAAGGTGTTCTGGCGCAAAGTTCTGGACATTTTCGCAACCAGCGTCGATTACGATCCTAATTCCGATGCCGCAATGAAATTTTTCCAAACCGTTCAAAATAAGATGCATTGGGCGGCCCACGGAAATACCGCCGCTGAGGTCGTCTACAAACGCATCGACGCCCAGAAACCAAACCTCGGCCTTACAAATTTCAAAGGAGCGAAACCGACCAAGCAAGAAACGGAGATCGGCAAGAACTATCTAACCGCCGATGAACTCAATATTCTGAACCGAATTGTGTCTGCATATCTCGAGTTCGCCGAACTACAGGCGTTGAACCGAAAAGCGATGCATATGGGCGATTGGATCGGCCGCCTGGACGACTTCCTAAAAATGGCCGGAAACGAAGTCCTCGATCACGCCGGAACCGTCAGCCACGAAACCATGCTAAAAAAAGCGACCGAGGAATACGACAAATACAAAACGACACACAAAAATGACCTGAGCCAGGGCGAACAGGATTTTATTAAGCACCTAGACGAGGCCGAAAAGAAAGCAAAGCTTGTTTCAAAAAAGAACCGTGAATAAACACCATTCACCAACCGGCAAAGAGTTAGGATGCAATAAGCGAAAAAAGAATTAAAAATGGGTTCAGGCCTGCCATATTGCACCTAGCCTAATTTTTCAGCAGTGAGGCCTGAAGAAACAGAGGTCATTCTATGAAACGCTTGATACCAATGTTAGTCTTTTTAATTTGTCTTCAGACAGTTAGTATTTTTGCTCAGGATGCTAATGTCGTGAAGGTGGCGTCGGTAACTGCGGAGAATGTTACTTTTGAAGCATGGATCGCGAACCAGCGCATAAATCTAGGCGATCCTATTCACGTCAACTACAAAATCGCAAACAAAAGTAAACGTCCAATATTCGTTGTTACAAAGAATATTGATAACAAGTTAATTGTCGAGGACGACAAAATTGTTTTTCCCCGCCCGTTCGTGCTGGTTAGCGGCCACGAGGCTTACGATTACAGCTTCAAGAGAATCAATGCGGGTGAGTCGACAAGTGGACTGTTGACGATCACGGCCGCAGAGTATCGAGATTCTCGGTCTTGGTCGGTGACGGTGGGCCTCGGATTCGTTTTCGATTTAGAAGGTTTGACGCCCAAATCCAAAGAAATTCGCGATCCAATCCCTTTCAAGCAACTTTTGTCGTCACGATTAAGGACTATTGCTCTAGGGCCACTTAGTGCGTTGGTTGTCGGAAACTGACCGATTCGAACGGAGGAAAAAGAGGGCATCTATGAAGTTATCCCCTTGAAGTCAAATGCACGGTTAACTGGAACACCGGTCTGAGGAAAACGGGGTTAGGCCTGCCAAATTGCAATTTTGTCGTTGTATGCGTGACGACATTATCGTTTAGGTAAACAGAGCTATTCGAGTCCTATGAAGTCTAGATTTGCAACCGGGGCCGCTACATCAAAGGTCCGCGGAGCGAAACGGAACCGTTTGGATGAAACGGTGGCTACGTATGGCGTTCCGGCAGGTACACAGTCGAACGAGTATATCCCGAACGAACTTGTCATGGCGGTATATTTTAGGAATACTTGAGAAAGTCAGTCTCCTCAAAATCGACGGTGCGTTCGCCGCCGTCGTCCTTGACCAGAGCGATGGCCGTCGTGTCTTCGGTTGACCAGGACTTTTTGTCGCTGTATTTAACGCCGTCTATCACGTTGTCGATCAGCGCCGAGGCTCGTGCCTTTCCCGAATACGGCCCGATGACCTTGCTTGAACAGCCCGATAAGGCGATTGAAAAGCCTAGTATCGCGACTAGTGTAGTTGTACCTTTCATAATATTCCTCCAGGTTTTTGATCTATTGTTGCTACGGGGTCAGCACTGGCAGCCGCTTCGGGCCGACGATATCAGCACTACCCGTGTACGGCACGATCTGCCGATCGAGCAGTTTCTTAACCTCACGAACTGTATATTTTGAGTCGGCACCGGGAATGCGGTCGGAGACTCCGACCGATCTCCACGGAACCGTAGGGCCGTCGCGATACAGGCGAAATCTCATGTGCGCCTCGATCCGATCGACGGCCGACTTGCCCGTTGAAACTGTAAAAGAAGGCTCATCGCCGTAAGAACCGCCCGAATACTGCTTGCGAAAGACCGCCACGACGGTAAACGAAACCGAGTTCATCGTATGCCATTCCCAGTTAGGATCGGCCGCCATCCATAGACTCTCGAATTCGCCCACTTGCAGATGCTGCTTGAAATCCCGAACGTCCTGTTTTTGGATCGTATCGTTGATCTCCGCAATTGTCGGTGGTTTTTGCCCGTCGTAGCTGTTCTCGCTAACAAAATCTCTCCAGTACACATATTTGCTGCCGATGATGTCGAACGACGAATAACCCTTGACAGTGAGATAAACGCCAGGCTGATCGGTCTTGCGCTTGGCTGTCCAATAGATGCTGTAGACGTACTTCTTATACGTCGTGCTCCACTCGCGTTTACCCGGTTTGTGCCATGTGAACGAAACGGCTGTCTTCGGCTCTAAAGCTTTAAGCTGAGCGTCCGTTGGCTGTGCTTGTGTGTAACCGCTGAAGGCGGCAATAAATAAGACTGATGCTAGGACGAAAAGTGTTTTTGAGATTGTTTTCTTCATATTTTGCTCTTTCTTACTCCGCTTTATTTATTCTCTTTCCGTCGCAATAGGACCCTCGCGACACAAGTATTACTGGCAACTCACAAACGTTCCCGTGTCGGAAACCCAGCCTTGCGAGGCTCCATAGCCTCCGCCAGCTTTGTACTGTGTAACTTCGAATTGGCGGATCTGGCAGAACGGTTGGCCGGGCAATTGGATCAGTGCCTGGCCAGTACGGTAGCGGTAGGCTCCTTTGTTGACGCGATAGAGCCGCCAACCGTAATTGGTGCTCGCAATTTCAGTTTTGGTGTCCTCGACGCCCCATGCCGAGTCGGTCATTCCGGATTTGAACACCCTGGCTCCGGGAAACTCGCTGGAAACTTTGCGGGCTGCCGCCGCTTCGAGCGAGGCCTCTCTCGATTTGGTTCCCGTCCAACTGCGTGTCGGAGCGTCGGCTGCGATCTTTTCTTTGACTTCGTCGGCTACTTTGTAGAGCGGTGCGAAGGCGTCGACTGGCATCACCTCGCCCTCGGCGGCGTACTCCTGCTTGATCTTGGGCCCGCGGCCTTTTTCGTTTTCCCACGCCTGGCGGTTATAGATGATCTTCTGCACATCGTCGTGCACGCGATAACCGTTGTCGGACGGTTTCAAGCTTCTGAGATCGCCCAGCCATCGATTGATCTCAAACTCCGTGCTTAGCGCGAGGTACCTCGCTTTCGCTTTCTTTAGGATCTGTTCACGATCCTGAGCTATCGAGCACTGGTCTCCCTTGCGCATATAGAGCGGAACTTCCGCAGTAGGATTGGCCCACGACTCATTTTTGATTCCCGAATACTTTGTCGTACAGATCCGGTCAAGCTCGGCAAGATCGCTTGCGACTTTTTTTCGGGACTCGGGATCGATCCCCGTGCCTTTCCGATCCATCGCTTTCGGATTGAAAAACTGCTCCACGGCCTCAACTGACAGGAGATATGGCTTTGCTTCGACAGCGAAGACGGTGGCCATCTTCTTTTGAGCGGCGTCGTTCCGCCCTTCGTCGGGTGTCCGCATATTTACGAATGGCACCCACTTAAAATCGTATTTGCCAGGCCCAAACTTAACTTTCGCCCCTTTCCCATCCGGCGAGAGTTCTTCGACCACGCCGGGTTGGCCGCCGGCGACAACTGAATCGCCTACACGGAAAGCCCGCTGCGGTTCCGTTTCGATCTTTTTCAGATCCTGCACTACCACGAAGTCAGAATCGGTACCGCTTTTGACGTTGGCGACTTCCCCGATCAGCGATTCAATTTTGCCGATCTTGCCGTTCGGCATTTGTACGGTGTCGCCAACGTTAAAAGTCACAGTCGTGGTTCGGGGCCTGTTGGATCCGTTAGCTCGCTGCCGTTCCAGTTCCTCACGCCTCGCTGCCGCCCTCGCCTCGCTGGTTATCGAGTCAAAGCTATAAACGCGGATCTCGGAACGACTCGTCCCGCACGCGACCCTCGCCGAACGACCCGTGATGGTCAAAACCTTACAAACCCGGCCATCATTTGTCTCGACTGTGTCGCCGGCACGAAATGTCTCAGGCTGTGCCGCCACACCAGCGACAAGTAAAAGCATAATAAGTGTGGCTCGCATATACGTCATTGAACTTGGCATTTAAAACTCCCCGACTTTCCTTTGGTTTAATTGCTTGTTTTGTTCGGATTCGAATCAGCCGATACGCTCGCCGCTCAAAATTGATTTACTTGACGAATCGTTTCGCGTAGAATTGCCGAACCGATCACGAACTTAACGATTTTCGAAAAGTAAGTCTTAAATAATCTTTCAAATAGTTCTCAATAAGTTTTCAAGGGGATATGAACGCCGAAAATACTGGGCTTTACGAATTTGGTGAGTTTCGGCTGGACTCCGTTGAGCGAACATTAACGCGTAACGGGGTGGTTGTTCCGCTCGCTCCGAAGGTGTTCGACACGCTTGAGATACTCGTCAAACGGAATGGCTCGGTGATATCCAAGAAAGAATTGATGGAGACGCTCTGGCCGGATGCCTTTGTCGAGGAATCGAATCTAAGCCAGAACATCTACACGATCCGCAAAGCTCTCGGCAATGGAAATGGCAGCGGCCATCTGATAGAAAATGTCCCGCGTCGCGGTTATAGGTTTAATGCTGAGGTCAGAGAAATACCAAAACCTGTTCCGATTGAAGGAAACGCAGATGGGAAGGAGCAGTTGCAGGCTGTACCAGCGGAAACTCCTCGGCAGTTTCCTGCAAGATCTCGTTGGTTGGCAATTGCCGTGGGCGTCCTACTCGTCGCTATCGCGGCATTCGGTGGCTACTTTCTGATGACTCGCAACAGCGGCGGATCGGGTTCAGTCATCGCAGCCAAATCGCCGAAACCCGAGGCGATGCAGGCATATACGCGCGGGATGGCGATCCTCGGGCGTCGCGGCAATGATAATAGGCCTGAGGATGCGATCGATGAATTTCAAAAGGCCGTGACGCTCGACCCGACTTTTGCACTTGCTTACGCAGGCCTTGCCGAAGGATTTGCCGCGGCGGGGAGAAAGTCGGAATTCCCGGCAAGCACAGAGTCATACAACAAGGCGAAAGTTGCCGTACAGAAGGCTCTATCGCTCGATCCAAATTCTTCCGAAGCCTATCTGATAAGCGGTCTGGTGAAACGATCAGCAGACTGGGACTGGAGCGGAGCCGAGAGCGATCTGCGAAGGGCGATCCAGCTAAACTCAAAAAATGCGCAGGCACATCAGCGGTTAGGCCAGTTGCTATCGTCGCTATCGCGACATGATGAGGCACTATCGGCAGTGACCATCGCCAACGAACTCGACCCGATCGGCGATTACGTTCTCGGTGCACGTTTTCCAATTCTGGAAGCAAAGCGAGATTACGACACCGCCCTACGCGAATCGGAAAAATTCCACCTCGAAAACAAGAGCAACGCCAACGCGTCACGAGCGTTTGCAACTTTTCTCTACCTCAAAGGCGACTACGCGAAGATGATCGAGCTCGGTGAGCGAATTCTCGCGACGGAACAACCCAAGAACGGCTTTGCCTGGTATTCGCTGCTCCACGCGTCTTATCTAAAAACTCTGGAAAATGAGAAAGCCGCATACTACCTAAATCTCCTCGAAGGCTTGACGGCTAAGGATTCGAAAGCTCGTTACTCGCTCGCAATGAACTATGCCGAGCTAGGCAGAACAAACGAGGCGATCCAGCTCCTCGAAGACTGCTTTAATATTCGCGAGGAACGCATGGCCTGGCTCAACGTCGAACCCCGATTCGAAAACCTACGATCTCACGAAAGATTTCAGGCTTTGCTTGTAAAGATGAAATTCCGCTAGATCCCGCCGCCTTCATATATGCCAGAACTGCCTGAAGAAATAGAACAATACCGCGACCGGAAATGGCATCGTGAGGAATCGTTGAAGGTCGACACCGCTGAGCAGGTCGAGGCAATGGTCGAGGAGCTTGGGTTTTGTTTGGGGTTGACGGATGTGCGGAAGGAACTGCCTTCGGTTTATGTTGCGGTGTGCGGACGACGGGATGCTCATATGCCGTCGAATGTGCAGAAGGACTTCGAATCGAGCCGTGCGTGGGTTCTCAAGGACGAGGTAATTGCTCGCGGGAATGTTTATTATGGGAAGCTCGTGAAAGGTAATTCCTGGTTTCTCGCGCGGCGGATGATCCCGGTATTTAACTCGGTCTGGGGCTGTTCCCGCAAAACAGAAAAAGACGAACTTTCCGAAAACGCCCGAAAGGTGCTGAAAGTCCTGCGTAAGGAATGGGAAATGGCGACCGCGGATCTGCGTGCCGAATGCGGATTCGAAAACAAAGCCGACCTTACCAAAGCCATAGACGAACTTCAGAAACGGATGAAGGTCGTACCGCAAGAGGTTCTCTACGTCCCGAAGTTCACCTACATCTGGACCCTCGCCGAGGCCCGATTTCCGGAAGAACTCGCCATCAAGATTCCGCGAGACGAAGCGGTTCTCGAACTTGCCCGCACTTTCCTGCAAATGAATGGGATGACGCTGCTCGGCGACCTGTCGAAAAAGTTCGGCTTCTACCGCTGGGAATCCGGCCGGGCAAATCATCAGCTCGTCGATGAGGGCTTCGCCGAACGGCTCGCGACGGGCGTCTATAAGCTCGCGAATCTCTGATTTGCTCGTGAAACATGTAAACGCGCATAAGCGTATTAATCATCAAAACCTTTCCCGCATTTCATTTTGAGGAGTAATTTAACCTACATGTTCCGACAGAAAACAACTGCAATTCTATTTTTCGCGGCGTTGCTTACACCAACCTTCGCTCTTGCACAGACACCTGCTCCGGCTGGTGATGCGATCACCAAGATCATGGACGAGGGCATGAACCGTTCGCAGGCGATGTCGACGATCCGATATCTGACCGATGTGATAGGACCGCGTCTTACCAATTCACCCGGACAGAAACGAGCAAACCGCTGGACAAAAGAACAGCTCGAAAAATGGGGCCTAAAGAATGGAGCGATCGACCCTTGGGGTGAATTTGGACGCGGCTGGGAGCTGAAGCGTTTCTCGGCGATGGTCACGGCAAACGAACAATCGACCTCTTTCCGTGCATATCCGAAGGCCTGGTCACCATCGACCAACGGGCCGGTGACTTCGGATGTGGTCTATTACGACGCCGCTAATGACGCCGAGCTCGAGAAATTTAAGGGCAAGCTAAAAGGTGCGATCGTATTGAACGCTCCGGAACGTGCCGTGACCGACATGTTCAAACCCACGGCTACACGCCAGAGTGATGCAGACCTCGCGGCGATGGAAGCGGCAAAACCTGCCGCACCGCCGACTGCTCAGCCGCAGCCCTCAGACGCTCAGCGTGCGGCTCAGGCATTTAACCTAAAGAAGATCAAAATGCTGTTTGATGAGGGTGCGGCGGTTATTATCGATTCCGGTTTTGGCGTAGATGCTGGAACGATCCGCGTAATGGGTGCAAACCTGCCGCCGGCCGCTCCGGGCTCAGCTCCGGTTGCTCGTGTCGCTTCGAAAAATGCTCCGGCGACCATTCCCCAGCTCGTTGCCGAGGTCGAGCAGTACAATCGCTTAGTACGTCTGATCAAACAGGGCGTGCCGGTCAGGATGACGGTGGATCTACAGGTTCAGTTTTACGATGATGACCTCCAGGGCTACAACACGATCGCCGAGATCCCGGGAACGGACCCGGCCTTGAAAGATCAGGTTGTCATGGTCGGCGGCCATCTCGATTCGTGGCACGCCGGAACCGGTGCGACCGACAATGGCGCTGGTGTAACCGTTTCTATGGAAGCAGTCCGCATCATTCAGGCACTCGGCCTCAAGCCTCGCCGCACGATCCGGATCGGCCTCTGGACCGGCGAAGAGCAGGGACTGCTCGGCTCGCGCGGCTATGTTGCTAAAAACATCGGTACTATCGGCGATGGTTCTGACGCCGACGCCTTTAGAGCAATGGGCGGTGCAAATGTTCCCGTTAATAAAAAGCCCGGCCACGAAAAATTCTCAGCCTACTACAATCTCGACAACGGCACCGGACAGATCCGCGGCATCTATCTGCAGGGCAATGCTCAGCTTCGTTCGCTGTTCAAAGGCTGGCTCGCACCGTTCCAGCCATGGAACGCGACGACCGTGACCATCAGCAATACGAGCGGAACGGACCACCAGGCATTTGATGCACTTGGCATTCCAGGATTCCAGTTCATTCAGGATCCGATCGAGTATTTCACACGCTCGTGGCACACGACACAGGACGTTTCCGACCGCGTTCTAGAGGAAGACCTCAAACGCTCAGCCGTCATCATGGCAGCATTTGCCTACAACACGGCAATGATGGACGAACGCCTGCCGCGAAAAGACACATCGATGGCAACCGTCATCCCGGGCTTTAACTTTCGCGAACACATGGACGAAGTCGCCTTCCGCAACTCCGGCATGGACTTCTCAGTCTGCGGCCACGAGATCGATCACCGCGAACTCCCGAGCGGATTCCCGGGCATCTATGCTCTCGACCGACATAGTAGCGCTGCCGAATAGGTAGCCTTTTACTCAAAAAGATAAGCCGGAATGTTTCCCAAAAGGAAACGTTCCGGCTTTCTACTTTTTCAATAGTTTGTCACGAAAATCACTCAATCGTGCCTTCTGATCGTTACATGGATCGCCCGTTCACCGGGAACATATTTATCGACCTTGTAGCCGAGCTTCCGAAGGTCGAGGCCGGTGAAAAGCGGTTCGCCGCAGCCCAGGATTACAGGGCGGACAGCGATATGGAATTCGTCGATCAGCCGAGCCTGGAGATATTGACGAACGGTTGCAGCACCGCCGCCGATGCGGATGTCTTTGTCGCCGGCAGCGGCTCTTGCCTGTTCGAGGGCTGACTGAATTCCGTCGGTGACGAAATGAAACGTCGTACCTCCCTTCATCACGAGCGGCTCGCGCGAGTGATGGGTCAGTACAAACGCCGGAACGTGATACGGCGGTTCGTCGCCCCACCAGCCTTTCCATTCGTCGTCGAGCCACGGTCCGCGGATCGGGCCGAACATGTTACGACCCAGTATCCACGCTCCTTTGCCCGCCATCGACTCAGCCGCAAAGCCGTCATCGATCCCCGTCTCGCCGCCGCCTTCACCGCCGTGTTGCTCAATGAAAGTTTTCGTCGGAAAAAACCAATCCATGATCTCAAACCCGGTCGTTCCGAGCGGCGCCTCAAGACTCTGATCCGGCCCGGCAGAAAAACCGTCGAGCGACATTCCAAATGCTTGAACTACTACTTTTGACATATCTAAGTGAGTTAGATCGCGATCGTCATCTTTGCCGGATTGACCATTGCCGCCTTACCGGCCGGAAACAATGTCTTTGAACTAGTTTGCTTCACAAAGCCAAAACAAAAAAACGCTGTTGGAAACAGCGCCCATTTCAGAAACGAATGATTTTTCATCTTTTCTCGATGGTTAGAAAAGCTCAGCCGCTGTGGTTAGCAGCGGCTGAGTCCATAGGTGTAAATTAGAATGTTGGCTGTTTCAGTACCGCAGCCAGAGCTTTGAGGCGTGTGGCATCAGCAGGATTCTTCGCTCCTTTTGCAGCTTTCTCTGCTGCTGAAACGGAGTCCTTAAGGTCAGTGGCACTCTTTGAACCTTCGGCTTTTTGGATAGCCTGTCTCATAGAAGCCAGCTGATCAGCGGCCAGTCCCTGCGAACGCTCCAGCTGATCGAGATATGCCTTAGCTACAACTAATTTGTTCGACCACTTCGTCATTTCCTGAGTCTGAACGTTGAGCTCTGGAATGGTGACTGACTTTGCTGCATCAATTTCATTCTGGGTCAGGTGCTTCGTCGGGATCAGCTCAAAAATATCGAGGCCTCGGGCGATCTCAGACGAATAGATCTTGCCGTTGTACCAATATGCCGACCACGATCCGGCGAGCAAGAGCATCTTGGCATCGACCGGGCCGCGGTCGAAATAGCCGATCTCCATCGGATTTGCCGGGTCGGTGAAGTCCATGATCGAGATGCCGCCCTGATACCACGCCTGGATCTTAAGGTCGCGGCCGGGAACAGGAATGAGTGAACCGTTATGAGCGACGCAATTCTCGCTCTCGGTCTGGGCAGCTGGCAGTTTGTAATAGTTCTGGAAAGTCAGTTTGTTTCCTGAAAGATTAAAGATCGCGTTTGCTCCCCATTTGTTAGGGTCGTTCTCGCGGCAGCGAGCACCCATTCCACCGCCCCATTCGTCAGTAAAAACAACCTTTTTACCGTCGTTTGAGAACGAGGCTGAATGCCAATATGCATAGTTCGGGTCGTTTACAGCATCAACGCGTTTCGGATTTGCGGGGTTCTTAATATCGAGCAAGATCCCATTACCCGAACACGCACCGGCTGCAAGGCCGAGTTCAGGATATGCCGTGATGTCATGACAGTGATCCGAATCTTCGATGCGACCATTACCATCATGCGAGCCGCCATCATTGAGGGCGTTGATCTTGTTATCCTTAGCGAAAAGCCTTGGGCTTGCGATGATCTTCGCATCCTTAGGCGAGGCAAGAGGCACTTTTATAATGTCGATGCTAAAGAGCGATGTGTTCGGGTTTTTATCTGCCGGTTCGTTAGAGCATCCCGCCAGTTCTGCATCGGGCCGCACGTATGAGGCTCCGGAGTTATACAGATAAACATTCGCCGCGTCCTTAGGATCGGTCACTAAAGTATGCGTGTGCGAACCGCGGCATGTCTGGACTGCTCCAACCTGTTTAGGATTTCGGATATCGGAAATATCAAAGATCCGAATCCCGCGAAATCGATCCTTCTCAGCGGCAGCGGCACCAGGCTGGGTCTGTGGTGCAAATCCCTGTTCGCCGCAATCGAGCCGGCCATTGGCGGCCTCAACCGACATAAAGAGCAGGTTTTTGTGAACCGTCACGTCGCCCTGGCCACCCGGACAAAGCAGCGAGGTCACGAGCTTAGTCTTTGCCGGATCGGAAACGTCGTAGATATTTATCCCGTAAAAATTACCGAGGAATAGATAATTGCCCTGAAATGCGAGATCCGAATTAGCAAGAGCCAAACCAGCTAATGGCATTTTCATTGGCGCCGGGATCGGAGCCCCCTTAGGAATGCCCATCGCGGCAAGAGCTTTATCTACTCTAGGATCGTTCGGGTCCGTACCGAGATCAAAAGCCGCAGGCTTTTTGATCAGCAGCAAGTGCTTTATACCCATTGACGCTTCGCCGGCGTCGTACAGTCCTGGCGATAATTTTGATCGAGGATCATTCTTACTCGAACCGGTCATACCCGCCGGCAATGGCGGAGCCATCTGGAGGCCGAATGGATTCTCGGCGGCCGGCGGCGCTGGCGGGGCAGGAGTCGGTGTTGCGGTTTGGGCCATGATGCCTATTCCAGACAAAAAGGCGAAGCTAGCTACGACTAAAAAACGACTCATAACGATGTGTATACGGTTCATAATTTCTCTTTTACGCTCGATCTGACCAACATGTTTCGCATCGTACGGATCTCGGCGCTCTGACCCGTGTCAACATCTGTCGCGAAATTAAACAGCTCAGCGTCCTGACCTGCTCCGGAAGTATTAAAAAGATCTTTGACCATGATCAGCGCCCCTTCGTGGTGCTGGATCATACCTGACAAAAACAGTTTATCGAACTCGGTCCCCTTCGCTTTATTCAGGGCGTCCATCTGTCGCCGGGTCAGCATTCCCGGCATAAGCATCGAGTGCTTGCTGTGATCCATCCCGGGCATATCGCCCATCTCGACAGATTCGCCCCGGGCATGCAGCCAACGCTTCATAAAATTCATCTCGTCCGACTGTGAATGGCTGATGCGAGACCCCAAAGAGCGAACTTCTTTATTCTGCGTGCGTTCCTCGATCAAGGCAGTCATCTCAACTGCCTGAGCATGATGCATGATCATTCCCTGCATGAACTCAACATCTTTCTTCGAATGCTGAGGTAGAGTGGCTTTAGTATTTGCGGGCAGAACCTTCGTAGCCTGACCCGGAGCACCG
This sequence comes from Pyrinomonadaceae bacterium, assembly GCA_041737885.1. Taxonomy (GTDB): domain Bacteria; phylum Acidobacteriota; class Blastocatellia; order Pyrinomonadales; family Pyrinomonadaceae; genus OLB17. Next base: position 58,646 of record JBGSQW010000099.1, on the reverse strand, counting down.
GGCCGAACGATCACGGGCTGCTGGCCGGATTGTTGAGAATAAGCCGGAAGCGAGAAGGCGCACGCTACGCCAAAGCCGAGACCGGCTACAAGACGGAAAAGTTTCGGGTTTGTGCGATCGTTCATTCTCTGACTTGGATGCAAAATTACGTACGGATGCAAACCACAAAAGTTGCGCGAGCCCGTTAATACTTCATCAATTCCTGCACCGTCTTTTCCACATCCTCGCTCTGCGGCAGGATGAAATCTTCGAGCTGCGGGGCGTAGCCGACGAAGGTGTCGGTCGCACCGACGCGGCGGACCGGCGCATCGAGGTATTCGAAAAGCTCGTCGGAAATTCTCGCAGCGAGTTCCGCTCCGTAGCCGTACGAGACGGGGTCTTCGTGAGCGACGATAACGCGGCTGGTTTTCTTGACCGATTCAGCGACGGCTTCCCAATCGTATGGGACGAGCGTTCGCAGATCAATGAGATCGACGGTTATCCCTTGCTGTTCCAGGCGTTTGCAGGCTTGGTTCGAGCGTTCGACCAAGGCTCCGTATGTAACGATCGTGACATCTTTACCTTCGCGAACTTTTCTCGCTTTGCCGAACGGGATCAGGAATTCGCTCGATGGGTACTGCGATTTGTTGTAGACCTGACGATAAAGATGCTTGTGCTCGAGGAACATCACGGGGTCGTCGCAGCGGATCGCGGTTCGGAGCAGGCCGTTTGCGTCGAGCGCCGTCGATGGATAAACGATCATCAGCCCGGGCGTATGTGCAAAAAGCGTCGTGCCGGACTGCGAGTGATAAACCGCACCGCCTTTCAGATAACCGCCGACCGGAACGCGCATCACCATCGGAGATTTTGATTCGCCGTCCGAACGCCAACGCATCGTTGCCAGTTCGTTGCGGATCTGGTGCATCGCCGGGAAGATGTAATCGAAAAACTGGATCTCGACCACCGGCTTCAGATTTCTGAGAGCCATGCCGATGCCGCGGCCGATGATGTTGGCCTCGGCAAGCGGCGAATTGAACACGCGAGTCGAGCCGAATTTGCGTTGCAGATTGGCCGTAACCTTGAACACTCCGCCTTTTCCCTTAAGGTCGTCGAGATACTCTTCGCGCGAAACATCGGCAACATCCTCGCCAAAGACAACGATGCGTTCGTCACGCTCCATTTCCTCGTGCATGCAGCGATTGATCAGATCGACCATCGTGCCAGCATTGCCTGATAGTTCGGCTCCGTCCTCGGTATCGAAAAGCTGTCTATCCGTCGGGTCGATGTCAGGCGAGAATACATTTCGCAAAGCCGTTTCAGCCGCCGGCTGCGGTGTATAGACCGCGATGTCCGAAGCCTTTGTAACCTCGGCATCAACCTCTTTTCTCAAAGCTTCCAACTGCTCAGACGACGCAACGCCGTCGGTCATCAAAAATTCTGCAAACTTCTTGATCGGATCGGTCGCTGCATCCGCCTCGAGTTCCTCGGGCATGCGATAAAGCTTTTCGTCGTCCGAAAGCGAATGTGAATAGGGGCGAACGACCTTTGCATGAACGAACGCCGGGCCTTTTCGCTCACGGCAATAATCGACCGCTTTCTTGAACGTGGCGTAGCTCTCAAGCACGTCCGTTCCGTCACATTTTTGTATGAAAAGATTTGGGAAGCCCGATACAAGCTTAGAAATATCACCGCCCGCAACGCCAACCTCGACCGGGGTCGAGATCGCGTAACCGTTATCCTCGACGAGGAAAATGACCGGCAGCTTTAGGTTACATGCCGTGTTGAGCGATTCCCACCATTCGCCCTCGCTCGTGGTACCGTCACCGACGGACATGTAGACGACCTGATCGTCGTGAAAATCAGTGACTTTGTCACGCAGGCCTTCGAGCTTCGCAGCCTTGATCGTCGCCTCAGCCGCACCGACCGCGTGCAAAGCCTGCGAACCGGTACATGACGATTGCGACGGAACATTCAACCTCGTGCATCCCCAGTGCGACGGCATCTGGCGTCCGTGCGAATTCGGATCCGGCTCAGCCCCGACCGACGACCAGAGCATTTCCTGAGCGGTCATGCCCAGCCCAAGCATCAAAGCGCGGTCGCGATAATACGGGAAGAACCAATCGTAACCCGGTTTCAAACACTGTGCTGCCGCCGCAAGAATTCCTTCGTGCCCGGCACCTGATATCTGGAAAAAGATCTTGTTCTGGCCTTTGAGCTGGATCTCTTTGTCGTCGATCCGCCGCGATATATACATCGTGCGGTACATACCTATCAGTGTTTCCGCGTCCAGGCCGTGATGGTTTGAGTTCTTCTGCGTGGAAGCCTTGACCGGCTTTGCCGCCGCCGCTTTCGCGGTTTTTTGCACTTTATCCTTGCCGATAAAACCATCAGCCTGTGCGGTCTCTAACTTGTCAGCCACCACAGCCTTGCCATTCCGCACCGTTGCTTTTGTGTCCGCTTTCTTAGTTCCAGTCGCCATTCTATAAGTCCTTTTTATAACAATTATTAATAGACCGGTAACTAACTACGATAGCAAATCGCGGGATTCGGGGCAATTTGACGAGTAAAGCGAGGGAAATCGGACCGGACTAGTCGACGCGACCCCGCCATACCGCCGGATCGCGTTTCCAATGGAAAACAGCAATAACAACCACGCAATTGTCCTCGACGGTAAAGAAAATTGAATACGGAAACTGGTTCAAGACTAGCCGACGAATATCCGATCGATATACAGCAGGAAATTGCACCGGAGATTTCAGGATTCTGTCTACACTTTTTTCGATCTCACGTCTGAGCCGAGTACCAAGTCCCCTCTCAAGCCCCTCATACCATAAAATAGCCTCGGCGGATTCAAGTTCAGCTGCTTCGTGAAATCTGATCTCAAGCATCAAGCAATCTTGCTAAGTCTTTCTCGAACAACTTCCCACGGGATCAACTTATCTGGATTTTCACGGGCATCGGCAGCTCTGCGATCAAGCTCTGCCTTTTGTTCATCGCTCAAAAAAAACTCATATTCTAACTCATCGATGCTGTCGTATAGATCATCCGCCAATTTGCGGCGTTCAGGCACAGGGAGTTTTAATGCTTCTTGGAAAAGTACGCTCATAATTTTGTTAGATTATTCCTAATTCTTAGGAGATGCAATAGGATTTTCAGCCCTCAAAACCCAACCTTTTGGATCCACAACCGGTGTTTCGCTGGTAAAGGGCACGTTGGCACGGCCACCCTTTAGATCAACGCGCTGTATCTTGCCATTCACCTCGACATCGATAGGCATTGCGAACGGCATGTTGTCCGGGGTTTCCCAGCTAAGCAGAAGGGCCTTTTTCGTGGCACTGTCGGCTGCGTTGACGACCTGAGTAACTAACTTCGGCAGCTTCGGCTGCCGCAAATACATTTCAAAAAACCAATCCAGTTCCATACCCGATTCCTGTTCCGCGATGGCAAGGAAATCGTCGGTGTTGACGAGTCTGGTCTGGCGGCCGTCAGTAAGGCCCTCCATTTCTTTGGTCGGATACGACATGCGGCGGAGAGCTTTGAAGAAGGCATCGTCGCCGATCAGGTAGCGGAGCGTGTGGAGGATGTAGGCGCCTTTGCCGTAGATGTCGCCGTCGGAATTTAGGTAATCGGGTTCGGACATGTAAACCTGATAAGCGATCTTGGGTTCGCGTGGGGCGACGGGTTGCTTGTTTTTGAAGCCTCTCGCACGGTTTTTCATCGCGGTGAAATAGGCATCCTTTTTGCCGAGATGTTCGAGGTACAGCGTGTCCATAAACGACTGAAACCCTTCGTGGATCCAGAAATCACGCCAATCGCTCGCCGTAACGAGATTTGCCCACCATTCGTGCCCGAATTCGTGAAGCTGCAGCCAGTCAAACCCGTCTGCGTTGTACTGAAACTTGTTGCCGTAGGCGAGCATTGTCGAGTGTTCCATCCCGAGATGCGGCGTTTCGGCAATGCCTAGTTTCTGCGAGCGAAACGGGAATGGCCCCAGATACTTCTCGTAAAAGGCGTTGTATTTCTTGGTTTCCTCTATAAGTTTTGCGCCCTTATCAAAACTCTCTGGCAGAATGTAAAACGCGATCGGGATCATCTCGCCCGTGATGCTTTTGACGCTGTCCTCGATCAATTTGTAAGGTGCGGCGTTGAAGACGAGCGAGTAGTTCGAGATCGGGTTGGTCATATGCCAGGAATAGGTCGTCTGCTCGGTATTTGGCTTGGCGGCTCCGACAAATTTGCCCGGACCGACAGCTACTAGTCCATTTGGAACCGTAATGCTCATCATCGCCGAGGATGGCTTATCTGACGGATGATCTTTGCACGGGAACATCAGGTCGGCTCCGTCATTCTGTAGTGCGACCGAGACCCAATCCGCGCCGCTCGGCGTCTTTTCCCACATAAAACCGCCGATCCACGGTGCTCGCGGAGCAATTCGCGGAACGCCGCTGTAGCGGATCACCGTCCTGATCTCTTCGCCAACCTGTTTGGTTGTTGGAAACCATATCCAGATCTCATCGCCTTTTCGTTGAAACTTAAGATCTCCTTTTCCGTCACCGACGCCCTCGACCGTAAACGGAGTATCCAGATCCAGCACGATGACATTTGTCGGGATCACTGTCCGAGCGATCATCGTCGTCACGCCGGAAATGCTCTTCTTAGCCGGCATCACAGTGAGATTGATCTCGTACGACTGAACATCAAAAACTGCCTGCTCAAAACGCAGCGGCCCGCCTGTATCGGTTGGACGAACGCCGAGCTCGCGTTGCGCGTGGGCTGAAACAACAAAAATTAGGATTACGATAGCCGCTAATAGATTTCTCATATACTTTTGATCAGGTGCCGGTCTCGGGTTCTTGTATTTCATACTTTACACCCGAACCTTATTCACCGAAAATGTTCTCGATGTCTGCACGTCTTTTTTTCATGCTAGTATTAGCTGCTGTTCTGCCGATTGCCGCTCAGGTCGCACCGTCGCCGACACCCGCGAAGGTTGAACCGGCTAAAGCAAATTCCCGACCGGCAGAGCCCGCTGCTGCCGAACCATATGACAAAGCGGACGTCAAAACGATGGCGTCTAAGTGTGTTAAATTCGATACTGAAGCGGGCATCATCGAGGCCGAGATGTATCCTGAGAGTGCTCCGGAAACCGTCCGAAGCTTCTTAAACCTGATCGCGATCGGTGCCCTCGATACGACAACCTTTAGCCGCGTCGTCCCGGGATTTGTCATACAGGGCGGGAATATCTGGACGCGAACCGGCGGCGTCAGCCGCGAACTCGGTGCCCGCGCACGCCGAACGATTCCCGACGAACCAAACAAGATCCTGCACGAACGCGGCGTCCTCTCGATGGCCCGCGCTGATGAACCGAACACGACCACCACGAACTTTTTTATCCTCGTTGGCTCAGGCCCGCATCTCGACGGTAAATTTGCGGCATTCGGCCGTGTTACCAAAGGGATAGAGATTGCTGACGCGATCAACAAAGCTGCCGTGACCGACGAAAAGCCGGATAAACCCGTTCGTATCACTAAGGCGACTATCCAGACCTGTCCTACGCCACCGGCGACTGTTCAACAGCCGTAACGGGAGTCATATACAATCCTGCTTCATGACCCGTATCGTTAAGATTGCTAAAGAGATAGGATATGTTTTCTTTTTTGGTGTGATCGGCAGCCTCGTCGTAGGGATCGCGGTACTACTCGGTATAGCCGCTTGGCTCCAGACACCTATCTACACCGCGCTTGTAACCGCATTTTTTATTCCGTTCAATTTCGCCGATCTAAAACGCGCCGCCAAAGAGCGACGATGGATCGACCTTTTCATTCGTTCGATGACATTGATCTCGATCGCCGGATTTATCTTTGGCTTGATCAGGTTCGCGAGTGGATATGGAACCTTCGAACCATATTTTCTGTGGATACTCGTGGTCGCCGTGCCGATGCTTTTCATATCGATCACGACCTATGGCCTTTGCGAGGTCTTAATACCTGAGAACACCGCCTACCTTTCCATCAAAACAAAGGTCAAAGATCTGTCGCACGGAAGCCGCATCGCCTTCTGACCTCAATCCGCCAGATCCAGATCGATCGTCATCTTAAATTCGTTTGCCATCGAAGGATGCCCATGCGACATCGCAACATCGATGCCCTTTCGGTAGGTTTCAATTGCCTTTTCACGATCGCCGGAAAGATTGTAGGCGTTTGCGAGCACGCCGTAGGCATTGCCTTCGTCGTCAAAATTGGTGAGATAAGTCTCAAGCAGTTCGATCACTTTGGCGTGGTCATTCAGCTTTTCGTATTCCTTGGCTAGGCCGAACATTACCATCGTATTCGACGGATCGGCGACGAGTATTTGTTCAAAAACTTCGATGCGGTTCTGCATAGCCTTAGAATCTAACATATCACCGGGCTGAACTAGAAAAGGCTCTGCTGCACAGGAACATTTGCAACCGGTTCCGCTTCCGGCTTGACCTCTTTGCCCTCGAAACCGAGCCGCTTGAAGTGAAAATCGAACATTTTCTGCGTCACATTCCATAGCTCGGTCATGCCAACACTTCGCGTCGCGTATGATTTATGCCGCATTATCCCGCCGCGTTCGCGCTTCAGGCTGTTGATGACCTTTGCAGCTTTTGTTGGCGAAACCCGCTCGTGAAGCTTCTCGATAAAATACGCCTCGATCGATTCGTTGTCGAGATGGAGCAACCCCATGAATGCACGGCTCGCCCCGCATTCACGGGCACGCTCGAGCAACTTCGGCACGTCCGATTCGTTATATCCCGGAATGATCGGTGCGATCCCGATACCGACCTTTATACCGGCATCAGAAAGCGTTTTCATCGCCCGGAATCTTGCCTCTGGAACCGGCGTGTAAGGTTCGAAGGGGTTCGACATTTCCTTGGTAAGAAAAGGAAGTGAGAAAAACACCGTCACCTTCGCAAGCTTTTGCAGAACGTCGATATCACGCGTCACCAGAGGGCTTTTTGTGATCACGCCAACCGGAACGCGATACTCAGCACAAACTTCCAGACATTGCCGCGTCAACTGATAGGTCGCCTCCAGCGGCAAATACGGATCGGTCGCGAACGAGAAATCGAGATGCGGCATCGCCTGCCGCGTTCGGCTAAGTTCTTTTCTGAGCAGCTCAGGAGCATTCGGCTTGACGACGATCTTCGTCTCAAAATCCGTTCCCGCACCGTAGCCCAAATACTCGTGATATCGGCGTGCGAAACAATAGGTACATCCATGAATGCACCCCCGATAGCAATTGACCGTATATCGCCACCCACCTTCCCACTCAGACGCAAACGCCTTAGTGATTATCTTTTTAGTCGCAAGCTCCTCAAAGATCTCAAGCTTAGTCGGCGGCGGCTCGCCTACGTATTCAGCGGTATATTTATTGTAGGGGTTTGGCGGGTTAATTATTTGTCGCACATATGCAACATTAACCCATTGCATAAATCTTCGCAAGATGTATTGGAGTGTAATTGATTGCTATCCAATCGACACAACATTTCTGCGAATCATAAGAACAGATACGATCTCCAAAATAAAGATGGTGAAGATGATTAGTCCCAATAAAGCGTCGGTGTATGTTGCGAAACGAAGCCACGGATATGGATCGCAACAAATACTAAGACCGAGTACTAACAGTTTGTAGGAAGTCATATTCCAGAACATTATCAGAACCGGAATCAGGAAAATAGCTCCAACATGCCGTTCCGGTTTAGGAATAAAAATCCTAATCACCGCGAATACCGAAGTCAGTGCAATAATCGCGAAATACCAAATATTATGTTCTTGGTAGTAATTTGGACCGTGCGCGCTAAAGCCATTATTTGGTGGATCTTGAAAGACACCGTAAAAAAATCCATACTCCGAGCCGCTAACGACAGTCCAAGAGAATATCGAAAATCCTATAACTAGGATTGCTAAGAGAATTGTGGGGGGAACTTTGATTGGCATCGAAGTCTGAACTGAGTAGTATCGGACAGGATATCTGTTAGTAGTCTAAAACTTTCTGCATTAGCAGATCAGTTTGAGGATCAGAGCCAAGCTGAAAAGTATGCTTGCCTACCTCGCGAAAGCCGTTCTTTTCGTAGAACCGCTGGGCCCGCGGGTTGTATTCCCAGACACCGAGCCACATGACGTCGTGCTCGTTTGCCTTGGCAAATTCAAAACTCGCATCCATCAAATTTTGCCCGACACCTTTGCCGAGGAATTCCTGGTGCGAATAGAGCCGTGACAGCTCGATCGGCCGCGTTGCGGTGATTCCTTCTTCGGTACTGTCAACGACCAGCTTTGCGTATCCAGCGGGCTCTTCGCCGATCTCAGCTATAAGAAAGATCGAGTTCTCGTCATCTAACTCCGCACTGATCTGCTCGACGGTGAACGCCTGCCGCATGTAGTGATTCAGATCATCAGGCGCATTCTTAGGATGATGTGCAAAGGCATCCCAGAACGTCGTGTAAGCGAGATCGTTCAGTGGTTTTGCGTCGCTTACGACTGCCCTTCGAATTGTTATCTGCTGTGACAAATCTAGTCCTATTTCATTATAAGTTTAGCGATGGTTTGCAGCTGCATGTTCGAAGTCCCTTCGTAAATGGCACCGATCTTCGAGTCACGCCAGAATTTTTCGACCGGGTAATCTTTGACGTAACCGTACCCGCCAAAAAGCTCGATGGCTTTTGATGAAACAGCTTCCGCACAGCGGGATGAGTAGAGCTTGGCCATTGCAGCCTCTTTTAGAAACGGCTTACCGGCGTCCTTGAGACGAGCAGCGTTGTAGACGAGCAAGCGTGTGGCTTCAATCTCTAACGCCATTTCGGCGAGTTGGAACTGCACCGCCTGAAAATTACCGATCGCCTGGCCAAATTGCTCGCGTTCCTTCGTATATTTCACAGCAGCTTCGAAAGCACCCTGAGCGATGCCTAGCATCTGGGCTCCGATACCGACGCGGCCTTCGTTGAGGGTCTCGATCGAGATCTTGTAGCCCTTGCCAACCTCGCCGAGGACGTTTTCTTTCGGCACTTTACAGCCGTCGAGGATAAGTTCCGTCGTGGACGAAGCTCGGATGCCTAGCTTGTCTTCCTTTTTGCCGACAGAAAACCCTTCGAAACCTTTCTCAACGATGAAAGCTGTGATGCCCTTGTATCCAGCTTCCGGATCTATCGTCGCAAACACGATAAATATCTCGGCTTCGTTGCCGTTTGTGATCCATAGCTTCTGGCCGTTGAGTTCGTAATGATCGCCTTTATCGACGGCTCGGGTCTTTAACGCGAACGCGTCGGACCCGGAACTAGCTTCGGACAGGGCAAACGCTCCAACCTTCGACTCCGCCATCTGGGTTAGGTACTTCTTTTTAAGCTCGTCATTTCCCCAGCGCATGAATGCGTTCGTCACGAGCGTGTTATGCACATCGACAAAGACCGACAAGGACGCGTCGACCCGGGCGATCTCTTCGATAGCGAGGATCGCATTAAAGATCGTCGAGCCCGCACCGCCATATTCCTCGGGCGATTCGATGGCCATCAAGCCGAGTTCGAAGCACTGTTTGATAAGATCGGCGTCGAGCTTCGAAGCGTGTTCCATCTGCTCGACCCGGGGGCGAACTTCGCCCTCCGCGAACTCACGCACAGAGGCTCGAAATAATTCTTCTTCTTCAGAAAGTGTAGTTAAACCGTTTACGAATGACGCTTGTGCGACCGATGCAGATTGCATGATTATAAAACCCCTTTACTAAATCTCGACTCCACAATTTTACAACAAATGACTGTAAATCTCATTCGTCCGGAGCAGCGGTAATCCGAAGAAAACAACCTCTGAAATGAATCTGGAGCCGGTTTCTGCAATAATAGGCGTAATCAACACATTGGCGAGTTTATCTTGCACCGATCGAACAAGGACCGGATCTATGACCACGTCTCAGGCGAAATCTAGCTCATCGAAAAGGACGCTCATCATCCTTCTAGCGATCGTAGGGGTGCTGGTACTTATCGGTGTATTAATTATTATCGCGATAGCCGTCGGTATTTTTCTCTTCAAAAGCGGCCCGCCGGAACGTGACTATGATCCGCCGCGGCCGACCAACCAGAGGCCCATCGGCACAAACCGTGGCGGAAACAATTCGGTGAACTCGTTCAATAAGACAGACGCTCTTGTGCTGAAAATGGAGGAAAAGGCTAATGTCGGCGGCTTTAAGCTAGAGAATGTGATCCGTTCCGATTCCGATCGCACGTATAGGCATTCGTGGGCGGAAGTTAAGGGACTCTATGCTGCGGACGGCCAAAAGATCTCTCATCTCGTTGCTCAATATGACTCTTCCGCTCGGGCGACGCTCGAATTTGGCAGAATGGTCGGCCGTGCTCGCAGCGAAGGTGCAACTGTAACCGCTCCAATAAAGGTGAGTGGAAAAATGATCAACGCGGAGTTTATTACGAAGGCGACGCGTCACGTTGCGTTCTGCGATTGGAACGACAAGGCAGCGGTCCTCTGCCACCTGATCGAATCAGATGACGCGGACGCAATCGATAAATTTAGAGCGGGTTTGAAGACAGGATAATAACAAAGGGGGAATATGAAAAGAATAAACACATTCTGTGTCGCATTGATATTACTATTGGTAAGTAGCTCCTTCGGACAGATCACGCTGCGACTGCCGGGAATGGGGACACCTAAACCAGCGCAGACGGCAGGAGCGACTAGCTCTAACAGGCAGATGGTGATCGATGACGGCTTTACGTTCTTCGATGCCGAACCGTTGCAGGAATACAGCGCGGCGGCTCGGCGGCAAGTGGGGGTGGGGTGGCATTTGCGGTCTTATCTGCGAATGTTTGGAACGGTTCCGAACCGCAGCGGATTTAGCCTCGTTGTCAGCAAGGGCGGGAGGCAAATGACCAAGATCCGTTGCGAAGGAACCGCCTATCGCAAAGCGGAAGATCCTGTGCCAGAGAACAGGCGTGTGCCATGGGACGACTATTTGATAACGAATCCGCTGGGTTGTGAAAAGAAAACTAACGCGATAAAGGAGACGGGCAAGATGGACGTCCAGGTCTTCTTTTTCGACGGCGATACAGATCAGGAAAAACTCCTCAGGACCTACAAAATAGACGTTCGCGAAGCAACCCGCGTACGCGGCCTCGCGACCGTTCCGGTAGTCGATGTTCCGCACTATTATGTTCAGCGTCACGCTGAAACGGCGGCGGCGATACTTCACGTGCGGCCGGTCAGGACGACGAACTATTACCGCATGGCTGGGGACAGTGATTTCAACGGCGAGGTGGATATATATTTCAGCATTTCGCCGAAACGTCAGGTCGATCGCCTCAAACATCTCTCGACCCGCTGCAGCGTCAACGGCACGCCGCTTCGCTTTCCCGGCCCGACACCGTATTCAGACCAGGCCGATACGAGATCGATGCGTTGGGAAACCGCGATCTACACTGACCGGATCGGCGCCGAATACAAAAAAGCAAACGAGTATATGGACGAGGTTTCGTTCAGCCAATATCGCGTCCGACTGCCTCTCCTGATCAACGGCGATGCCGCAAACAACCGTCTCGGGCTGCGTGATAAAAAAGGAAATTGGGAATGCTCAGTAAGGCTCGATGGCGAACCTGTTCGGACATTCCGCTGGACCACCGGCAGTAATGGATTACCTGTTCCACATCCAGAACAAGCCAGTGGAAACATCAACCTGCATCACGACAGCTATTTGATCGAGGCCGAGGTTCCAACAGGTGGCAGTTTTTACGACCATCGCCTGTTGCCTCTGCCAAATGACGGCTTCTTCTACGGCATTCCCTGGCGGTCTGCCGAGGGCAAAGCTGCTGCCGCTAAGATCCCGACAAAGGGTGCTCCGTATCACGTCCCGTCCCGATAAAAGAGATCCATTGATTCGCCGACAAACTCAGCCAAGGTTTGTCGGCGATCCTCAAATTTGCCGAACTCTTTTCAAACCGTTAGCATCATCATTTTATGTCGTAGCAGAGACATATGTGATTGGTGATGCCAGAGCTAGATCAAGATACAGAAAAACCGGTCGAAGCGGGCAGCCGCACACGGCTGACAATTGCTGCCGGCGTGCTTACGCTGCTCGGCGTTTCTGTGTTTGCCTACCTGGTTTACTCGATCGGTTTTCGTGAGATCTATGACGGTATCGTCAGGTTCGGATTTGCCGGATTTGCTGTCATTCTCTCGATCTATTTTGTCCGAATATGTTTACGGGCATTTGCATGGAAGCTATCTGTTCACGAACCTTATCATCTGGGTATCAAGGACACTGTTCCGGCCGTCGTGATCGGCGAGGCGATGAGCAGTACGCTGCCGCTCGGTATTCTCATCAGCGGAACGTCAAAGGCGGTTGCTGTTCGCAAAAAGATCGCGCTCGTCGCCGGACTTTCGTCGGTCGCAACCGAGAATCTTTTTTACAGTCTGGTTACAGGTATTTATTTGATATTCGGGGCATTCGTCATGCTGCGGGCAACTGCTATTGACGAGGGCGTTGTCTGGACGCTCAATGCGATGATCGTCACTCTTATCATCCTTATCTCTCTCGGGATAATGATGGTGATCAGGCAATGGCACATGGCGAGCGAACTGTGCGAATTTGTCTATCGTAAGGGCTTTCTCAAAAAGATCCTGGAGAATGGCCGCCTGCACGTCAGACTATTCGAGAACCTTATCTACGGCTTCTATCGCAGGCATCCGCGTCGGTTCATTCCGATCTGCTTGCTCGAAGCCGCCTATCATCTGCTCGGGATCAGCGAAGTATTATTCATCCTCAGCCGCATCACCGATACGCCCCCGAGCCTCATGACCGCATTTCTGCTCGAATCGGTCAGCCGCCTCGTTACTATCGTCTTCAAACTGATCCCATTCAACATAGGCGTTGACGAGGCTGGAGCAAAATTTGTCGGCGATGCGATCGCACTTGCCGCCGGAGTCGGCGTCACGCTGGCGATCATTCGCAAGGGACGCATTCTGTTTTGGACCGCCATGGGCTGGATCCTGATCGCAAAACGCGGCCTTTCATTCAACGATCTGCGAGCCCGAAACTGACCTGCCCTTTTTTCCTAATTTGCAACAAAATTCACGTCTGTCAGAGCGTCGGCAATATGTATCGCCCGCGGCGAAAACCGATACCGCTTCGATTCAACGTTCATAACATAGGTCCCGCCCGCCTCTGCATTCTCGAAACGATAGTAGCCAAACGAACTGGTTGTGACAGTTCGTTTCGTTCCATCTATGCCAGTCATCGACACCGTCGCATTCCTCAGCCCGCGACCATCCGGCGTCAGCACGCGGCCAGAAACCTCGACGCCGGCGGCTGTTGCTCCGCTAACAACATTTCCCTGCTCAAACCACCATGGGAGCAATGCTCCATTGCCGTCTCGGATCTCGAACGGTATCGGCGAACTCACGTACGAAATTGGATACGTACCTGCCGGGGCTGCCGGACGTACATTAAAGGTCACAAGTAAAAGCCTTCGGGTTCCAGCCGGAAACGGGCTCGAGGCATCGAGATCGATCCCGACGCGGCCATTCGCTACCTCACTCATATCAACTATCAAGCTGACACCTGCTGCGGGTGTTACGACGGGATCACTGAGCACTTCCGGATTGAACGCGAATGAAAATTTCAAACGCTTTTCGCCTCCGCGGGCGATAAGGTCGAAAGGTATAGTCGTTGGCAACCCCGGCGCGACCAAAACATTCGCTGCCCGAACGATGGAGGCGTTATCCGGGATCGGCGTTGGCGTTACATTCGGTACGGGTGTCGGGGTCGTTCTGGGCGTTGCTGTCGCTGTTGGGGTCGGTGACGGCATACCGGTCGGCGTCGGCGAGGGTGTTCCCGTCGCTGTCGGACTCGGGGTAGGTTGAACCAGTGGACCGAGCGGAAGAGAAAGACCGTCTATCACACGATCACCGCTGCCGATCTCGCCTATCAACGTCGCCGCCCCTGTCGCCAGATCGATCTGAAAAAGGGTCGGGATCGAGTCAATGTTAAGAGATGCATACGCAAAACTGCTGCCGGGCGGTATGTCCATACCGCCAAAATTAGTGCAGTTAACGCCGAGTGGCCCGATCGTAGTGACGGTTCCATTTGACGGCGACGGGTCGCCATTCACATCGCCGATCCGGACCAGAGTATTTGCTTCGGAATCAATGCCGAATAGTGTCGATACGGACGAGCCTGAGGTCATTGTCTGCGCCGTATGAACAATTCGCGGTATCACGCCCGCATTGGGGTCACCGGCAGCATACGTGAGCTGAGAATCATGATTCGTGACCGTTCCGTCAACCGGACTTAAACGTCTATTGGCTCGTTCCCTACCGACTTGGCGAAAACGGTCATTGCCCGGATCAAAATCAACGCCGTGAAACGAATCAACTAAAGAAGCGATCGTATTAGACGGGTGAACTGGCGTTGCCGCGCCTGTGAAGGTATTGATCTTAACGACACGTACGCGTCCGGGAAAGTTATTGACAACACCGTAAAGTTGTCCGTCGACAGGCCTAAAATCAATGCCGACTATCGCATCGTCATTCTCGATGTTTATGCCTGTAATCTCAACGTTCGTAAGTAATGTTCCAGGCGCAGACGCGTCAAAACTGACGAGGCTATTTGAAAAGTAATCGTAAGCATATAAGATCGTCCCCGCCTCAGGCGTGGTTCTGGGAACTGAGGCTAGATCGGTTCGGTCTGCGGATTCTTCGCGATCTTCCACAATGCGTGCCCGCATCCGGTCAGTTTTTGACGCTGGTGCCGTTAGTTCCGCTAAGTGTTCTGATCTCTGAGCGTCCACTTGCCAAACCGCGATCGACGCCAAGGCAAATAGACCGAAAACGATAATGGCTAATATGAGACGCGACGATGTAGTAGAGAGAATTATCTGTATCCGATCTTTCATGGTAAAACCTCAATGCTCCATGGATAAACAAAGGCTTGCGGGGAATATACGGCCTAATACGGGATCTGTGAGGAACGGGAATTTGGCCGAGTATTGAATTACACGAAATGTAACAGCAAAACCATCCACAATCAACCTTTTTAAATAAAAAAGGCGGCTCCGAAAAGCCGCCTTTCTGATTTACTTTCGTAAAAACGTCTTATTCAAGGCCGATAAAATCGGCATCTGAAACATTATCTACAACAACCAGGATCCTCGAGCTAAACCTGTAGCGTTTATTCGACGCACCGAGAACGTACGATTGTCCTCCTTCAACGTCGTCAAAACGATAGTAGCCGAACGAACTCGTGGTCACGGTTCGAGCAACGCCGTTAGAATCGATGATCGTAACTTGGGCATTACGTACGCCGCGTCCGTCAGCTGTGAGAACACGGCCGGAGACCGAGACACTCGCCGCTGTCGAACCGACCTGAACTGTTCCGGCCTGATAAACCGTCGTAAGCAATGCTCCCGTACTGCTTGAAACGCTCTGCGGTGTCGGAACACTGCCAAACGTGACCGGTGTTAGACCGATGATTGCGTTGGCCGGTATCGAGAAGGTTACCGTAACAACCTGACGAGCTCCGGCGACGTAGGTGTTTGTAGAATCAACCAGAATGCCGATCCGTCCCTGAGCCGCCTGGCTGAGGTTTGTACCGAGATTCGATCCAGCAGGAACTCCGTTTCCTAGACTCACAACCGGATTGGTTAAGAGTGCCGGATTGAAGTTGATACTGAAGCTCGCTGAAGACTCGTTGCCCAAAGCGTTCAGGATTACCGGCACAACAACCGTTTGCCCGAGTTGTCCCGTTGCGGTACCCAGAGTAAGTGTTCTGGTTCCCGGTGTCGGCGTTGGCGTAGGTAAAACGGTCGGCGACGGTGATGGCACAACAGTGGGTGTTGGGCTAGGCGCAACAGTCGGCGTCGGTGACGGAACAACTGTTGGGGTTGGGCTCGGTGCTACAGTCGGTGTTGGAGATGGCACAACTGTCGGTGTTGGGCTTGGTGCCACAGTTGGCGTCGGGCTCGGGACAACAGTTGGTGTTGGCGACGGAGCGACAGTTGGTGTCGGACTCGGTGCAACGGTTGGTGTTGGACTAGGCGTTGGGGTTGGTGTTGGTGTTGGTGTTGGTGTGGGCGTAACGCCTATATTAACCGTGAATGTTCCCAAAACACCTACCGGAACAAATGCTCCGTCCACGTCGGAGACCTGATTGCTCTGCATATTTATGGCATAGGTTCCATTGTCACCTGCATCCCAACTGCCACCTGGAGGGATAAGCGAATAGGTAACTACGCGTGGCGTTCCATTAGTATTTACATCGACGTTCACGAACAACGGGGTTGCTCCGAAAGCATTTGGTCCCGTCACGTTGTGGTCCCCGCCGTCCAGTGTGCCGACGTTTATCCCAGAATTGTCGGTGTACGTAGTCGTAATGATGTGAGCCGTTCCACCAGCCGTCGTTACATTTGCCGCAACCGCAACTGCCGTCGGCGGAGTGTTAACACCGGCCGTAATTGTGAAGTTAACGTTATTAATATCAAAATAGATATTACCTACAGCCTCAACACGAATTCGAGCGGTTGTCGTCGCCGTGTTTGGAACCGTTATTGACTGGGTTCCATCATTTGGCGTATTGGCGGCCAACATCGTCGGGAAAGTCTGTCCACCGTCTGTCGATAGCAGAATGTTTACGTTTGCAGTGCTGATTGGTGCTGCATTCGTTCCTGCTACGTCCCAGGTTACGGTCTGGCTCGAGCCGCCCGTCCAGGCAGTGGCAGTATCCTGAGTCGTCACGCGGAATGGCCCGGTGCCGCCTGCGGTCGTGACGGTCGTTCCGGCATCGGTGATACCGCCGCGTCCATCCCGAACTGAGACACGGAAATTCATTGTTCTAGCAATGGAAGGCAAGCTTTCGCCGATCACACAATCGATCCCAGCCTGGCAAACAGCTCCCGAAAACCCGTTCGGATGCGTTCCCTGGTAGGTTAGCTGCGGATTGTTGCTTCCTGCCGGGCTGTTGTTAGCCGGATTCAGGACAAAGTTCATGCTTGGGAAGGTTCGCGATGGGCTGTTAACTGGTGAGTAAGCTCTAAAGAGCGAACGCAGCACGCCATCTGTGTCAACGTCGAACGACAACGCCGGTGTTCCGAGTTGTCCGGTTGCTGACGGTGAAAGGTCATACTGTTCCCACGAGTACTGCAGATTAGGCACATCGCCAGCATCCGCATCATTACCAGCAGCGGTCAGTGTGAATGGCGTGAGCCTTGGGATAGTGAAACTTGCTCCGGCATTGACGGTCGGAACATTATTAGCTCCCGCCGCAACTCCGCACGTTCCCGCTGGCGTGGCAACATAATTCGTCATTTGCGTCAGGCTGCGGATATGAAATGAAGGGCGGCCTGTATCGACAAACTGCTGCAGGTTGCGAATATTACAGATGCCAACATACGACATCAGCGTAGAACCGCTGGCGACCTCAAAAGCATCAGTTGCCGATCGCGTGGTGCACGCACCGCCATTGTCGGCGTTATTATATGTATGGCTGGCTCCGAACTGGTGGCCGATCTCGTGAGCAACATAGTCAACCGTAAACGGATCACCATAAAAACCTGCGCGAGCCGAGTATCCCTGAGCCTTATCCGCATCGCATACCGAAGGCGAAGTTGCAACACCGCCGCCGCCAGTTCCATATAGATGTCCGATGTCGTAATTTGCCGTACCGACGCGGTTATCTAGCGTGGTCTGATTCAGCGTCAGCTGCGGAATGCCATCCGTGTTGTCGTATGGGTCGGTCGCAGGATCGTCAAAAAGGATATTTGTTGCGTCATTAGTGATCGGAGGATTTACGATCTGAAATGACGTTGCGAACTCAACACGATAGATACCATCGAGACGATTTATGCTCGTCGTCAAAGCTGCCAGAGCAGCAGCCCGAACCGTCTGAGGATCAACTGACATCGTTGTTCCACGCGACCATTCACCGGTTGTCGCAACAGCGATGCGATAGGTTCTGATCTGGGTGCCGTACGCGTACTGAACAGCGTCCGGAGCATTGCTATTGGCGATCGGAGCAAACTTTGAAACCAGCTCATCTACGCCGCAAGTAAAATCACGGCCAGAGGTTCTGCCGAACTCATGCTTGTAATAAACCATGTAGTTATCAGCATCGTTCTCCTGAACCGGATCGATATAAACAGTTCCGCGATCTGTCAGGATGTAACCGTGAAAGCCGGCCTTCGTCCAATCAAATCTAGCGGTAGCTGTCGGATCGTCGATACCATAGCCCTGAAATGTCTTCCACGTCGGGAAATCAGCCGCCAGGTGATCGGCCAAAACAGGCGAATCTTCGATGCGGAAACGCTGAAGCGTTCCATCAGGCATCGGTATTTCGATCACTACGCTCATCATCCGGGCTGCATCGGTAAATTCGAGCGGCATGTCACGGATCTGCTCGGTCAGAGCGACAGGATCTAACTTGAACGAAGAAAATTTCTCAGGAACGGCCTGCTTTCGTCCAAGAGAAGGCACGTCCTTGCTGTCAGTTTGCTGCCAAAGGCGGGACTGAGCATTTGCGACGACACTGGTTAGCGACGAGATCGCGACCAGCATAACGAATAAATAGAAAGCTCGACCGATCGAGGTCGGTTTAATATTGAGCTGATATCTCATAACGATAAACTCCTGCAATAGTCAAAAAAACTTGAAAACTTATGGTGTTTTGATGGTGTAAATAAAGCTTCTTGACGATACCATTTGCATTCGCCAAACGCAAAGAAACCTCCGGATTTTCAACATTTAGCTAGAGATAAAAAATGGACGGCCCGTGGGCCGTCCAAACCAACCGCGGAGGTTGCATGTTTTGAGGATCATTCCAATCCGAAAAGGTCGAGATTGCTCACGCTTGAATTGAATTGGAGTATCTGAGGAGCAAAGCGGAAGCGTTTTGAGCTCACGCTGATTATGTAAGTTTCCGATGTGCGTACATTATCGAACGAATAGAGCCCGAATGAGCTGGTGGTCGATGTTCGACGGACATTCTGTGCATCGATAAGAGAGACCACGACATTCCGAAGCGCCAAACCGGTTGACGAAAAGACTCTTCCGCTAACGGTCACGGGCGGCGTTCCGCAAGAGGTAGCAAGGGCAACATCGTCAAGCAAAAACTCATCGCTCGACGCCCCAGCCGGTCTGTTGTACGTGAAGGTTATCGTACGATTTCCTCCCGCAAATGCGGTCAGATCGGTCGATAGCTGAGCATAGTCCGCACTTGCCGAACCTGGCTCATTTATGGTCTGGACGACCACGCCATCTACACTTACGGTCAGTGTCGTGCTTGATGGAGCACTCACGCTTACTGGCCGCAGAAAATAGGTCAGCGTTGCTACCGAACCGGACGGAATATTTACAGATTGCGTAACGGTCGCCGTCTCGCTAGTACTGCCATTCGCACTACCGTCAAAAAGCACATAGCCATTCCCCGTCCTCGCTCCTGGTCCGCACCCGGCTACCGTACACAACGAACTTCCAAAAGCTGTCGACGTCGAACCCCAGTTCGGATTTGTCCTGGACAAAGAATTCGCCTCAAATCCACCGTCCTGCAAAATGTTCGAACTCGCCGTACAACCCGGAGTTGGACTAGGCGTCGGAACCGGCGTCGGTGTCGGTGTTGGTGTTACCGTCGGAGTCGGTGTCGGTGTCGGGGTTGGCGTTGGCGTTGGGGTTGGTGTCGGTGTCACCGTCGGGGTTGGCGTTGGCGTCACCGTTGGCGTTGGTGTTGGGGTCGGAGTCACCGTTGGCGTCGGCGTTGGCGTTGGCGTTGGCGTTGGCGTTGGCGGTAGATCGTCGTTTGATATCACGCCGATACCCTGTGCGTCGCCGATGACAACTTGTTGTCCATTTGAAAGGTTTATGGCGAAAGTTTCGTTATTAGGTTCCGGAATAGTATCGCCGATGATCTGGACGGTTACCGTTGCCGTCGTTGCACCCGCGCCAAATGTGACGATCTGGTTAACAAGCGGAACGTAATCCGCCGAGGCCGTCGCCGTGCCGTCGCTGGTGTTGATCGTTACCGACTCGTTTCCGTTTGCAGGACCGTTCAAGGTCAGCGTGAACACCATCGGTGCAAACCCGGAGCCTCCTTCGGCAACGAGTTCGTCGCTCACGGACGTAACCGTTCGAACAACAGGCGTCGGTGTTGGCGTCGGCGTTGGGGTAGGAGTCGGCGTCGGTGTTGGTGTTGGCGTGGGCGTTGGGGCAGGAGTCGGCGTTGGAGTCGGTGTTGGAGTCGGTTGTTGCGTTCCAGTACCCTGAACAGAGAAATTATATGGATTCTCGTCCGCATCGTTATTGGCAATGCTTATGGTCGCAGTTCGCAACCCCGCTCCAAGAGGTATAAAATCGACGGTAAACGATGTCTCGCCATTTGGCCCTGTTATAGAGGCAACGGGATTCACTACCACTCTGAAATCGAGAGGGTGAGCTCCGCCAACAATTACCTTTGGATCGCCCGTCAAGTTCAGAGTTCCCGTGCCGGTATTTAGTATCCGAAACACGCGCCGTACGAAAGTCGATGTCCCGAAATCCGTCCCGTCGATCAGCGATGGTGTTGCGTCACCGTCGTTGATCTCGTTGTTATTTAGGCCACGGACTTCCATTTCAGGCCCTGCCGTAAGAACGACACTATCTGCATTATACGTAATCTGGAAGGTGCGGCTGTTGACTTCAATACTGTCACCCTGAATAAACTGGCCGACGATGCTTCCCGAGCCCGTTTGGCTAATGATCGTGAACTGCTGGCCAGCCGATGGAGTGAAGTTGAGCGTGAGTTTAAGATCCGCGTTGCTGAGATTTACGTTATTTCCAATTACGGTCAGACTGTCATATTGGGTACCAACGGCGGGCCCATTCAGGTCGATCTCGACGTCGATCGTGGTAGACAGAGTGACAAGGCCGTTGGACGTAAGATTTCCAGTAGACACTCCGCTCGTTCCGGGCGAGATGGCACCGCTTGAACCAACGAGATTTCCATTGATTCTTCCCACAGTTCCGGTACCACGGAGTGTACCACCCTGTAGATTCACTGTGCCGAGCGTTCCCGAGACAGTCAGATCGCCGTCATTTAGGTCCGTTACACCAAATCCGTCCGAATCACTATTGATTACTGCCGTACCAGTTCCATTCTTTCTTAGTTCAGCGATGGTTCCTGAATTTGTGATCGATCCATCA
The DNA here is from genome assembly GCA_041737885.1 of Pyrinomonadaceae bacterium. Classification (GTDB taxonomy): domain Bacteria; phylum Acidobacteriota; class Blastocatellia; order Pyrinomonadales; family Pyrinomonadaceae; genus OLB17. The sequence continues at coordinate 37,491 of JBGSQW010000099.1, read as the reverse complement.
AAGCGGTGAGTCCCGGCACCTACTAGGGTGAGATCGTGGCCATTGAGATTGACCACACCGTTTAGCTCAACGAATCCAGCAGTGCTGTTCCAGGTCTGATCGTCGCCTAGAAATATATTCGGATTAAAAATGGGCATGGCGCCGACAGCTGTTACATTTGCGTCGACCCCGTCAGCAACGACGATATTACCTCCACCTCCGCTGAAATTTATGATGTAACCCGTACCGGTGAAGGTAAGGGAATTGAAAAGTGTTTGCGAGGGAAAATCGTTTATATTGGTTTTTCTGGCTGCGCTCTGTGGAAAAACAAGGTCGTCTCCTGACCCTGCACCACCGACGCCTGCCCAGTTGCCGTTTGATGTCCAAAGCGAATCATTGTTGTCTCCGCCCGTCCAGGTCTCCGTCGCGTCCGGACGGCTATCGTCGATATCTGCTACGCCGTAGCCATCCTGAGGGACCGAAAGGGCCGTTAGGAGTTCGTTCGAACCGAACAACCGATCGTAGAGATCGTTCCCGGAAGGTTTTGCATTGACAGGAACGATAAGGGTTATCATTGCCATAGCCAAAGCCAAGATACAAAAAATAGATTTTCGGGTCGCTGCCCTCCATAAGTCTCGATCCATATTCCTCATTGCTTTTCTCCCCTTGCCGGTAAGCGGCGTACTTCGATCAGTTGCTGCATTTTTTCGAGCAGCGATTGAACACATAGATATATTTTTTCGTCGATATTGACGTGATAATGACAATTGTTTTGCCTGATGAACTGAAGCAGTTCCTTACGCCCTGTCTCAAAAAGCTCAGCCGCCTCGGCGAGCGAAACGGAATCTGTGTCTTCGCAGCAGCGTTCACATCTGGAGAGGGTGGTTTTCGCACGCTTTCTGATGGTCTGCACCCTTTCGAACTCGATCACGATCTCCCGCTGCGTCTGTGCTGTCATATGCTCGGTTTTATCGGCTGTTTTATTTACATTGTGAGTTTGCATTGAAACGCCAGGCGAAATATTTAGGATTTGTTGAATTTGCTCTGAAGTTTTTATGAAGATGTTCTGAAGGTTCTGATTCGCTGGATCTTTGCTATCCGCATTTCGGCAGACTGCGCTAGAATCGCTGTACTTACGATCAACAGATGGCCGCTATTGGACCAACAATCTATCGCTTTGCAGAATTTCGGCTCGACGGCGCCGAGCGGCTGCTTTTCGATAACGATCTGCCGGTGACCCTGCCGCCAAAGGTTTTTGACACGCTGGTGATGTTTGTCGAGAATGCTGGCCATGTCCTGAGCAAAGAAAAAATGCTCGAGGGTGTCTGGGAGGGCAGTTTTGTTGAGGAGAACAATCTCGCACAGAATATTTCCCACCTGCGCCGAGTGCTAGGCGAAACTGCTGAAAATAGATTTATAGAGACCGTTCCAAAATATGGATATCGATTTGTCGCTGAGGTGACCGCGGTCGAGACCTCGGTGACGACTGAGGTTTTTGAGAAGACTACGGCGCGGATATTTGTGGACGATGGAACGCCAACGGATCGATCGATCGACACTTCAGTTTCAACGCGGCTAAAAGCGAAGCCCCTGCCCGAGACCCACTATGTTCAAAATGGCGATGTAAACATTGCCTATCAGGTCGTTGGTGACGGGCCGATAGACATCGTATTTGTAATGGGCTGGGTTTCTCATCTTGAGTATTTTTGGAAGCATCATCTCTTTGCATCATTTCTCGACAAGCTCGCCTCGTTTTCACGGCTTATCTTGTTTGATAAGCGTGGCACCGGCCTCTCTGATCGCGTACCGATCAATTCGCTGCCAACGATCGAGGAACGAATGGACGATGTGCGGGCTGTGATGGACGTTGTCGGATCGGAGAGTGCGGTGCTTTTTGGCGTTTCTGAGGGCGGGCCGATGTGCTCGGTATTTGCGGCGACATATCCCGAGAGGACAAAAGGCGTTGTCATGTTTGGCACCTACGCAAAGCGCATTTGGGAAACTGACTATCCGTGGGCTCCGACCGTCGAACAGCGTAACAATTTTTTTGATGTTGTAAAGCGTGATTGGGGCAAGCCTGTGGGTATCGAAGAGCGTGCCCCATCAATGGCTGATGATCCGGAGTTTCGTGATTGGTGGGCCGAGTATCTGCGAATGGGCGCAAGCCCCGGAGCCGCAGTCGCTCTGACAAAAATGAATGCCGAGATCGACGTTCGTAACGTACTGCCGCTCGTGCGCGTCCCGACACTCGTAATGCACCGTACCGACGATCGCTGTCTCGATGTCGAAGAGGGCCGTTTCGTCGCCAGGCAAATTCCCGGTTCAACCTACATCGAAATGGAAGGCATTGATCACCTGCCTTTTGTCGGCGATCAGCGATCCGTACTTGATGAGATCGAACGCTTTGTTACGGGTATCAGATTTGGCGTGGAGCGCGACCGGGTTTTAGCGACGGTTCTAAGCGTCAGGATAATTGATCCCGATGGTGAGGCAACACGTCGGGGCAGCGAACAATGGTCTGAGATCCGGCGAAAAGGCCGGGACTTTTTAGATCATCAACTACGTCTTTTCCGAGGACGTGAACTTTTTGTCGGAAATGGTGAGGTACTCGCTGCTTTTGACGGGCCGGCTCGAGCGATCCGCTGCGCGTTGTCGATCGCCGATTCGGCACGGAGGCTTGGCGTAAACCTCCAGACCGGTCTGCATACCGGCGAGTGCGATGTGGTCGACGAGACGTATTCGGGCATGGCGGTCGATCTTGCACGCCGGGTCGCTAGTCAGTCCGACGGTAACATTCTCGTGTCTCGCACCGTGAAAGATCTAGTTGCGGGTTCCGGATTGGGATTTGATGAATTTGGGGTTCGGTCTTTTGACGGAATAGATGGCTCGTGGCGTTTATTCAGCATTCGCTGAGACTAGAATGGCCAATAGATCGGAACTAGGAATATCGTAACGACAAAAACAACTATCGTCAGAAAGGTTCCGATCTTGACGAAATCCATAAACTTATAACGGCCCGGTGTATAGACTAGAACACAAGCGGGTTCCAGCGGCGTGATGAAAGAGAACGACGCAGCAAACGTGATACCGATGGCAAAGGTACGCGGATTTAGCCCCATCGCCATCGCGGTTTTAATGGCGATCGGTAGCACGACGAGGGCGGCCGCCTGGTTCGACATCGGCTGCGTCATCGCGACGGTGAGAATAAAAAAGCCAGCCAGAACGGCGGTCGGGCCAAATTGCCCAAAATACGTCTCGACATAGTGAGAAAGGAACAGGTCGGTGCCCGTTTTTTCCATCGCTACTCCAAAGCTCATCATACAGGCGATCAAAACCAGCAAACGAAAATCTATCAGCGAATACATCTCGCTGTATCTGATCGTACGCGTTGCGAGCAGCAGCATAACGCCCGCGAGAACGCAGATCGCGATCGGCACGTCGAGCCCAATGACGATCTTGGACAATGACAAGGTCAAAAACAGCACGAAAGCGGCGATGGCCCAGCGCCTCTTGTCCATCCTCATCCCGCGGGCCGAAATGTCTTGAAGGAGAAGCAATGCCTGGTCGGAAATCAGGGGTTCGATGTGTTTGCGCGGCCCTTGTACCAATAGCACGTCACCGAATTTCAACGGCACGTCACCGAGCTTTTTCACGAATGTGTCGCCGTGACGGTTGATCGCGAGCACTGTAAGCTCGTGGCGGCGTCGAAAATCCAGCCCCTTGAGCGTTCGGCCGACGAATCGTGAATCGCGCATCACCATCAGCTCAAACAGCTCGACATTCTCACCCTGCAGATCGACGTCGTTCAGATAGAAATCAGGCCTGATCTCAAGCCCGGCTTCTTCCTTGATGCGAAGAATATCGGTGATCGTTCCCTCAACGACCAGCGAGTCGCGTCGGCGAATGCGTTCCTCGGGGCCCGGAGCGCTTATTCGCTCGCCAGTTCTGACGATGCCGAGTACGTTCAGCTCAAGCTCCTCGCTGATGTTTGCTTCCGCGAGAGTCTTGCCGACCAGGCGAGATTCGGGCAGAACGATCAGTTCGGAAATGTATTCACGGATATGGTACTGATCTGTCAGCGAAACCTCACCGCCGCGAGACGGCAGCAGGCGGCGACCGATCAACAGCATGTACGCCATACCAATGATCACCGTGATCGCGCCGACTTTGGTCAGCTCAAACATCGATATGCCTTCCATTCCGTAACGCTGAATAGCGCCGCTGACCGCAAGGTTGGTCGAAGTTCCGATCAGAGTGCAGCTGCCGCCGAGAATCGCACCAAAGGCAAGCGGCATCAGCAATCGCGACGGCGGTATCTTTGCCTTAGCCGCGATGCCGATGACGACCGGCAGAAACATCGCGGTCGTCGTCGTATTCTTCAAAACCGACGCCGAAACTGCCGCCGTTGCCATAACAAGGGCCGTCAGAATAAATTCGCTATCGCCCGCCAACCGATGAAGGCGATGACCGATCTGATCGATCAACCCTGTCTTAATTAGCCCGCCGACGAGGATGAAAAGACCGCCGATGGTAATAACTACATCATTCCCAAACCCCGCAAGCCCTTCCTGAATGGTCAGGACGTGCGTCATGACGAGCGCGATCACGAGCAAGATACCGATAATATCTACGGGAATCTTCTCTATCGCGAATAGAACGATAGCCACGAGCAGTAATATCAATGTTGTGGCTATCTCAGGCGTCATGTGCGGTCAAGAATATCGAAGTCAGACGGTTTTTCAAAGAACAAAAATCACGGCAGAACGACATCTTTTTGCGCTAAGATTACTAAATACAAGCTTTTGTTCAGCATTTATCAGACACCTATGAAACTATCGATCAGGATCGCCGCTGCCTTTTTTATTTTTTCTGCCTACATCTCGGCTCAGAGTCCGTCGCTGAACGAGAAGCTGAAAGAGATAGACGATTACGCCCGAAATGTCGTACAAACCTGGCAAGGAAAGTCCGGCGCCGGAATGTCGGTCGCAGTCATCAAAGACGATAAAGTCGTTTCGGCACGAGGCTACGGCATTCGCGAACTCGGCAAGCCTGATCTAGTCGATGAGAACACTGTTTTCGCCATTGCGTCGAACTCCAAGGCATTTACCACCGCGAGCCTCGCCATCCTCGTCGATGAAAAAAAGCTGAGCTGGGACGACAAGGTTTCGAAATATCTGCCCGATTTTCAGTTGTACGACCCGTGGGTGACGAGCGAATTGACCATTCGGGACCTAGTCACGCACCGCGTCGGCCTCGACACGTTTAGCGGCGATCTGCTGTGGTACGAAACGACCTACACACCGGACGAAATATTGAAACGAGTGCGATTCTTACCAAAGGTTTCGAGCTTTCGCACGCGTTATGGTTATCAGAATCTAATGTTCATCGCTGCGGGAAAGGTGGTTGAGAAAGCGTCGGGCAAGTCGTGGTGTTCGTTTGTCACGGAGCGAATTCTAACGCCGCTCGGGATGTCACGAACAAGCTGCAGCATCAACAACCTGCCCGAGAACGCAGCCTGGCCGCATAACGAGTCAGGCGGAACATTGCGAAAACTTCATCGCGGCAACGTCGATGGCTCATACGCCGCAGCCGCTCTCAATTCGTCGGTCACGGATCTATCTAAATGGGTTCGCACGCACCTCGCCAAAGGGAAATTTGAGGGCAAACAGATATTCAGCGAGGCTCAGGCGTGGGGGATGCATCAGCCATATCTAGCCCAGCAGATCGGTGAGCAGGCGTGGAAGGGCAACCCGACGCGGCATTTTTCAGGTGTTGCGAGCGGGTGGTTCGTTTACGATTATTACGGCAAAAAGGTCATCAACCACAGCGGCGGGCTCGACGGAATGCTCTCGTACACCGTGCTAATTCCCGAGGAGAACGCCGGTTTCGTGATCCTGACGAATAGCGAATCTCCCGCATTCATCGTCATGATGAACAAGATCCGCGACGTCCTTGTCGGCGCTCCGAAACGCGATTGGAATCAGGAAGCGATCACTCAGGTCGCTGCAGGCAAAGCGAACACGGAAGCTGAGGTCAAGAAGTCAGACGAAGCCCGCATTAAGAACACCAAACCAACCCTCGCCCGATCAGCCTATACGGGAACATATACCGACAAAATGTACGGCGATGTCACGATCGCCGAGGAAAACGGTAAGCTCGTGATGCGATTCCTGCCCTCGCCAAACTTCGTCGCCGACCTCGAACACTGGCACTACGACACCTGGCAGATCAAATGGCGTCCGTCCGTCGCCTACAATTTCCCCCGCGGCTTCGTCACCTTCACCGTCGACAAAGACGGCAAAACCGACCAGCTAAAAGTCGACCAGCCAAACAACGATTTCTGGTTCTATGAGTTGGATCTGAGGCGGGTGAAGTAGGTTGGGCGTTACTTTGCGGCCTTTGCGACTTTGCGTTAAATTCTTACGCTGACGCAAAGAAACCCGCCCAACCCTCGACAAAATAAGCCTCGATGTGTAAGAATCTCTTTTCTATTACCAGTTTAATAGTTGCAGAGACCTAAGGAGACGATTAATTTTTGATGTCAGAAGAAGCAGTACAGACGGCCGCAGAGCCGGTGGTAGCAAACGAAGCGGCGGCTGAGCCGGAAGACGTTTCGTATCAGGCAGTTGAGAAAGAGGGAACGGTAACCGCGATCTGGGAAATGCAGGGGCAAAAACACCTCCGCACCATCGATCCGCGTTCCAACGAGGGCAAACAGATCCTCGCACTCTTCGAAACCGCAGGGTAGTTAAGAACGGGAACCACGAAAATACACCAAAGAGACACGAAATATTTTTTCGTGCTTTTTGGTGTATTTTCGTGTCCAAAAAGCTCCCCTCCTTACGAAGGAGGGGTGGCAGCGGCTTCCGCTGACGGGGTGGTTCTTTGTCGGGGATTGAACAAGCCTGATCGAAATTAAAACGTCTAATACGGCAGCAAATGCAGTATCGGATGATCCACCTTCTCTAACCTATTCCCTTCAAACTCCGCCACCCGCACAACCCCGATCCCAGCCGAAGTCAAAAATATCGCCTCAGCATCGTCCAACGCCTCGACCCCAACCTCAACCTCGCGGCAATCAATATTCTCCATAACAAACTCCCGCGTCGTCCCGGCCAGACAGCCCGTCGGCAAACCCGGCGTAAACAGCTCGCCACCCTTAACCCAAAACACATTCGCCATACACGCGCTCGTAACAAAACCACGCTCATTCACACGGATAGCCTCATGAAACCCGCGACCCCTTACCTCATCAAGCGACAAGATCGGTTCGAGATAGTTGCAGGATTTTATACCCGCGAGCGGCGAGCGGGAGTTTATCGGGAAAGGTGAAACGGAGAGGAAAAATTCGTTCGGCACGGATCGCCGTTCGCCGATCAGAATATCTAACGTTGTCGGACAGTCTGAAGAGTCGTCGCTCGGCCATATCTCGTTGGTGCGACTATCGTAAAAGGTGAGCCGAGTCTTTCCATCCTTCAAGACATTTTCGCGGATCGTCCGGGTGAGTTGAGCGAGTACGGCGTCAGACTGGTAGGCATGCATATCGATACCGAGCCTTACAGCATTCGTCTGAAGCCGTTTCCAGTGTCTCTCCCATTGAAAAGGCCTGCCCTCGCTGAAGGCGATCGTTGAAAAGACCCCCGAGCCGTAAAGTTTGAAGTTTTTGCGATTATCCATCAACTCTCGGAGACAGCATTGAAACAGTAACCCGCATAATGAAGTTAATCCAAATTACAATTTCGACGGCGACAAAAATGGCCGTTGGTATGAGTATAGCGATGTCGGAGTGTCGCCACACCTTCAGGAGATATTCGGGTTCTGCAAGATCGGTGTGAAAATAGAAGAAGAAAATTCCACAATAGTGCATCAGTGTAATGCCTATGTAAGCTGCTTTCGCACTCATAGAACTAAGATCAGCTCCGATCAGGCCGATGAATGGGTAGTACAATCCACCGAGAAGGTAAGGCCATAGGGGAAGGAAAAAAATATAGGTTCCGTGCCCCGCTCCGGTTGGCCAGATGGCGAACAGCAAATAGATGACAAGGTACCCGAGGCCGAGGAAGAAGCCAAACAATCGTGGGTTCGAAGTCATACAAAATCAGTTGGTCGCTGACGGCGACAGAGGCAGCAGCTTGGGGTGAAGGCTTTGCGGAACCACAGGACTCGGATCACGTAGATTCGCTCGATGAGGGCGAGCAACACCGCCGCCGCCCAAATTTGTTCGACGCCTTAGCGTCCGAGATCATTTCTGTCATAGATCAATCGGTCTATTTGCATGTTTCTGCACAAAAAAGAAAAGAATCAGCCCAATATACGGAAGCAAATGAATGACCGTGAAGAAAACAAAGCCCAGCTGATGACGGTGCCACGATTTGACGAGATCGTTATGCTCAGGATCAACGAGGATCGTCGGAATCATTATCAAAGTGATCATCAGGCTTGCCGACATTACGATCCAGAAACCATTCTGTGCCCAAAAGGGGCGAAGATCCGCTGCAAATAATCCGACTAAAGGGAAAAATAAACCGAAGAACTGAGCCGTGAAAAACAACAAGAACCACGAAAAATTACCGTGACCGCCACCGGTCAGCAACATTGTCCAGAACCCATAGAAAATCCCGTATACAAGTCCAACCGCAGCTCCGGCCACTCTTCTCTTCATCGGTCATATCTCCAACCGGACATCATCTCCATCTCGCGCCTCGATCCTTCCTTTTTTGTCATGAGCAAACTCGCTCACCAAATCCGTAAAGATCTCGCTTTTTTCCTCGGGTGGGACGTGGCCGCAGTTTTTTAGGATGACAAAGCGGGAGTTTAGGATCTCGCGGTGCAGCGTGTAGCCGTTTTTGATCGGGATGACGGTGTCCTGGTCGCCCCAGATTATCAGGGTCGGCTGGTTGATGAGGTGCGCGTCTTGTTCGAGGCGGTCGGCGTGCCAGTTGCGTGAGGTGGCGAGGACCGCGTGGTGGCCGTCGGCGGCGTGCAGCGGGCGGCGGATCGAGGCGATGCGGTCATCGGTGATCATGTGGTGATTGGCTTTGGCCAGCGTGCCGCGCATTCTGAATCGCAGAAACGTTTGCGAATCCAGCAAAAACGGTGTCATCGCTTCGCCGATACCTCGAACCGATGCGAGCCTGAGGATCGGATGATTCTTCACCTCATCATTGCAGACCGCATCGACCAGAACGAGCTTTTCGACAAATTCCGGATTATCGAGTGTCAGGCTCAACGCAACCGCGCCGCCGTACGAACTCCCTACGACAACAGCTCGCCCAATGCCTAGACGGTTCATAAACCGCGAGATCATCCTCGCCTGTCCCTGAATCGAATAATCAAACCACGAAGGCTTTTCCGAATATCCAAACCCCAGCAGATCGACCGCGATCACACGAAACCCAGCCTCAGCCAGCATCGGAGCCGTCGTTTTCCAGACGTAAACCGAAGCCGTATAGCCATGGATCAGTATCATCGGCGGCTTCGTCGCGTCGCCAAATTCCTGATAATGCACCCGAGCACCATCCACATTTACAAAATGCGACCGCTCAGAATGCACAACATGATCCGCGACCATATCCCATTTCACCGTCGCATCCCGCGTCAAAAGCTTGACCGCCACCGCCGCCCCGATAGCTCCACCCACGGCACCGCCAACTGCGATCGCTAGATTTCGTTTTTTCATAATTCCAGCCTTTGCGTTCTTTGTGTCTTCTCTTTGTGCCCTCCGTGTTAAGCCTCTTTTCTAAACACAAAGGACACTGAGGGAAGACACAGAGGTCACGAGCAGAATCAGTTTATACCAAAACCACTTTCGGCTGAACAACATTTTCCGCTGCGTCATAAAAGCCGATCGCTATTAGTGTTTTGGATTCGTCGAGCATCTGAACGGGCTCGCCGTCCGCGAATGCAGGATCAAAAACACGGGTCGAAAGCCCGTTCCTTGTTTTCCTAGCCCGGTCTTCGTTCAGCTCGATCTTGTGGAGATGATCGACAGCATCTTCCATTGGGATCAGACCGCACGCTGGTTCGTCCATTTCGACAAGCTCTTCTAAAGTTATAGCTTGTGATATCGAGAACTTTCCGGCAGCGGTTCGGCGAAGTTCGGTAAGGTGTGCTCCGGTGCCGAGCTCGCGGCCAATGTCCTCGGCGAGCGTTCGGATGTATGTTCCGGCCGAGCAGCTTACTTGTATCCCAAGCGTACTACGTTCAAAGATGGACTCGTCATCGGTTGCCGGAGGAGGCGGAGTTTGCTCCAGTTTATGGATCATAACCTTGACGGATTTTCGCTCGATAGTTTCGCCTCTGCGGGCAAGCTCATAAAGCTTCTTTCCATCCACCTTTTTCGCCGAATACATAGGTGGAACCTGCTCTATCTCACCCCTGAAACTCTCAAGAGCACCCTCGACCTGTTCAATGTTGACGGACGTTGGGCCTTGGACTTCGGACTTTGGACTTCCCGTCCGATCGCCCGTATCGGTCTCAAACCCAAACCTCACGACCGCATCATATTCCTTAACATCCTTGTCCAAAAACTGTGCGAGCCGCGTCGCCTGGCCGACGAGGATCACCATTACACCGGTCGCAAATGGGTCGAGCGTGCCGGTATGGCCGACGCGTTTTGTTTTGAGTGCCCGGCGCACCTTATAAACAACATCGTGCGAGGTAATGCCAGCGGGTTTGTCGATGATCAATATTCCGTTCACGAGTCTAAGTCTAAGCGATGCCCCAACTTTGCAGAAGCGATCATTGCAGAAGCCCGCACGAAGTAACGGCTCTCTCCCGATTCACATTGATAATAGTGGGAACACTGACGGGTTTTCGCCTAGTGATATTGAATGAGAATTACGAGAGCCCTTACTTCGTGCGGGCTTCTGCACTAGGCTTCCGCATTCGATCCTTGCCCCACGCTACCTTCTGCACCAAAATACCTCTATGCGGCAGCGGCGACGGCAACCGATTAAGGACGAGGAGCGCGTGATCTCGGAACGTTCACGCGAGAAGACTATGAAGCGCGCCGGAAATCTTCTCGCCGCAAAAGCCCGATCCGTCCGCGAACTCCGCGAGCGCCTGCTGGAAAAGCCATGGACGGACGCAACGATCGTTGACGAAGTTATCGAAAAGCTTAAAGGCTATAAATACCTGGACGACGAACACTACGCCCGCGAGGTCGCTCTCTCAAAACTCCGGCAAAAGCCACAGGGCAAACGCCGCCTGCAGCAATCGATGGCGACGAAAAAGCTCGACCGCGATGTCGTCGACAAGGCGATCGCCGAAGCCTTCGAAGAAATTACCGAGACCGACCAGATCGACAAAGCCATCGCCAAACGCCTTCGGCTAAAAGGTAAACCCGAAACACGCGAAGACGCCCAAAAATTCTACGCCTTCCTTGCCCGCCAGGGTTTCGGGTTCGATCTCATCCGCGAAAAAATGTCCGCTGTCGCCGACGATCGGTTTGCCGATGATACGGAATCGTCCACTTAAGTACGACCACCCCACGAGACGCTCAAATATTTTTTTGAATCCATTTCCCAACCCATCGCGAAAACATCTTCAAAAGGCCAAACCTTTTCGAGAAAAAATTTCAAAGAGAACAAAGGGAGATACAGACATGAAATCATTATTAGCACTATTCGTATTGACGCTCGGCGTCGCATTTGGAACCTCAACCGTTTCGGCTCAGATGGCTGAAAAGAAGAGCGACAACCCTATGGTTGGCGGAGCGGCAATGTACAAGACGAAAAACATCGTCGAGAACGCAGTTAACTCAAAGGATCACACCACGCTCGTCGCTGCCGTCAAAGCTGCAGGACTCGTTGACACGCTCGCAAGTGCAGGTCCATTCACCGTTTTCGCTCCGGTCAACAGTGCTTTTGACAAGTTGCCTGCCGGCACTGTCGATACGCTTCTGAAGCCTGAAAACAAAGCAACTCTGACCAAGATCCTCACCTACCACGTTATCGCTGGAAACTTCAGTGCAAAAGACGTCATGGGTGCTATCAAGAAAGGCAACGGCAAAGCTGAATTTACGACCGTTTCGGGCGGCAAGCTCTATGCAATGATCGAAGGTAAATCAGTTGTCCTCATGGACGAAAAAGGCGGCAAATCAACGGTAACGATCGCTGACGTTAAGCAATCAAACGGCGTCATTCACGTAATCGATTCGGTTGTACTGCCAAACTAGTTAATTAGGTATGACTTCGCCCAGAGATCGAGGGCAAAAAATTCAAGGTTTTCATCACGCACGCGTTTCTGGAGGGGTTCGCGAGCAAGTGTTGAAAAGGGAAAGTCCCTCGATCATTGGGCGGCCCATCCGGAACCTCTCCGCCTCACAAACCTCTTTTCCAACTTCACAATTTGCGGCCGGTAAGAATAAAATTCCCTTCAGGCGGAATAACAGTTTTTGGCGTTCGCATTTTCAGACGACCGCAAAGGGAAAGCATATGAAACTACTCGCATTAATAACCGCAATAGCTTTTACGCTGATACTATTAGCCGCCGACCTGCCCACCGCACATGCGATCGCGACCGACGTCATTCCATCATCAACGCCGAAATCGGTTGCCGCCAGAGCCGTCAGCGATATCACATTTACTGATGGTGAATTCGATGGCGTCGCGGATATGCGGACCGATGCCGAGTGGAAAAAACTGCTTACCGCTCACGAATTCTACATCCTGAGGCAAGAGGGTACTGAGCGAGCCTACTCGGGCACGCTGCTAAAGAATAAAAAGAAGGGAACCTACCACTGTGCTGCGTGCGGACTGGCGCTGTTTTCCTCTGATGCGAAGTACGAGTCGGATACGGGCTGGCCTAGTTTTTTCCGGCCTATATACAAAAAGAATGTGGCCGAAAAGATCGATAGAAGCATCTCCGAGGAACGGATCGAGACGGAATGTTCACGTTGCGGTTCGCACATCGGACATGTTTTCGATGACGGCCCACAGCCGACCGGCCTTAGATACTGTATGAATTCCGCAGCTCTGAGGTTTAAGCCGGCCTCAAAATAGTTTTACTAACAACGATCGTTTACGAAAGCATGGATAAAGGTCACTTTGTTCGTGCTTTCCTTGCTTGTGATCGTTGCCGAAATCGGCTTTTATGCTAGAGTTTTTATATGACCGGAAACGAGATCAGAGCCAAGTTCTTAGAGTATTTTGAGCGCCATGACCACAAGGTGCTGCATTCGTCACCGCTATTGCCGGCTGACGACCCAACACTATTGTTCACAAACGCTGGCATGAATCAATTCAAAGATGTCTTTCTCGGCATCGAGAAGCGCGACTATAAACGGGCGGTCACCTCGCAGAAATGCATTCGTGCCGGCGGTAAGCATAATGATCTCGACGAAGTCGGTAAAACTGCGAGGCACCACACCTTTTTTGAGATGTTGGGGAATTTCTCGTTCGGCGATTACTTCAAACAGGAAGCGATAACGTACGCGTGGGATTTTCTGGTCAATGAGATGAAGCTCGACGAAGCTCGCCTGTGGTTCTCGGTCTTCGAGGGCGACGCCGAGGTCGGGCCTGATGACGAGGCCCGCGCACTGTGGCAAGCTGTTGGTGCAAAACCAGAACGCATTCTCGGTTTCGGCCGCAAGGATAATTTCTGGCAAATGGGCGACACCGGCCCGTGCGGCCCATGCTCCGAGATCCACTATTACATGGGTGACGATCCGCACGATCCGGAAAAAAATCATCCGAAATGGGTCAACGGCGAAGGCGACACGACGATGGAGATCTGGAACCTCGTCTTCATGCAGTACAACCGTACGCTGAACGACGACGGCACATTTTTGCTCACGCCGCTCCCTGCACCATCGGTCGACACAGGTATGGGCCTCGAACGAATAACCGCCGTGATGCAGAATGTTAAGACAAATTACGATACGGACCTGATCAGGCCGATCGTCGAATTTGCGGCCGATCTTATTGAAATAAGAACGTAGGTTTCCCGAATTTTGGAGATGTATATGAAGCTTCGAAACAATCATTATTGGGTCGCTAGCCTCTTGCTGTTCCTCTCGTTGCCGGTTCTCGTAAACGGCCAGAGCAGCCGCGACCTGCAAAACCCAAATCTTCCGGGCATTCATACTGTCTCGGGCCTGATATTCATGCCCAACCGCAGACCGATCGGCAGAGGTGTTTCGGTTCGCCTATCCAAGGGCGGAAATGACGCCGTAGCCTGGACCAACGACGATGGGCAATTTTCCATTCCAGGCGTCGCAAATGGCACTTACACGCTGACCGTCAACCCTGACGGCGACCTCGAATCCGCATCACAGCGTGTTGAGATCGCTCTCTACCGGGGTTCACCGGCTCAAACATTTCACGTAAATATCCAACTGAAATTTAAACCAGGTTCCGCAATCGCTAAACCGGCCGTTATCGACGCAGAGATGGCAGGTGTACCAAAACAGGCGATGCAGCATTACCGGGATGCCCTCGCCGCTAGAGCAAAAGGTGACCGTCAGGGCACGATAGATGAGCTGCTCAGATCCGTGGCAGAATATCCTGATTTCGCCGCAGCCCACTCCGAACTTGGGAACCAATATCAACAGCTCGATCAACTCGAGAGTTCCGAAAAGCATCTTCGCATTGCGGTAAAACTCAAACCGGATTCCTATGAAGCATTTGCTAACCTTGGTATCGGTCTCGTCCGTCAAAAAAACTTTGAAGGAGCCGAAACCGTGCTACGCGAAGCTCTGAAGATCAAATCCGATTCTGCGGTCGCACATTTCTATCTTGGCCGGGCGCTGATCGGACAAAAGAGGCCGTTGGATGCCGAGGGCAGTTTCCGCTCGGCTCTCAGCACCGGCGGCACGGAGATGAACGAGGCAAGACGTGCCCTCGCCAACATTTATCTGCAACGCGATGAGAATGAAAAAGCCCTCGCCGAGCTCGAAGCCTATCTCGCTGCAAACCCGACACCAGCCGACGAAAAACGATTGCGTGAAACCGTACAGCAGATCCGCACTCTTATAAATAAGGACATTAAACCTTGATAGCGAAACAGATAAGTTTACTATTGGTCGAGAACCAACCGCTCACCAGGATCGGGATCCGCACCGTGATCGATGGCGACGCGGGCATCGAGTTTGTCGATGAAGCGGATAATGCATCTGCCGGATTTAATAAGTTTCGCGAACTCAATCCCGACGTCACCATACTCGGACTGCGATTTCCAGATTCCTGCTCGATAGACGACCTCGACAATTACTTTGTTGAGCGGCCTAAGGCGAAGATCATCGTGCTGGCCGAACACGCGGGTGACGCCGAAATAGCTTGGGCTCTGAAAAAGGGTGCGGTCGGCTACATCTGCAAGGATATTTCGCCCGCCGGCCTGATCGATGCGATACGGACCGTTGCAGCCGGCCGAAAATACATTCCCGATGAGATCGCACAGATCCTGAGCGAAAACGTTGGCCGCGAAGAACTGACACCGACGGAAACGAACGTGCTCCGCATGATAGTCGGCGGTATGGCAAACAAAGAGATCGCATTCGCTCTCGACGTTTCCGAGAACACGATAAAATCACACATACAAAACATCTTCGGTAAAATAGGCGTCTCTGACCGCACCTCAGCCGCGACCACCGCCATCAAACGCGGCCTCGTCAGAGTCGATCTTTGACCTCACCTAAAAGTATTAGAAGTATCTCGCTGTAATTGATGGTTTCATCTATATCTGTGCCTTGTATTATTAAACACAAGGAGATAACGACATGATCAAGGTTAGAAGATCGAACGAACGGGGCCACGCAAATTACGGTTGGCTCGACACGCACTACTCATTTTCATTTTCGGATTATTACGATCCGCGGTTTATGGGTTTTCGCGATCTGCGGGTGATAAACGAGGACTTTATTGAGGCCGATCAAGGGTTTCCGAAACACGGCCATCGCGATATGGAGATCGTCACATACGTTATTAACGGCGAGATCTCGCACCGGGATTCGATGGGAAACGGCGAAACCGTTAAAACCAACGAGGTCCAGCGAATGACCGCGGGAACAGGCGTGCTGCACAGCGAATACAGTTCGCCGACAGAAAAAACCCACTTGCTTCAGATCTGGATACTTCCGGAAAAAGAGCGCCTCACGCCGAGTTACGAGCAAAAGGTTTTCTCTCGTGAAGAGAAAGAAGGCAAGCTACGGCTGGTCGCTTCCAGAGGAGGTGATGACGGTTCGGTTCACATCAACCAGGACGTGAAGCTATACGCCTCAGTGCTGAATGAAGGCGAAACGGTAAAATACGATTTAGAAGAGAACCGTCACGCATGGATACAGCTCATCAGGGGTTCGATCTACGTAAACGACACAACCCTCGACGCCGGCGACGGTGCCGCGATCAGTGACGAAGCTGCATTAAAGATCAGGGCGATGTCGGATGATGTTGAGTTTTTGTTATTTGATCTTAGGTAAGTATTTAAAAGAATATTGGCCGTTAGCTATTAGCCGCTTAGCTTTTAGCAAAGCAATTGTTTGGTTTACAATTGTCAAAAACTAACAGCTAACCAGCTATCGGCTAACAGCTAATATTCTCATATGCAAGATTTCAGAAATCTAAAAATATGGCAAAGAGCCCACCAGCTTGTTCTGCTGACGTACCGCATCACGGCCGATTTCCCAAAGGATGAGATCTTTGGCCTTCGGCATTCGATGCGAAAGACGGCGGTCGATGTTGCGGGCTTTATCGCGGAAGGTTCCTCGAAAGGCGATGATGTCGAATTTGCAAGATCGATCGGCGGCTCCATCGCTCTCGCCTCAAAACTCGAGTATTACGCGGTGGTTGCTGCCGACCTTGAATTCATCGGTCGGGAAACTCATGGAAACTACGAAAACGAGATCGTTGAAGTTAAAAAGATGATGCAGGGCTTTCGTCGTCGGCTCATTTCTGCAAACTAGCCAGCAATTTTCCTAAGAATTCACTGATCTTCCCGTTCTCGATCCAACGAACGACCACGACGAGATCATTTTCAGGATCGCAGTAGATGATATTCGTGCCGTTGCCGGTGTGAACGACGATGCTCGCAGGAGCATTTGAGTAGAGCTTTTTGTCGGTATTTAGGAACCAGTTCATAAAGCCGTACGTCGGCTGCGGGCCTGTCGGGGTTTTCGCCTGACGGACAAATTCCTGCGACAGCAATTGCTTGCTTCCCCACTTGCCGTTGCGGATTGTCAGCAAGCCAAATCTCGCCATATCGTAAGCGTTTATAAACAAACCACCGCCCCAATGCCCGCCGCCGCTCACCGATTGAACGATCTGCCCGTCGATCACGACATAGCTGTTCTCATAGCCGAACCAACGCCACGTGTTCGAGGCTCCGATCTCATCCATTAACTGTTCTTTTACGACCTGCGGTAAAGGCCGTCGCCAGACATTCAGGGCAGCAAGAGCCAATGCATTTACACGAACGTCGTTGTATTCATAAACGCTTCCGGGTTCGTTTCGTCTTTTGTTAAGCCACAGACTCACATCGCGATCCGGCCGGTCGGCCCAATCCGGTTTGCCCCAGAGCGTTCCTTCCCAATCGCTAGTTTGGCGAAGCAAATGCTCCCACGTGATCTTGCGGTTATGATCGGTAGCGAAGATATCGAGGAAAGGGCTCTGGCCAAATCGTTCGGCCTTATCGAATCTCTCACCCGGTTTATAAACAGCGACCGGAGCATTGTAATCGACCGCCTTATCCTGCAGGCTACGGATCAGTTTTCGATCAAAAGCCAGCCCGACCGCTGCCGAAACAAAGCTCTTGGTCACGCTAAACGTCATATCGACCCGCGAAGGCTCGCCCCATTCTGCGACGAGGTATCCGTTACGAATGATCAGACCCGTCGCATCGCCCCGCTGTTTGAATTGGCCCACAGGTTCGCCGTACGGCTCTCGTCCAAATGTTTGAAAGTGCGCGAGTTCCAGATCTCTCGGAGCTTTGCTTTCGCTCGCTTTTGCGAAATCGATCGCCTCTTGCAGCTTTACAGGATCGATCTTAGCCTGTTGAGGCGTGCGGCGTTCCCACGACGCCGCAGGCGGCACGTAATTACTTTGAGCATACGTGAGGTTTACGGCAAAGGTCAGCACGACCAATGCGAGACTTATGGAAAATGATCTCATAATAAATCTAGCCCCTTGCCGCACGAATGATGTCAGCGAAAACCCCGGCGGCCGTTACATCTGCTCCTGCACCGGCGCCTTTGATGACGAGCGGCTGGTCTGCATATCGTTTGGTGTAAAAGAGCACCGCATTGTCTTTGCCCGAGAGATTTGCAAAATTGTGATCTGGCCCGATCGATTGTAGCCCGACAGAAGCCATTCCGTCATTAAATGAAGCTATGTATTTCAGCGTCAAACCCTGAGCAACTGCTTTTTCGAGTAAGCCCCGGAAGTGGTCCTCGTTGCTTTCGAGCTCGCGATAAAAATCATCGACACTTCCGGCGAGACAGGACTCGGGCAGGAATCCCGAATTAGTGATCTCAGTCATTTCGATCTTAAATCCGGATTCGCGAGCGAGAATAAGTATCTTGCGGGCGACGTCGGTTCCGCTCAGGTCGAGACGTGGATCGGGTTCGGTGTAGCCCTCGTCCTGAGCCTGACGAACGACCTCGGCAAAGGTACGAGTTCCGTCGTAATTATTGAATACAAAATTCAACGTTCCGGATAACACGCCTTCGATCCGGTCGACCCGGTCGCCGCTGCGGACGAGGTCATTCAGGGTATGAATGATCGGCAGCCCCGCACCGACGTTGGTCTCGAAAAAGAAGTTCGTGCCAAATTCGCGCGCCGTATTCTTGAATCTCGAATACCGCTCAAACTCCGACGAAGCCGCGATCTTGTTGCAGGCGATAACAGAAACGCTCTTGGCAAGCAGCTTTGTATATGTGTCGACTACGGCTGAGCTGGCTGTAACATCGACAAATATAGAATTTCGCAGATTCTCCTCCAGAATAGCGTCAGTAAATGAGGCGACATCGGTCTGTGCGGCCGTCGGCAGCGAATCACGATAACCCTCGAGATCGACGCCTTCCGTATCGAGCAGAGCCTGTTTACTATTCGCTACACCTACGACGCGGACGTTGAGCCGCAGTTCGTCGGCGAGGTGTTCGGCACGCGTCCGCAGCTGATCGATCAAACGACTGCCGACCGTTCCAACCCCTGCGATGTAAACATTAACCTGCTTCAGCCCGTCCGAGAAAAATGCTTCGTGCAGTGTATTGACCGCTTTACGTACATCTTTCGACGCGATGATGGCTGAAATGTTTCGTTCGCTTGAGCCTTGGGCGATGGCGTGGATGTTAATGCCATTGTTTCCGAGCGTTGTGAACATCTTGCCGCTGACGCCGGTGTGTTCCTTCATGTTGTCACCGACGAGGGCGAGGATAGAGAATCCACCTTCGACGCGGAGCGGTTCGATACGACCGACCTTGATCTCGTATTCAAACTCCAGATCGACGACCCGCTTGGCTCGGTGGGCGAATTTGTCTTCGATCGCAACACAGATAGAGTGTTCCGACGAGCTTTGGGTAATTAGAATTACGTTTATTTCGGCTCGGGAAAGCGCATCGAACAGGCGTTTTGAAAAGCCCGGAATACCGACCATACCGCTGCCCTCGAGGCTGACGACGGTGATCTTATCAATACTCGTGATACCTCGAATGATGTCAGTTTCAGCCTGTGACTCGGCCTCGATCAGTGTGCCTGGATGTGCGGGCTCGAAGGTGTTTTTGACGAGAACCGGAATTCCCTTCGCCATCACCGGTTGGATCGTCGGCGGATAGATCACCTTGGCTCCAAAATGAGATAGCTCCATCGCCTCGCGATAGGTAATGCGGGGGATCTGGCGAACATTGCGGACAAATCGCGGATCTGCGGTCATCATACCCGAGACGTCGGTCCATATCTCGAGGATCTCGGCATCGACGGCGGCGGCGATGATGGCTGCGGTGTAATCCGAACCGCCGCGTCCTAGCGTAGTAGTAAATCCGCCGCCATCCGATGAGATAAAACCAGGGAAAATGTGCAGATCGGTCGCCGAGCCCGCAAATGCTTTCTGCAAGATCTGATTTGTCTCGGTAAAATCTACCGCAGCATTACCGTGGTTCGAATTTGTCTTGATCAGCTGACGGCTGTCCATCCAGGCATTTGAGACGCCGAGCGATTCGAGCTTGGCAGAGACGATACGCGTCGAAACGATCTCGCCAAAACTTAGAATACGGTCAAGCGTTTTCGGCGAAAGTTCTCTCACCAGTCGAACGCCCTCGCATAAGTCGCCAAGCTCGCGGACGGTCGATTCGAGAAAATCCGAGATCGCCGGATCGCCGTCTTCGCCAAAGAGTTCCTTAACGGCAGTGACGTGCTTTTCATTGATGTTACTTAGAACTTCGATGTAGCCATCGTCGCCTCGCTCAGCCGAACGCCCCGCCTCGATCAACGCGTCAGTTGTGCCCTGCATCGCCGAAAGAACTACGGCACACGGGCCTGTTTTGAGAGCCTCGCGGACGATCTCAATAACCTTTTCCATTGTCGCGGCGCTGCCAACCGACGATCCGCCAAACTTTAATACCTTCATAAACACTCGACATGCAAGCATCCTGCCTACTTGCTAACCTATATCTTACTAACCAAGATCTCTTTCAAACGACCATAGTCGTTACCCATCTCAATACTCACTTTCTCTTTCGAGAACAGATCGGCAACGCCGGACGGAACATCGCCCTGTGTTCCGAGGATCTCTGTCACCGAATCGAACTTCACGGGATGTGCCGTTTCCAGCACGATCCCATTCGCTCCGTCGTGCTGATTCAGATAGCCTTCTAACGCTCTAAAACCAACGGCTCCATGCGGATCGAGAATGTAATTACTTTGTGCATATACCTGCCGCATTGTCTCGGCTGTGGTCTCGTCCGAGATGCTGACCGACTCGAGCTTTTCTTTAAGATCGACAAACTTTCTGCCAAATATCTCAAGGATCCTCACAAAATTACTCGGGCTTCCAACGTCCATCGCGTTTGAAAGCGTCGCGACGGATTGGCGGGGTTCGTAATTTTCTGTATCTAAAAATCGCGTGACGACGTCGTTCGCATTACATGCCGCAATGAACTTTGCGACCGGCAGGCCCGAGATGTGGGCGAGAATTCCGGACGCCAAATTGCCGAAGTTGCCGCTTGGGACGGAGATCACGGGAGGCTCGCCTTCCCATTGTTTCAGGGCGTAAAAGTAGTAGAACTGCTGCGGCAGCCAGCGAGCTACGTTAATCGAGTTTGCAGATGTCAGGTTAACCTTTGTTTGCAGATCGGCGTCAGCAAGAGCCTGTTTAGCGAGAGCCTGGCAATCGTCAAAATTGCCATGTAATTCCAATGTAGTTACATTTCCGCCGAGCGTGGTTAGTTGCAATTCCTGCACCTTGCTGACCTTTCCTTTCGGGTACAGGATAACCACCTCGATATCGTCGACACCATGAAAGCCAGCCGCGACCGCTCCGCCTGTATCGCCTGAGGTCGCGACGATGACGATGGTCTTTTCCTTTTTGCCCCGCGAAAAATAGCCGAGGCAACGGCTCATGAATCTTGCACCGACATCTTTGAACGCGAGCGTAGGCCCGTGAAAGAGTTCGAGCGTGGAAATCCGGTCCGTAATTGGAACCAGTGGGAAATCGAAATTCACCGTTTCCTCACAGATCCTGAAAAGCTCGTCGTCCGGTATCTCACCGCCGATGTACGGACGGATCACATCGAAGGCGATCTGCGCGTTCGAGCGTGATCGAAAACCGGCGAGAAATTCAGCCGAAAGTTTGGGTATTTCGGACGGGAAATAAAGCCCTTTATCATCGGGCTGGCCATTCAGAACGGCCTGGCCGAACGAGACATGAGGCGAGGTGCGGTTTGTGCTAAAGTAGTGCATCTATCGAATCGTTTTCACGCCGCGGGCAGCAATAAAACCAAACTAGTTATATTCTTGCGGCAAATATAATCAAACTTAATGATACCCGAAACGTTCGATTTCTAAAATATGGATGAAATTAGTGTTCTAGCTCCCGCAACCGTGGCCAATGTCGTCTGCGGATTCGATTGCCTAGGCTTTGCTCTCTCAGAGCCGTGCGACGAGATGACGGTTCGCAAGATCGATGAACCGGTTGTGCGGATCATCAACCGCGATGATTACGGTCTGCCGACCGATCCTGAGAAGAATGTTGCGGGTGTGGCCTTGCTAGCTTTTCTCGCGGCGGCAAAGGTTGATTTCGGTTTCGAAGTAGAGATAAAGAAAAACATCATGCCCGGTAGCGGGATCGGGTCGAGTGCCGCGAGCGCGTGCGGGGCCGTCGTTGCTGCAAACCGCTTACTCGATGACCGCTTCACTAAACTCGAACTCGTCGACCTCGCCATGGCCGGCGAAGCCCTCGCCTCCGGCTCTCGTCACGCTGATAATCTGGCTCCTTGTATATACGGCGGCTTCACGCTCGTGCGTTCGACCGAGCCGTTAGATATTGTCGAGATTGATTTCCCGCCGCTATTCGCAACCGTTATCCACCCGCAGATCGAAATAAAAACCAGCGAAGCCCGCGCGATCCTGCCCAAGGAAGTGCCGCTAAAAAGTGCGATCCGCAACTGGAGCAACCTCGGCTCGCTCGTCGCCGCCCTTGCAAAAGGCGACTACGCCCTGATCGCCCGCTCGCTCGAAGACACGATCGTCGAACCGGTGCGAAAATCTCTGATCCCAAAATTTGAAGAGGTAAAAGCGGCAAGTCTCGAGGCAGGAGCATTGGGAGGCGGTATTTCCGGTTCGGGGCCATCCATATTTATGCTCAGCGAAACCCGAGATATCGCGAATGCTGTTGCTGTCGGAATGAGCGGCATTTATAGCGAAACCGATATCGGTTTTAATACCCACGTTTGTAAGATCTGTCCTGACGGCGTGAGAATTCTGTAGCACCTAGACGTAACTATTTTCATTCGCATCAAAACTGTTAAGATAAGAAAACGATGCTGACGAGAGAATTAGAAGAAACATTAAGCTACGCGGTCGATGAGGCAGTCAGGTACCGGCATGAGTATGTGACGCTCGAGCATCTGCTGTTTGCTCTACTCGAGGATGCGTCGGCTCGCGAGATATTGTTCAATTGCGGTGCGCATATTGACGAGCTCGGTCGTGCACTGGAAGAGTATTTCAAAGATCAGCTCGAAAAGATGCCGGCCGAGGTCAAACACATGCCCGAGCTGACGCCGACCTTTCAATCGACCATCAATTATGCCGTTCTGCAGGCTGAGGGCAGCGGCCAAGGCGCGGTCGATGGCGGCAATATCTTAGCCTCGATGTTTCAGGCAGAGCAGTCGTACGCTGTCTATCTGCTGATGCAACAGGGCGTCTCGCGACTCGACATCCTGAACTACATATCGCACGGCATATCAAAGATCGACCACGGCGACATGTTGCCGGACGGTATCGATGAAGATGACGATTTCGAAGGCCTGGAGGCCCCGCCTCGCAAAATCCCGCTCGAGAGCTTCACTGTCGAACTGGTTGCCAAGGCAGCCGCCGGCGAGATCGACCCGATCGTGGGCCGTGCCGCCGAGATCGAACGCACCATTCAGGTGTTGTGCCGCCGTAAGAAAAACAATCCTTTATACGTAGGCGAACCCGGCGTCGGTAAAACCGCACTCGCCGAGGGCCTTGCTCTCAAGATCAGCGAAGGCGACGTTCCCGAAGTCTTGCAGGGAGCCAAGCTGTTCTCGCTCGATATGGGCGCGGTGCTGGCCGGAACGCGTTATCGCGGCGATTTTGAACAGCGGTTCAAGGCGATAATCAATGAGATCAAGCAGGAAGAAAACGCGATCCTATTCATCGACGAGATCCACACGATCGTCGGAGCCGGAGCCGTTTCGGGCGGTTCGATGGATGCTTCGAATATTTTGAAACCAGCACTCGCGGCTGGTGACCTTCGCTGTATCGGTTCGACGACCCACGCGGAATACAAAGCGGCTTTCGACCGCGACCGCGCTCTTGCACGCCGATTCCAACGCATCGACATCAACGAGCCGACAGTGGACGAAACATTCCAGATCCTGAAAGGTCTCAAGAGATTTTACGAGGCACACCACGGCGTAAAATACTCAAACGAATCGCTCAAAACCGCCGCCGAGCTTGCCGGAAAGTACATCGGCGACCGCTTTTTGCCTGACAAGGCGATCGATGTGATCGACGAGGTCGGGGCTTCAGTAAAGCTCCTGCCAGCCGGCAAACGGCCGAAGAAAGTGACCGTTCAGATGGTCGAGAATACCATCGCCCGCATGGCTAAAATTCCGCCGAAGACTGTCGTCGCGGACGAAAAAGTTCGGCTCAAGACACTCCGCGAGGATATTAAGAAATCGATCTTCGGCCAGGACGAGGCGATCGACAAAATCGTGGACGCGATCCAGATATCGCGTGCTGGTTTGGGTGCTCAGACTAAGCCGGTCGGTTCATTCCTTTTCTCTGGGCCGACAGGTGTCGGTAAAACCGAGGTTTCGAAGCAGCTTGCCGAAACGCTCGGCGTCGAATTCCTCCGATATGACATGAGCGAATACGCCGAACCGCACACCGTCTCACGCCTCATCGGAGCGCCGCCGGGCTATGTCGGATTCGATCAGGGCGGCCTGCTGACCGAGGCGATCATGCGAACGCCGCACGCGGTTCTGGTTCTGGACGAAATCGAAAAAGCTCATCCGAATCTCTTTAACCTGCTGTTGCAGGTCATGGACAGCGCGACGCTAACGGACAACAACGGCAAGAAAGCGGATTTTCGCAACGTCATTCTCATCATGACGACCAACGCCGGTGCCCGTGAACTCTCAAGTGGCGGCATGGGTTTCCGCAACGGTTCGGACACCAAGGGCAATGCGAAGGGAGCGATCGAGCGAACATTTACCCCGGAATTCCGCAACCGTCTCGACGCTTGGGTGCCCTTCCATGCCCTCTATCTCGATGTGATCAAACTCATCGTCGATAAATTTATCAAAGAGCTGAACGGTCAACTCGCCGAGAAACGCGTCCTCGTCAAACTGACGGAAGAAGCCCGCGAATGGCTCGCCAAAAACGGCTTCGATGCCCGATACGGAGCGAGGCCGATGTCACGGCTCATCCACGACAAGATCAAACAACCGCTAGCGAGCGAGATATTGTTTGGCAAGTTAACGGATGGCGGCAGCGTCACGGTTGATTGCGGTCCGGACGGGCTGCTAATGGATCTTTGAAAATTTGAACAAATCCCGTTTGGGGCGGCAGCTAATGCGTCGAAAAGCCCGACGAGCGAATCCGACGGGCTTCTTTTTAGATCGAGCTCGGAGAATCTAGTGAGCGCGATCGTAAGCGATGCCAGCATTGACGGCGCTGATGGCGTTGTTTACATGGCCTATCGCCTGTTCGCGGTAACCGCCTTTATCGGCTGAGGCTTTCCGCAGATTTGCCAGGGCAGCCTGCAAGTTTTCGCGAGCTTTGACCCTGTTTGGCTGGTCTGCGAGTGTCGTTTCGAGTTCCGCTTCAGTGCTGTGTAATTACTCCATTTGTTGGTTTCGTAGTTCTTGCCAAAAAGCGTCACGCGTAGTTTTTCTCCGCTCGCAGAACGAACGATCGTCCATCGCTTGCTCGCTGGCGTAGTCGGCAACGAATCGGGCGACTGATCAGAAAACTTGACCGTTAGAACCGTGCCGCTGACCGTGCCGGTAAAGTCGTATCGTTTGACGCGATCGGTGTCGAAGTCTGGAGCGATGCCGAAACTGCCGGTGACGGACCTTCCGCTGATCGACATTTCGATCGAATGTCCGTCCTTCAGCCCGTTGTTTTCAAAACACTTGCTTTGACTGAAAGCTAAACTCGAACTGAACAGAACGAATGCCGCAACAAGAAGTTGTTTCATGCTAGAACTCCTATCTAACGCTTTCCGTATTTACAGGACAACGATGACCTCGTCGTCATTAAGCTCACCTGTTCCAAGGATATTTTTCCACGGTGCGGTTTTGCTGTCCCGATACAGCCTTGCTCTGAATGGCTTGGCGATCCGGCGCATGGTTGAGGAATCGACCTTCTCTTTGTAAGTGGCGATGACGGTGAATGAAACTGAGTTAAGTGTGTGCCATTCGAATCGCGGTTTGGCGGCAATCTTAATGCTCTCAACACCGCCAACGGCGTTATAAAAATCACCCATCATCACCTTTTGCGGACCAAATTGAGTCAAGAGAGCCGAAACCTCTGCATCGGTCGGGTTTGGAATGCCTTCAAAGATATTCGAACCGACAAACGATTTCCAATAAACGTATCGTCCACCCGCGATGTCGTACGACGCAGTCGCCTCGACAAGGATGTTCACGCCGGGCTCTTCGCTCTTAACCTTTGCTGTGTAGGGCACGTCCCAAACGTACTTCGAATAACCCTTGCTCCATACCCGAGTTCCTCCGCCGTGGACCGTTACGGAGATCGTTCGCGGCCCGCTAACGTCTTTTTTGACTTGTGCGGCACCTGGTTGTGCATTGCTTGCCGTTACGCCGAAAGCGAGAACGATCGTTAACGATAAAAATAGCTTTGCCAATACTGTCTTCATAAATTTGTTACTCCTGATTTTTAACTTACGTCTATTGCGAACTCTCGATCTTTTCCACCTGTAGAATGCAGGGCTTTGATCCGTTTGAGACCGTGCCGACGACGGTTAGCTTTTCGTCTGCAGAAACCGTCTTTCCCGAGCTTGTATTGATCTTCAGATCATCGTACGTGTAGCTGGCTGGTAAATCCTCGATCCGGTTGGGCTCATGCGAAAGCGTACCGGGAATGGTTGCCTTGATGAACGAGCCGCCGCCCGTCAGCTTTTCGACAAAGATCAACCTGTATTCGCTGCTACCGGTGCCGTTGTCTGCTACCCAGTCGGCGGCCTGAGGCAGACGAAAAAACCCCTCGACGCGGACGTGCGTGTTATCTTTCTCACCGCAAACCTCACCGACCGCCAGCGATCTCGTACTTGAAAAGCACGAGATCCCACACGCGGCGGCGGCGATGATCATTAGATTGCGAAGGCCTCGAAACATGAATTTCTTTTATCCCGTTCGGAATATGTCGTAGAATAGGTCTCTTCTACACAGCGAACAGATTGCAGCGAAAACAGGATAAAAATCCTAAGAAAAACATCAATTTTTTCTCAATTGATAGATGGAGATGGATAGCGGCGATAAAAACTGGTTTCAATTCGGCGATTTTCGACTAAATGTCGAGGAGCGAACTCTCCGCCAAAATGGCGAGATCGTGCCGCTGCAAGCCCGTGTTTTCGAGGTGCTGCGGATGCTCGTCGAGCGCCGTGGTGGCGTCGTCTCAAAGGAAGAGTTGATGGAAACGATCTGGGCCGATTCCTTTGTCGAGGAAAGCAATATTACCCAGAGCATCTATTCGCTGCGGCGTGCGCTCGGCAAAGATGCGGCAGGCAAAGCGTTCATTGAAACGATCCCAAAACGGGGTTATAGAATTGGCGTACCTGTGATGACCGGTCTTGATCGTAGGGCGCCGCAGAATACTTCTGAGGTAGATAGACCTACATCAGTATTTTGGAAACAGTATCGCATTGCGATCCTCTCGGCAGCGGCTGTGATGCTGTTGCTGGCCATGTCCGGTTTTCTGGTGGCCAGATACATGAGTAAGCCAGCGGCACCACCGGTAGAAAATGTAGAGTTCAAAAAGCTTACTTTTTCAGGCGACGTTTCATTCCCGATAATCGCGCCGGACGGTAAATCCTTCGCTTACGTCAAGGATGACGCGATACATTTGCAAGATGTCTCCTCAGGCAGCAGCGTAAAACTTAACGTCGCGGAACACAAAAAATTTGGCAATCTACAGTTCTCAAACGAGAGCGATGCGATCTATTTCCGAAACGAGGACAGCTTCGACGCGAGCGGCGATGTTTTTCAGGTCTCCCGGTTTGGCGGAGCGGCGAAAAAGATCGCGGATCGCGTCTGGAGCACCGTAGGTATTTCACCGGATGGCAAGCAGATGGCATTTATCCGTTTTTTCCCTACTCAGGGCGAATGGGCGTTGATGCTGAAAGAAATGGCCACCGGTGAGGAACGCAAGCTGCTCAGCCGCAATCTGCCGTTCACGCTCTTTCGAACCGGCTTCCCCGCGTGGTCAAATGACGGCCGGCGAATCGCGATCATCGAACAATCACCCAATCAACAAAACGTTTCAAGTCTATTGCTGGTTTCGGTTACAAACGGGGATGCTGAAAAGATCTCGACGCCGTCCCTCGTCCAGATCGAACAGGTTGCCTGGCTGCCTGGTGACCACTCGATAGTATTGACCGGACGAGAGAATAGCCGTTTTTTTCAGTTGTGGAAACTGAATATTTCGGACGGCATGCTTCAAAAGATCACCAACGATCTGAATAATTACCGGACGCTCTCGGTCTCGAGCGACGGCAAGAATCTGTTAGCACGTCAGTTTGCGGTTTTTTCACATGTCTGGACACTGTCGGGCTCGGATCTTCAGGAGCAGAAGCAGATCACATACGGCAACCTGAGCCGCGATGGCTCGGCCGGAATTGCATGGACACCGAGTGGTCAGATCGTTTACGCATCGCGGATCACCGGCAATATCGATCTTTGGTTGGTAACGCCCGAGAATGGGGTGAGAAAGCAACTCACGGAAAACGCAGGTTCGAACAAC
Source organism: Pyrinomonadaceae bacterium (assembly GCA_041737885.1). GTDB lineage: Bacteria > Acidobacteriota > Blastocatellia > Pyrinomonadales > Pyrinomonadaceae > OLB17. The sequence goes on along the minus strand of JBGSQW010000099.1, from coordinate 8,854 downwards.
GAGAATCCATTTGTAACGGCTGACGGCAAGAACGTTTTCTTTGAGTCTACGAGAAGCGGCAAGCGGCGTATTTGGAGGATAGATATTGATGGCTCAAATCCGACGCAGATCTCGCCGGATGACGATAATGCCGACCACCTTCCAGCGGTTTCGCCGGATGGAGCGACCGTTTACTACATTCAGCGCAATCCGAGATCGAACGTACTCTGGAAGCAAACAATCGCAGACGGCAAACGAGAAATGCTCACGCAGCAGGGCAAACTGGCTCCCGGAAGCTTTCTGAAGATATCGCCCGATGGCAGATCTCTCGCCTTCAAGAGTCAAAAGGAAGATACCGAAACTGACACAGCTGACATAGTTTTCTTTGATCTCAATGGTGAATCAGAGCCGCGAATCCAAACCATCAAAACTCAGAATCCAACGATCGTGTGGACGGACGGTGGGCGCAGTTTCGACTACTTTGACAATCAGCCTGACGCTGCACGTTTGTGGCGACAGTCGGTCGACGGCAAAACTGAAAGGAAATTCTTGCTGGAATTGCCCAAAGCTCGTGTCTTTTCGTTCGCCTGGTCGGCCGATGGTAAAACTCTGACTCTAGGACGTGGACGGCAGGACAACGATGCTATTCTGCTGACCGGGTTTTGATCATCATTCCTCTTCATCCAGTGACATTTCGCTGATCTTTCCATCTTTGTCAAAAACCACCCGCCACAGAAACAGCCGTTTGCCGCTATCAGCCCGAAATAGATAATATTCTTTGCCATCGGGCTTTTCGACGCCGACAAGGTCCAGCTTTCTCGTCGTTCCGAATGATGCGATCCTCGTATTGTTATCCTTTGCGCGTGGGGTCGAGAGGGTTTGGATGAGAGTTGCGGACATGAGAGAGCTATCCGGCTGGTTCTTCACGCGGGAATCTATCGCTTTCAAAACGTGTTGCGTCCGGGCTTTATCCTCATTGACCATCGGTTTCATTGCCCGGACCGACATTGACGGGATCAACAGTTTCGCAACGCCTGTGGCTATTGCTCCGCCCACGCCGATCTCGCCGATATTTGTGAGTACAACCACGACCGTATCCGAATCAGGGTAGCGAAAGTGAGCTGCCCCGAAACCCGATGTCTGACCGGTATGTCCGACGGTTTTGTGGCCGCGGGTCTCGCCGATTCGCCAACCGAAACCATACGGCGATTCCTTGCCGTTATTAAAAACGAACTTTTTCCACCACTCTGTTTTGCTGGATGGCTTTAGAAAGCTGTTTCCGTTAACAGCCCGTGCCCATTTTGCCATATCGCCGATGGTCGAAACGATCGATCCGGCTCCCGTCAGATCGGTGAGGCTGCCGTCGCGTCCGGCGAGGTGGTCGCGTTCCCATTCATAACCATTTGCCCGCTTTTTGACAATAAACTGCGGGTCGCGGTCAGTAGTTTTACTCATCCCAAGCGGCTGAAATATCCGCTTTTTCATGAAATTGATATACTTCATCCCAGAACGCGACTCGACAATGAGCGCCAACAGATTAAACCCGCTGTTGCTGTAGATATTACGTTCGCCGGGCTTGTATTCGAGCGGATGCGGAGCAAGTTTTGCGATGAATTGGCTAACGGTCAAACGGCGGAAAAGCTCAAAACCATCAAGGCTCGAATAGCTCTTGATCCCTGATGTGTGCGTCAGCAGATGCCGCACAGTCACATCTTTCCAGCTTTCCGGCGTATTCGGTAAATACGCCGATATCCTTTCATCAAGCCTTACCTTGCCATCCTCAACCAGCAGCATGATCGCTGCCGCCGTCATCTGCTTCGAAACAGAACCGATCTCAAAGACCGTATCGACCGTGACCGGTACGTCAAATTCGACACTCGCCAGGCCATAGCCTTTGATCTTCACGACACGCCCTTTTTGAATTACAGCTACAGCCGCACCAGGTACATGACGCTCCGCCATTCGAGCGGTCACATAAACGTCTATCTTGTCGGCAAAGGCAGACGCAGAGAAAGCGATAAGGATCGCCAGAATAAAGATGGATCTATTTATAGAAAGTCGAATCATAAGTGATCTAACTAAAAGCTAAGTGGCTAACAGCTACAAGCTAAAATTATTAAGCGACGAACTAATTCCCGATCGGATCTCCTGGAGGCGTCGCGAGCGGAGCGGTTTGCTTGCGCGGAGCATCAGGGCGTTCGAGGAAACGGGTGATGTCATCGCTGAGTGAGCGGTTAAAAGCCGCGGCCTCGCCTGTCGCAACGGTTCGTTTTAGCGTCGTCAGCAGCGTACGAAGCGTATCGCTGGCGATGGACCGAACCTGCGACTGGGCTCGTTCGTTGGCGGCAAGATCCATCAACCGCATGACCGTGACGCTCTGGATCGAGCGCTGGATAACGGCTTGGTTGGCATCCGCTGTTGGGCTCCACGCCGTTTTCACAAGAGCATTGACCACTTCGCGAAAGTGCGGATTGGCTTTATTTCGAGCATTCTGGTTGATCATTCTTGCGGCACGGTTTGGTTCGAGCAACGCACTGATTGCCATGTCCGCTGCAATCTCTGCCGCTCCAACTGGGTCGAACATCGGGCTTGTTCGTTTCTGAAATAGTTCGGAGCGGCCCGATCCATATCCGTAGGCAGTTGGCGGAATCAGAGTTAGAACGTTTTCGGGAATGGCGAGTTCACGAGGCGATATCGTTTCAAGTACGGCTTTTAGCGCATCACGCTGCTTCTCGGCGGGCACGATTCCCGCGACCGGTGCGGGCTCAGGCCCCTGCGGGGCTCGCACAGCATGTGAGTAATCGACTCCGCCGATGGCTTTCGCTGCGGCCGTAAGTTGATAGCGGTGATGAAGATAGAGCGGCAGAAAAGCATTCTCCAAATACGACATCGGTGAACCGACGGGAATATTCTTAACACCGAACTGATCGAGCCCGATCCGCCGCACTTTCATCTCATGCCGCAGCATATCGACCGCATCCGGACCGTTATCCCAGAGATTTGCCGATCGATTGGCTGCGTTTGCGGGCCGCGCGTCCTGATCGCCGAGAAAAAGCATCCCTGAGGCAATGCCTTCGCTTACGATCTTATATAGTTCTGCATCTTCATTGGCTCCAGCCGGAAATTGAGCATACGAATATCGAGTCGCAAACTTATCGAACGACCCGATGCCGACCGCATAGGCCTCAGAAAAATCGAGCTTGCCATTTACGATCCGCACGAGCGGTGCCGGATAGTCCATTACGGAACCGCGATTGTACGTGCTGCCCGCAAAGTTGTGCGTAAACCCAAGAGTATGGCCTACCTCATGTGCCGACAACTGCCGAATACGTGCGTACGACATAGTCGTGACCTCGGCTGCCGAATCATCGGCGGCAAGATAGTCAACGTCCGGCGACATGCCGAATTCACATGCCATCGCACCTGATTTGTACTGCGGTGACATTCCGGCACCGAGCAGAAAATCCTGCCGTGCACGCTGTGAGTCGAGCGTAACATCGCCCTTGATGACCTCACCGGTTCGAGGATCGACCACGCTGTCGCCGATGGACCAGCCGCGTGTCGAGCGGTGAACCCAATTGATCACGTTATACCGAATGTCCATCGGATCAGCGTCAGCCGGCAGCAGTTTCACCTGAAACGCGTTGCGGAAACCCGCAGCTTCGTAAGCCTGATTCCACCATGCCGCTCCCTCGATTAAAGCGTCCTGAATAGCTTTCGGCGCACCGTTATCAACGTAGAAAACGATCGGTTTTATTGCCTCGCTCACCGCTGCGTTCGGGTCTTTCTTTTCGAGACGGAATCGCTGTATCCAACGCTGTTCGAGATCCTCGTTTATGTCGGTTCCGTAATCGTAAAAACTGATCCGTATCGCACCTGTTCGCGGGTCGAATTTACGCGGTTTGTAGTTGTTGTCAGGCAGCTCGACAAACGAATGCCTCTGACGAACCGTGACATATTTGCCTGTCGGCGTTACCTGATTGACCTGATTGTTCGTCTCGCCTCCGGCGGTTAAAGTGACTGTGGCCTCGATCTCCGTATTTTTTGGAAAGCCTTTGGTATTCGGCAGATATAACGCCGAGCGACTTTCGTCAAAATTGTAATTGCCCTGTCGCATCGCGTTTATACGCTCACCAACGCCATGTGCATCGCGGACGATAAAATTGGTCGCATCGACCAGCACTCTATCACCATCTGTCGCCTCAACCCGAAATCCCCAGATCACCGACCTCGCAAACGATTCTTCAACCGATTTTTTCTGCAGCACATTACCCGAAGCCCGGAAATCATAGTTCGGCTGCACCATCAGAACTTTGTTCCCCGAACGCTCGAATTTTACCAAATAAGTCGGCCCGAGCTGCGACCGGTCGAGCCCGATCGGATTTGACCCAACGCCGGTCGGCAGGCTTACCAGATACAAAAACTCCTTATCAAACCGAGTGATCTCCATATAGATCTTCCCCGCGTCGGCATCAACATAGAACGGCACGTATCCGTCGATCTTTTGCAGCTTATCGACGACCGATGAAATGCTCTTACGCGGCGTCGTTTGTGCGAAAGCAATTGCGGACAGAGAGACAAAGAGACAGAACGCGACGAGGATTCGTTTCATAAAATTATTTTGTTTGTTTGCGAGAACTTAGCACTATTACGCTGCGGATATCAAGAAGGTTGCTTTAGGAACTCCGTGATGTCCGCTCGCATCGGATCAGTGATCTCGTGCTTGGCTGTGTAATGCTTCGATCTGTAGTTAGGCACGCGAGCCGCGAGTTTTTCGTTGAAGGTCGCAAACTGTTCCTGCGTGTAAAACTCATCATCATCACCGTATAAATAGAAGGTCTTCGCAATAAACGGCTTATAGATCTCATTCGTTTCCAGATCACCCGGAATGCCGCCGCAAACCCCGACTATTCCGCGTAAAACGTCCGGATAGGTGAACGCAAATCGGAAATTCAACGCACACGCCTGCGAAAAGCCGTACATATAGATCTGCTTGCGGTCGATCAAGCCGTCGGCGTCCAGCTTGTCTATCACGTCCAACACAAACTTGTGGTGCAGCCGAATGTGTTCCTCTGAACGCTGATCCGACAGCCATCCATAGCCAACACGATAACCGTCATCCGTCCGCCGAAAATGCGGATGCGGTGCCTGTATCGCCGCGATCACAAACCGGTCACCCGCCACCGCCCTCGCCTCACGCATCATATACCGCTTATGCGCTCCGTAACCGTGTACTGCAATGAGCAGAGGTGCTGGCCTTTCGATCGCATCAGGAACTAAAAGATCGAAGTATAAGTTGATCTCGGCCTTTAAAGTAAGGTCGATAGATAGCTGTTCGGGCATACTGCGATTATTGTAACCCAATGGTTGTATCGCACCATCTCCGCATCATTCTTGTCAGAACATTTTTGTACGCCTCGGCGTATCTAGAATTTGGATCAACACAAAAACATTATGAAGAATAATCGTCTGCAGAATTTGTTGTCGTTTCTCCTCCTATTCACATTCATAACGGCATCGGTGCCGGTGGCTGTTAATGCTCAGGTTGGCTCAACAGCCGTTGCACCAGCCAGCCAATATGCCAAGGCCCTCGCCGAGATCGAGTCAAAGGTCGATGCTCGCCGCAATGAGCTTGGTATTCCCGGCATGTCGCTCGTGATCGTAAAGGATGACCAGATCATCTTTATGAAAGGCCTCGGCTACAAGGATTATGAGAAAAAGATCATGGTCACGCCTGATACGCAGTTTGCGATCGGATCGGCAACCAAGGCTTTTACGGCCCTTAGCGTGCTGATGACGCAGGACGAAGGGAAACTTTCTCTCGAGGACAGCCCCAAAAAACTCCTCCCTTATTTCAAGATGTTCGATCCGGATGCGGATAAGAACATCACGATCCGCGACCTGCTGTCACACTCGTCGGGCCTCAATCGCACCGACCTTGCGATGATCACCGGCAAACTTTCACGTGCCGAGCTCATCCAGGTCGCGGCTCAGGCAAAGCCGACGGCTAAGCTCCGCGAAAAATTCCAATATCAGAACATCATGTACGCCGCAGCTGGTGAATTGGTCACACAAGCTCAGAAGAAACCGTGGGAAAAGTTTGTACCGGAAAATATCTTTGCCCCGCTCGGAATGACCAACAGCAATATGTCGCTCAAGCAGATGGAAAAGGCCAAAGATCATTCCTGGGGTTACGACTACAATTTTGATACCAAACAAACTGTAAAACGCCCGTTCCGCGACATTGATGAGGTAGCTCCGGCCGGTTCGATCAATTCCTCGGCACGCGACATGGGCGAATGGGTAAGGTTCGTTCTCAATGGTGGAACGGTTAATGGCAAACGCCTTGTCTCGGAAAAAGGCTTTGAGGAATGGCTCAAGCCGCAGATGAAAATGAACCCCGCCGGCACGGTCAATTACGGCCTCGGCTGGATGCTGCGCACCTGGAACGGCCTCAAGGTCGTCGAGCATGGCGGTAATATCGACGGTTTTAACTCGCTCGTAGCGATGATCCCTGAGAAAAAGCTCGGCTTCGTGATGCTCACAAATGTCACGGCGTCGAGCCTCGGCACCGACATTATGCCGATCATCTGGTCCAGCATTCTCGAAGAGCCAAAGAACGAAGCCGTTAAGCTGCCCATCGCCACCTTGAAGTTGTTGGCCGGAAAGTATGGCTCTGCCGGACGCGATATGGAGGTAAAGATCGAAGGCGAAGATCTGTTCCTCGTGATCCCGGGACAGCCACCATATAAGTTGGAACGCACCGCCCCACGTACATTCAGGGCTCTCGGTTTACCGGATGGCTTCGGTGCAAAGTTCACGCCGGAGACCGGTGACGCGACCGAGCTTGAACTTTTACAGCCCACAGGCACACCGCAGAAATTCGCACGAGCGACAGCAGATGGTGCAAAATCCACCGCTCCCGTCTCAGCCGCAGCGAAAGAGCTGATCGGAAAATACACACCGCCTGGAAGCACAGAAGCCGTCATCGAGATCAAGGCGGACGGCGACAAGGTCACGTTCAACCTTCCGGGCCAGCAGCCCTATACACTTACGCCAAAGGCCGACGGCAGCTTTGCCATGTTGCCCTTGCCTGAGGCCTATTTCCTCAACGTGAAACGCGATGGCGGAAAGATCGTTGCGGTCGCCGTGACGCAGCCAGAAGGCGTATTCGAATTCAAATTAGCTGCCGGCACCGCATTGCCGGCGATCACTGTCGCCGACCTCCACAAGAAAACGGTCGATGCCATCGGTGGCGAAGCCAATTGGCGAAAGATCACGACCCGTGTCAGCAACGCCGAGATCGACTTCACTCATCAGGGCGTTCAGGGCAGATCGGTCTCGTGGTCAAAGGCTCCAAACAAAAGCGCTACCGAATCGACCATCACCGCCCTTGGCAAAACGATCGCAACGGGCTGGGAATTCTTTGACGGAACGGGCGGGATGGAGATGATGAGCTTTGCCCCGGCTGACAAATTCGAAGGCAAACGTCTCGATGACATTCGCCTATTCAATGATTTCTACGGCCCGCTCGATTGGACCACAAACTTCAAAAAGGTCGAGGTCACCGGTACCACAAAGGTAAATGGCGAAGAAGCCTACATCGTAGCATTCGAACCAAAAGCCGGTACCAGCTACAAACAATACTACTCGACTACGACATTTCTGCTGCTAAAACACGACGGCATCGTCAGCTCGAGCACCAGCTCACAGCAGATACCTTACACACTAACATTCTCCGATTACCGCGAGGTCGACGGCATAAAACTCCCCTTCAAAACCGTCAACAACAACCCCGGCAACGGCGACATCATCACAACCCTAACGTCGGTAAAACACAACGTCCCCGTCGATGACAAACTCTTCGGGCCCAAGAAGTCGAAGTAACGCACCCCATCAACCCATCACACAAAAATGGCAACTCGTAAGCATCCTTACAGGTTGCCATTTTGTTTGTGCTCTGACGCCATTGATCACCTTCTCTCCGGGTCACCAGCGGTGACAAATATTAAAGCCTAGGGTGTAGCAAAGCGGAACCCTAGGTATAGCGTAATATTGAATTATGTCCCTGAAGGGGACGGACATTTCCCCGTGCAATGTTCGTCCCGATCTGGCTCCCCTCCTTACGAAGGTGGGGTGTCGGTGCTTCACCGACGGGGTGGTTCTCTCGATTACCCACCGCGAACTTAGTAGAAACCACGCTCGTCTCATCCCCGACCGGGAGAACCACCCCGTCACCGGAAGCCGGTGCCACCCCTCCTTCGTAAGGAGGGGAGCTTTTTTAGGATCAATTCCCCTCGATGATCTTCCGCTCGTCGGGGGTTATGTCGTAGAGCTTGTAGACGAGGTCGTCGATCTGGTGGTCGAGGTTTTCGCAGAACCGTTCGTAAAATGCACGGTCGGCATCGGTGCGGGCGGCACTTAGCTTTTTCTTGCCGTCGATCATCTTTTCAACCAACTCGACCATTTTGTCGTGCATGGCCTTTTCGGTCGGGTTGGTGAAGTCGATTGTGCGGATTGGAAGTTGCTGCACATAGATCATCTTTAGTCGATAAAATCCACCTTGAACCTTGTCGCAGACGCTCTTTAGAAAAAATTTAGAAACTTTCGAATTAAGGATTCCGAGTACATATTTACTATCGGTGACGATCAACTGATTGTTGTCATTTCCGTAATACTTTTGTGTATCAAGAGCGAAAGCCGTAACTTCTCCACTAATGCCTGGCCACAGTATTTTGGACTCTTCGAACATATCAAAATAATCCACTGAATCCTGAATTTCATACCAGCGATATGTTCCGGCTTTTCGGCCCTCCCACTTTACTTTGTCATCCCAATCTTTAGGTTTCGGCGTCAATCTCTCCTTGAATTGTCT
>JBGSQW010000082.1:0-43491 GCA_041737885.1 Pyrinomonadaceae bacterium | reverse complement strand
TGAGCCAAACGCCTATCGTCATTGTTCTCGATGCGTTCGAGGTCAGTTGCGATCACTTGAAACTTAAGCGACGAGCTGCCGCAATTCAGTACCAGGATATTCATATGCGTTCATCTCTCGATCCACCGAAATGCCCTTGCTCTAGTTTCGACCTTTGCGAACCCTTTTGCTAATCACACCGCTTGTTTATCGTCATTGCCGTAGAACTGCGCCTAGTTCGTGCGTATTTGCTTTTCGATTGTCTGGAATTGGGTTTCGCGGATCGAAGTTCGCTTCCCGCAGGTCCTTTCTCGACACCCGCAGGTCGCGTCTCGCAAGTCGCAGGTCGAATCTCGAATGTCGCAGTTCGACGTTCGTATGTCGCAGTTCGGAGTGTGCGCGTCGCAGGTCGAATATTGTATCGTGCAGTTCCTTTCTCACATTGTGCAGGTCGGATATAGCATTCCGAACCTCGAATTTCGGCATTCGCAGTAAAGATAATGTAACTCGCCAATCGAATATCTTTTCGGTATCATAGTTTCATAATCCTTAAAGTTAGACTCGTTGAAATTGCTTATGTCGATTACCCTCAAGCGTCAGCTAGATGATGACGAAAAAAAGATTATTTTAAACAAGTATGGACGCATATGCTTTGCGTCAGGTCATCCAATAGCAGACGACGAAGCGTTACAATTCGATCACATCAGAGCGTTTGTTGATACGCAGGATACTGAACTTAACAACATTGCTCCGATGTGCGAAACGCACAATAAACAGAAAGGCCCTCTTTCTCTTGAAGACTTTCGCGTCAAACTGCGACTAGACGAGTTTTTTGGGCAAGGTGATGCACTTACTTTGAGACATCTGCTCGATTTCCTAAAGACCAAGAAAGATATTAAAGAATATGGCGGTGCTGTCTCGACCCAGATTGAAGGCAAGGAAATTACGCTTCAGCACCGACAGGCTCATTAACCTACGATTTATACACGTGTCCTACAACTGGTTGGCAATACTTCTACGCGACGCTGCCGATTGAGATTTTGGATAGTGATGACAAGGATGAGGAAAAGGTCGGATTGCAACCGCGTTATTTAATTCAGGACAAGGTTTTTAATCTGTTCCGCCATTTTCAAAACCATCCCGTTCTACAGCCAGCAATCGGGCGCATGAGTGGTCGAAAGATTGTGCTGTTTGATGGACAGCATAAGACGGCTGCCTTGTTGTGGACTGGCCGCCTAACTTTTGAATGTAAGGTTTACATCAATCCCGATCTAAACGTACTTAACAACACAAATATCTCCGCTCACGACAAGTTTTCACAGACACGTTTTTATTCGTCGATAATGGTACTCAAGCTTGGTGATGAATTTGGGTCGGATTTCGAGAACTATAAACTTGTTGAAGACGATAGCATTAAGAGTGAAGCAGGCTTCATGCGGTACTTGGAAAAGCAGTCTGGACAAGCACTCACAAAGGCTGACCTTAATAAGCGGTTTAGAAGCTATCTTTATAAATTGATATTGGAGAATTCGGATAACAAGCTCAATGAATTTGTGTCGAAGGCCAACCGTGGCACGAAAGAAAAGCCAATAACAATCGATATGCTTACAAAATCGATCTTTGCCAATTTCCTTTACACTGATCCTACCGACGAGGATATGGCGAGCGAGGCGTATAAGAGAGAAAAAGAGATAGCAAACATCATTTCTCTCATGAATATGCTTTACGATCTGGCAATGTCTTCATGGAATGGGTCGGCCTCTCCGAATGATGAGAACCAGAGAAAGCTAAATAGAATCTTTGGATCAAAACCTATTTTAGCTTGGAGTGAACTTTTGAAGGACGCAATCACGGCGAAGCTTGATATTACCGATTCCGATGAACGTGCAAGACCTTTCTACCGTGATCTTACTCCCGAAGATTTGTCGAGGGTAAAGTCGGTCGTAGAGCGCTTGGTTAATTGGAGTATGTGGAAGTCTCCGGTAGGTAGCGACATTGACCGCAATCTCGCAGATAATAAGAGCGCTCTCAAAGCGTGGTTTAAAGACAAGGGACTTACGACGGGTTATTTGATGGGAGCCCCTCAATAATTATTCGCGAACAAAACTACTTCACTTTCTTAAACTCAAGTCCTTTGACCTGTGCGTATTGCGGTGAACTTGCACCGTAGAGCGATTTCACGTATTCCTTGACCAGCTTTTGACGTTCGAAGATGCTGTCGGCGTCGTCGTAGAGGCGGGCGTTGCGCGAGGCCATTGAGTTTTTCCACGCGGGGACGGCGTTTATGACATCGTCGTTGGCGGTTTCCATATCGGTATGGAGCGTTGTGTTCGTTGCGACGGTCAAATGCGTTTCGTTAGGCGTGTAAAGCGGTTCGCCAGCCGCCAAAGCGACCATCTGGCCGAAAGCCTCCGCGACCTGAACATAGGATTGATGCGAGACCGAGTTGCCTTTTGATTCGTCGCCGGGCGTGTTCGGGTCGTCGAGCGGCAACGCCTTGGCACGCGCTCCGTGGACCTGACGCTGATACGTCTTCATGTTGTCCACCTTGTTAGCGGCGGCACCGCTGGCCTTGAACGCCGCAAGCATCTGCGTCGTGCGTGGCCGAACACCGGCATAGATATTTTCGCGATCCGCAACCTTGTTCTTCCACGGCACAATACTGGTCTGAACACCGTCCATCTCAGTCTCAACACCGGTCAGCAATGTGCTCATCGAGGCAACCGTGAGATTCGCGTTCGAAGGCGCATAATCCACCCCAAATCCCGTACAAGCCGCGATCATCTTCTGCCAGTTTTCTACGTTCTTTGCGTGTCCTGTTTCAGCCATATTCTTATCCTCCGAAAAAATGTTTTATTCAAATAATTTCAAACCCAATTATCCTCTAATAGTCACCGGAAATGCGTCGAAGCTGTTGGGCGATGTCGCCACCACCCCACGTTTCAAGATTTTCATGTACGTGCTGTCACTACCCCTACCGTCCCACGCGCCTTTTATGTGCGCGGTTAAGTTCGGAAGGTCTTTTTCAATGGTTGTTGCCCACAGATTCTTACTGTATGTATAGACACGTAACATATTGTCAATATCAAAAACGGGGCCTGTTTCACTTGCCTTTATTAGACATATTGGAAGATCGTTGGCCATTCTGACCCCAAGTTCGAACAATACGTTTGGGTTGTGTTCTGTCAGGTCAGCAATAACTAAATCCGCGGCCAATAAATCATTAATAATTGTCGATTGAATAACGTCGCTGCCGTGTCGATTCGCCGTTCTTACGATAAAACCTGCGTCTCGCGCCGCTGGCGTTATGAGACTGCGTAATACTTCCGTGAAAAATCCTTGTTCATGGTTAGTATCACGCTCAACGAAAGGCATGATGACAAATGCGATCTGCTTCGTATCGCGCTCAGGTTCCGCAAGCGTAATCGACGAGGGAATCGCGACCGCCGAACCATTATTGTCGAAACTTGTGCCTGCTCCATTGTTCGTGACAGATTGGAAGCCCGACTGGATCTTTAAAAAATCACAGTTGGCTTTGAATATTTTTGAGAAGTCCTCGTGCTGTTCGGGCGGGAGCGCGAAGTCACGTTCTAAAGTGTTTCCGAGATACTTCATCTCAGGCAATTCACTGCCCTTATAATATTCCAGAACTTTCTTGAATACATCGATAGTGAGAAACGCTTCGAGTTTCTTGGCGTGTTCAACTTGCGGATTTGGAGCATACAATAGGTCGCGACCAAGCGTGGACAATTCAATTTTCTCTGCCTTCCAGCCTCCCACTGTTAAGCCATATGCTACCGATCCGGCGGCAAGGTAGAAAAAGTCGACACGGTTCGACTTAAGCCCTACCGCTCCTCCCACCTGATCTGGGGTCCAAGGATTACCACCGTTGATAGTTTTTATTGCGACCGGTATTCGGAGTGCTTCTTCTAACGTGATAGCAGGGAAAATGCGCGCGACGCGCCTCGGAGTCGAAGCCGCTGTTTTTGAAGTGGTCTTGCCTTTTCCCGTTTTCGATTTCGGCGTCGTGGCCGCTTTCTTTTTCGTCGCTGGTTTCGCAGGGGTTGCCTTTTTCTCAGCAGTCTCTTTGGGCGCCTCGGTAGGGGTTACCTGATCGTCGGTGTTTTCGTTATTATCATTAGTTTCGTCTTCTTGCATCTTTCGCTACCTCTCAATTTCATCGCCCAGAATTGTATTGGACTATTTCGTTCCAACTGATTGTTCCGTCATCATTACAGAACTCGTTAGAAAACTCCTTCGTGAATTTGTTTATCACCTGCGCATATGACTGCATGAAAGCCTCGTTTCGATCTTTCGCCTTATGGCCAAGCGGTTCAATAATGTCCAGATATAGCTTTTCGTTTCCCGAAATAAATTCCCAAAAGCGTTGGCCGCATAGCTTCTGATAGTCACCCTTTTCAGGATTATTGTCCTTACCGTAACAGCATCCGTTAATTGCCTCGATAGGAAAGTTTGAGCCACTGGTTCTAAGTATCTTCTTCGCTTTCTTAAAGTCCTCAATCATCTTTCTGATCTGTGTGCTATTTCCCCAATTAGGGCCAGATTTAATGTTGATGATATAACGCGTGCCGTCGAGGTCAAATTCGAGGTCAATACCTTCCATACCGGATTTACGACCGGTGTAAACCTTTTCATTGATAAAAATCGCCAAGCCTTCGAGCCAATCACCGAAGATAGTTTCTTCGCTCGATGAGATTTGAGCATCAAGCAAACCTTTGATTATTTCTTCGGATGTAAGGACGTTCTTTGCTTTGAAAAGGTAAGGATTCTTGCGATTGAGAACTTTGCGGAGTTTTAGCCCGTCGAGACTTTGAAGCCTCTTTTCATGAAACGTGCCAATATTTTCTTCGACGTAACGAGTTACGTCCTTCAGGTTCAGCTTCTTCATTTAGTATGAGATTAGAACAAAACAGGCTCAGCATTTTCTATCTTCTCGCGAACCATTTCTAAATACTCGGGAACAACTTCGATACCGACCGCATTACGGCCCATCCTATTTGCGACAAAAACAGTTGTGCCAGATCCCATAAAAGGATCGAGAACAGTGTCGCCTTCTTTTGTGAAAAGCTTTATGAACCATTCGGGTAATTCTTCGGGAAATGCTGCCGGATGATTCTTGTTGTTGCATTCAGTAGCCAAATGAATGACGTTCGTCGGATAAGCCATGTCTCGATTTATCCAATTCGAGATATTTTTTCCGAAGCCGCTTCCGACTTTTGACGGATCGCGGACCTTGTCTGTCTGGCTGAGGTTCTTAAGTCTCGATTTGGCCCAATCGCCCATCGGAACCATAACCTCTTCCTGATACATGTTGAATTGCTTTTCCTTATTGAACTGAAGCAATCGTTCCCAAGAATCGCGAAAGCGGTTGGGCCATTTGCCGGGATAAGAATTCTTCTTGTGCCACATGAATTCTTCAGTCCAAAGCCAGCCTCGCTTACGCATCTCGAGGATTAGCTCAATTACGTAAGTACTTCGCTCACCATTAAAGGCGCTTTCCTTGATGTTAAGGACAAATGTGCCTGTGGGTTTTAGGACTTCATGCAGTTCATCGGCGATTGGCATGAACCAATCAACGTATTCGTATTGCGAGATTCCGCCGTAGGTTGTTTTTCGACGTTCGGCGTAAGGCGGTGAAGTGAAGATCAAATCAACCGAGTTTGAAGGCAGCTTTGAAAGCTGTTCCTTTGCATCACCGAGTAAGAGTTTGATCTTATTGTTCATCGTTTTGCAGATTATATTTCTATCTGAACATTTGGACAACTACGGAACGTACCAACCACGCTTCACTCAATGTTAAACTAGGGCAACGAAATTCCACTAACGCTAAAAGAAAGGTATTAAGACGATGAAAACACTGATGAAAAACGGGCGGGTTGTTACTGCGTGGACGACTATCGGCAAGACACTTGCTTAAGTCGGCCATTTCCAATCCCGGATCTCTGGCATATCGTCACCAAATTCATTGATGTATTGACGATGCTCATAAAGACGGCCGAGCATCAATTGTTTGACGTAGGCTCCGCCGTTCTTAATTTTCGGAACGCGGTCTACGACGTCCATAACGAGATGAAAACGGTCGAGGTCGTTTAGAACTACCATATCGAAAGGTGTCGTCGTGGTGCCTTCCTCCTTGTAACCCCGAACGTGCATATTGCCGTGGTTTGTCCGGCGATAGGTCAGGCGGTGAATCAGCGTAGGATAACCATGAAATGCAAAAATGATCGGCTTGTCGGTAGTAAATATAGAATCAAAATCGTCGTCGGAAAGTCCGTGCGGATGTTCGGTCGCTGATTGCAATTTCATCAGATCGACTACATTGACGACCCGAATCTTTAAATCTGAAAAATTTTGCCTGAGAATATCAACCGCTGCCAAGGTTTCCAGCGTTGGCACATCACCGGCACATGCCATTACTACATCCGGCTCATCGTTAACATCACAGCCTGCCCATTCCCAGATGCCGATCCCGGACGCGCAGTGCTTCGCCGCCGAATCCATATCGAGATATTGCAAAGAAGGCTGTTTTCCGGCGACGACCACGTTAATGTAGTTACGGCTCCGCAAACAATGGTCTGTCACCGAAAGAAGAGTGTTTGCGTCCGGCGGCAAGTAAACGCGGACGACCTCGGCCTTTTTATTGATAACATGGTCGAGAAAGCCGGGATCTTGATGGGAAAACCCATTATGATCTTGGCGCCAAACGTGAGAAGTAAGCAGATAGTTAAGCGAGGCGATCGGGCGACGCCACGGAATGTTGCGAGTAACCTTCAGCCACTTCGCATGCTGATTAAACATCGAGTCGATTATGTGAATAAATGCTTCATAACAAGAAAACAAGCCATGTCGCCCGGTAAGCAAATACCCTTCGAGCCACCCCTGACACATGTGTTCGCTCAACACCTCCATCACGCGACCATCCGGAGAAAGATGATCGTCGGTGGTAAGGATAGGCTGAACTGAAACTCGGTTCGTAGCATCGAATATGTCTCCCAAGCGATTCGACGCGGTTTCGTCCGGTCCCATAACGCGGAAATTGCTGTGGTCGTCATTGGCTTTCATCACGTCACGCAAAAATTTTCCCATTGCGCGCGTTGCCTCTGCCTTGACCGTTCCGGGCTCTGGGACATCAATTGCATAGTCCCTAAAATCCGGCATCTCGAGATCCTTGAGCAATAATCCACCGTTAGCGTGAGGATTTGCTCCCATGCGGCGATCTCCCTTCGGTGCGAGTTCGGCCAGTTCGGGGATCAACTTTCCGTCATCATCAAATAGCTCCTCCGGCTTGTAGCTGTGCATCCACTCTTCGAGCATTTTCAGATGCTCGGGCTTGGTCGCGAGTTCGGACAACGGTACTTGATGCGAGCGAAATGAATTCTCGGTCGGCAACCCATCTACGCACTTTGGCCCGGTCCAGCCTTTCGGCGACCGTAAAACGATCATCGGCCAATGAGGGCGACTCGAAAAGCCATTTTCTCGAGCCTCTCGCTGAATCGCCTGTGTCTGGGCGAGTACGGTTTCCAGCGTTTCAGCCATGAGCTGATGCATGGTCTCAGGATCATCTCCCTCCACAAAGTAAGGCATGTGGCCGTAGCCTACGAGTAGACTGGTAAGCTCGTCGGAACTCATTCGGGCAAGCACGGTTGGGTTGGCGATCTTATAACCGTTGAGGTGCAGTATCGGCAGCACCGCACCGTCACGAGCAGGATTTAGGAATTTGTTCGAGTGCCAACTTGCTGCCAAAGCACCGGTTTCAGCTTCGCCGTCGCCGATCACACACGCTGCGATGAGATCGGGATTATCGAAGACGGCCCCGTACGCGTGTGCTAACGAATAACCAAGTTCCCCACCTTCGTGGATCGAGCCGGGTGTTTCAGGGGCGACATGGCTGGGGATGCCGCCGGGAAATGAAAATTGCTTGAAGAGTTTTTTTAGGCCATCGGCATCTTGCGAGATATTTGGATAGAATTCACTGTAGGTGCCTTCGAGATATACGTTCGCGACTATCCCCGGCCCACCGTGGCCCGGCCCGGCGATGTACAGGACATTCAGGTCATGTTTCGTGATGAGACGATTTAGGTGAACGTAGATAAAATTCAGCCCGGGCGTGGTTCCCCAGTGACCAAGTAACCTGCGTTTAACGTGCTCGATCCTTAATGTCTCGCGCAGCAGCGGATTATCAAGCAAATAGATTTGTCCGACGGATAAATAATTGGCGGCCCGCCAATACGCATTGACTTTCCACAGATCATCGCCAGTTAAGGGTTCCGCATTTGCCGATGCCAAAGAATGCGTTAGGTACGACCCCGCACGACTGTTGCCTTTTTCTTTCAGAGCAATCATATTTTCTAGCCCGCCTCCTCGCGTCCCTCGATGCTCGTGCAACATCACCCGGAATGATCGTCGGGCGGTGTCTCATGTAATCCCAAATTGTTAGAAAGTCGAACGTCGAATATGGGCGTTTCGACGATCTGGAATGTGGCGGAGGCGAAGCCGACCTTTCCGTCCGTCTTTTCGAATTCATCCAGGATCATCGTGAACAAAAGATCCTTTGTAACCCGTCGCTTTTTAAAATCGACGAGGTAGCGAACCGTGAACTCCATCCAATTGTCGTTAGCGACCAGAGACACCATTGGATCGGTTACCGCTTCCTCGAGCATGAATTTTCTTGAAAAGTTCTGCCACGTGGCCGCAGCGGATCTGGCGTAGTCGCCGACACAGTGTTTGGCGACCTGATTGGGTATATTCCTGGCTAAGCGATGATCGCTCCCGTACTTTACCGGCACCGTGATCTCGTCCCAAAGAAAAGGAAAGTCGCCGGAATAGTTATAAACGGGAGCTTTGAATACGAAGCTATTGGCTACGCGAACCAATCTGCCGGTGTAAAGGTCGCCGTGGACCCATTCGCCGACTTCCATCAGTGTCGTTCGTAGAAAACTAACGTCAATGACGTCGCCGCGTATGCCCCCGACTTCTACGCGATCGCCCGGGTCGTAGAATCCGGCAAACGATATCGCAAACCAGCCGGCAAAACTAGCTATCACTTCTTGCAGTGCGAACGCGATACCTGCACCCGCGACACCGAGAGCAACGGTCAGCCCGCCAAGTCGGTCGCTGAAGATGATCGATAGGATCAGGACGACAACGATGTATCCGAGAACCGTAATGAACTTTCGGACGCGGTAACGTGTGTCTGAGGTCTGGACGTATTTTGTCACCGAACCGCGGGCAACGCGGACAACGACGAATATTATCAGCAGGGCGATGCCCGCCGTGACGATCTTGCCGACGAGCGGATCAAAAAGCCATGCCTTTAGCGTCTCTTCCATGATTTTCGCTCAACTTGGCATACGACCCAATTCATGTTTTCTTCGCGAAGAGCATACAGCCGAGCCATACACCGATTCCTAGCGAGATCAACATCGGGAACCACATCCATCCTCCATACCCGCCAAAACCGCCCCGCCCCATCGTCCCATCGCCCATCATGCCGCCGCCCATAAATGATCGGGACATTGTGCCAAAGCCAAAAATAATAAATAGGATCACGACACCCACAAAAGCCACGGTCAGGCCCGTTCTATACGATTTGTTCATAAGTATTGTCACAAGTCGGTCCAAATAGACCGTTGATCCAATGATCAGATCAAACTTGTTCGATCTCTCGTTTAAGCCGTTCGTTGACCTCATCTGCGACTTCGAACATCGCCGAGCTATCCGTGACGACCGACAGCATCGCTTTTGCGTCGATCGCTGCGACCACCGACTTATTCTTTTCATCCGCTTCATAGACAATGACATTGCACGGCAGAAGCAGACCCATATTGATATCCTCTTGGAGAGTCTTATAGGCAAGCGACGGATTGCACGCTCCGAGAATCACATAGCGGCGGAAATCTACGCCAAGCTTTTCCTTTAGTTTTTCATCCAGACGAATCTCGGAAAGAACTCCGAATCCTTCTTGTTTCAGAGCTTCACGAGCGAGTTCAACCGTCTCGTCAAATGGAGTATCAACAGTCCGGCTATTTCCGTACTCAATTTGTTTTACTCGTTGTGTTTTCATTCTGATCCTTGCCACATTTTTGAGGACTAAAACCCTTTACCTTTTTTCCCCTGATTATCTGGCTTGCCCGATTTTCCTTTTTCTTTGTTGCCCTTGTTTTGTTTGTACTTATCGTCAGATCTCTTATCATCGTTCCCGGAGCGTTTAACCTTGTCGTCCTGGGTCTTGTCGCCCCTCTTGTTGGGCTTTACTGACGAATCATTCCCCCTGCCTTTATTTACGAAATCAGGCCTGTTCGGATTGACCTTTCTAAATTCTTTTTGTTCTTTGCTCGGTTTTGCCAACTTGCCGAAGATGTTATTGAATGATCTATCTCTGTAAGAAGATTTTATTCTTATCGACGTGCCCATCGGTTTAACCGTTCGGATGAAGATCGGCTGGGGATAAGATTCCTGAATGCGGGTGCGGTAAACAGGTGTTTCGACAACCCGATAGGTCTTGTAGTTGTTGGGGTAGTTATCGTAATAGTAAGGCGACTGATAGTTATCCGCACGATCGCTGAACGCCCAACTAACAATGTTGAGGCTCTTGTCCAGCCAATTGGCTTCGTAGTTGTAGTTATCGCCGTAGAGTTGTTCGTTGCCGCTTAACAAAGCTCGAGCTCCCCGATTATCATCTCGGTCGCGGTCAAAGAATATTCTCGCTATTTCCTGAACATCGTCGGCACCGAATCTGTCGAAGAGCGTAAATCCACGTTGGTTGCTATCACGGTCTTCGTATTCCGCAACGCTGATGTAGTCAACGTATCCGTCACCGTTAAGATCAAGATTATTGACGCGGTTGTCGGTGTTAAGAAGATACTCAAAATTCTCAGCGTTATCGGCTTTTGCCAGCAGTGCTCCGACGGCGTTTAGATCCAAATTTTCTCGGGCATATTCGCCACCAAGGTCGCCATCGAGATCGTTGTCGGCTATCGTATCTGACGCAGGCGGGGTAAGAGCTATTTCATCCGACTGGGTCGAATTGCAAGCCATTAAGAAAATGGTTGTTAAGACGATCGTCGTCGTTAAGGTGATAGTTTTCATTATTTTCTCTTGATGGTTTTTCATCGACTCAATCCGCGCCCCGTCGCCAACCGATGGATCGCGAGAACCGCAATTGCTCCAATGACTGATGAGACAAAACTCGGCAGATTGTCGCCAATATTGTCAAACGAACTGATCATCGGATAGCCAAATAGATACTTGCCCATAAATCCGCCGACAACCGCTCCCAGAATTCCGAGGATCGTCGTCAAGACTACGCCGCCGCTGTCGCGGCCCGGAAGGATAAGTTTTGCGAGATACCCGGCTAAGAACCCTAAAACTAACCAAATAAATAAAGAAACCATTTTGCTATTCTCCCTTTCCTGATCGTCTGTCGCTGCGGCAGCCGCCGCTCCGAATCGGATCCGACTATTTATTTATTCACTGTCGCATTTGCTTCGCCTGCCGTTCGTGATGCAGTTTTAGCGGACGGCACCGTCTGCGAATACCTCATGTAGATATCCGTCAGGCGATCGAGCGAGGCCGGGTCTCGCTGTGCGAGCATCGTAATGGCAGCGTCACGATCTGAAAAGATCGATGCCATTTTGGTTCGCTGGTCAGGCGTCAAAAAACCGTCGTTGCCCTTTTCTTCCTCGGCACGCAGTAGCGTAAAGAATTCGCTGGCCCCTTGCCTTGCGATCTCGTATTCTCCGCGTCTCGCATCCACTATCGATAACAACAGGAGATTGCCTATCTCCGACTTGCGCAACTGAGTCCGGGCCGTTTCGCTCTCGGCTGCATTGCTTCGAGCTGTGAGCCACATTGGTATTAATCCAACGAGGAACGCCAGCAGAATGGCTCCGGCGATCATGCCCCAACGTTGAAACTTGCCCTTTGACGTGTCTGTGACATTCTTTTCGGTGTCGCTCATCTTTTTTTCCGCCTTCTTACTAATTTCCAGCTGAGAGGGAGGTTTCGTTTTGAAGCCTGTAACGAAGAAGAGCACCAACTCCGTCCAAAATAGCGAATGGTTCATTGCCTTCGACCATATCCACGGTTGCTCCGGTAGTGGTGGCGAGGCGGATCAGATCGTTGCGAACAGCATCGGAAACGACCGTGCTGTTCGGGTCTAGCAGCAGCGTTTCGACTTGGCCGTTTTTCAGTGCCTGCGTGGTTGCAGCGAGTCCGGCGACTCCAAGCCCATCACCACGGATGGCCCCAAGAAGCTTGTCGACTTGCGATAGGTCCTTTTCTTTTTCGATCTCCGCAACAATCCTCATAACCTGTTCCTTTATATCCAGACGCGGCGTCTTTTGATCAATCCGCAGTACCTCCGAATACAATATTTCTTTGGCGGCAGGCGAGAGATTGTTTTGTAGGAGCGTCATCGCTATTTCGTCGCCGGCGATCACAAGATTCTTTGCGTCGACTTCTTTTATAAGAGCTTCCAGATCCTTGACGGCCTCTTGGGAAAATTCCTGACGTTTGTTATCGACGATGTTTTGGTATCGTTTCTGGCTCCATCCACCGCCCGAAGGCTTCCTGTATAGCTCGGTATTTGGATCATCCGGGGCGTCGATTTCCTTCAGTTTCCCGTAACTCGTTACGAAGAAACGCGCCGTATTCGTATCGACGACCGCAACAACAGCCGTTTCATGATCGTCAAGCAATTTTGCGAACTGATAAAGTGCCGGTACCGACCCGACCGCAACCTCATTCTCCAGTTCGGCTCCCACCTCCATCGTTTCCCACAGTCCGCTCGCCGAGCATGCAAAGATAACGAGCCCGCTTGTAGCCGGAGACATTTCGTTCTCGACAAAGTTCTCAATTCTTTCTCGGTCGGCTCGAAATGAGTCGAGATCCGCACCACGTGGCAGATAGGTCTTTTCAATTTCGTGCAAGCGGTCCTTGAGGACGATCTCGCCCGATCTGACACCCGGATTGCGGCCGGTCGCCTGTGGGCGCATATCAAGATAAACGCTCAACACGGGCATTTCAGTCGGCGGGAAGTCTGCCAGTTTTCTCATCAGGTCTTCGTACATATTTCCTCCGCATTATCTTCCATCTCTTCTTCGGTATAAAAATCCTGCACTTCGACAGCGGTGCGTCCGGTCGGCTCGTTTCCGCCGGATGCGCCGTCAACCTTGGGAGTCGCGGGAATCGGTTCGAATCCGTATCGTGTTGAGTCGGCTTTATCGACTGAGGATTTTTCGCCCCGCGTGTTTGATTGCTGTTTATTCATAATTTAACTCAACTTCCACTGGCCCCATCGGCCTGGTCATTCGCTCCGCCTGAATCCTTTTCGGTGGTCGGCGATGTTATCGATGCCTGGGCATTACCGGGTATAAATTTCGAGCCGTTTCCATGTTCGCGGGTCTCTTCCTCAGCTTTTGCCTCGGTGTATTTCTGTTTTTGGATCGTCTGAACGACGTCCTGTCCCGGACGCTCGCGGCCAGCTGTTTTGTAGTGGTCTGGATTGACGTTATTTTTGCTCATAATATTTTGATGTTATCTAGGTGTAATAAATTAGAATGACGGACGTTACGCTCGAACAGTTCTAGTCCTCTGATTCCGCAGATGCCGGAGTCAACGCCCACCGATCTTCGTCACGGTCTTCAACCTTTTCGAGAATATCCAGCGGTTCATTTCTTTGGTTTGCTACGCCGAAGGCCCTGCCCATTTGATCCGGGTTGATGTTCGTAAACGCCATATCCTCCCGGCTGTTCGTTGGGGACGGAAGCATGTAATCCTGCTCGGCTAACTCGTTCTCGATTTGCTCACGTTCGGACTCCCCATGGTCCGCAGAATATTCGAATTCCTGCTCCACTTGTTGTTCTATCGAAGTCACTTGTTTTTCTTCTGAGCCGGTCGGTTCGCCGTCTTTGAGGTCCATCTTCTTTGGTTTTTCTTCTACTTTATTCATAAATTAATTTCACCCCGTAGCGGTGGCTCCGCCTTGGTTCTTCCACCTTTCCTTCGCACTTTCTTCACTGCTCATTTAGGCACCTCATTCGCATGTCTGTATGTTGTAGTGCTTATGTAAACGAGTTTCGTATTCGCGTGAGACCTCGGTGACTTTGTCGTAATCGGGACTCGACTCGATCTGCGAGCGGGTCAGATCGACGGTAATTGTCCTTTCGGACCAGTTAAAGCTCCCTAGCGACATTGACGAGATCAAAACGTGCTTCCCTGGTAGCCAGTTGCCCGTGTCCACGCCGATATATCGAATCGACCAATCATCCATTTCCAAGAAAAAATCTTCCAATTTTCCAAGCTCGCCATCCTTCGCGGTGATGCCGTACGTAGCTACTTCCTGCATACTTCGCAAATAGACATCTGGCGCCATTGCCGCGGCGGTTCCGGGTTCGATAGCGGATTTAACCATCGCTGAGGTTGCATTTGCGCGGGCAAGTTGTTGCGGGCTTAAATTCGGGCGTTCGTCCCAGTAATACCTGTTTCCGTAATAATCGGAAACGATCTTCTCCATCTGACGCGACACAGGCATGTGTTTATCAACGCCAGGGCATCTTTCCACCTGGTCGTTCGTTAGGGAAATACGAATCTCCCGCTTCTCCTTGTCAAGATGTGTGACAAAAACCGGTGAGATCAAACTCTGTTTGCCTGTAAGCCAGTTGCCTACGTTGGCGACCACATAGCGGACCACTAAATTCTGATCGTCAAAGTAAAATTCCTCAATATTCCCGGTCTTGCCGTCAGCAGCAATAATGTCGTACCCTTTCAAATCATTTACACTTTGTAACATCGTTTCTCCTTTTTTAGCTGACGACAGGTTTGCATGTCGTCGGCCGGTTGTATTTCCCGAATCAAGATTCTAATGACCGCGATCGTCTTTTCGCAACGCTTACAGCAACATCTGATATCCAGTTGGTTGTTAACCTCCTGCCCATACTTTCTTCACTGAACACTACTCACTGCCGAAACGACGATCACCTCGCCACTTGGTGCAGTCTCAGAGATCTTTTCAGAAGTAAATAATAGGTAGGTGATCGCACAAACTGAGATAAGAACCAACTTGATACTATGTAACGCTAGTAAGGTTTTAACGAACTTTACGATCTTTACTTTATTGCCACTTTCGTTCCAATCGATAGCCTCAAAATTAATGCTTCTCATAAAATCTCTTCGAACTTCGTGTGCCGGGGTGACAAAATCTTGAATATATTTTCAAGATTTTGTGACCCCTTCCCCTTGATCATTGGGCATCTATCTATATGAACAATATGAAATGAACGATGAATGACAGCGGCCAAAACGCCTCTTCCATCAGAGTTTGGTTAACACAGGAGCGTTATATGAATGCAAGTTTGGTAAGGCATTCAATCTACAATCCATGGACTCGGGCTTACTTATTATTAAATCAGGTTAAGGCAGGTTGGTCGGTGCGTTGTCGCACACTATCAACAGAGAGCAGTTGGCCGTTAACCAACGCTCGAATTATTCTTTTGAAGAAAAATGGAGTCTGATCCATCCAGATCAAGCTATGTAGTACGACAGGAGCGTCTATTGGCTGATGAAGCAAAGCGGCTTAAATCAACCGCTTTCACGGATTTTGAGTTGCCCCTAGTACAATCAACACCTGATGTGTTTGCCCGTCGTTGACCAAGGGAATTTCCCTCAACGATAATAGTTCACCGTCAAGCCGCACCTCGGCAACGCCGTGACAAATGCTTGAAGGGTTTTCCACTTTTATCTTGTAAAGAGCATCTCCGCGTCGGTAATCAATTTCAAAACTGCGCCAACTGCGCGGGATGCAAGGCTCAATTCTCAGGGTTTCGCCTTGCAGGTGAAAGCCGAGAATGGATTCAAGCGCGGCGCGATACATCCAACTGGCCGCACCTGTGTACCATGTCCAACCACCGCGTCCGATGTGTTTCGGTTCATAATAGACATCCCCGGCAATTACATAAGGTTCGACTTTGTATTTATGAAGTCCGGCGCGGGTAGAGGCGTGGTTGATCGGATTCAGTAACGCAAAAAACTCACCTGCTTTATCGCCATCGCCGAGCATTGCAAAGGCGATCATTGTCCAGATCGCGGCATGCGTATATTGTCCACCGTTTTCGCGAACGCCGGGTAGATATCCTTTTATGTAACCAGGACTGAGCGAGCTTTTATCGAAAGGCGGAGTGAATAAGAGCACGAGCCCATCACCACGCCGGATAAGATATTCGTCGACCGACGCCATTGCCCTCAACGCCTGCTGCGGGTTAGCTCCGCCCGAAATGATGCTCCATGACTGAGCTATTGAGTCGATCTTGCATTCTTCATTTTCGGCCGAACCGAGCGGCGTGCCGTCGTCGAAATAGGCGCGACGAAACCAGTTGCCGTCCCAGGCATTTGTTTCGAGTGCGGTTTTTAGGTCGTCTATATGGTCGAGATATGTTTTTGCGCGAAGAGTCTCGCCCCGGTCACTGCAAAACGGCTCGAAATCCGCCAGTGTCTTGATCAAGAACCAGCCGACCCAGACGCTTTCTCCTTCGCCGCCGTTTCCGACGCTGCTCATACCGTCATTCCAATCACCCGATCCCATCAGCGGTAGTCCGTGTGTTCCCGTCGCGAGACTACGATCAATGGAGCGGGCGCAGTGTTCAAACAAGCTCGCAGTCTCCGTCGAGGTAGTTGGCAGGGTGTAGGAATCGTCTTGCCCCTCCACAAGTAGTGGTGCCTCAACGAAGGTCACCATCTCATCGAGGATCGAGACGTCACCCGTAGTCTGAATATAAAAACTAGTAACAAACGGGAGCCAAAGCAGATCGTCAGAAAATCGCGTGCGAACCCCACGTCCCGACGGCGGGTGCCACCAATGCTGAACATCGCCCTCCTTAAATTGATGGGCGGCAGCGATCAAAATTAGTTCACGAGCAATTCCGGGCTTCGTGTAAACTAGAGACATAACGTCCTGAAGTTGGTCACGGAAGCCGAAGGCTCCGCCCGATTGATAAAAAGCGGAACGCTCCCATACGCGGCAAGCGAGCGATTGATACAAAAGCCACCGATTAACCAGCGTATCCATCGCGGCATCCGGCGTACGA
Source organism: Pyrinomonadaceae bacterium (assembly GCA_041737885.1). Taxonomy (GTDB): domain Bacteria; phylum Acidobacteriota; class Blastocatellia; order Pyrinomonadales; family Pyrinomonadaceae; genus OLB17. The sequence goes on along the minus strand of JBGSQW010000082.1, from coordinate 26,410 downwards.
ACTTCGATCGCCCCCAGCAGTTTGTCCCAATAAGCTATGACCTCGGCGAAAGATTCCTTGACCGCGTTCGAGTCGCGGAACTTTGCGAGTATCCCTTCTATTTCGGAGTTCGATTCGCCTTCGCCGATCAGAAAGACTATTTCCGTTACTTCGCCCGGTTCCAGATCGATGACGGTTTGTAATGCGGCGCACGGGTCGAGCCCGGCACCGAACCGGCCTGATAGCCTTTTTCGGGCTAATGCTGCCGGCGTTTTCGGACTACCATTTCTGCCTATAAATTCCTTGCGGTCACACGTTAGCGAACTCAGGTCCGCGTTTGTCGCGACAAAGGCGACACGTTCTGCAAATTCATTGTTGTATGGGTTTCGGGCCCGGACATAGCCTAACTTATCGTCTACCTCGGTGATAACGAATGGCGCTGTTTGGCTGCGGTCAAAACCCAAGACAAGTTCGCTATAGCTCGTAACCGATAATTGCCGCTTGCGGCCTGTCCGATTCTGCAAACGTAAAAGCGAGACCTTCACAGAAGAATCAAGCGGAACAAACTGAAGTAGCTCCTGGGAAATACCGTGGCTCAGATGCTCAAAAATTGTGTACCCCTGCCCGTGTTTGATCGTATAAGGTTCGGTTTCCCGAATGGGAAGTGGGGTTGGAGTCCAAACGGAACCGGACTCTTCGTCGCGTATATAGATTACCTCCCCCGGCGGATCGCTGACAGCGTCGTTCGACCACGGCGTGAGACGGTTTTCGCGACTGTTGATCGACCAAGTAAATCCCGCACCGATTTCCGACACCTGAAAGCCGAAGGCTTTCTCATTCGCTATCACATTCAGCCAAGGAGCAGGCGTCCATTGCCCATCGCCTAGAACGATTACGTATTCTTTCCCGCGATTTCCGAATCCCCCAAGCCCATTAAAAATGTCAGCTCCGGTCGCGGAATGGAAGGTTCGGGGTAAGGACGATTTACACTTTTAGCAACGAAAGGCTCGGGCAGTGCCGGCTCGACCGCCTTTCGCAAGATCTCATCTTTTAGATCACCACGTTCGCCCACGATCACCACTCTGGCCACCGTCTGGAGAAGTATCCGGTCTGCTTCAGCGATCTGATCTGACCGTCTTAAAAAAATCCCCCCGTTGGTGTCTATTAAACTTGACTCACCGCTGGTTCGGACGATCCTTGTCAATTCGTCCTGTAGCGACTGCATATAGCCCGTAGGCTCGTCATTTAAAATGACCAGGTCAAAGATGAGCCCCTTGAGCCGTAAATATTCGTGAGCATTTAACATCTCGCGCGCTACCGGAAGATCTTGGAACCGGTTGATGAGAACGAGCACGATCGGGGTGTCGCCGCCGATCCCAAAGGGCCAAAGATCCGATTGCCGTTTGATGTTCTGCTCAAGCACGTTCGGGCGGGAGCGTAGCGAAAGGTTCGGATATAGGATATTGGCCGCGAGCCGCTGAAATAGATACGCACTCTCAGGTTCGATATTCAAATGGCGCATCTCAACCTGCGATCGCGTCCAAACGAGCGCCGATTCGCGTTCAAAAATGCTTACGTCGTGATATTTATCCGCTAGTTTTAGAGCCTCCGCATGAGAGTTTGCAACTGCGGTCGAGAACGTGACGCATGCTGTTTCGTGCGGCCCGATGCGAACGCATGTACGGAGCGAGAAGATCGGATCAAGCACTGCTCCCACAGTATTTGAAAGTGGACGGTCTTCGATCACCGCGGTCGGTTCACGAATATCGTGTCCACGCCCCAAGAACCGCGCTCGATCGGTTTCATACTGCACCGCGCCGACGATGTCGCAATCCGTTGCGATCGTATGTATTGCCCAAATTGGCTCGTCATTTTCCGATCTTGCGCGGCGTTTGGCGATTAGAGCGTTTTCATCGATGTTGAATTCCGTTTCTATCGAAAGATTGCTGAATGCTGGGTGAGCCGCATCTGCTTTGGACGGGACCAACACGACCTCAGCATAACTCGTAACTTCGATCTCTCTCGCTTTCGAGGAATTATTCGTGACGGATACACGGCGAATCTCGGCATTGTCTTCGGGTGAAACAATTATTTCTGTCCGTGTCTCAATGCCTCCGTCACGCCGCTTGATCATTACCTTGTCTTCGGAAAATGCAACCTCGTAAAGGTCAGCCTCTTGTCCCAACGGCTGAAAACCGCTCGACCACACGTCACCGCTTTCCACATCACGCAGGTAAATAAAACTTCCCCACAGATCTTTGGTCGTATCTTCGCGCCATCGTGTCACTGCAATACTCTTGTAGTTCGAGTAGCCGGCTCCAGACGTGGTCACCATTACCGAATAGGCTCCGTTCGAGAGGAGCTGTACCCGCGGCGTAGGCATATCCGCGGTGTCGAAGACCCGTGTAACGCGCCCGGAAAGCTGTCGCACCACGCGTCCGGACGAAACTTCCTCCGCACGCGGATGAGATGCCGGAGCTCCGTGGGGGATCCTTTCCTGAAGCGGCAATTCCGTTGACCGTACCAGAGGCTCAGAGTGGAAACGCCTTTGCATAATATTGGCGTGTACCAAGTTATTAAGCGCGACCAGAACCACTCCCTGGTGATGAGCCATGTAGGCGCGGATGATCGCGCTTGTCTTGCCTTGCGGCAAGCGTTCTGTCGTGTAGTCGATCGACTCGTAAAAACGAAAACGGGCGAGCATGCCCTCCCTCGTCAGATGGCGGAAGTTTTCGATAGCGGCCTGCGGGAAGACCGGTGCGGCAAGAGCGGTCGCATATGGTGCAACAACCAGATCTTCGCTCAAACCACGTTTCAACCCTAGTCCGGGAACACCAAATGCCTGATATTGATAATTTAGCTGCAGGTCGCGGGCGTTGAAGGCACTCTCGGAGATGCCCGACGGAACGTTGTTCTTTGCTCCATACTCGATGTGACGTTGAACGACCGCCTTATATGTTTGACTGAGAAGCGTTTATTCATAGTCGCGCATTACAAGTATCGGCATCAGATATTCGAACATCGTGCCGGTCCAGGAAACCAGTGAGCGGCTCGAACCTACCGGAGTAAGAGATCGCCCCAACCTAAACCAATGCCCCTGTCCGATCTCGTCCTTCGCAATGGCGGTAAAACTTGCCAAACGAGATTCGGATGCGAGCAGATCATAAAAAGAATTGTCGCGCTTGCCGGTATCCACGTTGTAACCAATAACAAAAACCTTGCGCTCCTCGTCGAGCAAAAATTCAAAGTCCGTCTCTTCGACGATCTTTGTGCTCTGCAAAGCAAATGAGTTTAAGTTGGCGACCGTTTCTGAGGCCGACCGCTGAGCTTGCTTTACTTTCGCAGTCAGAATTTTGAGTGCGTTAATTCCCGCGGTCGTGTCCAGTTCACTCATTCGCGATCGCTCGATATCTTCACCGATCGCCGACAGCCGAAGCAAAAGTGCCTCGTATAACTCGGAAAGTTGAGAGACCGACGGGAAAAGATCAAGCAGATCCGTTATCTCGCGCCATTCATTCTGTATCGCGGGAAAGTCGCGACTAATGATTTCAGACAAATGAGAAAAGTCATCTTCCTGCCATGGAATGAATGTCCTGACATCGCGGAGAAAGGTCTGAGCTTGATGCGACAGATCGTCCGACCAGAATCCCAGCTCCTTAAAATGTTCAGACCCGTGTTCAAGTGTTAGAGCACCGGTGATGTCCTTGATCACTTCAATATGGGAGACCAGGGTTTCGAGCAAGGTGACCCAGGCATCGGGCGTATCGCTTGATCTATGCTCCAATAGCTGCATACAGCGGTCGATCTCGAGTTGAAGCTGTTTGATCGTCACACCTTCGGTTCGGCCATGTGCAACGTTCATATGAGTTGCTTCCTCACGCATCATCTCGAGCGAATCGGCCAGGCCCTTCCGTACGTGCGTATCCAACAACTTTTGGTTCGTTATCTCAGCAACAGATTGTTTGACGGCAAGTAAGTGTCCGGCAAGATTTCCGCTGTCCACAGTGGAAACATATCGGGGTGATAGCGGTGCAAGCGTCTCAGTGTCGTACCAGTTCAAATAATGCCCGCGCCACTTTTCCAGTTTCTCGAGGGTTGCAAAAGTAAACCCGAGTCTTTCGGTCAACTCCAGTGTTCCTATATATCCAAAATCGTGCGCGGATATCGTCGAAAGCATCAGCAGCCCGATGTTTGTCGGCGAGGTACGATGGGCGATCTTTGGTTCAGGATCTTCCTGATAATTATCGGGAGGCAACCAATTCGAGTCGTCGCCGACAAATGTTTCGAAGAATCTCCAGGTTCGCCGGGCGATCATTCGGACCATTTTTATGTCGATACTGTTTAGCGGGATCTGGAGATCGGCCGGCCGAAGGCTTATTCGATAAGCAATGAAAGGCGAAAATATCCAGACGAAAAAGAACGGCAGTGCGATCGGTAATGCTCCGGCGCGAAGCCAGCCCACTAATGCCAGGCTTATGAGTGACAACGGGATCGTCACTGCCATTGAACCCAAGAAAGAAAGTTGGTCGTGCTTGGTATCCCTTTCGCTTTGAGCCGCCGTTTTCCACTCAAGCAAATTCCTGTGCGATATAAACTCTCGGTATAACGTTCGAACAACAGCATCGGAATTTGAGTATGCCTGGTACGCCAAAACGCTTATGACTATGAATAGTTGTTGTGTGTTGGTTTTCACATCGCCCAAAAGACTCCAAAAATGGCTTGTCCACGGAATACCGCGAGGATGCGTGAGTATATTGGTCTGCAGATGGGCGTAGACCGGAAAGGCTAATACAAACCCGACGAAAAGCAACCATAAAAACGGAGATCCGGGTATGATCGTCCATGTTGCTAAGAGCCATAGAAATATTGCCGGTGCTACGAGACTGCGTCGAAGATTGTCCAGTATCTTCCAACGTGAAATGATCGGCAGCAGATTCCGAACCTTTTCCCTTTTGCCGTTCCTGACCCAAGGGAAGATCCACGCAGCGATCTGCCAATCGCCCCGAACCCATCGATGCGAGCGGCTCGCAAAAGTGTCAAACTGGGTCGGGAAATCGTCGAGCAGCTCAACATCACTTACCAATGCGCATCTGGCATAAAGCCCTTCGAAAAGGTCGTGGCTGAGAATAGAATTTTCAGGTACCCGATCTTTCAGGGACGCCGCGAAGGCGTCAACATCATAAAGCCCTTTGCCAGTGAAGCTCCCCTCGCCAAAAAGGTCTTGGTAGAGGTCAGACGACGCTATGGATCGATGCCGGTGTTGCCGGAAAAAATACGGGCAAAAAATGATCGCGAAGCGCTTGCCAGCGAGATACTGATCCGCGGCTGTAAAATCCCATAACCTCTGGTTACGCGTTGCAACTTATCGTCAAAATGCGGACGATTGAGCGGGTGGATCGCCATCCCGATCAGTTTGCGGGCCGAATCGCGAGGCAATTGCGTGTCCGAGTCAAGAGTGATGACGAATTTGGTCTGTTCCAGGAATTCTTTGTCGGCGGTAACGTCCGTAAAACTCGTTCCTTCGTCACCCCGAAGCAGTGCGTTGAATTCCTCAAGTTTGCCACGCTTGCGTTCCCATCCCATCCACTTCTGCTCGAGCTCGTTCCATTGGCGGCGTCTATGGAAGATGTGAAACTTTTGACTCAGTTTCTGAGGATATTTTTGATTCAGTGCATCGAACCCAACTCGAGCGGCTTCTAGAATTGCATAGTCTGTCTCGATCGCTTCACTCAATGCGTCAGTAAAATCACTGAGCAAGGCGAAATATATGTTGTCATCCTGATTAGCAAGACTGTACACCTCAAGCTTTTCGAGTAGCTCGGCAACGACCGATTCGCTTGTTAAAAGAGTGGGTATAACGACAAAGGTTTGAGCGTTCTCGGGGACCGCAACCGATGTGTCAATTTGCGGCAGAACACGCGGCGGGACCAGCAATGCGAAATCCCAGTTCAGAATGTTCAAGGCCAGCTCGCTCGCCGGGATCAGTGACACCAGACCAAAGATCACCAATAGCGGCAAGCTGGCTCCAAAATACGCCGCTGTAGAAACGAGCAAAGTGATTATTAAACTTGTCAGGAACGCGGCTGATCCGAGATAGGCCGCAGAGGTATACTTTAGGATCCCGGAAACGAACTTTTCCGATAGTTTAGGACGGTAGCCGAATTCCTTTTCGACCACCTTCACTCCTTTATCTATGAGGTAGTATCCAATATGGATCTGTCGCGGATCCGCCACGTCGCTTTGTTGATCTGCGGAAGCAAACTCGACAACTTTACTCGCTACCTCTAGTTCGTCTATTCCTGTGCGTCTCCCTATCCGCTCGATTACTTCGCGGTAACGGTTGCGGGTGGCGAAGTTCATTTCCGCATAGACTTCAGCGGGGTCGTTCTTTAAGAGCGGATCGATCAAACTGACATTCTCAAAAAAAGTTCTCCAGTCGATCGTCGAGAGCAGACGCATGCTCGTAATAATATTTCCGACAGTAACCTGTGTCGTCGCCTGTCGCTGAAATTCCGAATCAACGATCTGCTCAATGTTCGATTCCTCTGAACTTAGTCGCTTTTCTAACCACTCGTATGCCGGGGCTACCGAAAGGTCTTGGTCACGCAAATGGCGTGTAAACTGTTCAACAAAGGCGCTTCCGAAAGTCTTTCGTTTGCCTAACTGTCTTGCGGTAAATGGCAATACCTCCGACGGAAGATTGTTCGCCAGATCAAACAGTTCATCAGCAAGACTGTCAGCTTCCTCCCGTTCTTTGAGGGCGACAACGATGAGTTGAGCCAGTCTGCGCAGGTTCTCCACCAAGGCAAATCGGAGCGTGATAGCGATTGCCCATAGCTCCCCGATGGTAAGTGGAGTGACCACCTGATAAGCCCGAAGAAATCTTGTAAGTGTGTCAACCTCAAGACGACTGTCAGTGTGGGCAATGATCGACATCGCGACCGCGTAAACTCGCGGAAAACCCGCGAACTCGCCTTGCGAGAGTTTAGGTAGCTCACGATAATAGCTGGCTGGGAGATCCTCCTGGATCTCCCGCAGTTGATCTTCGACTATATGAAAATTATCTACTAACCATTCAGCCGCTTGAGATACGGATCGATCATCGTGGATGGCAGCCGTTAAAGACTTATAAGCGGCAACTAAAAATTCTTGATTATCTTCCAGTCTTGAGCGTAGTTTCTTAAATCGTTTTGGGTAAGTAACGGTTTTATGTTCATCCGCAAGTACTGCGGCAAACTGCTCAAGTCTTTCGACGCTGTATAGCTCGCCGCGAATTGGATCAAAATTCTCAATATTACTAAAAAGATCTTTAAAGAGATCCGACTTTGAAAAAGATAGCATTGGCATTTCATTTAACCGGGTTCAAGAAACAACTTTCCCCATACGCTTGCCACAGCCAAGACTTAACGAATCGGCAAAAAACGGGTGGTTCAGGCATTACCCTAAACCACCCGACGAGGCAGCGTTCCCTGCTAATAAAGGGCGGCAAATGCCGCGTCTCCCTTGAAAAAACCAGAGGCTCAGTCGACCGAACCTAGGAGACATTAAGCGTCGCTATTCCTTCTTATACTCAAAGGTTATTTAATGTGAGCGTTTACGTCTGTGCTTTATCGCACACTCGATCTTAAGATCGGGTCGTTTTGTTTGTCGCGATGCGATCCACCGCTCGGCGAGCACATGCGTTCTCATCCTCCGTTCTTCTATTTTGTAAAGTTTATTGGATAGCTGATACGATTTTCCTACAGTGAGACTGCCACGATAAGAGTTTCACACAAGCATCTTCATATGATAAGATTTTCACACGTAAGGCGCACTTCGATAAGATTTTCACATGAAAGATAAAGAAATTGGATGAGAAAAATCCACGAGAAACAAGGATCTACCTGAATTTGCCCTTCCGATAAGAAAAATATATGGCTGAAAGTGGACCATCAAAGCCCTTGCCACGACCAATCGGGCTTGTTGCCGTTATCGAAGAGCTTAAATTGAGGATCCCTGTGCCTGCCGTTCGCTCCTCCGTGGTGGCCGGTGCACGAAGAACACGTATTGAGAACGACGCGATTTTCGAACAGTACCCGAAAACTTATGCCACGAATAATTTGTACGAAAACCTGAAATTTGCAATGCGGTATGAACCAATAGACCTTGGTGTGCTGCAGGCAGCTTTTGCACAAATCACCACAAAGGACGTCGTAACGTGGGTTAGCAACGAATCTACTGGAATCTATGCCCGAAAAATATGGTATTTATACGAACTTCTTACAGGTCAGACCCTAGAAGTGCCGGACGTAGCACCCACAGGATATTTCGATTTGCTCAATCCAAAATTGCAATTGACCGGAAGCAGCAGACAAATAAAGCGCCAACGTATCAACGATAACTTACTCGGCAACCGCAACTACTGCCCGCTGATTCGCCTCACGGACAGACTGAAAAACGCGATGGCTGAAGGTCTCGACATAGAAGCAAAGAAACTCGTGGAAGACAGTGACCCGCTGATCTTGGGTAGGGCAATAGGCTTCTTGTACACAAGGGAAACAAAATCGTCTTTCGCAATTGAGGGCGAGGTCGCGGGAAAATCCAGGGCTGAACGCTTCGTGGCTGCTCTTGAGTACGCGGCTGAATTTGATACAGGCGATAAAGCGAACTTCGTCGATTTGCAGAACCAGATAGTCGATCCGCGCTTTTCCGCAAAAGATTGGCGCACAATCCAGAACTATGTCGGCCAGACTATGCGCGACTACACCGAACAGGTGCATTTCGTTTGCCCAAAACCAGAAGACGTTTCGGATCTAATGAGTGGATGGATGGAATGTGTCGGACGGCTTCAAACATCCTCGGTTGATCCAATTGCGGCAGCGGCAGCGATGGCGTTTGGATTTGTATTTGTCCATCCGTTCGAAGATGGCAATGGCCGAATACATCGTTTTTTGATCCATCACGAGTTGGCGCGCTCGGAGTTCGCTCCCCCTAAGCTCATTTTTCCCGTGTCTGCTGTCATGCTTCGCGAACGCGTCGACTACGATCGGGTTTTAGAAAGCTACTCGAAGGCGATTCTTCCATTTATCGAATTTACATTGGACGCTCACGGTGGCATGACCGTCGAGAACGAAACATCGGATCTTTATCGGTATTGGGATGCGACGAGATTCGCCGAATATTTGTATGGCTGCGTAGCGGAGACGATCCGACGCGACTTGCGGGAAGAACTCGGTTTCTTAGCAGTATTCGATCAGGCCCTTGCAGAAGTGATGAACATCGTCGATATGCCGGACCGACGAGCTTCGTTATTGATTCGGTTTATCCTACAGAATCGCGGCACCCTGTCGAAGAACAAACGAGAAAAGGAGTTTCCGGAACTTACCGACGAGGAGATCCTTTCAATCGAGTCCGCAATTCGGAAAATCTCTAAGTCTATTAATCAGTAATCTGTTGTCACCGGACGAGCAATTTCGGGGGGAAATTCGGGGGGAATTACCGAAACGTTTATATGTCCATGATAGGCTGATCGTGTCTATAGCTGTCCGAAAGTGTCCACGTGTGGACTTAAAATCCTGTGTCCTTAGGGACGTACGGGTTCGATTCCCGTCCCCAGTACCATTTCTTAAATTTAGTTCATCGAGTGTAGGCCGAACATATTGCCTTCGGTATCGTTCGCCAGAACGATAAAGCCATAATCGCCGATCGAGAATTTTTCTTTGAAGATCGAACCCCCATTCGCAATCACGCGGCTGCCCTCAACTGAGCAGTCATCGCATGTGAAATAGATGATCACCGCGTTGCCCTGCGGCCGGTCTTCGCCCATTTTTACTAAGGCTCCAGAACTTCCGCTAGCCTCCGGATCCATCGGGAATGCGATCATCTGCACAACGTCACCTTCCGGACTCGGCAGAGGCTGCAGTGTCGTTGAAAGCACATTTTCATAAAAGTTTTTTGCTCGATCGATATCATCAACGTATATCTCAAACCATCCAACTGGGTTTCCCATTTAGTTTTCTCCTTCTAGCAAATTCCTGTTTTGTTTCGCGATGGAACTAGGCGGTCAGTTATCATTTCGCCGCAGTTTGTCGCAAGAAGATTATCTCCGAAAAATCCGATAACCGATAGCAGAAAATGGATGAGCAATCATGATAATCTGATTTCGATGCCCGCTTTGAACGAACAACCGATCTACGTTATTGCCGGTCCGACGGCATCGGGCAAGACGGCTCTGGGGGTCGAGTTGGCATTGCGGGTAGATGGTGAAGTGATAAATTGCGATTCGGTCCAGATCTATAAGGGAATTCAAATCGCCACGGCGAAGCCAGTCGACGAAGAAATGCAGTGTGTACCGCATCATCTGATCGGCTACGTTGATCCAAACGTTAATTATACTGCCGGAGATTGGGCTCGTGACGCCGCGGCAAAAATAGCGGAGATCGAGGCACGCGGCAAGGCCGCGATCCTGGTGGGAGGCACCGGGTTTTATCTTAGGACTCTTCGGCAACCACTTTTTGAAAGCCCCAAAACCGATATAAAGTTGCGCGAACGTTTTCGCACTATACACAAGTACCGAGGATCTGAGCATCTACACCGGATGCTAGAGCGAGTCGATCCGGAGTCCGCAAAAAAGCTCTCGCTGAACGACTACGTCCGCGTTATCCGTGCTCTCGAGGTTTACTTCCAGACTGGAAATAAGCTTTCCCGGCAACAGACAAACCTCCCCAAACCGCCCGACCTCGCTCGGCGAATTCGCGTCTTTGCATTAAATCCTCCCCGAGCCGAACTCTACGAAAAGATAAATGTTCGTACGAAACAGCATTTTGACGCAGGTCTTGTCGACGAAGTGAAACAGTTGCTCGCGGAAGGCGTAAATGATGACCGAAATGCCCTCGGAGCTCACGCCTATCGCCGTGTATGCGAATACCTGAGGGGCGAACGAACCCTGGATTCGGCGATCGAACGGTCAAAACAGGACGTGAGAAACTATGCCAAACGTCAACTGACCTGGTTTCGGCGGGAAGAAAGCACGATCTGGCTCGATGGATTTGGCACGGACAAACAGATAGTAGGTAAACTGTTTGAGGTCGTAGGTGGGTAAAGAGCCCAAATTTTGCGGCTTTAGCCGTCTGACGCATATCATCTGACGAAAAAGATTGTAGTGCCTGAATTATTTGCTATAATCACATCGGGAACCCTTACTTAGTCTTAGAATCGAGGATTTGTTATGGAAAAGCAGGCTGCCCAGAACATTCAGGATGCCTTTTTAAATTCGGCTCGCCGCGAGCGAATAACTGTTGTCATCCACCTTTTGCATGGGGCAACCATCTCGGGCCGCATTAAAAGTTTTGACAAATTTTCGGTCTTGCTGGATGTCGGCGGGCCTGACGTTTTGATATTTAAACATGCCATTTCCTCGATCTCGCAGGAGCGACGGCCTGCCCCTGACCACTCGGCTTGAACGGCAAATTTCTAACCTTTGAGGGCATCGACGGCAGCGGCAAATCAACTCAGTTGAAAATGCTGGAAGATGTCCTGCGCAAGAAAGGCATCGATCCCGTTATTACACGTGAACCTGGCGGCACAGCGCTCGGCCGAGCGCTTCGCTCAGCCTTTCTCGAAACTACTGAACAAGTCGCACCCATGGCCGAGCTTTTGTCATTCGCTGCCGACCGAGCCCAACACGTCGAATACCTAATAAAACCTGCGATAGCCGCTGGCCGCACGGTGATCTCTGATCGCTACGCCGATGCTACGTTTGCCTATCAGGGTGCCGGGCGCGGCTTCGCGGAAGATAAAGTTCTACAGGTTATTGAGCTCGCGACCGGCGGATTGAAACCAGATCTTACGCTTTATCTCGACATCGACGTCCATGACGCCATTGAGAGAATGGCCGCCCGTGACGAAGCTCACGCCAAACGAAATCGCATGGATGAGGAGACGGCTGAGTTCTATACTCGAGTCAGGAATTCCTATCTCGGCATCGGGGAACGTGAACCGCAAAGATTTAAGATCATTAACGCTTCGGGATCGATCGAAGAGATACACAACCAGGTTTTGTTCACCCTAGACGAGAATCTGAATATTTAGGAGATCAAGCCTAGCTGGAGTTATGTTCAAAACTCTCGTCGGAAATGACCAGGTCAAACAAACTCTGCGGCACTTGATCGCAAAACGACGTGTGCCAAATTCCATGCTGCTTGCGGGTGATGAGGGCATCGGGAAACGTCAGTTTGCGGTCGAGCTTTGCCGTTCGCTGATCTGTGCAAATCTAACTGACGGCGAGGCATGCGGTATCTGTCCAGCTTGTCGTCGTGCCGGAACATTTACGTTCCCCAAACCGGACGACAAAGACGCTCACAAACGCGTCATCTTCTCCGACCACCCCGATGTCGGGATGGTCATTCCCTTCAATCGGAACATTTTGGTCGATGCGATCCGCCATCTTGAATCCGAAGCCAATTTCCGTCCGTACGAAGCCCAATCGCGATTCTTCATTATCGATAACGCCGACAAGATGAACGACGCGGCGGCAAACGCTCTGCTAAAAACGCTGGAGGAGCCTCCCGCTGGCTCGCATATCTTTCTTGTCACCTCGCGGGCCGATTCGATGTTGCCGACGATACGTTCGCGATGTCAGATGTTGAGGTTTGCACCCGTCGAAACCGTCGAGATCGAGAAATATCTTGTTGCCGACCGCGCTTTCACACACGATGAAGCTAAACTGGCCGCCCGCCTATCACGTGGCAGCATCGGACGAGCCGTCTCGATCAACATCGAGAAATTTCGCCAGAGGCGCGATCGCATGCTCGCAGTCGTTACTAATTCAATTGAGACTCGCGACCGCGCCGCACTGCTCCGAATATCAGAAGAGATGAACGACGCGAAGAATAAAGATTCCTTTGAAGAAAGCATCGACGTCCTCTCATCACTTCTTCACGATGTCTGGACGCTTAGCGTAAGCGGCGATGCTTCGCGGGTCGTTAATGCAGATCTAGCAAACCAGCTTTCAAGGCTCGCTTCGCATTCCGACGGGCAAGATATTCCATCATGGCTTGCGGCGATCGACACAATGCGAGAGAATTTCGCTGTTAATATTAATCGGAAGGTCGGGGCCGACGCTCTGTTCGTTTCGATGGCATCTAACTAGCATGCAGGCACCGAACGACATTTCAGCATTTGACATACATCCCACTACCGAGAGGTTCCTAGCCGCGGCTGGTGCCACCGTTCTTGCGACTGGCTCAGCAGCAGTCGCTTATTTTGATCCATCGAAGGCGAATTTCTTTCCGGCTTGTCCGCTACTTGCTTTGACCGGATTTGCTTGTCCGGGCTGCGGATTGACGCGTGGCTTTCATGCTTTTTTCCATGGCGATGTAGTAACGGCGCTCGATTTCAACTTCCTACTTCCATTATGGGCAGCGATTTTCGCGTGGGTAACGGTTTCGCTGGCGCTGCTTGCGATTCGGGGTAGAGGATTGTACATGTGGCCGACTCAGCCGCGATTTATGTACGGTTTTATGATCGTATTAGCTACGTTTGGCGTACTGCGAAATATACCAGCGTGGCCACTAACTATCTTATTCCCGTAGAATTTAGGTGATTTGCACCAGCGGCTTCTCTTCGAGAAGTGACTTCGCACTTGCTCCTTCGGCTCGTAGGATCTCGACCTCTTTTACAAATTCCTCGACAATGTCTGCTCCTGCTACTTTCCGCATAGGAACGCCGTCTTTGAAGATCATACCGACCTGACGGCCAAACGTGATGCCGAGTTGCGAATCGTGGGCCTCGCCAGGGCCGTTGACGGCGCAGCCCATAATGGAAAGATGCAGCGGCTCTTCGACATGGGCGAGACGGCGTTCGACTTCGGTGACGATCTCAACGAAATTATCTACGTCTAGGCGTCCACAAGTTGGACATGCTACTACTGTTACGCCCCTTTTGCGTAGCTCGAGAGATTTCAGTATCTCCCAACCAACGCGTACTTCCTCATGTGGCTCAGCCGCGAGTGAAACGCGAATCGTGTCGCCGATCCCCTCGTGGAGCAGGATTCCCAGTCCGATCGCAGATTTGATCGTGCCGCCGAATGGCGTTCCCGCCTCGGTGACGCCGAGATGCAGCGGGTAATCGACCTTTTCCGCCATCAGGCGATAAGCGGCGACCATGCGGTTCACGTCAGATGCTTTTAGCGAAATGATCGTGTTCGAAAAGCCGAGATCTTCGAGAATGCGGACATGCCGCATACCGCTCTCGACCATCGCTTCGGGCGTGGCGGTACCGTATTTTTTGAGAAGGTCTTTTTCGAGTGAACCGCCATTTACGCCAATACGGATCGGCACTTTGCGGGCTTCGGCAGCACGCACGACTTCGCGAACGCGGTCGATCGAGCCGATGTTGCCCGGATTCAGCCTTAGCTTGTCGATGCCGGCATCGAGGGCTTTGAGAGCGAGTTTGTAATGAAAATGGATGTCTGCGACGATCGGTACGTCCGTGCGTTTACGGATCTCGTACATCGCCGCCGCCGCGTCATCGTCAGGCACTGCGATGCGAACGATTTCGCAGCCCGCCTTTACCATTTCCTCGATCTGACGAATGGTGCCGTCGACATCCGTCGTGTCGGTTTTCGTCATCGACTGCACCGCCACGGGTGCTCCGCCGCCGATCTGAATGTCGCGAACCATCACTGGTCTTGTTATTCGTTTCATACAAAAATGAAACAACGGATCGACATGGATTTATGCAGATTGTAACCTTCTCCGCGAAAATCAGTGCCGATCCGGTGTTGCTACATTCCGATCAAGCGCGAAACGTCGAAGAAAATAACCGTTACCATCAGTAACAAAACTATCGCGAGTCCGCTCAGCTGGATTCGCTCTTTAGCCGCCATCGAAAGCGTTGCTCCAAACCAAGACATAACTTTTTCAATACCCAGAACCATGATCTGGCCGCCGTCAAGCATTGGGATCGGAAGCAAATTCATCACTCCGAGGCTGAGGCTGATCATGGTCAGAACCGAAAGAAGGCCGAAGAAACCCGCTGAGAACACTGTGTTTACAATAACTTGACCGATCCCGATCGGCCCCGAAACAGTATCACGAGCAGATCGTTCGCCAGTACCAACCTGACCGAGGGCCTTACCCGTAAGTCGTAGAATGCGAAGGTTGGTATCAACCGCATAAGCCGCTGCTCCGGCAACGCCCGCAGGTTCACGATTGACCATCAAGGTTGGGTCGAATTGGATCCCGATTCGCCATTCGCCATCTTTCTGCACAGCATTGGTGGCAATATCGACTCGCTGACCATCACGCGTGACAGCGAGTTTGATCGGCTGATCTTTCGCTTCGCCGACCATAATCTTCATTTCCTGACTATTGCGGATGGGCTTATCGTTGACCGAGGTGATCCAGTCCCCCTTTTGAAGGCCCGAAGCCGCAGCCGGCATTGTCGCGTCGATGATGCCAACTACAACCGGTTCCGTTCCGGCATCAGGAGCCATGTCAAGAAAGCCACCTGATTGCCCGTTTTCCGTGACCTTGGTTGGAGCGATCGTCAGCGGCACACGCTGACCGTTACGTTCGACTACAACCGGGACCGCTTTTTCTGGTATGAGCAGAGCGTCGTCCTGAATGCGTTCCCACGACGGGTTCTCCATTCCATCAAAACTGACGATCCTGTCACCCGGCTGAAGTCCCGCTTTTGCCGCTGCTCCATCAGCCTTAACAAAACCAACTATCGGCGATGGATTAGCCGGAACTCCGTACAACAGCCCAATAGCAAACGGGATCGACAAAGCCAGAACAAAGTTCATGAACGGCCCGCCGAGCATCACGAAAAACTTCTGCCAACGCGGGCGAAGTTCGTACAGCTCGGATTCGGGAACCGGCTCAGCCGTCGCATCTTTTGCCTCAAGCGGCCCGGCTCCGTCATCGCCGTACAGCTTAACGTAGGCTCCGAGCGGGATCGCCGACACACGGTAATCCGTGTGGCCGATCTTCACACCGAAGACTCTAGGCCCCAAACCAAAAAATGAATACGCCTCGACCCGCATCCCAAAGATCTTTGCCACGATAAAATGGCCAAACTCGTGGATATTAATGGCCACGCCGAGGACGAAAACTATTGCTAAAATTGCGATCAGAATATCAGGCATTTCAATAAATCCTATAAAACCAAGCTGTTAGCTTAGACACACGCTATCCAATGACGGTTGCTACGAATCAGACAGCCGCCGCTGTTTTACTGAGCTTTATTATAGCGCGTGAACGAGCCCAGGTGTCAGTTTCCAGTATTACCTCGAGACTGTCCGCTGGACGAGCCTCGTGTTCGCTCATCACAGCCTGGTTGATAGCGGCTATCTCGCTCAACCCTATTTTGCCATCGAGAAATGCTTGTACGGCGATCTCGTTCGCTCCGTTAAGTACCGCAGGCATCGTTCCTCCGGTTCGCAAGGCCGAATATGCGAGGGCTAGACAAGGAAATTTTTCAAGATCCGGCTCCTCAAAATCAAGACGACTGAGGGCCGCGAGATCGAGCGGAGGCGTGCAGTTTTCCTGTCTCGCGGGATACGTCAAGGCGTATTGGATCGCGTGTTTCATATCCGTCACACCAAGCTGGGCGATGATCGAGCCGTCGACCATTTCGACCATCGAATGAACTATCGACTGCGGATGCACGATGACCGATATCCGGTCCGCATCAAATCCAAAAAACCAACGAGCCTCGATGACCTCGAGCCCCTTATTCATCAGCGTTGCCGAGTCGATCGTTATCTTGTCACCCATTTTCCAGTTTGGATGATTTAGGGCTTCTTCTAGGGTGGCGTTTTCGATCTCAGCTTTCGTTTTAGTTCGAAATGGGCCACCAGACGCGGTCAGAATAAGGCGTTTTACTTCCCTGTAATTTTCGCCCCGAAGGCATTGATGAATAGCGTTGTGTTCGCTGTCAACCGGCAGTAACTCGGCACCTGACCTTTTCGCGGCGGCCGTCATTAGTTCTCCGGCGATAACCAGCGTTTCCTTGTTTGCCAGAGCGATCCTCTTTCCGGCTTCTATCGCCCGCAGGGTTGGAACAAAGCCTACGGCACCGACCGTCGCGGATACGACAGTTTCGGCTTCAGGATGAGTTGCAACGGCGATCAGGCCATCTGAACCTGTCTCGATCCTTGGCAAACTGACTCCCAATTTATGGAACTCGCGTTCCAACGTATCAGCGCAGGTTTCGTCGTCGCATGAGACAAGCTCGGGCTTAAAAACAGCGATCTGCTCGGCAAATTTCTGCATGTTCCGACCGGCAGCCATCGCGACGACACGTGTGTCGCCTAGGTGTTCGATTACCTTAAGGGTATTGCAGCCGATCGAGCCGGTTGAACCGAGGATGGAAATGGCTTTCATAGTGATTACCGCCAAATAGATTAGCACAGCCGCGAAAATGAAACACGCAGCTTTTCGTAACTAATTGTAAACAGACAATTTACATAAATTTACGTAAATGCCGGTCAACGCGTCGGAGGGTAATCGCGTCGTATGTGATGTCCGCTACCGGACAGTTGCTCTCCTTAGAGATAAATAAACTAACAAATGAAAAAGGGGGAAATCATAATGAAAAAGCTACTTATTCTATCGTTAATACTTGGTTCCATCGCGATCGTAGTTCCTGAGGCGAAGGCCTTTCCGGCAACGCTCGCCGCTGAAGCCGACCCGCAGATACGTGTTCAGGTCGGACCGCAGCGTAATCGCCGCTACATCAATCGCCGCGTGAGAACCAGAACCTATACCAGGATCGTCAATATTGGCAGAAACCGCTATCGCGAGACAGTTCGCGTGACGACTCAGCCTAATGGCCGGACCCGTACTCAGGTCATAAGCCGCGTACGAATTGGCCGTGCCTGGTAAAACACCCGTGTGTTCTGTGAATTCTTAACGGAATTCACAGAACACACGATCTTCATCATTTTTCACTCTCCGCAAAGACCGCGGCTGCGTCCATCCGATCCATCTTTTCAACGCCCGACTCCTGCTGACCAGCGAGAAATCGATTAAATTCCGCTGATCTATTTTTTGGTACGCTCAACGTTTTCCACTCAGCCGATCTAAAGTGCTTTGCAAGTAAAACGATCTGACCGACGTGATAGGCGTAATGCGTCATCTGCCGATTCAGAGCCTCAAAGATCGAATGCGGCTCGCCGCGAATGGTTATCTTTCGCGAATAGTCTTCGGCGGTCAGCGGTTCGATATTTTCGAACAGTATCTGCCACCCTGTTTCCCACTTTTCCATGAGAGATCCGCGGGTGTCCGCCGTGATCTCAAACTCCGTATCGCGGTTCCTGTCAGATTTTTCACCATCTCTGGTCAGAAAATCACGCCAACGCGAATGGAGATTTCCAGCCATGTGCTTAACGACCAGAGCGATCGAATTAGCCTCAGGATCTATCAGCGCAAAAAAATCCTCGTCACTGACCTGCTCGATCGCCCGTTCCGCCAGATGCTTGTAATTGCGAAACGATGCAACGGCATCGGCGTGGTAATTTTTGATCAGATCTTCCATTGCAACTCCATTGATCCGCTCACTTCCATCTTACGATCTCGTGGTGTTCCAACCGTTTTGTCCCACTTTTGTCCCACGCTTGTCCCACGCCCCTCGTGGGACAAATAACTCGTGCGTTATCAATCGTTTATGGTGAATTTTTGCCTCATTTTTGCGTTTTTTTAAAAAACTTTTTTGATGGCATATTTTCCCTTTTTGCACCTTCTATACGTTATCTCATAAAGGCAACAGCTCAGATGCCTTCGCCCGCTCGATGGTTTGCTGTTCTCCTGTGAGCATATTTTTCACCGTAACCTGACAACCGGCGATCTCGCTTTCGCCCAGAATACAGACGTATGGAACGCCGATCGTATCGGCATATTTCATCTGCTTGCCAAACTTGTCAGCCTCAGGATAAACCGTGACGCGCAATCCATGTTTTCTAAGCTCACCTGCCAGTTTCAGTGACTCGGAAGCAGTTTCCTCACTCAACATCGTCACCATTACATCAGCCGGAGTCGATGCCGCGATCTCAGCCGGAAACATCCTGCGTTCTTCCATAACGACGAGAATTCGTTCGAGGCCTAGAGAAAACCCGCATGCCGGTATCTGTTCCTTGCCAAACATCCCGATCAATCCGTCGTAACGCCCGCCGCCACCGATACTTCCTTTGAAGTCACCTGAATCAAGCCCAATTTCGATAATTGTTCCCGTATAGTATGACAATCCGCGAGCGAGGCTCGGTTCGAACGACAAACGATTTGTTAAATGAAATCCAGCTATTTCAAACAGGTTCGCAATTCGTTCTACACCCTGTGAACCCGCGGGAGAATCAGCTAAAAGTCCCCTAAATTTATTTATCAAGAAAAGCTCATTCTCTTGGTTCTGAGTTTTTTGCTCATCAACGTTTTGCGTAACGGCCCTGGCAGGAAACATTTGGAACTGCACGTCCTTGCGAACGAGGTCAACAAAACTGTTTGCGTCGTTCGAATCAAAGACCCCTCGGGATATAAGCTCTTCAGCAACACCCTGCGGTCCAATTTTGTCGAGTTTGTCGAGTGCTACGAGGGCGTCCGCTTGTTTTTCTTGCGCTATCGAAGAGATATCTAAGATTCCCTTAAGAATATCTCTATCATTTATGAGTATCGCCGCGTCCTCGAAGCCAAGTCGGGACAATATTTCATCCACTGCCGAAATCAACTCGGCCTCAACAACCATCGAACTCGATCCGATCGCATCCACATCACACTGATAAAACTCTCGGAAACGCCCGCGAGCAGGACGATCGGCGCGCCACACAGGCTGAATCTGATACCGCTTAAAAAACTTGGGCAGTTCGTTCTTGTTGTTTGCGACTACACGGGCGAGCGGAACGGTTAGATCGTAACGGAGGGCAAGATCGGAAAGGTCGCTTTCCTTCGTTGCGTTTTCGAGATCTAGTTTTTCACCGCGTTTCAGGATCTTGAACATCAGCTGGCCGCCTTCCTCGCCGTATTTTCCGGTGAGGGTTTCGAGATTTTCGATCGCGGGGGTTTCCAGTGGTTCGAAGCCGTAGGATTCGTAGACCTCTTTGATTATGTTGATGACGTAGTTGCGTTTTCGGACGTCAGCGGGCAGGAAATCTCGCATTCCGCGGGCTGGGTTTGTACTTGCCATAAAAATCATTTTAGCCACGAATAGGACGAATAGCACGAATCAGAAGCCTTATTCGTGCTATTTGTGTTATTCGCGGCTGGTTACCCTTCACGATTCCATAAGCTCGGTGATATTTTCGATGTCGAATGCGAACGCTAAAACGTTTTCACCATCCGCCCTTTTAATGCAGCCGCCTTCGCCCAGAATATCGAGCCCGGATGTTCGTGCTTCGATAACGATCCCACCGTCAAAAGGAGATTCGCACGGCAATGCAGGGTCGATAAATACCGGCTTGCGACCCGTTAACCGGAGAAGGCCGCCTAGTTTTGTCAGTGTGTCGATGTTGACGATGTTCAGCAAATTGCTGACGACCGTCTGGTTAATGTCGTGCTCCTGATTCAGGATCTCATCGGTCTTGAGGAAGAGATCGGCGAGGACGGTCGATGCCTTTTCCGACACTCCGATCTCATGCAATTCAGCGACAAAACCTTCGATGTTGAACTTACTGAAGCTGCGGATAGCGGCAAAGGTCTTTGGCTGTAGATCTTCGGGAACACGGACGGTCTCAAGGATCCCCGCCAAAACATCACTGTGGCTGAGATAGACCGCGAAATTTTTAATTCCCAGACGGACAAGGGCTTCGTTTACCGCAAGGATCGCGTTCGCCTCGACTGAACTATCATCAACGTCGATCTTTACCTGGAACGATCCAGCAGCGTCAAGCGGTTCGAAACCGTATTCTTTGCAAATCGCTCTGATAATGCGCGTCACGTGATCGTGTTTCTCAGTTTGCGAGAAATCGCTAGTTTTGCGGGCTGGATTCGTACTTGCCATAAAGATATTTTACCGCAGAGACACGGAGACGCAGAGTTGGGAAAGGACTTGCCACGAATTACACGAATGCCACGATTGTCTATCTTCCGATTAGTGCCATTCGTGTAAATTAGTGGCTAAATGTATTGATTCTTGAGTTCGACGTAGTTTTTCCATGACCATTCCAACTGGGCCAGCTCGGCCTCAGTCAGTTCCCGCTTTACCTTCGCGGGTGATCCTATGACGAGGGAATTTGGCGGTATCAGTGTGCCGGGTGTGACGAGAGCACCGGCCGCAACGAGCGAGTTCTTCCCGATCCTTGCCCCGTCCATGACGATCGCCCCCATGCCGATCAGACAGCCGCTCTCGACGTAACAAGCGTGCAGCGTCACTCGATGGCCAACGGTGACATTTTCCTCGACTATCGTCGGCAAACCTTTGGAACTGACGTGAACGATCGTCTGGTCCTGTATATTCGTCCTCGCCCCGATACGGATGTAGTTAACATCCCCACGAAGCACCGAACCAAACCAAACGCTCGCGTCCTCAGCGATCTCGACATCGCCGATGATGTTCGCATCGTGCGAGATATATGCGGTGGAATGGATCGTTGGTGTGATCGATTTGAAAGATGTGATCATTTCTGGAATTTAACGCAACCCGGCAAAGGCCGCAAAGTTACTTAATGAGTTTCCGCCTCAACGAGCCCCACAGTTTCTCGAGTTCATCGATTCGAAGCAGCTTTGCTGCGATGACAAATACGACGCCTGCGACCGCTATTGGCACGAACGCTTCGATCATTTGTATGGTCAGGTGCTTTGTTGCCCCTAGATATCCTTCCAGCAGACGATAAGTCCCGTAGCCCGCGGCAGACATAGCGGCCGATGCGGCGAGGATTCGGATCAAAGATCTGAGTATCTCGCGTCCGTTGAGCCGGTCGATCTTGCGACGCATGAAGTATGAAAGGACGAGGAGATTGACGGTCGCGACAACCGACGTGGCAAGTGCAACACCGACGTGGCCGTAGCCGTTGGGGCGTTCGGGCGAGACGCCGACCGTTGATAAAAGCTGCATCATCCCAAAGCTAGTCGGCACGTGGACGAGAATCGAGGCTACGCTAATGTACATCGGCGTTTTTGCATCGTCGAGGGCGAAGAATGCAGGCGAAACGACTTTGATCGCGGCATAGGCGGCGAGGCCGACCGAATACGCCGTCAATGCCCACGCCGTCATGTTTGTTGCCCTTGCATCGAACACACCGCGCTCGTAGACCAAGCTCACAATTGGTGTTCCGAGAACGATCAGGCCGCAGGCAGATGGGATAGCAAGCAATAAGACGAGCTTTGTCGCGTCGGAAAGCGTGTCGCGAAATTTGTCGAGTTTACCTTCCGAAGCAAGTCGTGACAGAGTAGGTATCGCAGCAGTTCCGATCGCCACACCAAAGACGCCGATAGGGAATTGCATAAGACGAAACGCATAATTAAGCCACGATGCACCACCGTCGATGCCCGATGCAACAATGGTATCGACCAGCACTTTTATCTGGATCGCACCGGTTCCGACAATCGCCGGGCCCATGAGACGCATAACACGACGCACGCCTTCGTCCCTAAAACTCAATTTCAATGAGAACCGAAATCCGACTTTATAAAGCGAGGGCACCTGAATCAACAGTTGCGCTGCTCCGCCCAACAACGTGCCAATCGACATACCAATAACGGCCCATTGTGCTGCGTCCGACGGTATCGCAATTTTGTCGACGGATTGTTCCCAAGGCCCGCCCGCGAGCCAAAAGGCCAGGCCAAGGCCGACGGCTATAGAGACGATATTGAATGCCGTTGATGCCGACGCCGGAATGCCGAAACGTCCTTTCGTATTCAGCACGCCCATCGCCAGGGCCGCGAGTGCGACGAGTAGGATGAACGGGAACATTATCTGCATCAAAAGCGTCGCAAGAGCGGCTTTTTCAGGCGGATAATAGTGGTTCGCGTCGCCTAGATAGTTGTAGGTTAAGATCTTAACGAAAATAGGTGCGAGAAAGATGCCGGCGATACAGATGACGCTCAGAACAACCGCCAGGCCGTTGAAGATAAGGCTGGCGAGCCGCCAAGCCTCTTTCTCGCTGTTCTTGATCTGATAGTCGGTAAAAACTTTAACGAAAGCCGTTGATAACGCACCTTCGGCGAACAGATCGCGTAAAAGGTTTGGGATGCGGAAACCAACGATAAATGCGTCGTAGAGAAACCCGGCACCGAAATACTTTGCGAAAAGGGTTTCACGAACCAGACCGAGCAATCGCGAAAACATCACAGCGATCGAGACAATGCTTGCCGATCTTGCGACGCTTGCATGCTTGAGTGGCTCGGCAACCGCTGTCTCGTCTACCGAAGACGGATCGGCAAGTGATTCGGGAGTTTCGGTTATCTCCTGGAGATCCGCCAGATCGGGCGGCTGCGTGGTTTTTTCGTTGTCAGTCATCAGTAAGCGGGAATTATCTCACGGTGGGCGGCAAAGAAAAAGAGGCTGCCCCGAACTCGAAAGTCGCGGGCAACCTCTCTATCTTAAAATGACGTTAACCTACTGTTGGCCAACGAAGTCGAAATCGGCGAGATTATCGACGATCTGGATGACACGCGGCGTAAAGCGATACTGTTTCGAGTTAATGCCAACCGTGTAGGTCGCTCCTGAAGCGATGTCTTCGAATTTGTAGAAACCGAACGAGCTGGTCGTTGCGATCTTGCGGCTTCCGTTTGCGTCTGTGATAACAACCGAAGCGTTTCTGATGCCGCGTCCGTCTGGCGTGACAACACGTCCCGAAACTTCAACGCCTGCAGCTGTCGATCCGACCTGCACGACACCGTTTGTGTACGTTGTAGGCAACAGAGCACCAACCTGGCTGGAAACGCTGCGTGCCGTCGGCACATCACCAAAGGTAACAGGATACTGGCCGATAGTTGCGTTTGCAGGAACCGTGAACGTGATCGTAATGATGTTGCGTGTACCTGCAGCGTAAACATTGGTCGAATCGACCAGGACACCGATCTGGCCGGCGGCAATGTTATTGACGTTCGTGCCCAGATTCGAACTGGCAGGAACACCGTTACCCAAAGCTACGACAGGATTTGTCAAAACTGCAGGATTAAAATTCACGCTAAAGCTGGCCGATGACTCGTTACCCTGCGAATCGATCTGAACAGAAACTACGGCTTGGTTACCAGGTAACACAGCCACGCTTGTCGCACGAATGACCCGAGCCTGAGCTGACGTCGATTCAGCAACAAAACCTGTAGCTGCCAGAAATAATACGGCCCCAAACATAACCAAGGTCTTACGACCGAATGCAAAAAAAGATACTGCAGAATTACTCATTATTTTCACTAGGCTCCTCTATCGATAATTAGACCGGCATAGGTGGACGCGATCATCGGACCGCTAAACCAAAGCTATGACGGGGCAGTTTTGCAGAAATAGACTTTTTAGTCGGAAAAGTCTCTACAAGAGAATTAGAATTGTATTCCAATTACTCGCAACTGTCAATAAATTTGCTTTAAACAGGAGACAACAAATGACGGCTCGATCTCGAACCGTCATCTGCAGTATTTTGGAGGGTCGATCACTCTTGACCGATAAAGTTCACATCCGCCAGCGAGTCAGCAACGCTGACGACGCGGGAGCCGAAACGAAAGCGTTTCGACGACACGCCGATGACGTATGACTGTCCCGCTTCGACATCGTCAAAGCTGTAGAACCCGAACGAACCAGTGGTCACCGAGCGGCGAATGCCGGCTTGGTCTGTAATGACCACCGTTGCTCCGCGTACGCCTTGCCCGCCTGCGGTCAAGATGCGGCCCGAGACCGTCACGCCCGCCGCAGTCGGCTGACCGATGGTCACGACTCCCTGCTCATATGTCGTTGTAAGCAGAGCACCTAGAGCATTTGAGACACTTTGCGGAGTCGGCGTGCTTGTGAAGGTGAATGGATAAACTCCAACAGAGGCGTTTGCCGCTACAGTAAACGTCACCGTCAAGATCTGACGGGTACCCGCTGCATATGTGTTGGTAGCATCGAGCAGCACACCGAGTCGTCCCTGGGCTGTCTGGCTTGTGTTCAAACCGAGATTTGTTCCCGTCGGAACTCCGGTCCCCGTAGCTGACGAAACATATGTGAAGACTGCTGGGTTCCAGTTCACTGTAAAGCTAGTCGATGCTTCATCGCCTTGCGAGTCCAACTGGAATGCAACCACTACGGTCTGTCCTGGCTGACTGTTATTGTTGACAACCCTGATGATGCGGCCAACATTTTCCGGCTGTGCACTGGTAGTCACAGTCGGACTCGTAGGTCCGCAAACCGGTTTCAGCGGGAACAGGCCAAGGTTCAGGCCGCGGATGACCGTTACGTCACCAGCATCGATCTGACCGTTACCACACGCTCCGGGAACGTCGAGATTCGTATCTCCCGCCTGGAACTGAACACCGTTCGCGAGTGCCGGCAGATTGCCCAGCAAAACCTGTCGAATGTACGAAACGTCGTTCGACAGCACCTGATTATCGCCAAGCGGGCCGCCGCTTCCGTCAACGACGTCACCCTCAGGCCTGAATGGCTGCGGAGTCGGCGTTGGGCTCGGCGTCGGCGTAACAGAAGGCGTTGGCGTCGGCGTCGGCGTTATGCCGCCATCATCGTTGACGATCGTTCCGGTTCCGGTCGCTCTGCCGATCACACCGTTGGTCACATTAGTGATATCGACGAGGAACGTTTCATTCGGTTCAACGACCGTATCGCCCGTTACCTGAACAGTGACCGTCTTGGTCGTCTCATTTGGTGCGAATGTCACCGAACCGTTCGAGATCGCCGTGTAATCGCTGGCCGACGAAGCCGTACCATTGGCGGTCGAGTAGAGTATCGTCGATGAGAACGATGTCGGGTTACCCGAACGCGTGATCGTGAAGACGAACGGTGTCGTTCCGGCATTTCCCTCGTTGGCCGATACATCGTTGATAGCAAATGAAGGTTCGACGTCATCGTTGAAGATGAGGCCAATGCCTTCTAGCTCCATAAGTGTCGCGTTGACCGGATTCGAAAGCCTAACGATGAAAGTCTCGTTGGCCTCAAATGTCGTATCGCCATTAACGACTACGTTAACCTTCTGCAGGTTTGGGGTGTTCGAGTTGAATAAGACCGTTCCCGAGGTAGCGAGATAGTCATTATTGGCCGTCGTAGCGGTCCCGTTAACGGTTGTGAAATCAACCGAAGCGGACGGCTCGCCTACACCCGGCAGGACATTGATAGACACATCAAAAGCAAATACCGTCGTTCCGGAATTACCTTCGTTCCTTGTCACATTATTTATCGAGATCCGTGGACCAACCGGCGTCGGCGTCGGCGTCGGCGTTGGTGTCGGCGTAGGTGTTGGCGTCACCGTCGGTGTCGGCGTAGGTGTTGGCGTCGGCGTCGGGGTAGGCGTTGGGGTCGGCGTAGGCGTAGG
>JBGSQW010000151.1:0-17222 GCA_041737885.1 Pyrinomonadaceae bacterium | reverse complement strand
GAACACTTTCTGCGAGGAGTTCCTGGGTATCATAGAGCCAAACCGATGACCTTTTTGGCGACTCATAGTGGAACAAGTAATAATGCGATCCGATCAGAAAATCCGCGAAAAATAAACCTGATCGTGAAAAAGGTTTGTTTTCTTTTACGACTTGTTCCAGCGACCAAAAAGACCACAAATGATCGTCTGACGCACCATATTTCATCCCGCCTGTTGAGCAGTAAAGGTCAAATACATCATCCGAGATTTCTTTCCGAGTGCTTTCCAAGATGTTAATAACCGTCGCACGGTCATTTGGGGGAAGCAAATGAACCCCCTGGTTCTCCCATTTTCTTAGCACATCTTCAAAATTGAGCATTGTACTCAGGGAATAACTTGAACACCCTTCCAAAACGCGACATATCCTTCGATGTTCTTGGCGTCGGGTTTGGTTTCCGGGTAATACCAGGCGGCGTCTTTGTTTGTTTCGCCGTTTACGACGATGTTGTAATAGCTCGCGGTGCCTTTCCAGCCGCAGACCGTGTGGGTTTCGGTCGGTGCGAAGTTTTCTTTGTTGATCGAATCGGCGGGGAAATAGTGATTTCCCTCGACGACGACCGTGTCATTGCTTTCGGCGATCGTTACGCCATTCCATGTTGCTTTCATAATGTTTTCTTCTAGGTGTCTACCGTTAGCCCGGTCGCTACGGCTCCCGGTTCTGACAAAAATCTCTCGCGAACGTCCGGCGTCGGCATCATGCACATATCTTTTTTGCCGAACAGGCGGTAGCGGTACTTCGCAAACGTCTTGTAGAAAAAATCGCGGATAAAAGCCGGGACGATAATAAAAACGTACGCGAGCGAATATATTCCGCCGAGGTTCTTGGCGATCCGCAGGGCGGCGGTCGAGTGCATAAGCGCTTGATCGTTCTCGATCAAAACCACCGAATCCACATCTTCCGCGATGCCATATTTTTTCCGCAGATCGATTCCAAGCTCCGATTGAAGCGGTGCGAATTTGAATTTCTTGTCGTGATCGCGGCGAATAATGAAATTCACCGAATCATTACAAAAATTGCACACGCCGTCGAATAGCAGGATCGAGCTCATAGCTAAATTCTACAGCAAAAATCTGTTTCGAACGTATCTATCTGATCCTAAATCTCCGCTATTAATGTTAAATGATAATCGCTTCAGGATAGATCTGCATTGACTCGTATTGGTCGGAACTGTCATGCAACCGCAGGAGTAAGTTGTTTTCAAAGGCTATTTCAAGGCAAGTATGCGAGGAAACTCGATAGGTTAGAATCGGTAGGTTCAGAAGCTTCTGAAAAGCAGTGCTTGTCCAGCCATTAAGTGCATCCCACTTCGCGCAGACAACCTGGCTATCTAGGATTTCTATGTCTCCTTCAACATTTATGCTTCGTTCGCCAAAGAATATGAATCGAACGTTATAACGTCCAATACAGATCCGTTGGATATCGGAGCCTACAATGTCTTGTAGGTCTAAATTTTCAGGGATGCCATACATCTACAAGAGATTGTAACATTCATAGTTCTCCCCCGTTCACCGGTTTATTTCCTGCATTAATAATTGCACAACGGTTTTCGGATAGATGGCCTGTAATTCGCGATGTAAACTCGGAGACATGATGAACGAAGTGACAGCAAAAACGGCGGACAAACTCGACTGGCAATGGCGGGCAGTCGAGGCTAAGGATCGGGAATTTGACGGGGCGTTTTATTTTGCGGTGCGGACGACAGGAATATTCTGTCGGCCGTCGTGCCCTTCGAAAACGGCGAAGCGACAGAATGTTTCGTTTTTTGTGACGACTTCTGAGGCGGAGAATGCGGGGTTTCGCGCTTGTTTGCGATGCAAACCGACCGAGGAATATTTTCCGGGGCCGGCGGCGGAATTGGTCGCGAAAGCATTTGAAATACTGAGTTCTGACGATACCGAGGTGCCGACGATCGAGGAATTGAGTCATCGTTTGAATGTCACGAGCGGGCACCTACAGAAAACATTCAAAACAACTCTGGGACTGACTCCGAAGGAGATAGTGGACATGATGCGGATCGAGAATTTTAAGACGAACGTGAGAGAAAGCGACGTGACAACCTCGCTTTATGACAGCGGATTTGGATCGAGCCGGTCGCTTTACGAAAAAGCGAGCGAGCGGCTGGGGATGACGCCGGCGACATATAGAAAAGGTGGAAAGGACATGAAGATCGATTACACAATTGTGGATTCGTGGCTCGGGAAGCTGATGGTCGCGAGAACCGAAAAGGGAATTTGCTCGGTTAGTTTTGGTGACAGCGAGGACGAATTGGCGAGGGAACTGGCTAGTGAATTCTTCGCTGCTGAGATCGAGCAAAATGATGCGTTATTAAAAGACGCGGTGAATGCGATCCTCAAAGGCCTCGACGGCGAAGCCGCGATCCTAAATCTACCGTTAGATCTGCGGGCGACTGCTTTTCAGATGCGGGTTTGGGCGGAGCTGCGAAAGATACCGTACGGCGAAACGCGTTCGTATGCCCAGGTCGCGGCGAGTCTTGGCGCGCCGAAGTCGTTCCGAGCAGTCGCACGTGCGTGTGCGACAAATCCGGTTGCATTAGTGAATCCATGTCACCGGGTGATCGCGGCAAATGGGAATCTGAGTGGCTATCGATGGGGCATCGACCGCAAACAAAGGATCCTTGCCGACGAGAAGGCGGTGAAGAAGGCATAGAGGTAGGCATGCATAAAGTAATCGAACCAAAAATAATGTATTTCGGAACGCCGGTCGTTTTGATAAGCACCATGAACGAAGACGGATCTCCAAATCTGGCCCCAATGAGTTCGGCTTGGTGGCTAAAAAAGTCGTGCATGCTTGGGCTCGGAATGAGTGGCAAAACCTTCGAAAATCTCGAGCGGGAGCGCGAATGCGTACTGAACCTTCCGTCTTCGGAAATGGTCACCGCCGTTGACCGCCTGGCCTTGACCACCGGCAAGACGCCGATACCCGAATATAAAGTTGAGATGGGATTCGAATACGTTCACGACAAGTTCGGTCGAGCCGGATTGACCGGCGTCGAATCGGAGATCGTTAGACCGCCGAGGGTAGGTGAATGTCCGATCCAACTGGAAGCGGTGGTCGAAAACATTTTCGGTTTCGGCGGAGACGAGAGTAGTTTGGCGGCAATCGAGGTTCGAATAATTCGCTCCTATTTCGACGATGAAATTCTCGGCAAGGAAAAGCGTCATTATGTCGACACGGACAAATGGAAACCGTTGATAATGAGTTTCTGTGAATTTTACGGCCTCGGCGATAAACTCCATTCTTCAAAACTGGCAAAGGTGTTTTAGCAGATGTTTACAAAGCAAGAGATCGATTGGGTTGCGGTGAGCGCAGAGATTGACCGTCAAGGCTTTGGGTGGATTCCTCACGTGCTGGATCGTCGAGTCTGCCGAAATCTAATCGCCGGTTATGAAGACAGCGGAATCTATCGCAAAACCGTAGTCATGAAAAGGCATCGGTTCGGGCTCGGCGAATACAAGTATTTCGACAATCCGCTGCCGGAACTGGTTCAAAAGGCTAGAGACGAGATATATCCGTATCTTGCCGTGATCGCAAACAAATGGGCTGAACTGTTGAGGATGGATGTTCGCTATCCATTGGCGTTCGATGAATTTCAAGCCGAATGTCGAGCGAACGGCCAGATGAAACCGACGGCTCTGATCCTCAGGTATGGAAAGGGCGGTTTCAACACATTACATCAGGACCTGTATGGCGACGTTTATTTCCCGATGCAGGTCGCACTTTTTCTAAATGAGCCGGACGAGGATTACACCGGCGGCGAATTCGTGCTGACCGAACAAGTACCGCGTGCACAATCGAAAGCTATCGTCCTGAGGCCGAAACGCGGCGATATGATCATTTTTACGACTAATTTCAGGCCTGTTCGGGGAACGAAAGGGTTTTATCGTGCGAATATGCGGCACGGTGTGAGCGAGGTAACAAGCGGTAAGAGACACACGCTCGGCATCATTTTTCATGACGCCCTAAGTTAATAATGAGAGAGCATTAATACTACTTCCTACCGTACTGTAATGTTTTGTAAAGATATTATTTTTGTCTGACCTCAGCTTTGCGTTCTGCAACTTTTCTATTATTCTCTCCGTAACATCAATTTCAAAGCAGTTACAATTTGCCTTTTCTGAGAAAAGTTATGAGATCAAAGCTATTTTTGCTTGTCCTGACGGCTATCTGTTCGTTTTCCGCTGTGTCCGCAAATGCTCAGACCTACGCGATCACTAATGCGAAGATCGTGACGGTTTCGGGTGCGACCATCGAGAAAGGAACAGTCATCATCAGGAACGGGCTGATCGATGCGGTCGGTGCTAATCTGCAGGCTCCGGCAGGTTCGCAGGTTTTTGACGCGACGGGCATGACCGTATACCCGGGATTCATCGATTCGCTGACTAACGTTGGAATGCCGGCACCGAGGCCCGGCGGCCAGGGCGGAGGACCTGGCGGTGGCGGACAGGCTGCAGCAGCGGCTGCGGCGGCAGCTGCTCCAACTTCGAATTCTAACTACCAGGCTGGCCTGAGACCAGAGGATACGGCAGTTAATGATATCCGTGCGGGTGAAGCTCAGTTTGACGCCGTTCGCAACGCAGGAATTACGACTGTACTTACGACTGGACGAACTGGCATCTTTAACGGCCAGTCCGCTGTCATCAATCTCGCTGGCGACAGCGTTTCGGCAATGGTCGTGAAGTCTCCGTTCGCCGAGCATATCTCTTTTGCCACGACGCCGGGCCAGTATCCACAATCACTGCTCGGAACGTTCTCCGCACTGCGCCAGATATTCCTCGATGCTCAGCGTTTGCAGGAATTGCAGAAACAATACGCAGCGAATCCTAAGGGGCTAAGACGCCCTGACGCGGATAAATCGCTGGAAGCTCTGTATCCCGCGATCAACCGCCAGATGCCGGTTGTTTTCAATGCGAATACCGACGTTCAGATCATTAGGGCTCTTGACCTGATCAAAGAACTTAACCTGAACGGAATCATCGCGGGCGGCTTGGAATCTTACAAAGTTGTTGACCGCCTTAAAGCGGCGAAGGTTCCTGTCCTGCTATCGCTCAACCTTCCAAAACGAACAGCCGCGGCTTCGCCTGAGGCTGATCCTGACAGCATGGATACGCTTCGCCATCGAGCTGAGGCTCCAAAAGCGGCTTCTAAACTTTCGGCTGCGGGCGTGAAATTTGCGTTCCAGTCAGGCGGTGCGACGGCGATCGGCGATTTTTTCGCGAACGCCGGTAAGGTCGTTGAAGGTGGACTTAGCAAAGATGCCGCGATCCGTGCAATGACATTGGGAGCTGCCGAAGTACTTGGCATCGATGACCGGCTTGGTTCGATTGAAGCTGGCAAGATCGCGAATATTGTCGTCGTCAAAGGCGATATTTTTGGACGCGACAAATTTGTGCCGACGATTTTTATCGACGGCAAGGTTTTTGAGCAGAAGGAGCCTGTTCGCCCCCCTGCTGGTGGCGGGCGTGGTCCAGGCGGTGGCGGTTCAGGCGGAGCAACTCCGTCAGCATCCAGTATTAGCGGCTCTTACACGATCACGATCGATATCCCCGGACAGGCAATGAATTCGACGTTGAATTTTACCCAGCAGGGCAGTTCGCTCGCGGGCACAATGGCCTCACCTGCGGGCAGCTCGCCGCTCCGCGATGGACGGGTCACGGGCGATTCATTTTCATTCGCGACAACAGTTCCGTATAGCGGCTCCAATATTGACCTGACGGTCACTGGCAAGGTTAGCGGTAATCAGATCAGTGGGACGATCGACACGGCGATGGGTGCCATTCCGTTCTCAGGTACAAAGAATCCGTAACCGAAGCGTCGGTTGTTCATTGAATAATTAAAAGATATGAAAAAGTTCACAGCATTTTTTCTGCTATTTCTATTTCTCGTCGGCGGTATTCCATTATCGAGCTATGCCCAGTCAAAAGGCAGCTTGCTAATCAAAAACGCGACCGTAATGACCGCAGGGAAGGGAACGCTTCAAGCGACCGACATCCTCGTTCAGAACGGCAAGATCACGCGGATCGGTAAGGCGCTGACTGCTCCTTCGGGCGTTCAGACGATCGATGCGACCGGAAAGTTCGTAACGCCCGGAATCATCGATGCTCACTCGCACTCGATGCTCGATGCCATCAACGAGGGGTCGTACTCCGTGACCTCGATGACCACTGTCCGAGACACACTCAACCCAAACGATATCTCGATCTATCGTGCTCTCGCGGGCGGAGTGACCGCAGCGAATTTGTTGCATGGGTCGGCAAACTCTATCGGCGGTCAGAATGTCACGGTCAAGTTCAAGTGGGGCAAAGAGGTCGAGGATTATGTGATCAATGACGCTCCGCCGGGAATAAAGTTCGCGATGGGCGAGAACGTCAAGCGGGCTACGTCATTCGCAGGCCCAGGAGCGGCCCCGCCGCGTTATCCGCGAACCCGTATGGGCGTGGTCGAGACGATGCGTGATGCATTCATGCGTGCGAAAGACTATCGACAGGAATGGGCCGATTTTAGAGCAAAAAAGACAAAGATCCAGCCGAAACGCGATCTCCAGTTAGAACCGCTAGTCGAGATCCTCGAAGGCAAACGCCTTGTTCATGCTCACGGTTATCGATCTGACGAGCATCTGAATCTACTCCTGTTAGCAGATGAAATGGGCTTCAAGGTTGCCACTCTCCAGCACGGACTTGAGGCTTACAAGATAGCTCCCGAGATCGCGAAACGCGGAACTGGCGTTTCGATTTTTGCCGACAGTTGGGGTTACAAGCTCGAAGCATATGATTCGATCCCTTACAATGCTTACATCCTTTGGAAAAATGGCGTGAACGTTTCGATCAATTCGGATTCGGATGAACGCATGCGTCGGCTTAATCTCGATGCGGCCAAGGCGATGAAGTACGGTGGCGTTCCTGAAGAAGAGGCGTTGAAAATGATCACCCTCAACCCTGCCAAACAGCTTGGCATCGACAAACGAACCGGTTCGGTTGAGGTCGGAAAAGATGCTGATCTGGTTATCTGGACCGGTCATCCTTTCAGCCCGTACTCGCGAGTCGAAACGACGTTGATCGAGGGCGATGTATATTTTGATCGTGCGGCTGACGCCAAAATGCGTACCGACGTTGCGAAAGAGCGTGAAGCTCTCGAAAAGCTTGAAATTAACAGGGCCCCGGCCACAGGCGGCGGACCGCCAAGAGTTCCGGCCGATCGCCGCAGAGGTGACCGTGACGAAGCGGAAACCTGGGACGGAGGAAATAAATAATGCAGACAGCTTATTTAACGCAAAGTCGCAAAGGGGCAAAGACGCAAATGGAATTAATTAGATCGATGTTTTCACAGCTATTACTTGGCGGCTTCGCACCTTTGCGACTTTGCGTTGTAATTCTTTTTCTATCACTGATCGCCACTGCGCAGAGCGATGGTTCGCAGCAGAATCAGACCGGAAAGGCCGGGACCTTTGCGATCGTTGGAGCGAGGATCGTTCCGGTTTCCGGGCCGACGATCGAGAATGGCACGGTCGTCATCCAGAATGGCAAGATCGCTGCGGTAGGAACTGGCGTTGCTGTCCCATCAGGTGCGGAACGCATCGACGGCAAAGGCCTAACGGTGTTTCCTGGGATGATCGATGCCGCGACCAATATGGGCCTCGTGGAGATACCGCAGGGGTTGAATGCATCGGTTGATACGTCTGAGGTTGGGACGATAAATTCGAATGCAAAATCGATCCGCGGATTGCACCCGCATTCGGCTCACATAAATGTCACCCGCGTGAACGGCATCACCTCGGTTATGTCCTACCCGACGGGCGGCTTGATCTCAGGCCAGGCAGCGGTCATTAATCTCAATGGTTCCACCCAGGATGAGATGGCGGTAATTGGCGAATTTGGACTGGTCATCAATTTTCCCCGTATCGCCGGTGGCGGTGGATTTGGCGGCGGCGGATTTGGTGGTTTTGGCGGAGGTCAGCAGGCTGATTTTAATGAGCTCGTCAGACGTCGGGATACGGCTGTTGAGGAACTCAAAAAGATCTTCAAGAGTGCTGAGAATTATCTGAAAGCCAAAGAAGCCTACGCTCGCGACAAGACCCTGCCCTTCGTCGAAATGGACCTCAAGCACGAAGCGATGGCACCGTACATTCGCGGCCAAAAGCGGATCATCTTTACGGCTGAGCGTGAACGCGACATTCGCGGTGTTGCCAAATTTGTTGCCGATATGAAGGTCAAAGGCATCATCATCGGCGGGCAGGAAGCCTGGAAAGCGGCTGATGTACTGAAGCAAAACAACATCGGCGTGGTCTACACAAACATCTACGGCCTGCCGGTTCGTGATGATGATCCATACGATTACCTGTTCGAGGCTCCAGCAAAAATGCAGGCTGCCGGTATCAAATACTGCATCTCAACCGGCGATCCCGGACCTGAGTCAAGAGATCTTCCATATCATGCGGGCCTGGCTGCTTCGTTCGGATTATCGAAAGAAGATGCTCTGAAATCGGTAACGCTTTACGCTGCGGAAGTCCTCGGCGTGGCTGATAAAATGGGTTCACTAGAAGTCGGCAAAATGGCAAATGTTGTCGTCGCCGACGGCGACATTCTGGACGCACGGACGAACATTAAGTATATGTTCATTGGCGGCCGCATGATCCCCCTCACGAGCCGTCACACGGAACTGTTTGATAGCTTTAAGGATCGTAAGTAGTTCGATCTGAGATTCCGATAAGAAAGGCATCGCGGAAAACTGTGATGCCTTTTACTTATACAAACTCTTGATCTGAATGAGTGCTTCCTTGAATATCGGATGCCACTCATGATCCGGCTCGTTGTCGAGACCGAACCAGAAAAAGCTGTAGACCAGGCCGCCGTCATCGAGCGTGAAGAAATCCCATTGATCTTTCAATTCTTCGCCAGTCGAACAGAGAAAGAAATGCCATTCCTGTTGCGAGTGTTCGACGAACCACGATCCTTTGCTCTCGATCGATGTGATCGATGTGGTTCCCGATTCTTCCGCCAGCTCACGTAGCGCCGCCGTCGCAAGTTGTTCATCAGGTTCGACGGGTCCTTTTACAAACTGAACGCCCGCTGATGGATGCCGGAAAACCAGTATTTGTCGAACGCCGTCGATCTCGCGGACAATTATCGGGCAGACCTTCTGTACAGCCATCGGGTCAGCTCTTCTGCGGAATTTCTTCACCCTCTTCGAAGAATTCGAGCGAGGCGGAATTCAAGCAATATCGCTGTCCAGTCGGCGGCGGGCCGTCGGGGAAGACGTGGCCTTGGTGGCCGCCGCACCTTGCACAGCGGATCTCGATACGCCGCATGCCGTAGCTGTTGTCTTCGATATTGGTCAGATGGTCCTTGTCGAAGGGGCGGTAGAAGGACGGCCAGCCTGTTCCGGATTCGAATTTGTGGCTCGAACTAAACAGCGGCAAACCACACAAACGGCAGGCATATGTGCCGTCCATTTTGTTGTCTAGCAACGTTCCGCAAAATGCGGGCTCGGTGCCGTGGTTGAGAAGAATGCGATATTCTTCCTCGTTTAGATCCTGTGCGAGGCGTTCGATCGCCTCGGCATTTAGAGGGGTGATGTCGTAGCCGGCATCAGATAATTCTTTTTCCATACTCAATATATATCCTATCTTGACGGGACTATTCCATCTGCCCGACATTACATGTTAAATAACCCAGTTTTGGCAGACGGTAACCTTCTCAAACATTTCGTGAAATGAAACAACCATTAATTCATCACGGCTTCTGAAAATCAGAAAACTTCATGTTGTAGTGCCGCCTATTATTAAATCCAACGTACTTAAGCCCGGTACAAGGCGACAAGTCCCCATCCTCAATGTCCGTATTAACAAAGCTAAGGAATTCTAGTTCTTTAAGAGAACGAATAAAGTTCAGCGAGGGAATTGCGTTCGAATTACTGACAATTAATTTTTCTAGGTTCAATATGTCTCTAAGAATATTGTAGTTGATGATTCGTTTACAGGAATCAAATTCAACTTTTGTAAGGGTGCTTCTAACATCTCTCAGATTGGAGATATCTATCAAGCGGTTCGCTTTATAAACGCTCAGGCTGTGGATCGAGGGAAAATTACGAATACCCGAAAGAGAAGCAATGTCCGAAGTGAATAGGTCTAAGGTAGATAGAGAATCGAGCACTGGCATTCCTTCTAATGAATTGTCAGCTGATTTGTAACCCGACATCGTGAGCGACTTCAATTCTTTGCAAGAATGTAAATTTTTTAATCTCGGTGAGTAGTCACAGGACAAGCTTTCTAGGTGAGGGAAATTTGAAAGATCGACTATATCCCTTTTGTTGTCGAGAATTCCCAACGATTTCAGCCTATGTAACTTGTTCACAATTGAATAATCATACTTGTCGTCCAAAATGGTTATCCCTTCAATATGATCGTCAAGACTGGAAAGAAACTCTAGGTTATCTGCCTTATAACCTTGAAATGGATTTATAGAAATGTTTCTTAGACTGTGTTCACGCAAAAAGTGTACGCAGTCGTCAATCCTTGACGAATCTATAAACAGGGCCTGGTAGCCATCTACCCCTCTAAGAATTTTTAGGCCGTTTTTTGTTTCAATCACCATAGTCCGCGCCAAACACTCGCTTCTCGAGCTTTCGTAATCGTCTTGCCGTCTCGCCAAGCTTCTGGAACGCTGCCGTTGAACGCAGCCAGTCGCGGTTTTCGAAGGCTGGGATTCCTGACATTATCTTGCCTGGCTCGACATCGTGCGAGGTTGCGGATTTGGCGGTCAATACTGCATCGTCGCCGATCTTTAGATGCCCGGCGATGCCGACCTGGCCGGTTAGGATGACGCGTTTGCCGATGAATGAGCTGCCAGCGAGACCCGTTTGAGAGCAGATCAGGGCGTCTTCGTCGATGGTGCAGGAGTGGCCGATCTGGACGAGGTTGTCGATCTTGGCACCGCGTTTGAGGCGGGTTTCGCCGACTGAGGCACAGTCTATTGCTGTGTTTGCGCCGATCTCGACATCGTCTTCGAGAACAACTCGGCCGGTTTGCGGTATTTTTAGCCAGTGTTTGTTCTCATCTTTTGCGTAGCCAAAACCGTCCGAACCGATCGTCGAATTGTTGTGAATGATGCAGTTGCGGCCGATCTCGCAGTTTTCGCGGATCGAAACTCCGGAATGGATCGTCGTATTCTCGCCGATCGAGACTCCGTCATAGATCGTCGCGTTCGGCATTATTCTAACGCCGCTAGCAATCTTGCAATTGGCTCCGACCACCGAATTTGCGTGGATCTCGACATCTTCCGCAACAATGGCCGACGGATCGATAACAGCTGATGCATGAACGAATTTCCGCAGTTCCGGCTCAGGAAAAAACAGCCGCATCGCGCGCGTGTACGCCACATACGAATCCTTTGCCCGAAGCACCGCGATATCCTCTCTATCTATCGCTATTCCCTCGTTTAGATAGATCGCAGATGCCTTGGTTGCGGCGATCTGCGGGGTGTATTTCGGGTTGGCGAGGAACGTGATCTCGCCTTCGACGGCCAGGTCGAGACCTGCGGTTGTTCTGATCTCGAGGTCGGGAGAGCCGCGTTCGAGGGTTGCGTTTGTTAGTTCGGCTAGTGTGCCAAGTTTCATAAAAAATGCCTTGATAGATGGTTCAGCGATATGTAACACTATTTTTGCAGACAAATTTTACCTACGCAAAGCCCTCAGTATTGAGATCCCCTAATTTTCTGTTCGTTTTGCATTTTATAACAAGGAGTACCCCCGCATCATGAACCAGACGGCAACTGACCAGACCGCTTCCGCACCGGCAAAAAACTTCCAGACATCAAACCGCGAGCCGCTGAAAAGTGAGTTTATCGACGGCAAGATCGTCTCGCGGCCAGCCGCCAACCGCTGGCATAACCTGATCGCTTCGAATTTCACGATCGCCCTCGGCGGCCGTGTTCAACGCAGTAATTGCGAGATCTACTCGAACGACATGCAGGTTCGAATCGCCAAGAATTCGATCTGTTTCCCCGACGTTATTGTCGTCAGCGGCGAACCCGAATTCTCCGACGCCCGCGCCGAGGTTTTGTTAAATCCCACGGTTGTGATCGAGATTTTCTCCAGTGTTTCAAAGACCATAGACCGCACCGAAAAGCTCGAGGGCTTTCTCGCGATCCCCAAAATAAAAGAATGCCTGCTCGTCAACGAGACCGAAATGCGTATCGAACACTACGCACGTCAGAACGCAAAACAGTGGATCTACCGCATCTACAACGAACGCGACGACGTTATCACGCTCGAATCGATCCACTGCAAACTCTCGCTTTCTGAGGTTTACGCCCAGGTAAAATTGAAAGAATCTGAGCTGAGTTCTAAAGCGGTGAACTAAAAGCTACTATCCCGATTCATTGCTAACTCATCTGCACGGCACGTCCATTTCCGGAGACGAGATCGGGACGGCTGTAATCTCCCAGTTTTCACCGTTCGGCGTTGCTTTCGCGGCATATGTTCCGATCCGGAAGACCGGATTTGGCAGGTCCGTTCGGGTTTCGACGCCGACCCTAGCCCACACAAATCCCTCGCATGCGTAATAAGAAATGTCGGTAGAATCGCGTTTCTGTTTAGTCAGCATATGGTCGCGAAGCACAAGCTCAAGGCCTTTTGGTGTGAGTATCTTATCGCCAATTCCCGGTGTCATGTAATATGACCCGGCGATTCCGGCGGCGACAACAACAACTGAAACTATACCCAACAGAACCAGATACTTACGAGAAGAGCTCTTAGTCTTCTCAACCGTTTCAAAAAGTCGGTCTTTTTCGACTTCGACTGAGTTGGTAGGTGGCTGAACGGCTCGCGGCGGCTCGTTTACTGGCTTTAGCTTCGTGCGTTCCTGCTCGGACAGCTTTACAGATACTTCGCCAGAGGCTTTGTCATCGGTATCACTTAGTAATCCTTTTTGGAATTTCATACTTCGGAATCGAGATATATCACTTTCTTTACTGACTGCGCAAGCACTAATTCTGTGTTAAAATCTGCGGCATACTTTCAAATAGCATTTTCAGTCCCGGAGGAACGATCATTTATGAAAAACTTGGTTATCGCCGTCTGTTTCGCTCTAGGTTCCCTACATTCGTATGCCCAGAATAGCGTCAGTGTTGGCGACACGGTCCAGTATCAGTGCTTTTGCCTAGGAGCCGAGTGGGTACGGGCGAAGGTTGAGCGGGTCGATGGAAGCAATCTCAGGGTGCGATTCGGCAATATGGACAATCAGGTTGTAACGCTCCCAAGTAATTCGCCGAAGCTAAAGCTAGGCAACGCTGCCCGTAACCCTCTCGAAACGGTGCCGATGACGGCCCAGCAGAGTTCCTTCAACAACGAAGCGGGGAAGTATATGAACGCGGTCCGATCCTTCGCCCATTACCACGACTCCCGATATCCGACGGGCGGCGGCAGCCTTCCCGGAAAGGAATTGTGGCAAACGCAGATGGCCGAACTCGCTGACCTGGATCGGATGTGCCGAACCCGATATGCAGGGGTAACCGATTGGATCTCGCCTGGCTATGCCCGCGAAGGGCAGGTCGAATACCGGTTTGGCCTGTGGTGTGCCGTTGCCGCAAATCGCATAGAGATCGAGAAGAAAGCCCGTGTCGGAGCGGCGAACTCGGTCGTTGGAATGGGCTATACGATCGAGAACCTGAACTTCGGTTTCAACGAGCCGGACAATCCGTTGCGAATGGAGATCCAGGAAATGATCTGGAACCGCGACAAATGGCGGGCCGCAAAGTTTGCGTGGCTCAAGCCGAAATATGCGGAATACGGCATCACCTCAGTTCCCGCCAATGCCACCGCCGATGTCGAACGCCGGGCTGAAGAACTCTGGAAGCTAGCCGAACGCGGCGCTCCGAATCGATCATACAAACAGCCGCCCTATCGTGATGCCGCGGTCGAGGCGTTCGTGAAAAACAAGCTCGCTGCAAGGATTCCCGGCGTTCAGATCGTCAAGATTGGCCTCGATTACCGGACCTGGGTGAAGCGAGCCAGCGAATCGCTGGTGGCGAGCGACGACTATTTCAACTACTACAAGGTCAGCTACAATTCCTACAAACGCGGCACGGTTCTGATCAAAATTCCAGGACGACCTTATTGCCAGTCGCAGGATTTTGTCGTCGGCCAGGGCAAAGGGCTTATAGATGCTGGAATCGGCGGCAGTGGTACATTCATGAGATGCGACTAAAAATATGAGCAAAGTAAGACATTTAGCTACACGGCTGACAGATAGCTTTTACGAGATACTGGGAGCTTACGTAATGGTTATCGCCGGATCGGCCGCTCTCTACTCTTATCTTGAGGACAAGTCGGTCTTCGACTCGTTCTGGTGGGCATGTGTAACGGGCCTGACAATTGGCTACGGTGATATGTACCCGGTGACGGTTGGCGGCAAGATCGTGGCCTTAACTTTAATGCATATAGTACCGCTACTCATCATTCCGCTAATTGTTGCGCGAATCCTTGGCACTGTAATGGAGGATGCCAACCAATTCAGTCACGATGAACAAGAAGAAATGAAGAACGACATCAAGGCTATAAAGAAAGCTCTCGGGCTTGATGATAAAGAGATTTAGGAATTAGATCAGATCGATCGGAAACGCTTGATCTACAAATTCCAGATTAACTCTAGAGAGCCCTGACGGATCCGTTTGCCGGCCTCGAACAACCGACATTAGCTTAACGTTATGTCGGCGGTTGGAAAGTCGTATTAGTGACCCGATCTCAACCGGCAACTGGCTGTAAACGGCCGCTCCGCTTCGGCTTATATTGAGCGTTACAGTGGTTTCGGAAGCGGCCGTATTTCCAAAGCCGTCAATAATTTCTATGCAAACCTCTTCAGGGATCTCAAGTCGTGTCTGACGCCGATTTGCAATCGTTTCGATCGGCTTGGCCACGATGTGGTCCGAGCCACCTGTTACTTTCCAGAATCCATTCTTAGGCTCAGACCCTTCTACTTCGTAGCAGGCAGAAGGATCAATAACATAGTTCGAGGGCGGTGACTGGCCTACGAACGCAACTCCGACCACATAATGGGGTTCCGTGCTCGTGTCGTACGTTTTGATGCACCGTCTAACCACGCCCCACACATTATAATCTTCCTCGCGAAAGTCATAGCCACGAAGTTCCCGGGGCATCTTGAGCGTCATTTGAAGAAGATTTCCGGGCTCTACAACTCGGGACAGTTTAAATGCCGCTCCGAGGGCTGAAACGTCACCGATCGGAGTTACCTCGGTCCATGAGACATTTGGTCTCGTTTGTCCTTTTACGGAAACCGTCATCGAGGCTGCTAGCCTCTTTGTTCTACGTTGTTCATCATCGAGAAGAAGCATGATAGTTATAACTTTTGAACCGTGCAGCCCATCCCCGAACTTAACTAGATCGCAGAGACGGGTTCAACGATACCTAAATAAAACCACAATGCATCTAATGTTCCACTAAATTTACATTTTTTAAACAATTTTATCTGATGCCGAATAATGTTACCTGAGACCGTGTCCCGCGACGGACTGTTTGTGCCTCGTACCAGACATCTACCTTATCTATACGACGATCTTTGCCGACCAGATCGATAGAACGGGTTTCACCGCCTCCGCGAATGATATCGCGTAGCTCGATATTTTGCTTCTCACCATTTTCAAACTTCACTTCGAGCCGGTAGAATCGGACAGCTCTCTGTTGGACAGTCAATTTGATCCTTCGGAATTCGCCTTTGCCAGATCCAACATGCCACGTGTCTTGCTCGCTTCGATCCTTAACTTCTTTAGATCCGAGATTTACCCATTCCTGAGCTGAGGTGGTTGAGGCTCCGATACCGACTACTAACAAAATCGATGATAATACTAATAGTTTTCTTAACATATAGTTTGATCTCCTTCTAAATTTTCCCGACCTTGATTGCTGGCATTTTGTACCAATTGCCCCTGAAATGTAAAGTTCTCAGCCGCTCTCCACTAGCGTTCGCTCTGCCTTAAGGAGTATTATTGAAAAAGGAATTCATTATGAAAAAAGCTATTTTTACCACCATGTTTCTCCTTGGGTTGTTTTGCGCGGCATCGCACTCGGTTTCTGCTCAGTCGGTTGCCGGTGAATGGGACGCATCGTTCAATACCCCAGGCGGTGCGAGGCCTTTCAAACTCATTCTTAAGGTTGACGGCGAAACGCTGACCGGTACAGCGAAACGCTCGAGCGGAGATCTGCCCATCAAAGGAACGATCAAGGGCAAGGACATCTACTTCGCCTATACGGTCAACTACAACGGAAACGACATGACACTAAGCTTCGCCGGTAAAGTCGAAGGCGATTCCATGAGCGGCAGCGTCTCGTTTGGCGGAAATGCAGACGAGGTTTGGAGTGCCAAGCGGATCGTCGCGGAGAAGCCCAAGAAGTAGATGACTGAACAGTTTGAGCTGATGTTGAACGACCCTGACCTTGAATCGAGTCGTGGCCCCGGCGGTACGCTGATCTTTCTCGACGGAGATCAGTATTGCGTTGTCGGGCCGCAATTTATCAGCGTCGAAGAAAGCAGTTGCTACGCATTTGGAGCGAATCGCGAACAGGCGATATCCAATTACCTAATAAAAATGCATAGCTAGGCTATCGTCGTCCGCTTTTTGCTTTGTACCAAACATAATTCTCGGTTATCCTTTCTCAATCAATAAGGAGTGTAAAATGGAACGTAAGACCGCTGACGAATATCCTCAGGAGCTGCTCGATCTTTTTCATGAATATCAACACGGTGATATGGATCGCCGGTCCTTCATGAATCACCTCACCAGATTTGCCGTCGGCGGACTAACGGCTGCTGCTCTTTTTGAGAGCCTGACACCTAATTACGCGTGGGCTCAGACGATCAAACCGGACGATAAAGATATCAAGGTCGGGTACGAGACCGTTCCGTCGCCTGCGGGCAATGGTTCGATCAAGGGCTATCTGGCCATTCCTGCGAAGGGCAAGAAGTTTCCTGCCGTGCTCGTCATCCATGAAAATCGCGGCCTCAATCCATACATAGAGGACGTAACCCGCCGCCTCGCAAAAGCGGGCTACATGGCGTTCGCCCCTGATGGTCTAACTTCGGTCGGAGGTTATCCCGGCGATGAGCAGAAAGGTGCGGCTGCGTTTCGCACGGTCGATGGCAAAAAGATGACCGAGG
>JBGSQW010000152.1:0-30865 GCA_041737885.1 Pyrinomonadaceae bacterium | reverse complement strand
GAAGGCGAGGTCAGCGTGAACTTGAGATCGCCTACCCACGAATGGGTCACGCCTACACCGGTATTGCCAACCGCACCGCTTGGAGTTCCGTCAAAGCGGAAGTTGAGATCCGACACAGTACAAGCCGAAACCGCGACCGGAATATCGACACCAGCCGGATTGTTGTCCGGAATAGTAACCGGAGGCCCCGTGAAGCTGAACGTCGATCCAGGTCCTGGCGTCGG
Source organism: Pyrinomonadaceae bacterium (assembly GCA_041737885.1). Taxonomy (GTDB): domain Bacteria; phylum Acidobacteriota; class Blastocatellia; order Pyrinomonadales; family Pyrinomonadaceae; genus OLB17. The sequence goes on along the minus strand of JBGSQW010000152.1, from coordinate 30,641 downwards.
TGTTGCAACCGGCGTTGGGGTTGGAGTCGGTGTTGCCACAGGCGTCGGCGTTGGTGTCACGACAGGTGTTGGTGTAACAACCGGCGTTGGCGTTGGTGTTATACCGGGTGTCGGGGTAACTGCCGGTGTCGGAGTAGGGGCCGGACCACATGTAGCACATGACTTAGGACTAATGACCAGCGAGAATCCACGGATGCTTCCGGTATCAATACCGGCGGCGTCAGAGACGTTCAATACCCAAGTCCCATTCGCATTCTGATTATCAAACGCACTCAGTGGGTTTGCAGGTGAATGATTTCCGGTGAATGGAGCTCCAGCAAAGGCTCCGACGGACGGGAATCCGCCTTCATCGTCCAGCGTCGCTGTGCCAATGTTATTTCCACCGTTAGTGCCATTGAAACGATTAATGAATGTAACCGTTGTACCGCCTGGTGAAGTCAATTTGAAGATAAGATCTGAAATGAAAGTGTGGTTGACCGCACAACCAGCATTGTTAGCCACTGTGTCACATGCAGCGGGAGCATCAAATCTAAAATTAAGATCTCCGACTACGCCGACACCGCTAACCGGAAGGTTAACGTTTGCCCCGGTCGCATTGTTATCAGGAATGGCGACAGCCGGCCCAGTGTAGCTGGTAGTGATCGGTGCACCGATAAGGCCGGAAGGCAGCGAGTAGACCACATTACCCAAGTTAGACGCTCCGTCCTGGTGAGCAACGGTCGCCGTTATTGGGGCTCCGCAAACCATTGACGGGTCAGCGGTGAACGTGAAGTCTCTGTTGACGTCAGCTCCACCGGCTGCGATCGCACCGTAGTTTTGAGCAGGGCCTGGAGCTGTAACATTTCCACTTGCCTGAAGCGTTCCGACATCGTTTGTCGTATTCGCTCCGCCCGTGTTACGTACCGGCAATCTTACGGTAACAGTTTCGCCGGGATCGATAACGCCATTCGCCGGCAAACAGCTTTCACTTATGATCGTGGGTGCGGCTACGCCAGGGGCTAGAGTCGCAACTCCGGTCAAGCACAGATTGACCACAGAATTACCGCCATCCGTAACGACCACTCCGTTTTGTGAAGGGGTGTCAAAACCACCAGCCTTGGTTGCCGATACATTGTAGTTTCCCGGGGCAACTGTCATCGAATAGGTTCCGGGAGCTCCCGTAATTCTATTGAATCCGCCTGTCGCATTAACGTTTGCTGCATTAACGGGAAGACCGCTCGAGCAAACAGTGATGGTTCCGGAGATCGTTCCTTTGGGGGCCGGGGTACAGGACGGGTAGACGAAACGGCCAACCCTAGTTGACCAAGTGGCTGAGCCAGTTCCGGCGTAGTATTCCTGGGTGTACCAGAACGTACAATCATCCACCGGATCGACGTTCATCGAGCTGTAATCACCCCATCTGTTCGATGTGCTTGTCTGTGATCCAGCCGCCGCGAAGAACAATGCCTCTCCTTCATTAAGAGTACCAGCCGCTACCTGACCGCCAGTTCGTCCGGCGATCTTGATATCGGCACGCTGCGTAGTTCCTGATTGGCTGAAGCCGAGAGCCAAATTACCTTTGTTATCCTGGGCAATACTGCCCATCCAATTGTTCAAGCCAGTAGCTCCATTACCTGGAGTTAGGTTGTGCGTTCCCTGGTCGAAAACGGAGAATGCATCACCCGTACGGCGCATTTCAAACCATCTGATACCGGTTTGATACGTTGCAGCTGAGGTCGGATTGACACCGCTGACGTTAACGGCAAAACTGCCGGCATAGGAGTTTACCGGAGCAGCCGCAGTTCCCAGGTTTCGATAGGTGAAGCGATGCATCGCACGATCGGAGATCGAATCCAGATTTTGTCCTCCAGATTGTTCGATATCGCCACGACCTGCAGGTTGTCTGGCGTCAAATGCGGCCAAGGCAACATCCGGAAGAACTGAAACGGTCGAACTTGCAGGTGTAACAAAGTTGGGTACCCATCGATAGTAACGGATTCCATCTACCGGGTCGCCGAATTCAGTTGCTCGATATTCGGCAATTACCTGAGCCATTCCAGCCGGAGGAGGTACGAAGCCCTCAATGTCAGATGGCAATCCGCCGCTGGCTCCCGAGTCGATGGTCGCGACGTTCGTATAGACGACCGAAGTAGTCGGATCACCAACCAAGGCTTTCGGACGATCCTGACTCAGGAAACCCATTCCTAAGAATGCTGTTCCAGCCGCATTAAACTGGTTAAAGGTGAAGTGATAAGCATCGGTCCAGATACCTACTTTTGGATAGTCGTTAATTACACCGCCCGGATATAGGTAGCTCCACACGTAATAAGCACCTGTTGGGTCATTAGTGACGGAGATCGCAATACACTGACTAAATGCTCCGCTTGCTGGTAAAGCGAATTGACTAATATGCCAACGATCAGCGAGTTGGTCGTAAGCGACGTGGGGATCGCCATCATTGCTAATTCGGCAAGGGTCACCCGCAGGTAATCCGCTAAAAAGGGCACTGGTAGCGAATGGCCCGGCTGCAACCGTTCCGTTTTTATTGAAGATCTTATAGGCCAAGTTAACAGAGCTGATGTAGTGATTTGGGCCGACATCCCCGTTTACGTCAGGAGGAAGAACTGAACCCGCTCCTACTAAAGCGTTGTCCGTCTGTGACGCACCAAGAAACGTTAGTCCGGGTGTAGGCATCGCCTGAGGGGCCTCCGGGCGAAGATTGTTCCGCAGGAGCGGATCTACAAAGGGACCGTCTCCGGCACCAGCACCGGGTTTCGCTTTTTTCAGAACTTTAGAGTTCTGACGGTTTATATCATCCTTAAGAATTTCCTCGTCCGTGAGGCCTTTCTCTCTAAGGATCTGCTGCCTTTTCTCGTCCCTGACCCGTCGCGTGTTTACCGTTTCCTCGTCAAAAACGGGAAGTTCGCGAACCGGGCCGGTGACGCCAAAATTTGAAGGCTCAACCTTAACGACGCCATTGTTATACCTAGTTGTCGTGCCATCTTTCTGTGGCATCGCTGTTGTAGCCGCATTCGGCCCCGAGGTGTTTGATGACGCCGACTCCGAGTATTTCATAAACACTCCAAAAGCCACCGAAACCATCAAAAGAACCAGAAATGCTCTGATTCCCCCTCTCATCATTTGTCTCTTCATTACCTATCTCCTTAACTTGAAAAACTATCGTGCTTAGTACTTATGTCGGTCAATATCCGTAAGGCGGTGTTGAGTATAAAACAAGTTCTTTTAACCCAGGTTTTGCCAACTCTCGACGCTCTCTTAGAGAGTCGATCTCGTAGCAAAACGCTACATTTCAATAAACAGCCTTGCCGGGCTGAATAACAAAACCGCTATGCGGAACAGATAAATTGTTGCTAGAAAACTTTTTAGTGAAGGGATTATGCTCTTAAATCGCTATTAAGTCAATACTTAGAGACTTCGATGTGGGTAAGGTTAAATAGGCACGATGTGTTGTACGATGTATGCAACACTGTTGCGTTATTAGGCGTCTAAGCTTGTGGTCGTCTTCTAGTTCTAACCAGATCTGACAGCACAAGCCTGGAATAACGGAACGATCCGATATTTGAAAATTTAGCGATCTATTACTGTCTTATCCTGAATGTGTTTTAGGTTAAATGGGGTAGATGGGACAAGGATACGTAATGATCGTCTCAACTTTTTTCAGGACGACACACACCGTCCGACACAAAAGACATACATTGTGGCGCACGTTTTTTCAAAGTAATACAGATATTGCGTAGAAATATGGCTGTAAGTGTTGTAAATAAACAGTTTATTTGTCCCACTAGGGGTGTGGGACAAGATTTGCAAATTCTTGGTTAAGTTCTGTTATTACAACACTTTACATGTCCCACGGCATGAGTGGGACACGCGTGGGACACGTGGGACAAAGATTGCCCCAAAATAGTGCTAAGGGTAGCGTTGCCAACCATTTGCGGCCAGTTGGCGTGTAAGACAGTTATGCTGGATTTGATAAGCAAAAAACCTGTTAAGGCTGCTTAGATTGAAAGCGAATGACCTCGGCGCTGGTGGCTGCGACGGGAAGGAAAACGTTGGCCGTCTCTCTACCTGCGAATGACTGGACGGCTAATGGCTTTCTGGCCGAGGTGGTCTTTTCGGGCAAGGTTTTCTCGTCGAGAAAGAACGTATGTTCTCCCGGCGGAAGATCGCCGATGGTGAAGCTTCCGTCTGCGTCGGTGAGCGTGTCACGGCCACTTGCGGTCACGACACGGATGTCTGCGAGAGGCGATTCGCCTTCGTCAAACTGCCCGTTCTCGTTGGTGTCGAGCCAGACGCGGCCGGAGATGCGGCCGGTTCGAACCAGTCGAAAGTCATGATTCGCATTATGGCCCGCACTGAGTTTTGTTTCCTTGGCCGCATTGCCCAGCAATGTAAGGTCGGCGCGGACGGATAATAGGTCCAGATACACTTTATGGTCGCCCGCCGAGATTGAATCGAACTGGTACATCCCGTTTTCATCGGAAACGACGTATCGGTTTCCATCGACACGAACCTTTACGTCTGCCTGGGGTTTGTCCACGGACGGGTCGAATTTTCCGTCGCTGTCCACATCCTGATAGACCCGGCCGGAGATGTTTCCGTAACGGTTCATTTCAGAAACCGGGGAATTCATGAAAGCTTGGGCCTCCCGCTTCTTAAACAGAGACCCTCGCAAACTTAGCAGTAAAGTGGTGCCGTTCGTTGTGTTGTAGTAGTTGATCTGAAGGGAAGTCTGACGCGGAAGGGCAAGAGAGGCGGCCAGTCGGTGGTACGGCGAGAAACCCGAAGACGGCGTGAAACTGTAACCGGCCCCGGCACTCAGATTGAGCTTATTTTTCAGGAATCCTGAGGTTCGCCAGTCGAACTGGCCATTGTAGGAATTCCGGCTGCCAATGCCCTGGCTGATCTCGATCGAGTTGGAGTCGTTTATCGAAAAGCTGCTTCCGAATTGAGCATTTACGTTAGCGGGCCCAAGATTCTTAATCCGGGATGCATTCAGATAGAAGCGTAGCCGTGAGAATTCCTTTGAGGCGTTGAGCGTGGTGAATGTTGAAGACTGGATCTGAGTGGTTGAGCTTTGGGTATGAGAGAAGTAAATGCGGGGCAATCCGGTAGATGGAGTCAGAGCGAAGGACGAGGTGACGAAACGGTTATTTTGAGATGGGTCGCCAGGACGGCGCGAAGTGCTCGCACTGATAGACATTGACGCCCAGGTTGACGGCGACCACGTGACGGCTGCTGCTTTGAGATCGAGCGGTTCGCGAAACCCAGCCTGAGGTGAAAGGAAATTTCTCGTGATATTGGTAAATCGGCCTTGTATCGAGAGGTTGTCAAAGACCTGATACGAGCCGGCCATATCGAAGGATGCTCCAGTCCCGTCGATGCGAACGTTCGATTGGTTTAGGCCGGCAAAAGTGCCATAGGCCGCATCGCTTTGAAAACGCAGGGATCCTGAATCGTAGATCACGTTGCCGGTAACAAGCGAGCCCTGCCGCGAGGCTGAGGAAAAGCTCATTCCACCGCCGGATGCGGAAAGTGAATCCGATCTCTGTCCGACGGAGGTGAACTGCCTTGTAAAATAGGCTCCAAAAGTCGTGGTGTCGTACTTGGCGGCTTTTTTACTCGCAATCGGTCCATCAAGCAGCGGAAGGAGCTGACCAGAAAATGTCCGCCCTCCAAATGCAGTGAATTTCAGTTGGTCGATAGGGATCTGGATCGAACCGCCGCGAACGTTGGTTGCGAGGAATTGAAGTGATTCGCCGGCTCCAAAATCACCGACTGAGAAGTGGTGGCCGTTGGGTCGTACGAGATCAAATCTGGCGTTCTGGATGGATATCCCGCGAGAGTTTTTGCTGGCATTTGAAGTGAATGAATACCGTCCGTCGGCTATTCGCCCGGCGCCGAGCAAAACTAAACTATGGGCCGTGGTCGATGAATATCGGTTTAGGTTGTATTCGTATTCAAGATGCTGAATATCGGCAGGTGCACGATCGATCTTTGACTGGTTGGATTCTGCGATAACGAAACCACGCGTGACTACGACAGTTTTGCTGTCGATATCGTATTGGATCGAAGCGTCAAACAGGCTTGCGGCGATCTCTACAGGCAAAGTGAATTCGACATCGTTCGCAGGAAATACGATCTCGCCGCCATTACTGACGGTCAACACAGCAGAGCCGTTTTCGAGGATCTGGCCAATTTTCGCGTTGAACTCAGCAGTTTCGCCGGTTTGTCGTCGAACGTTAACGATTCGATTGGCTGCATTTATGCTGACGATGTCGCCGAGTGCGGCCCCGACTGCCAGAATCGGAAGCAAGACCCTTCCGTTCAGTCGTTTTGCCGATGAATTGGGTCCCGCCAATGTGCGGCCATTCACTGTTACCGAGGCGTATTGGATCTGGTTTACGTTGCTGTCCTCCCGAGACTCTGTCGGCGAGACGTGCCCCGGCGTGGCGGATAGAATACTACCGGTTAGCAGGGCCAGAATTACTGAGATCAGGATCGTGCGTGCCATTTTAACGTAAGAATTCGAGGCGGGGAGGCAAGCGAGGGAAGCGAGAAGAGGTGAGGGAACGGTTACGGTTTCTTGGTAGTTTTGTCGGAGGCAGCTATCTGGACGGGAGTTTTTACTACCAATTCGGTTATGCCCTCGGTTGCTCTGCCGCCGTCGTTGAAATCGACACGGTATTTAACCGTGTAGTTCCCCGGAGCAAGGGTCTTTGCGATTGTCACCGGCTGGTCAAGGGTTAAACCTGCCAAAACAGGTAATATCTCAGATTCCGGCAGATCTGCGACCACCTGCCCTTCGGTGTTCAAGACCTTTACGGTGGCGACGGGGCGAACAACGCTGTTACCGTCATTCTTCAGGGTTGGGGTCACCAATATACCGTCCGGGGTTGATTCTGCATATAGGTTTTCGACTCGTCCTTTTTTGGTCAGGCCTGGAACCTTGATATAAAACACTGAGGCCATTCGATAACGTACGACCATTTGGCGGACGTTGCCCTCGAATTTAAGCTTTTCGGGACGTTGTTCGATTATGAGAGAAGTCAAATGATCACCAGGAGCGGCGTTCGGCGGAACGACAATTGTGACGCGTATCTGATGGATCGTGCCCGGGGTGACGGCCGCTTCTCCAGGCGTGTAGATCAGCCAGGGACTTGCTGAGTTCTCACGAGTATTTGCAGGAAAATACTCTACCCGGCCGTCTTTTGTGATCGTCCAATCGTTTAACGATGCGACGATCCGAACTGGGTCTTTGCTTTCGCTGCCGGCTTTGAAATCAAGGTTAACCACCACGGTGGTTTCGGTACCGGGCTTCATCTCCAATTCAAAGCGAGCAGGGGACAGGGCCATGCTTCCGGTTTGGGATGCGGCACCATCAGCAGTGATCTGAGCCACTGCCGGTATGCCGAAGAAGAGGAAACAAATGATGGTTAAAAGTATCTTGTCCATAATATTCAATAGAGTGCGAGCGGGCCCGACGAGATGGTGAGACTAATGGTTGCGGTCGTTGATCCCGCACGCTCGCTGTATTTCTCTAAGGGAGAAAATATGTGGAGCTTTAAATAGATAGTGTTTTCAACACGGAACATTTGGGCCGGACGCTATTGAAAAAGTTATGACAGTTGTTGTTGTTCCACTCGCGTAGAACTGCGGTGTCATTGTGAAGATAGCGTCAAAAATGTACCCGTTGATAGACAATCGACCAGCCGTCAAGAACGACAGAGTCGGGCCACTTAGGATGGTTGTGGACGAACCAATATCGCCAAGGTCGCCTGGATATGTAGCCCTGCCGAAAGCGTTGTACGAAACGTTACTAGATGGATCGTTGTCAAAAGGTGAGTAGAAAATGTGATCGCTATTGTTACAGGTTCGCGACAGGAAGCCCATTCTACGCAGATTATCGAGGCCAAATCCTACATCCGATCTCTGTATGGCTTGAGGATTACTATTATTACCGCCGGTAACCGTTGCTGTGACACGGTATGGAGCTAAACTGCGAACGGCGATAGGCACTACTACTTTAACAACTGGATTTGTATTTGACGGGCCGACCTCACCGAAGTCGATCACGACATTCAAATTGGATGTGTTGCTTGAACTGCCAACGACCGAACCCGAAACGTTTCCGGTGATAGTTGGTGTTCCGCCGCTTGAGATATCGAAGGTTTGAGCGGGGGCTGTGCTCAAACCTCCGATAAGCAAGAGGCAAAAGAGAATAGGAATACTGATAGCACTCTTCTTCATTTTGTTAGGGGGCTGTGACGGTGAATGTAACCGAGACCGTCGTCGAACCATTCTCATAGAACTGTGGTTTTACAGCGAAAATTGCGGGAACTGTAAGTCCATTGCTATTCGCCCTAGGAACCGCATTCATGATGAAACTGCCGTTCATGGCAGTTGTGGAGGCTGCAAAAGCACTCAGGTTCGAACGAACTGCTGTGAAGTTGTAACGACCAGTCGTAGCGTTCACTGATCCGTTGGCTGGTAAGGTCGGGTCGCCCGAGGTGGCATTTGTATCGGTGCCCGTGGTGTTAACTCCGACTCCGGTACGAGCTACGGATCCTAAGCCGAATCCAACATCCGCGGATGTTATTCGATTGGCGGTAGTTCCTGTACTTGTTACCGTTGATGCCATCGAGAGAACGTATGCTGCGTTGCTCCGTAGTTTAAGTGGAACGCTGGCGGTAACGAAGCTGTTTGTATTTGCTGGGCCAAGTTCGCCGAGGTTAATAACAACGGCCAAAGGATTGTTCAGGGTTCCGTTGGTTGTGATGCCGCCGCCCGAGTTGCCGGTCAAGGTTACGGCACCCGCAGAATTCATCTCGACGAATTTTGAGACGGTGCCACTCATATTAACCGTCCCCGTGGTACTTTGAGCCAACGCCATCGGAGCGAGAGCGATCAGCACGAGTAAGGTTGCAACTAGCAAGGAATTTATCTTATTGATGTCTTTCATTTCTTCTCCATTCAAGTTAGGAAAGCATCGCCAAGGGGGGCATGGCGATACTTTCCTTAGTTCGATCCAGTTATGGCGCCGTAACCGTAAAGGTAGCGGTTACCGTTGTAGTGCCAACCTCATAGAACTGAGGCTTGACTGCGAAGATGGCCGGTACCGTGAGGCCCTGAGCGTTGCTTCGTGGCACAGCGTTCAGAATGAATGAGCCGTTTAAGGCAGTGGTAGCTGCAGAAAACGCCCCTAGGTTTGAACGCGTTCCTGTGAACTCGAAACGTCCACTGGTGGCATTGACTGCTCCGTTTGCGGCGAGGGTTGGATCACCCGAGGTGGCGTTAGTGTCCGTACCTGCGGCATTGACCCCAACTCCACTTCTTGTAACGGTACCGAGTCCGAAGCCAACATCTGATGCTCCGATCTCGTTTGCCGTTGAACCTGAACTCGAAACCGTTGCAGCCAGTGACATTACGTATGCTGCATTGCTTCGAAGTTTAAGTGGTACGTTTGCTGTAACAAAGCTCGCGGTGTTTGACGGGCCTAGTTCGCCCAGATTGACTACAACCGCCAGCGGGCTATTAGCCGTGCCGTCGGTCGTGACGCCGCCGCCTGAATTGCCGCTTAATGTAACGGCACCGCCGGAATTGATTTCAACAAATTTTGAAACCGTTCCGCTGAGATTAACTGTTCCCGATGTTGTCTGGGCATTCGCCGCGACGACCACAAGACCAGTTACGATTACCGCTTTCACGGCAGTTTTTATGGTATTAAACATTGTCAGTTCGTAACTCCTATAGGTGTGATGTGCAAAAAACACGGGTATCCGCCGGGACACATTTATTATGTCCGCTACAGAGATCGCAAAATACCACTCTCAGGAGCCTTGGTGATGAAAGGGGCCTGAGAGCTTGCCGAATCGCTGCTGAACCGTATTCGTGAGTGGGGATATTCCGTGGGTAGATGTGGCGTACCAAAATGATATGCCAAAAACAGACTACACTGAAAAATCTAATAGTGTCAATCTTTTTTGCTAAAGTTTTAACATCGTTTGCCGATAAGGGGCTTTTTTCTATATAAGGAGACGGTATATAACATACCTTGACGCTGAGATAGTCGAATTGATAGATGGACAATGATATAATCATGTTGAAAAGTTTCTAAGGGGAATAAGAGAAAAGTATGAAATTACCAGGTGGAATGGACCTTCAGGCAATGATGCAGCAAGCCCAGCAGATGCAGGAGCAAATGGGGCGACAGATGAAGGAAATGGTTGTAGATGCGGCGGCAGGCGGTGGAGCCGTTTCAGTAAAGATGCGCGGTGATTTTGAAGTAATGAGCTTGACCATATCTCCTGATCTGGTGAAAGATGGTGATGTTGAAATGCTTCAGGATCTAACGGTTGCCGCCTTGAACGAGGCTCGCAGAAAAGTGGAAGAATCATTGAAAGGAAAGCTTGGTGGAATGCTTCCTCCCGGTTTAATGTGATCAAAGGCAATATATGTTGGATTACTCAGAACCGGTCGCGAAACTGATCGACGAGTTCAAACGGCTCCCCGGCATTGGTCATAAGTCAGCTCAACGGCTGGCTTTTTACATATTGCGCCGGCCTCAAGCAGAAGTGGATCACTTTGCTGATTCTCTTCGCGAAGTTAAACAAAAAATAGTTTTTTGTGGGAATTGCAACAATCTGACGGATATAGATCCTTGTCTATATTGTGCAAATCAGAAGCGGGATCGATCGATAATCTGTATTATTGAGGAGCCATACAATCTCGTCGCGGTAGAGAAAACACGCTCGTTCAGGGGACTCTATCATGTTCTTCACGGAACTCTATCACCAATGCGTGGGATAGGCCCTGATGAATTGATGCTGGCCAATCTCTTGCCGCGGCTGAGACCTGACAACAATCAAGGTGTCGAAGTAAAAGAGATCATTGTTGCAACAAATCCTACTACGGAAGGTGAAGCGACCGCTAATTACATCGCTCGTCTCTTAAAACCGCTCGGCGTAATGGTGACACGAATAGCGATGGGGATGCCGGTCGGATCCGATCTTGAATTTGTCGATGAGGTCACGATGGATAGAGCTCTCGCGAATCGACACGCGATCTAGCTGAAAAGCAAAGGAATATGAAGCGGCCGTCGGAAAGTGAATTTCTAGACGGCCGCTTTTTTTTGACTAATATAAAAATCTAAAACCTGACCGACTGCTCCTCAGCATCCGACGCGCTGCGCGAGAGACGCCATTCTTCTTCTGTCTCATAAAAGTTCACGTCGAAGCTTAGAAGTGACTTTGTAGGAATACCGCCGAATTCATCGGGTGCGTCCTCAAATTTTGCTATAGTTCCAATTCCTATAACCTCGCTACCCACTTCTTTCACCAGTTCAATTGTATCCTGTATAGCTTTACCTGATCGATTTATATCATCGACAATGATGGCCGGGTAAACTTCATAATCAGACATGTACTGTCGGAACTGTCGTTTACCATTTTCCATTTCGGCCCAATAGATTTGATCAGCGCCCAGAGCTTCGCGTACCCCGAATGCGACCATGATACCGCCTGGACTTGGAGAAATGACACTGACGCGAGGAAGGCGGCTAGCAATCGACTTTTCTTTACGAAAAAGCCGGCTAAGCCCGACCGAAAGGATGCGGGCATTATCATAAAACCGAAAAGCGAGGGGCATCTGGAAGTAATGTGAAGCGTGTTTTCCATTTGGGTAAACAAAGTGGCCACGCCTGTAGGCTCCCGTGTTTGTGAGAATGTCCATTACCGCTTCTGGCGGTGGTACTAGATCGACCATAGTTTGTCTCCTTTTATTCTAGTCGAGATTATACAACGTCGGTATCGGCGTTTCCAAGGTCAGGGAATCACATGATGATCTACCGTGGTGCAGATATTTTCATTCTACTCCAAGAGCTTTTCGAACGAGGAACTGTTGGTCAAGGCTCATTTCTTTAGGAATACTCTCGACGTTAAACCAACCTAATTCTATTATCTCGCCGCTCTTAACCGTTGCTTCGCCAACTGCTGTCGCAACGAAGATGATCTCAATGTGGCGCTTTAGTGTCCGTGCTCGTAAGAGATTTACGTCCCGCAAATCCAAGCCCGTCTCTTCAAGGATCTCCCGACGAAAGCCCGCCTCGGGTTGCTCTCCAGACTCTAGGAAGCCTCCTGGAATTCCCCATCCGGAAACAGGCCTTAAAACATGATTCAGCAGTAGAACTTCGCCTTTCTCGTTTGTAATTACACCGGCGGCAGAGACAGTGAACTTAACCTGGATACTTCTAGCAGCCAGCGTTCTCAGCTTTCGTGGCATTATTTTCCATATTTTACCGGCGATCGTATAAAGCATTGTCTAAACAAGAGTTTACGCGAAGTAAGAAAAAGGGAACAGTCGAAACTGTTCCCTGAGATCGATCAGAGTACAATCAACGCTACTGAAGCGTAACCTCATCGACCCTGAATGTTGAAGTTATCGAACTATCCATCGTGGAACGGAATTGAATTCTCACGGTCTGTCCTTTATACGCAGCTACACTTAGAGTCCGTAATGAGTAGTTTCCTTGAGTTGTTTTATTTAGATTACTGTATGTTGCTAGCGTTGCTAGTAACGTACCGCTGGTGTTACGCACTTCGACAAAAAGCTTGTCGTAGGCAGTCGAGGTTGTAGTCTCGCTAGACGTCACATTTAGCCAGAATGTAAGGGTACCGGTCGCAGAGGAGGGAATGGACACCGTCTGATAAGACTGGCCGGTAGCTCGGTTGTTCACCCCAAAATAGACATAGCCAGTTCCACTTCGCGGTGAATTTCCATTTGCAGTATAAAAATAACCGCTTCCAGAGCCTACCCATGGCGATGCACTGGTCTCAAACCCTCCGTTTATAAGAAGATTCGCCCCAGGTGTCGGTGTTGGAGAAGGAGTTGGCGACGGTGTCGGGGTTATAGTTGGCGTTGCCGTAGGGGTCGGGCTTGGTGTCGGGGTTCCGCCCGGACATGTCCCGACGCCGATGGCACACCAGCCAGTCGCGACTGAGGTATATTGGGCACTCGTTGATCCATACAGGTCCGTTGCCGCGTTTAGTGTAGCGGTTCTGGCACCCGCAAAGTTCGTGCTCGACGTCATATAAACGGTAAGGGCTCGATAGAATATGCGTGCTGCCGCAGTCGCTCCGATCGATGGAACTGAAACACCGCTTACTCTATTTGTTCCACCATTTGCCATTAAATAGTAGGCATGATTTGAGATGCTAGAATTGGTATGTACACCACACTGGTCGTTTGCGCTAGACGGCGTGCAGGTACCTTGATAAAGCCTAACCGAATAGTGGTCTGGGTCACCAACAGAATTTGGATTATCCATTCTTCGCAGAGCATCCCCTGGTGTTGCAGGCGTGTACGAATCCTCACCGATGAGCCAGGTGTTTGTCGTAACCGTTCCACCATCAGCATAAAGCTCGACCATTGCACCGAAAATGTCGGCGAACGACTCGTTCAATGCTCCCGATTCACGAGCATAGGTCATGTTGGCTGACCGCTCGATCACGCCATGGGTCATTTCATGGCCGCAAATGTCGATGGTCGTCAAAGGCGAGAAAGTAGTGCCATTGCCGTCACCATATGACATCCTGTTCTGATACCAAAAAGCATTGTTGTAACTGCTTCCGAAATGAACCCGTGATGTCACGAGACTGGTCGTGCTGCTCGCCGCCGCCGCGGTTGTTCCTGGCCCGTAGTTGCCGTCGATGCCATTGCGTCCGTGCACACTTTGAAAGTAATCAAATGTTTTTGCTGCTCCGTAGTGGGCATCTACTCCAGCCCGAGCGTTGGTGGCGGTCCAGTTATCATCTGCATCGGTATAGCGAGATTGGGTTCCGCCGGTGCCGGTCGACGTATTGCCGGTATTGTTCATATTGAACGTTCCCATACGGCGAGTGAGATCTTCCATGTAAAAACTCGTACCCGATTGGCTGGTCGTGATTGAAACCGTTCCGCTATAAAGCGACGAGCCAGTCCCCGTCTGAAGATTGTCATATTGGTCGACGATCTCTCCGGTATGAGCGTCGACAAAGACAACTGGAGCCGAAGTGTCTGCCGACCCGTCGATCCTTGGTGTCTCTACGCGATAAACCAGATGGTCGCGATCTTTTCCGCGGAATATATACATAGCGATCATCGCTGGGTCGGTTTGCTGAGCTTTTCCTGTGTAGGAGCTATCAGCGACTCGCAGTGCCTGACGTTCTGCCAGATCCGGCTGAGTGTTAACAGCGATACCATCTTTCAGTGCGTCTGTTATGTCTGATAAGGTTCCATCAGCCTTTAGATGAACGATGGCCTCGCCCTCCCAAACGGGAATGCCATTAACTTTCTGTTGCACACGCGTGTGTGCCATTTTCAGATCGTCGATCTCGACCCTTTTTACCTCATATTCATCCACGACTCCGATTGCCCGGGTTGCCGCCCGGTCTCGAAGTATGCCAAGACTAATTTGTTTTGCAGTCTCCAGTTCGTCCTGTGAACCTGTAGTAAAAACTGACCGCTGAGCTTCAGCACGTTTAGAAACAATGCCAAAGGCAATTGCGGCAGTAACAATAATCGCCAATACGCCGAATATTTTTTTCACCTGATCTATCTCCTCAGAATTATAGTTGTGTAAGCTCGAAAGCAAGATGATGATTGAAGGGATCAGAAGGGAAGATCCACGCAGTCACCGGATAAAAATTGCCGAACCGCTCGTACAAAAAACAAGCATTTTCTAAAAGGGGTATTACGCGGAAAATTCTATCACCGGTTTGAAATCTGTCAAAGTAAAAACTGGTCAAACACTCGTATTAAAGGCACCTATTTCATTTTTGTTGCAGTTAACCGTATAAATCAGGCTTATTTATGGAATAAGCCTTCGTCCCGAGAACGGGTATGTGTCATCGTAGCGTAATTGCGGTTTCTGCTTCTAACTTTAGTACCATCATTTATTGTGGAATCGATCACATTTGAACCCGGACGGATCTATACTTGGAAGGACGTCTCTGATGTCCACAAGGTGCGCAACGGCATCTATCAACGCAACGGGATTCTCATTTCGCTTCTCACAGATTTTGGTCGTATCAATCCATGCTATCCCGACTTCCACGGTGAAACGACGAATATAATTCACTACACCGGCTATGGTCGTCGCGGCGACCAGAAACTCGATGCGGCAAACCACGCTTTGCTGAAAGCGATCGAAAGTAAGGCCGAAGTACCGCTGTTCAACAAACTTGTCCCGGGAAAATGGGAATACCTTGGAACCTGGAGCGTGACCGCTGGGATTTACATTTTTGAAGAGATTCAGGCTAGAATGGTCTGGAAATTTACTCTTAATAAAGTTAACGTTCAGATATGAAATACGGTGTTGCGAAAATCCTGTCCGGTTACGTTCTGGTGATGCTGCTCATGGTGTTTTCGCCGGAAATAACCGCTCAAATAGCGGCAATAGCCGCTATCGATGAACCGGAAGCCACCGAAGCCAGCGGATCGAACTCAACGGGAAGCGGCAGGCAGGCTTCGTCGTCAAAAAGTGGATCGGCGAAGAAACCTCCGCCAACGGGCAAAAAGCCGAAAACTTCGACCTCGTCCAAATCAAAAAGATCACTACCCGAGCCTTCTCCTCCGCCGCCAGCGGTGTTCACTGGTCCAGTGATAGGCGACAGGAACAGCTTTCTGAATTTTGAAGTAGCATCAGCCGAGAAGCCGTATTACACACGGGCCGCAAAGGCCAGTGGGGCGAAGGGCCTCGTACAGGTAGAAGTACTCGTGTCGACCGACGGTTCGGTAATAAGTGCAAAAGCGAGAACAGGGAACAAGGAACTTTGGCCCGAGGCAGAGCGGGCGGCTTTAGCCTCAAAATTTAATCGTCCGACTGCCGATGGACGACCCGCCAGGGCGATGGGTTTTCTCGTCTACAGGTTCGGGCCACCTGAGTAATGCTGGTTTGAGTACGGTCGGATCAGTTTTTGCCTAGATCAACTGCTTTTTTGTAAGCCGCGTAAACCGCCTTTGAAAGGACGGTTCTAAGTGATCCTTTTTCCATTTGATAGATAGCCTCGGCCGATGTGCCGCCGGGGGAGGTGACCATGTTGCGGAGTTCAGCGGGGTGTTTGTGCGATTCTATGGCGAATTTTACCGAGCCGAGCATCGTTTCCTGAACGAGTTCCTTAGCCATGTCGCGGGAGAAGCCGAGGTGGACGCCTGCATCGGTCAGGGCTTCCATGACCATAAAGATATAGGTCGGGCCGGTGGCGGAGAGCGAGGTTGCCATGTCGATCATGTTTTCAGTTTCGACAAAAAGCTCTTTGCCAAGAGCCGACAACATTTCGCGGACGTGGCCGCGTTCAGTCTCGTCGACAGCGTTAGTACAGGTCCAAGCTGTAATTCCGGCTCCGATCTGCGAAGGCGTATTTGGCATTGCTCGAACGATCTTCGCGGTCCCGAGTTCCTCGGCCAGATGCCCGATGCGGGCTCCGGCGACGATCGAAATAACCATCTGATCGAGATGGAGAACACCTGCGAGGTCGTCCAAAACGCCTTTGAGACGTTGCGGCTTGACGCAGACTAGGACAGCGGAATTATCGTTGCCCGACACGTGTTTCGCCGCCTCCGAATTACTCTCAAATACCTGGATACCATACTTTGTTGACAGTTCGTCGCGACGAGCTTTTCGCGGATGGCTCGCGCAAACTTTGGCTGTTTCAACAAGCTGTTTAATTACCAGGCCCGCCAGCATCGATTCGGCCATCACACCACAGCCGATAAATGCAAGATGCAAATTTTTCAAATCGTTTGCCATAAAATGATCGCCCATGTTTTTGCGTACTTCGCAGGTTTGCGTGAAAATGTTGAAGGCGTTTTATGAGTTTTACGCAAAGTCGTTAATAACGCAAAGGCGGGAAAATATGGCTGAGATCCGAAAAGCCGAAGATCGAGACAAACCAGCCATCTGGCAGATCATCAAAGCGGTGATCGCCGGTGGCGACACTTACGTTTTTGCTCCTGACACACCCGAAGATGAGATGATGGCGTATTGGTTTTTGCCGGACAAGTACAATTATGTGGCGGTTGAGGATGGCGAGGTGCTTGGGATCTACTGGCTCAGAGCGAACTATCCCGGGCTTGGTTCACATGTTGCACACGGAGCGTACATGGTATCGCCGCTCGCCAAGGGTAAGGGCATCGGCAAGAAAATGGCCGAACACTCGATCGATCAGGCTCGCCGCCTCGGTTTTACCGCGATCCAGTTCAACTTCGTAGTAAAAAGCAACACTGTCGCCGTCAAACTATGGCAAAGCGTCGGTTTCGAGATCATCGGTGAGATCCCGGACGCCTTCAATCACTCAAAAAACGGCCTTACAAATGCATACATTATGTACCGTAAGTTATAATCACCGTTTTACCATGACCATTGACGAACAAATAGAATTCCTGAAAAAAGGCGCCGTTGACGTTATTCGTGAGGAAGACCTCCGCAAAAAGCTTGAGCGGGCTGAGAAGACCGGCAAGCCATTGCGCGTAAAGCTCGGGCTTGATCCTACAGCGCCGGATATTCATGTGGGGCATACGGTCGTTATTCGTAAGCTGAAGGCGTTTCAGGATCTCGGACACACCGTGATCTTTTTGATCGGCGATTTTACGGGGATGATCGGCGACCCTTCGGGAAAGAACGCTACGCGGCCGCCGCTTTCTCGGGAAGAGATCAATGTGAACGCCGAAACCTACAAGCGGCAGATGTTCAAGCTGCTCGATCCGGAGAAGACGGAACTGCGGTTTAATGGCGAGTGGATGGATAAATTTAACGCGGCTGATTTCATCAAGCTCTGCGCGAAAACCACCGTCAAGCAGATTCTCGAGCGCGACGATTTTACCAAACGCATGAACGAGGAAAAGCCCATCTCGCTTCATGAGCTGCTATATCCGCTTGTGCAAGGTTACGATTCGGTCGCTCTCAATGCCGATGTCGAACTCGGCGGGACGGATCAAAAATTCAACCTCCTGATGGGCCGCAACCTGCAGCGTGAATACGATCAGGAACCGCAAGTTATCATCACAACTCCGCTGCTCGAAGGGCTCGACGGCGTTAACAAAATGTCGAAATCGCTCGGCAATTACATCGGAATCGACGAAGCCCCGAACGAGATGTTTGGCAAGGTAATGTCGATCACGGACGACCTGATGTGGCGATATTATGAGTTGCTGACCGATCTTTCGCCATCTGAAATTTCAAATCTGAGATCTGAGATTTCAGATGGGAAAAATCCTCGTGATGTGAAGGTTAATTTAGCTAAGCTGATCATTGGGGATTTCCATTCTCATGAAGCGGCGGTCGCGGCGGAGGAAGAATTCGTCAAGCGTTTTGTTCAGAAGGAAGTGCCTGATGAGGTCGAAGAAAAGACTATCGAACCCGGTACCTATGCTCTCGCTTCGTTGATAGCCGACACAGGGCTCGCCGCCTCAAAGGGCGAAGCCCGCCGCCTGATCGAACAAGGTGGAGTGAAGGTAAATGGTGAGAAGGCGTCGGCAGCAAATGCAGAAATATCTGTTGATACTGACGGCGTTTTGCTGCAGGTAGGGAAGCGGAAGTTTTTGAAAATAATCGCTTAGCGGATACAAGCAGCAAGCATCCGAGCTAGCCTGCGGTTGCCGACCGCATTAAAGACTAACCAACCCTTAACACCGCAAAGCTGGGGGCGTGAAAGCAAGGTTGGACGATCGAAATCCGTTGTATTCTCCCGCTCAAAGGTCTATACTCGGTAATCCAACGATGAGAGAAACTGCAACAAAGCGGGTAAAGCTGTCTGAACGGATAAGTGCGTACGTTGCATCTGAGGCGCCAATACGAGCCTTGGCAGGCAATTGGTTAAAGAAAGCTAAGCTTGCTATGGACGAGGCAAACAGCCTTTCTCTTGAGCGGCTCGAGATTCGTCTTAAACGACTTCCAAAGCAGCTCGACGGGTTTAAGATAATCCATCTCTCCGACATTCATCACAGCCCGTTCACGGGCCTCGAACACATCAAGCGCGTTGTAAAAGTCTCAAACCGGCTTCGGCCCGATATTGTTCTCCTTACCGGCGACTATGTTTCGCATGAGCGAGAATACATCGCTCCCGTCGCCGCTGAGCTTTCTAAATTAAAAGCTAAATATGGCATTCACGCCTGCCTAGGTAACCATGACCATTGGACAGATGCCGATCTGGTCACGCATCTTTTTCGCGGCGAAGGCATCAACATGTTGGTCAACGAAGGCTTTCGCTTTGAAGCAAAAGGTGCATCGTTTTGGCTAGCCGGTGTTGATGATTACATGGTCGGCAAAACAGATGTTCCGGCCTCGCTAAAAGGGTCGTTTCCGGATGAGATGAAGCTCCTGCTGGCACATAACCCGGTCATATTTCGCGAAGCTGCCCGCCACGGTATTGACCTTACGCTGAGCGGCCACACGCATGGCGGACAGATCAAGTTTCGCGATGACGAAAAACGTCTGATACGGCCTCGTAAACTGCGTGCGGGCCTATACGAACGGCGTCGATCACAGATCTATGTGACCCGCGGTATAGGCACCGTCGTCGTTCCCATGCGGTATCAGTGTCCGCCCGAAATTTCTCTGCTGGAGCTGCGAACGGCAGAATGAGCGAACGTCACGTTTCAACTAAGGTAATCACAGTTGCCAACATTCTGACCTTTTTAAGGATCGGACTTATTCCGGTTTTTGCCATTTTGTTGGTTTACCAACGCGAAGGATGGGCTCTCATCGTTTTCACGATAGCCGGAGTTTCAGACGGCGTCGATGGTTTCATCGCACGTCGAATGAAACAAGAGTCTGAGCTCGGCACCATAATCGACCCGATCGCCGATAAACTTTTGATGACCACGGCGTTTGTTATGCTGACCTTGTCCAGCGTAGTCGGAACTGAACGTCACCTCCCTATTCCGTTTTGGGTCACAGCCTGTGTAATTGGGCGTGACATTGCTATTTTGACTATCGCCGGCACGATCAATGTAATGACCGGCTTTCGTGGCTTCCAGCCGTCGTGGCTTGGTAAAGCGAGTACCTTTGTACAAGTCCTCGGAGTTATACTGATTCTCATCGCCGCAGTTTTTCCACAACTTCGCGGGTTTTATCTTCCTACGGTTTACACAACAGTCGCTTTCTTTTCCGTAGTTTCCGGTGTCCACTATATCTTTCAGGTTGCCCGCCTGATGCGTGAGGATGATGAGCGAAAGAGGAAGCAAGATACTGACCTAGTTGAGTGAATTCTCTTCCAGCTCAAGCTTTCTAGCGAATTCCTGTCCTTCCGGCCCGAGTTTGTTTGTCGCCCGCAACGCTTTGATGATCGATCGATACCCTTCGAGACGGTAGCGATCGACCGGAAACTCATTCCCACCGGACCGCTAAGTCCAAAACCGCCAAAAGCCTTGATAGGAGCAAGGAACGCCTCGTGATCCAGGCCGACATTCTCTACCAGAGCGGCCAGTCGCTTTTTAGCAAGGTTACGGCCGGCCAGATAGCTGTCGATTATCTTTGAACCGCCAGATGAATCAGAACCCCATTTGCTTCCGTCCTCAAAACGGACGAGATCGACTGAGACTGACATTCGTGGGTCGTTTTCATTCGGCGGAATCCCAAGCACATGCGTGGCAGGCTTGCCGATCTCTATCAACTTTTCAGGCCGCGTATTGATCGATACTTTTTTCTTACCCTGCGACTCTACTATCAGAACGTAGCCGATGATCGGTTTTGGATCGCTGGTGGAGATTTCGACGACCAGAGTTGGCAGTGGCAGTTTTCTGGGCATTGAAGCAATCCTTAATGGCGAATCGGGTTGTTCAGCTATTTCGAGTAAGACCCTGGCGGGTACAGGTATATCCACGACAGTGGTCTGTGCGGCAGAAGGTGCTGATACTACAAGGCAAAACGTAACGAGCCCAAATAGATAGAGAAATGATCGCATTGCAATTTGCTCCTGATTGTTTCTGTGACGTACAGTTCGGCGGTTTCGTTGCTTAGACGGCGACACAAAATTGAATGTTGTTTGAGCGAAGCAGGTCGAGTTTCGGTGACCGCATATGTGCTTTGATGACCTGAATATAAACTTGACAATAGTACACTCAACTATTATCATCAATTCATGCTCAAGTAATACCTTTATAAAGAGCAGCGGCAATAATAGTTTTTGGAGAATAAATTTATGAGCAAGATTATAGGTATCGATCTCGGAACGACCAATTCGGTTGTTGCCGTGATGGAAGGTGGTGAGCCGATCATCATCACGAATTCCGAGGGCGGACGTACGACCCCGTCGGTTGTGGCATTTGCCAAGGACGGAAACCGTCTCGTCGGCCAGGTCGCCAAGCGCCAGGCTGTTACCAACCCTGAAAACACTTTGTATTCGATCAAGCGTTTTATGGGACGTCAGTTCAGCGAGGTCGGTGAAGAGATCAAACAAGTTCCTTACAAGGTCGAAAAAGCCGGAAACGGGGACGTCAGCATCAACGTCGACGGCAAGCAGTACAGCCCGCCTGAGATCGCAGCGATGGTTTTGCAGAAGCTCAAACAGTCTGCCGAAGATTACCTCGGTTCGAAAGTTGACCGAGCCGTGATCACCGTGCCTGCGTATTTTAACGATGCTCAGCGTCAGGCGACCAAGGATGCCGGCAAGATCGCGGGACTCGAAGTCCTGCGTATCGTGAACGAGCCAACGGCAGCTGCCTTGGCATACGGTTTGGATAAGAAGAAGGACGAGATCATCGCGGTTTTTGACTTCGGCGGCGGTACATTCGACATCTCGGTCCTCGAGGTTGGCGAAGGCGTGGTCGAGGTAAAGTCGACCAACGGCGACACGCATCTCGGTGGTGACGACGTTGATGAGATCCTCGTCAGCTGGATCATCGATGAGTTCAAGAAAGATCAGGGAATCGACCTGCATAACGACAAAATGGCACTCCAGCGTCTGAAAGAAGCTGGTGAAAAGGCCAAGGTCGAGCTTTCGTCGGCGATGGAAACCGAGATCAACCTGCCGTTCATCACGGCGGATGCATCGGGACCGAAGCATTTGGTGATGAAGCTCACGCGTTCGAAATTTGAACAGCTCGTCGAGCCAGTCCTCAAACGCTTGATGCCGCCGGTTGAACAGGCGATCAAAGATGCCGGACTGACCGCAAAGGATATCGAAGAGATCGTGCTGGTCGGTGGTTCGACGCGTATTCCTAAGGTACAGGAAATGGTCAAGGAATACTTCGGCAAAGAGCCGAACAAATCGGTGAACCCGGATGAAGTTGTTGCTCTCGGAGCAGCTGTTCAGGCTGGTGTTCTGGGCGGTGAGAAGACAGACATTCTGCTCCTCGACGTAACGCCGCTGACGCTCGGTATCGAGACTTATGGTGCTGTCGCAACGCCGATGATCCAGAAGAATACGACCATTCCAACGCGTAAATCGGAGATCTTTTCGACCGCTTCGGACAATCAGACGAGTGTTGAAGTTCACGTGCTCCAGGGCGAACGTCCAATGGCTTCGGATAACAAGACACTTGGCAAATTCCACCTCGTTGGTATTCCACCGGCACCGCGTGGCGTTCCACAGGTCGAGGTTACGTTCGACATCGATGCTAACGGTATCGTGAACGTCTCGGCTAAGGATGTCGGCACGGGCCGTGAGCAGAAGATCACCATCACGTCTTCGTCGGGCCTCTCGAAAGAAGAGATCGACAAGATGATGAAGGATGCTGAGGCTCATGCTGGTGAGGACGAGAAGAAAAAGTCCACGATCGAAGCTCGCAACCGCCTGGATGGACTTGTTTACAGTGTCGAGAAGACGTTGTCTGAAAACAAGGATAAGGTCGACGCGGCCGCTTCGGGTGAGATCGAAGCTGCGATCGCGGAATCCAAGACGGCCTTGGCCGGCGAGGATGTCGATGCGATGAACAACGCTTTCGAGCGTCTGCAAACCGCTTCGCACAAACTGGCTGAGGCGATCTACAGCCAGACGGCCGCACCAGAAGGTGACGGTGGCTCGGGCGAACAGGCCTCGTCGGCAACAGCCGGAGCCGATGGCGACGGTGGTGGTGCCGCAACCGATGACAATGTCATCGATGCGGAGTACGTTGACGTAGAAGACGAGAAAAAGTAAGCAGTAAGCAGTGAGCGGTTGGCAGTGGGCTTCGTCGTTCACTGCCACCGCTTTTCTATGTTGCGATCTTTGATTGAAGATGGTTGGGTCTTGAGCTAAACTGCTCAGGGCCCGCCGCTTACGGCTTACCAGCAAATGGCAAAAAAAGATTATTACCAGATACTCGGCGTCAAGAAAGACGCGAAGGCGGACGAAATTAAAAAGTCGTACCGTCGGCTTGCGCGTAAGCATCATCCGGATGTGAATCCGGGCGATAAGGCGTCCGAGGATAAATTCAAAGAGGTACAAGAGGCTTACGACGTTCTCTCGGACGATAAGAAGCGTAAGGTTTTTGATCGGTTTGGTTACTACGCGGATAATCTCGACCCCGACGCTTCGCCGTTTAGTTCCGGTGCTGCGGGCGGAGCCGGGCCGACTGGCGGTTTTGATTTTTCCGGCTTCGATTTTTCGACCGGTGCACAGCAGGGCGGCGGCGGATCTAGTTTTAGAGACATTTTTTCTGACCTCTTTGGCGGAAGCGGCGGAGGCAGTGCCAGAGCCGCACAACCTGAACCGCCGCGTGCCTTGCCAAAACGTGGCCGTGATATCGAGATCCCTTTGGCATTGAGCTTTGAGGAATCTTTTACGGGCCTTACGACAAACATTACCGTCAACCGCAGCGAGCAGTGTTCGCGTTGTCAGGGCGCTGGTGATACCGGCGGCCCGGTTGTAACTTGCCCAACCTGCAAAGGCAGCGGCCAGGTGATGAAAACCGGCGGCCGGCTGCAATTTTCGCAGGCATGCGGTGATTGCGAGGGCACAGGGCGTCGCCGACAGCCGTGTTCGCTGTGTAATGGCAAAGGCGTTACGCCGAAGAGTGAGCAGGTCAAGATCAAGATCCCGGCCGGTGTCGATACCGGTTCGCGAGTGCGCGTTCCTAAGAAAGGTCATGGCGGCAGGCTTGGTGCTGAGCCCGGAGACCTCTTTATTCTGACAAATGTCGGCAAGCATCCGTTTCTTACCCGAAAGGGCGATAACGTATATATCACTGTTCCGATCACCGTTTCCGAGGCTGCCCTTGGAACCAAGATCGAGGTGCCGACCGTCGAAGGCAGAGCCGGGTTGAAGGTTCCGGCGGGGACGGAGTCGGGGCAGAAATTCCGCCTCCGCGAACGAGGCTTCGCCAGTTTGCGAAACCCGAGTTTGCGGGGCGACCAGTTCGTCGAGGTAAAGATCACGCTGCCGCGAGTTATCTCCGAAGAGACCAAAGCGGTCTTGCGAGAGTTCGAAAAATTGAATCCCGAAAACCCGAGAAAAGTGATCGGGCTCGAATAAAATTTGAGATCTGAGATTTCAAATTTGAATTCATGAAAAAGCGAGTAAAAACCTACACGATCAGTGCGGTGGCGGAGTTGTATGATATACATCCGCAGACGCTTCGGCTCTATGAGCGCGAAGGGTTGCTGCTGCCGTCGCGCTCCGTTGGGAATACTCGTCTTTACGAAGATTCCGATCTTGAGCGGCTTGAGGTAATCCTTTCGCTTACCCGCGAGCTCGGCGTAAATCTTGCGGGTGTTGAGATCATCCTGAACATGCGGGCAAAGATGGATCAGATGCAGCGTGAATTTGAGCAGTTCTTTGAGTATCTCAAGACCCACGCCAGCGACTTCTCCCGCCAGAGTGAGGCTTTCTCGTCGAGTGAGGCATTGATACCGGTTTCGCGGTTTAGATTTACGCGTGTCCGGAACGTGACCGCTGACGAGGAGTAGCTCCGCCTTAGACCCTCTGTTTTTTCTCCTCAAAGGTCTTACCATTTCGTTAACATCCACATCGGTCAGCATTGCTTTACTCACGTTTTTGGGATACGATTTTGAGAAATCAAAATACGTATTTGTTAGGAGTAATCGATGTTTGGAAGAATTTTTAACCGCAGTTTCGCGCTCACGATATTTGTGTTGGCGGCTGCATTTTTTGCGTTTGCACAGGATCTTGACGATGTAACGATATCGGGCAAGATCGTCGATGCTAACGGCCAGGCCGTTCAGGGTGCGACTGTCACGGCGACCTTGACCGAAACCCGGGAAGCCCGCAACGTAGTGACCGATGATGAAGGCCGCTATCTTTTCCTCAAGCTCAAGCCCGGCACCTATAAGGTCAAGGTCACGGCGAGCGGCTTTGGCGCACAGGAAACGCCTGATATCGCCACCGTTTCGGCACAGAATCTGCAGAGGGATTTCAAACTCGTACCAGCGGGCGTCACAGCCGAGCAGACTGTAACAGTCACGGAAGATGATTCGCCGGTTGTGGATACGACCCGAACCACTGTCGGCGGTACGATCACCGGCCGCGACATCGAAGAACTTCCGAACAGCACTCGTAATGCTCTCGATCTCGTCCTGACCCTCGGCGGCACCTCGGAAGAGCAGCTTTCGACCTCCGGTTTGGCTGAGGATCGTGGAGCTAATCCATCGTCCGCACCGCTCGAACAGGGAAACTTTGCTATCTCGGGCGGTACCGCGTATTCCAACAACATCACCATCGACGGCCTCGACAATAACGATGATCGTTCGTCGCGTGACCGCTTTCAGCCCTCGCTTGAGTCGATCGCTGAGGTTCAGGTGATCGCCAATCAGTTTTCGGCTGAGTACGGCCGTGCATCGGGCGGTCGTATCAATATCAGAACGCGTTCCGGCGGCAATAGCCTTCGCGGCCGTGCCTTCATGTTCTTCCGCGACGAAGCCCTGAATGCAAACTCCTGGTATAACAACAGCCGCGGCATTAATCGTGTTCCGCTCCAGGAATTGAATCCGGGCTTCACGCTGAGCGGTCCTATCATCAAGCAGAAAACATTTTTCGCGGTCGCCTACGAATACAACAAGCTGGCTGACACAACGCTGATCGATGCGTATCTGCCAGTTGGCACGAACTCGCGATACACGCTGCCATCGCCGACCGGTACCGGTCAATTTTGCGATAATGCGAGTGCTACCGCCTGTACGTCCGTGCCGCCGACCGCCGGTTTTGTCTCGCCGTACAATAAGCTTTACGACACGCCAAATCAGAGCAATGTTCTGACGGCTCGCGTCGATCACGGTCTTTTTAAGAATAACGACATTACTGTCGGTTTCCAGTTCGGCCGTAAGAATAACAAGCGTACCAACGGTACGGCGACCTCGCGTCTTGAGAATGCATTCCAGGCGAGGAATATCAATACGGACGCTGTAAACTTCACGGACAATCATGTTTTCGGTGCGAACATCGTCAATCAGTTTCGTATGCAATGGTCGCGATTTCAGCCAAGTTTTCAGGCTCCGGATCCGTTCGATCCGGTCGTTCTGGTCAGCTATCGAGACCCGATCGTGAACACGGTCAGAACGCTCATCATGGGCAACTCGACCACAAGCACCTCGTCGAACTTCTCCGACACGAGAAATGAGACCCGTTGGCAGATCCAGAATTCCATGACGGCTATCATCGGAAACCACTCGCTGAAATATGGTTTCGATGTGCAGAACGTGCTTTCCAAAGTGACGGGCCTCGGTGATGCGACCGGTACATTCAATTTCGGCAGCGTTCTCGCCTATACACAGAATCAGATCAACCGATATCGTCAGAATTTCGGCACGAGCCAGGACGTTGAGAATCGCTATTACGGCGTCTTCTTTAACGATCAATTCCAGGCACGCTCGAATGTGACGATGAGCTACGGACTCCGATACGAAAAGGAAACTGCCGTTGATGACACCAATAATATCGGTCCGCGTTTCGGCGTTTCGTGGGATCCGTTCAAATCGGGCCGCGGCGTCATCCGCTTTGGTACCGGCATTTTCTATAACCGCGTACTGCTCAGAACGGTTGGCGATTCGATCCAGAACAGCGGCGGAACGCTGGTTTCGTTCGACTCGACAACGATCGGAACGGGCGCGACCGATCCGCGTCGGGTTGCTATCCTTAGTGCGATCGCCAATAACTTTCCAAACAGCTATCCGACCACCTCGGAACTGCGAACGCTGGTCTCGAGTGCTTGTGCCACGGTGGCAGCACCGCCGGGACCGTGTAATGCGAACACCGGATTTAGGGTCGGTAATCTCTCGAGTGCCGGCAATCCGCTTCGCTCTGTCGAACCGGGCCTCAAGATCCCTGAGAGTTATCAGTTCAACGTTGGTTTCGAACGCGAGCTGATCAAGGGCTGGGTGTTCGAGGCAAACTACACCTGGAATAAGACCTCGCACCTCTGGCGTGATTACAACAACAACGCCCCGAAGTTGCCTACCGGTTTTTCCGATTGGACATCGTATCTGGTCGCAAATCCATATACGCTCGCTCCGGGCAGGCAGTACACCTTCTATCTCGGAACTAATACCGCAGATGGAAGCGGCCTGCACACGACCCCGAACGGCACAACTGTCTGCGGTACGACGACGCCGAACTGCTTTGTTAACCTGAACACGATCAACACGAGTTCGACAGCACCGGCAGTCGCGGTTCCCGGGCAGAATAACAATGCCACCGGCGGTCCGATCGGTATCGCGTTGGCAGCGATCGCTCGATTCAGGCCAGATCAGACGGTCGAGGAAACATCGCGGATCGGCTCGATCGGAAATGCTCATTACCAGGGATTGATCCTCGAACTTCGGAGCCGTTATCGTAAACTCGGCCACGGATTTGCCGCTTCGTTCCGCATGGCTTACACGCTTTCGAGCACGAGAGACGACGGTTTGAACAACACTTCGAATGCCGAGATCAACGCCGACTTCGATCGTGAATGGGCGAGAAATCTGCAGGATCGCCGCCACCGTTTCGCTTTGTCGGGCACATTCGACACGCCGTGGTGGTTCGGCAAGCTGAAGTTCTCGCCGCTGTTCCGTTACGGCAGCTCGGCTCCGTTCAACCTCGGTGCCGGCGGTACGGATCGCAACCTCGATGACGTCAGCACAGATCGCCTTTTGTTCACCGGCAATCTGGCCGATATCAAATTCCGCAATCCCGGTTCGCCGGTTCCGGATGCACTGCTCGCACAGTTTGCCCTACAGCCGATCGGTGCGAGATCAGGAAATCTGCCGCGTAACTCGGGAACGGGCCCAAGCTTCTACACCTTTGACCTGAACGTGACGCGAGAATTCAAAGTTAAGGAGCGGTTCCGCCTCCGTCCGGTGATCGAATTTAATAACATTCTGAATGCTGCGGTTTTCAGCTATGGCTCTGAATTCATCGATTTCACCGCTCTCCGCAGTGATCCGAACGGTACGCCGACCGCAGCTCAGATCCTGGCTCGTCAGAACTTTTTGGTCCCTACCAGAACGTATCGCCAGCGTCAGATCCGTGCGGGTATTCGTTTCGATTTCTAGAATTCGACGCTTGATTAACGACCACAAGGCTTTCGCAATTCCGACAAGAATTGCGAAAGCCTTTTTCATGCCGTGATGAGCAATGGATGCACCTAATTTTGTCAAAGATCTGAGTAAAAACTTAGTGACGATGAGTCGCCAGATGTGCTAACCTATGTGTTGAACATTTTTGTTCACTCTTCACACATATGAGCCTCGCCATTGCTGAACCTCAGTTGCCCGTAACCGAAACGACGATCGAATCTGTCCTGCTCGACGCCGATCTTTTTATAAAGTACAGCTCGCCGGAGAAGGCCTTTGAACTGCTGCGTCAATCGCTCGAACGGTCGCCGCGTTCGATCGGCCTGCGTGAAAAGATGCGGGACATCTGCGTCAAGCAAAAAAATCTGAACGAGGCAGCCAAGCAATGTCTGGCCCTGGTCAGCCTGTACATCGCCCGCGAGGATTTTGACCTCGCCTATGACCGTCTGCAGGAAGCAAAACTGCTCGATCCGCGAATCTCGGTCGCTCCGGGATTGGAGGCGATCAGACGGGCGAGGCGCCCGGATTTTGCGGTGGACCGCGACCGTTCGCCGCAACAGGTGAGGACGGACGTAACGTTCGCAGGCAGTCTTGCTTACGTAAGCATTTTTGACGCGGTGCAGGTCATCGAAAGCGCCAAGATGACCGGGCTTTGTATTATCAAATCGGACCTTCATATGGGCAGCGTCTCCTTTAACGAGGGCAAGATCGTCGATGCTGAATGTAACGGTGCGAATGGCCATGCTGCCTTTCGTGACCTGATCGAGATCAACTCAGGGACCTTTGAGTTCAACATCTCCGAAAAAGAATTTCCGATCGTGATCGCGATCACCAGCAACACCAACTTCCTCCTCGACGTCCTCACCGAACTCGACAACGAACGAGCCGAAAAGCAGGGCCTTCGCAGCATCGGAAACGAGATGGGCTAGGCAGGAATTTACCGATAAATCTTTTGCACTCGAACACGGTCGGTTCGGGTGCATTTTTTTGGTTCCCTAGCCTTGTTTGTGGCGGCCTTTCTGCCGGGCGGTTTGGGTCGCTCTTACGGAGCTTTGATCCTATATTGGAATTCGGTTTCTACAGACAGGACGCTCCTAGCGGAGCTGGGAATCAGACGTTGGTTCCCTGGATTTTCAAAGGGCTAGTTTGAAATGTCGTTCGTAAGCTCCAGAGGATCGGCCTGTTTGTAGAATCCGGAATTGTTTTGATTCCCTAACCCCATCGGGGTGGCCTTTTTGCCGGGCGGTTTGGGTCGCTCCTACGGAGCTTTGATCCTTTATTGGAATTCGGTTTCTACAGACAGGACGCTCCTAGCGGAGCTGGGAATCGGATGTTGGTTCCCTGGGTTTTCAAAGAGCTAGGTTTGAAATGTCGTTCTTTAAGCTCCAGAGGAGCAGCCTGTTTGTAGAATCCGGAATTATTTTTGGTTCCCTAGCCCCATCGGGGCGGCATTGTTTGGGGGATATTTGGGGGTTTGATTCCAACCAATCTATGTCGCTCCGACGGAGCTTTGATCCTTTATTGGAATTCGGTTTCTATAAATATTTCGCTCCTAGCGGAGCTAAGAACCGTCGTATCGGAGCGGACGTTGGTTCCCTGGGTTTTCAAAGATCTACGTTTTGAATCGGTGTTTTCCGGGATCATCGTTTGGTTCCCTAGCCCCGTCAGGGGCGTCATATTTATAGATGCGGGATATATATTTTGGTTCCCTAGCCCCATCGGGGCGGCATTGTTTGACGGATTTCTTGGGGTTTGATTCCAACCGATATATGTCGCTCCTACGGAGCTTTGATCTGCAATTGATTCGGTTTCTATAAATATTTCGCTCCTACGGAGCTAAGAACCGTTGTCCCGGAGCGGAAAATGGTTCCCTGGATTTTCAAAGATCTATGTTTTGAATCGGTGTTTTCCGGGATCATCGTTTGGTTCTCTAGTCCCGTCAGGGGCGTCATAAATGGTATGAAAAGAATGGGTGCGTGGAGAAAGTGGGCGATGCGCGGCTTGCGGCGGTTTGGTCACGGGATTATCCTGCTGATTAAGTTGGGCAACAGGATGCGTATCGCGACTTTTTACTCGCTTCCCGGCAATGCCGTTAGGCGAGTATCGCTGCGGGTCGACTCGGGTACACGTATAGGCCATGTCGAAAGACAAGAGCCTGCTGTCGTAAATGAGAGTCCTTAGC